>JANQRK010000095.1 GCA_028284585.1 Chromatiales bacterium
CAAAACGCGCCACGCGGCGTTGCTCGTCGTTCATATAGGCTCACAAAACCTCTCTCCTCGCGCCTTGCCTGACAGGTTTTGGGGCAGCAACGCTGCGCCACGCGTAGTGTGAACAGACGCTGAGGGAGAAGGCGGCAGTGCGGGTGCCCGATCGAGCGGCGCAGCAGCACATAGTCAGCCTGTCTGCTCTCGACGCCAGGCGTAGACCGCCTCTTCATAGTGCCCTGGTCAATAAGAGCGCCTCGAAATGTCGAGGTGCACGAGTCCGTGGAGAAAAATGCTATGGATGGCATTTTTCGAGGGTTCCATAAGTCACTAGGGTATGTCGTTGCGCTGCGCTGCTGTCTTGACCACACTTCTGCCATAGCGCCAGTGTAGTTGAAAAAACAATGTTTCCTGGCACGCAGGCGCGCGGCTCGGGAAGACAAGGAGTAGATGACCGATATGCCGATGTTATTGGCTAACTCGCGGTACCTAGCTATGCCAGTATCGACGGCCAGCTTGTGGTAGCGCGCCCCGCCCCTCGCTTTCTCGGCCTGATCCCTGCACGTGGCGGCAGCAAGCGGGTGCCGCGAAAAAATCTGACGCCGGTCGCTGGAAAGCCGCTGCTTGCTTGGACCATCGAGGCCGCGAGATCGGCGCAGCGACTCGATCGCGTGGTCCTGTCTACTGATGACGATGAAATCGCCGAGCTGGGCCTCAGGCTTGGTGCCGAGGTGCCGTTCCGCCGACCGTCGGAACTGGCCACTGACACGGCCGCTGGCAGCGACGCCATGGTACATGCGGTGCGCAGCATGGCGGCGCTGGGCGAGGCCTTCGACTATGTCGTAGTGTTGCAGCCAACATCGCCATTGCGGGTCGGTGCGGATGTCGATGCGGCGATAGAACTGCTGCTGGCCAAACAGGCGCATGCCGTCGTCAGCGTGTGCAAGACAGATCATCCGCCGGAGTGGAGCAATACCCTACCTGACGACCTGTCGATGCGTGACTTTCTGCGCCCTGAAATGCGCCATACCCGTTCGCAGGACCTACCGACCAGCTACCGATTGAATGGCGCGATCTACATTCACGAATGCCAGCGCCTGCTGCGTAACGAGGGTGTCGAAATGGATGAGCTTACCTATGCCTACGTCATGCCACGCGAGCGTTCGATCGACATCGACGAAGTCATCGATCTGGAGATTGCCGATCTGTTCCTGCGTCGTCGCCCAGGTCAGGCGTCTTCGTGAAGTCTTCTTGGGCCTACGGCACTATGACTGGCGGGTACAGCGACAGCCTGCAAGGTTTACCCACAAAGGTGCAGCTAGCCTGCTTCGTGAGTCGGCGGTGCAGATTGCAGCGACCAAGGCGTAGGCATCCGATCTCGCACAGCGGCTACGGCTCGTTTGGCGCTTTTTCAGGCGCTCAATCGGTCGTAGATCAGGAAGCCTGCGAGATAGGTGCCGATCGCCGATCCCAGGGTGCTAAAAAGGAACACCAACAGGGTGCGCGATACCCGGTTGCGCCACCATCCGCGCAGCTTGGTTGTGTCGTGGCGAAGGTTGCTGAAATCTCCAACCCTAGGGCGTCGCAGCCACAACTCGGTCGCGGCGGTGACCATGCCAGCGCCGACCGTCGGGTTCAGTGAGGTCAGCGGTGCTGCGGCGAACGCGGTCAGGATGGTGAGCGGGTGGGCCGCAGCGCATAGGGCGCCCAGCGCGGATAATCCACCGTTGATCAATATCCAATCGCGCACCAGTTGCCAGCCGAGATCCGGGTTGCGGCTGAATCCAACGTAAAAACCGATGAGCACGGCGGCAGCGATCAGCCAAGGGATCAGCCGTGGCCAGCGCGATTTCTTTGGGATGCTCTCGAGTTCACGCCGTGCTGTGGCTGGGTCATCGGTGTCTCCCAGGTGGCGTGCGATACCGTCGAGGTGCCCCGCACCGACGACTGCGAGGATCGGACGCCCTGGGTGCTCGGCGACGGCCTCGCGCAGCCGTGCCCCCATGTAGCGGTCGCGCTCAGCGATCAAGGGTTGATAAAGATCACGACGGTCATGGGCGAACTCGGCAAAGGTCGTCTCGAGCACGTCGCCTTCTTTTAGATGCTCGATATCTTCTTCGTGGACTTCCTCGCGTGAGATCAGGCTGGTCATCAAACCGGTAAAGAGCAGCGCGCGCCGCCACCAGCTCAGGTTGTGCGCCGTGCGCTTGAGTGTCGTCCCGATTTCGCGATCGATCAGTATGACCGGCAGGTCATGCTGCTTGGCCTGATCGATCGCAGTACGCATCTCGGCACCGGGCTCGATATCCAATTGCTCACCGAGGCGCTGCTGATAGGCCGCCATGGCCAAGTTAGCCATCACCATCGACGCTTTGCCTTGGCGAATAACCTGCATCAGATCGAGCTTGGCCAGCTGCTCCGGATTGGCTAGTGCCTCATAGCGACTCGGGCACAGTTCGACCGCGACCGCTTGGTAAGACCGGCTGCCCAGTTCATGGGCGACCTGCTCCGCACTGCTGCGGGATACATGGGCGGTACCCAATAGGGTGACTGCAGTGGTGCCCACCTGGATCTCGCGCAGTAGCGTCGGCGGATCGCTGTGCTCAGATGGCACCGCATCCCTGGTTAACGACATGAGTGGCTCCTGGATCAGAGGCGCAATGATAACAGTCCTCTCCAGGTGACAGCGGTAGCGGTGCTGATTACCATGCCCGGTGTCGATTTCTTGCAAGGCACTGGAATGCGTATCCTGCTGATCTGTTTGGTCCTTGTCGTCGCCGGCTGCCGGAGCAATCCTTTCGGTCCTGATGTCCCGATGCACCTGGCCGCCAGCACCAAGCTGTTCGAGGATACTGTGCGTTGGGGAAACTTAGAGAATATGTACCTGTTCTTGCGCGCGGATACCGAACAAAAGATCGAGGTCCAGAAGGGTCTCGACAATGTTCGGGTTACTGGCTATGAAACCAGCCAGTTACGGCAACTAGACGACGAGGGGCGCTGGGCGCAGACGGCAGTGATCGACTATGTGTTGACCGATCAACAAGTCGTCCGTCAACTGACCGACGACCAGATCTGGGTCTCCGAAGACGATGGTAAGACCTGGGTTCGGACGACACCAGTGCCGCAGTTTCGCTAGGGCCTGTTCACACTGCGCGAGGCGCCTCGCGTAGTGTGAACAGGCCCTAGCCCGCATCGCGCTATTTTGGTGCCGGCAGGGCTTGGCGATGCATGAAGCTCCAGCGGGCACATCGAGCGGCAGGCCATTCGTTGGGTGTGGTACACGCCAATCTGCGAGGATTCCCGTTGCCGGCATGGGTTGATAGCCAAGTCCGAGGCCGAGAGCATGCGCCGCATGACCAGTCTGGCCGATCTCAAGTTTGACAATAGTTTCGCCGCGCTGCCCGAGGGCTTCCACTCGCGGGTTACCCCTTCACCCTTGGCGGGGACGCATCTGATCAGTGTGAGCCCCGCATCTGCGGCCCTACTGGAAATGACGCCTGAGCAACTGTGTAGCGAACAGGCGATGGCCTGGTTGTCCGGACAGATACCGCTACCCGATGGTGACCCAGTGGCCATGTGTTACGCGGGTCACCAGTTTGGTTATTACGTGCCTCAGCTCGGTGATGGTCGTGCACTGATTCTTGGCGAGGTATGCACGGGGTCTAGCGGGCACTGGGAGCTACAGCTCAAGGGGTCCGGGCTGACGCCGTATTCGCGCGAGGGTGATGGGCGTGCGGTATTGCGCTCTAGCATCCGTGAGTATTTGTGCTCGGAAGCCATGCATGCCCTGGGGATACCGACCACGCGGGCACTCTGCTTGTTTGGCAGCGAGGAGCCCGTGTACCGCGAGGGTTTGGAGCGCGGTGCCCTGCTGGTGCGCATGGCACCCAGCCATGTTCGCTTCGGCTCGTTCGAAGTCTTTTATTATCGGCAGCGCTTCGATCGGCTTCGGCAGCTCGCTGACTATGTGGTCGATCATGACTATCCGCACCTGTGCGACCTGGCCGAGCCACATGCAGCATTGTTGGGTGAGATCATTCAGCGCACCGCGACCCTGATGGCTCAATGGCAGCTGGTCGGCTTCGCACATGGGGTAATGAACACCGATAACATGTCGGCCCTCGGCCTGACCTTGGACTATGGGCCGTTCGGGTTCATGGAGGCCTATGAGCCGGGCCTGATCTGCAATCACTCCGACTATCAGGGGCGTTATGCCTTTGATCAACAGCCGGCGATCGGCCTGTGGAACCTCACCCGACTGGCGCAGGCGATGCTGCCGCTGCTGGATGCCGATCATGGTGAGACAGCGGCCGAACGCGCCCACGAATTGCTCGATCTGTATAAACCTGCGCTCAGCGAGGCCTATATTGGAGGTCTGAGGGCCAAGCTCGGGCTGCGTGATGCCCAGGCCGACGATTATGCCTTGGCGCAACGTCTGCTGGATCTAATGGCAGATGATAAGGTCGATTTCACCAATCTATTTCGTGATCTCGCCGACCTCCAGGTGGCCAGTGATGACCAAGATGCTGCTTTGCGCCAGCGTTTTGCCGATCGTGCCCGATTCGATGCCTGGGCGGCGGATTATCGCGCGCGTCTGCGCCAAGAGCAGAGTGTCGATAGCGAACGGCGAGCTGCTATGCATGCGGTCAACCCGCGCTATGTGTTGCGCAACTATCTCGCCCAACAGGCGATAGAGCAGGCTGAGCAGGGTGACTATTCGGAGGTGGAGCGTTTGCTTACGGTGTTGTTGCGACCGTTCGATGATCAACCGGGGATGGCGGCCTACGCCGCAGAGCCACCGGATTGGGCGCGTGATCTGGCCGTCAGCTGTTCGTCCTGATCGCTGGTCGCCTAGTTGAGGACACCTTTACGAAAAATCGAGGTCTCCTCTTAGGCCGCACTGCTCTGGCGAAAATCAATACGCCCGGGCACATAGGTGGCAACGCGAGCGACCTCCATCTGCATCAGGCAAATATCTGCCAACCCAGCGGGTTGGGCGCGGTTAGTGACCGCGTCGCATAGCGATGACGCCTGCGATTCTGGCACTACACAGCGCAGCATGCCGTAATCCTGATTGATACGTGCCCCCGCCAACTGATCACCCTCGTTGGCCGCGTTGAAGCGAGCGTAGTGGAGGTTCAGGCCAGGTGCGCCGGCATCTAACAAGATATCCATTAGATGTGGCAGATCGTCGCGGCGCGCGATAGCGGCGATGCAACTGAGCGACACCGCTTGCAGGGTAGCGGGACTGGCAATCTGCAGACCTACGCCCTTGGCATTGCCGCCGACTTCGAAAACACTCTGGTCGCGCCAGTGCGTATGGCCAGCGAGGTGATCAATCGCATTGATCATCTGTTGCATGTTCGCTGCATAGTGATGGTGAGAAACGCGACCGGGCAAGTTGAATAGGCCGTGAGTCACCGGCAGCCGGTACATGAAGCCACGTCCGGGCAGGTGCAGTTCGCCCGCTTTGGCCATGGCATCGAATACGTCTTCCACATCGGCGTCTTCCGCGAGCACCAGCAACACCTCTTTTTCGTGCTCTTTGGTAATGCGTAGCCAACCCAGACGGTCACGGATGCCGCGGCCTTCGCTGTAGTACACAATGGGGCCATGGGCACCGGCATTGATCGCCGCCTTGGCGACTTTGTCGCTCTGGCGATGCCCCACCACGCAGCACACCAGACTCAGGCTGTGGCTCAAGCCCGCGAGCGACTGGTTTGGCATCTGTGCGACATTGCTGGGCCATACGTGGAAGTCGTCGCCGAACCAAACACGCTGACAAGGAGTACTGTATACCGCGCCCGTGGCCTGGCGATGTAGGTTGCCCTCTTCGGCCACGGTTCGCACGATGCGCTCTATGTCCTCGTTCGGCACTAGCATCTGCAGCATGCTCTTGGCTGGACTGATGGGCGGCAAGAAGCGTTTGAACCAATGGTCTTGAAGCAAGGTGCCGCGCGCCTTCCAGGCCAGCGAGCTGGCCCCTTGCTGCTGCTCGACGCTGCTCAACACGCGTTGGACGGTGCTACCTGGCAGTATCGCGGTAACGGTGGAGTAGTTGATGTCGGATCGCTGCATGATTGGCTCCTCAGGCGCCGGTAGAGGGAGCGGCTATACCTTGCACCTCGGCATCGCCGTTCTCTGTGAGTTGCTGCGCTCGCTCTTGGCGTTGGGTGTAGAGGCCGACTGTAAGGACGGTAAGGATGGGGCCGACCGACGCCAGCGCGAGTACGCCAAAGCCGTTGCTAACACCAGGGACGTTGGCGCCAATACCCAGGCCCATGGCGAGCACCAGGGGCACCGTGATCGGCCCAGTGGTGACACCGGCACTGTCCCAACTGAAGTTCACGAAGCTGTGTGGTGAGCGCCAGGTAAGGATTAGCACCAGCGCATAGGGTGGCATCAGCATCCAGAACAACGGCAGGTTGTAGGCCATTTTTACGATGCCGGCGCCGATCCCCAGACCGACGCCAATGGCCACGCTTTGCATCAGCAGCTTCTTACGGAAGGCGCCTGCGGTGGTGCGCTCGACGGTTTCGCCGAGCGCATTGAGCGCGGGTTCCGCCAGGGTGGCACCATAGCCAAGAAAAAACGCGAAACCGATGGCCAGCATCTTGCCGAAGTGGGCTTCCTCGAGGAGCGGGCCTTCCATGTGGCTGTAGCCCCAGGGCACGATTTCGGCGAACGCCAAGGGCACATTGCTGCCCAGCTGTTCACCCAAGGGTGTCAGCCCGAGCGCGATGCCTAGGCCGAACAGGGCCATGCCCAGCAAGGCGAAGCTCACGCCAATCGATACATCGGTGCCGCGGTGCAGCCGCTGTCGCAGCAGTATGCGCAATACGATGTACAAGAACAGACATAGTGGAATGATGGCACGCAGTGCATCTAGGCCGGCGCTCGCGAGCTGCTGGGATATCGACTTGGTGGTATCCCAGGTCTTGGCAGCGAAAAACTCGAACTCACGCAAGTAGGTTTTGACAACTGTTATCTGGGGGTCGGTAATCTGGATCTCGCCGTCTACCAACTGGGCATCGCCGCCCTTGAACTGCAAACGGTAGCCTTCGGGTAGCTGGCCGGTGCGTTGGTAGTCGACGAATTCCTGCTCGGTGATCGGTATCGACGTTTGGTCAGAGATCGCGGCGGCTTGGCTGGTTCTGCTGGGGGTCGGCGTTGCCGACTCTGTGGTTTCCGCAGCCGGTGGGGTCTGGTAATTGGCGGCGCCATAGTAGTCATCTTGCGCATAATGGACCAAGGCCAGCAGCAGTACCGCGAGGATCGGGAACAATGAGGCCAAAGTGACGATGCCGAATCCCGAATGCCCGCTACTGCCTCCGCCGGTACTGACAACCCGACATACACCGATGCCCAATGCGAGTACCAAGGGGACGGTCACCGGGCCGGTGGTTACCGCGCCGCAATCCCATGCCAAGCCGAGCACATCTTTCAGCTCAGGGACCTGACTGAAATAGAAGGACAGCGCGAGCAGTACTGCGACGCTGGGCATGGCCAGGTATTTGAGCGGCCAGGCGTAGAAAAATCGCAGCACCCCCAGGGTGACCGCAACACCCACGCCGACGCCGACTGAGCCGACCAATTGACCGGAAAAGTCGTTGAGTAGGCTGTAAAGCAGGGGGGCTTCCGCGGGTAAGACACCGGCCCCCGCGGCCTTCAAGACTGCGATGGCCGGCTCGGCGAACGTGGCGCCAACGCCGAGCAAAAATGCAAAAAGCAAAATTGTCGGTAGACGCGAGCTTCTGGGAAGGACGCTGCCGATCTCCTCACCGAGCGGCATCAGGCCCAGCCGCAGGCCCTCCATAAAGAACATGAGTCCGACGGCCACAACGAAGATCCCCATACCGATCATCGCGGCATAGACAATCGGGAGCTGCAGCACAAAGAGCTGGAACAACACGAGATAGGCCACAATGAACCAGATGCCTTCCAGCTGGTTCATGAAATTTCGTTTGACGTAGGGGGTGAGCACGCGGAGGGTGTCGCGCCACCCGAGTTGATACCTTTGCTTGGTCTGGGCGGGAGTCATGGTCCACTGCATCCACAATCTGCTGTTATCCAGATAGCCTTGACGGCAGTTGCGGCCGAGTCTTTATGTTCCCAAGTGCCGGAAGGCACTAGAGACTGGGGGAATCCAGGGCGCTAGGTAATGCTTTCTGTGACTAACCGGTGCGGCTGCATGGTCTGCGTGCCGACACAATTGGCTGAATCCGCTGTTTGGATGCTATGAGCAGCGGGCCAACCAGTGCGCGATGTCAGTGGAGTTCTCTGTGACCGGTATCCAGTTCGGCCTGGGTGGTGTTGGAGCAGATCCAGTCTCGGTAGACGGTCGTGTTGTGCCCGAGTCGCTCGACTAGTCGTCGCTGAGCTGGATTTCGCCGTTGACCGAGACCGCAAGCTGTTGCGAGCCGGTCTCGAAACGCACCGGTGCGACTGCAGCACGCGCCTCCTGGCGCATCGCACGGGCCATCGGCATCGGCCGTTCCCGGCCATCGTGGATATTGATCAGCACAATGCGAAAATCGTCGCGGCCAAGCGACTTCGCAACCTGGATGGCACGCGCCTGAAAGCGCTGCAGCGCTTGCTGAGTCAGCTCGTCGAGGTGCTTACGGCGGCTCTCTTGCGAGAGTTGGTAGTCGATCGACTGGACCTGTAGTCGGTCTTGTAACTTGCCGACCAAGTCGCCGAGTAGCCGACTGTTATGGCTTTCGATGCGCAGTGACTGCCGGACCCGCCATCCGCGGATGGTGTTCTTTTCGTAGACCGCGTCACTGCGATAGCCCAGCGTTTGAACCTGCACCTCGGCTTGGTCCTGGAGCGTGTCGATCGCCCAGTCGATTCGCCGGTTGACCTCGTCGGCCGCAGCGGCGGCCTGCTTGCCTTCGGCCTGTGCCGACAGAATCACCACCAGGCGATCGGTCTGGACTTCGGCTTGGGCTGTCGCGGTTAGCTGAACCCGATCGTAGTGCAGGGCTTCGGGTTCGGCACGCGCGCCGCTGATCAGCATCACGGCGACAAGCGCCAGGGAAGGGTGGATTCGCATGTGTGACCTCGATCGGTTGCGCGCCGCCGCAAGGATAACCTAACCGTGATGGACTGCATTCTGGTGTTCCTGTCCGATCGTCAGGTCTGGGACCTGTTCTACGCTCTGCTGAAAGTCCCCTGACATCCGCAATACTAGTGGGCCAAGCGGATAATTCTGTAACGCTCAGCTACGGCACAAGCATTGTGGGCAAGGCGCAGTCCGCCGGGAATGGCAGGCCCTTTCCAAGGGCGGCAACACAGCCCACGATGCTTATGCCGCGGCCCTTTGGGAGCCACTGTGCGAGCGCGACTCGGTGTTGCGTGTGGTATGTCTCTCAGGGACACACAAGAGCGTGGCCTGATCTGCAGCAGCTTGAATCTGAAGTGCGCTCCAGAGTCGATGGTACTCGGCCGCAGTTGATCGACAAAGGGCACCGCAAGCAGTGTGCATCGTCCTTGGGACGGATGCTATCTGAGGTGAGTCCAGGTCAATATTGCGCGTGTTCGATGGGCTTTACGGCACGCTCCATCGATAATTGCTGCGCTCGCTGTGTTTTCTAGGATGTCTGATGTCGTTAGCGCTGAGCCGTTCGATCCTTGCCATTGCAGTGCGGAGCTGAGCTCGGCATGTCGGTCGGTATCCTATGGTTCCGCCGCGACCTGCGTCTGCACGACAACCCGGCGCTGAATGCAGCAGTCGCGCAGCATAGGCAGATTCTGCCGGTTTATCTGCATGCACCGGATGAGGAGTCCCCTTGGACCCCAGGTGCGGCCTCGCGATGGTGGTTGCACCATGCCCTGGTAGACCTAAGCCATCAGCTAGGCGAACGCCTGTTGATCCAACGTGGTTCCAGCGAAGCCTGCTTGCGCGAGCTGATCGTGCGCAGCGGGGCTACGGCAGTGTACTGGAACCGGCTCTACGAACCCGCCATTATCCGCCGTGATAGCCATCTGAAAAAGCTACTTCGCGACCTCGGCGTAACAGTACACAGCTATAACGCGGCCCTTTTGTTCGAGCCCTGGGAGGTCACCAACCGCCAGGGGGCTCCGTTTCGGGTGTTTACACCTTATTGGAAGCACCTGTGCGCTGCGACGTTGCCGGACAAGCCGCTGGCTGCGCCGGACCTCGCTCGCCGCTTGCTCAGCCGGCGCCGGATCGACGAACTCGGTAACCTGGCGCCCGCCGGGCTTGGCCTGCAGCCGAGGATCGCCTGGGATCAGGGTATCGCGGCGGCTTGGCAGCCCAGTCGCGCGGCCGCCGAGGCGCGCTTGGACGAGTTTCTCGCCAGCGACCTGCGCCATTACCCACAAGGGCGTGACTACCCGGGGCAAGACCGTGTTTCTTTCTTGTCGCCATATTTGCATTTTGGCCAGCTTGGGCCGCGCGAGGTAGCGGGTGCGAGCCGTGATGCCGGGCCGGGCAAGGCAGATTTTCTGCGCGAACTCGGCTGGCGCGAATTTGCCTACCATCAGCTCTATCATTTTCCGCACACCTCGGATGCACCGATGGACCCGCGTTTCGAGGCCTTCCCATGGCGCGAGGATCCGGCGCAGTTGCGGGCCTGGCAGCAGGCGCGGACCGGAATCCCCCTGGTCGATGCCGGTATGCGTCAATTATGGGTGAGTGGCTGGATGCACAACCGGGTGCGTATGGTCGTTGCCTCTTTTCTCACCAAGAACCTATTGTTGCCCTGGCAAGCAGGCGCGCGCTGGTTCTGGGATACCCTGGTCGATGCCGACTTGGCCAGCAACAGCCTGGGTTGGCAGTGGACTGCGGGTAGCGGGGTTGATGCGGCGCCTTACTTCCGGATTTTCAATCCGGTTTTACAAGGCGCAAGGTTCGATCCGCGAGGGACCTATGTGAAGTCTTGGGTGCCGGAATTGGCCAAGCTGCCCGACAAGTGGCTGCACCGACCTTGGGAGGCGCCCGCGCCGGTGCTAACAGCGGCGTCGCTCAAGCTTGGCGAAAACTACCCGCGGCCGATTGTCGATCTCAAGGCCAGCCGGCAGCGTGCGCTGGATGCCTGGGGGCAGATCAAATGAGTTTGGAGCGTGAGACGATTTTGATTGACTTCAGTCGGCGCCCGCGGATCCGAGCGACATCTCGTCGGCGGGTGGCGGGCTGGTGCCCTCGGCCTGCGTGCGGTAAAGGGCACGCCTCCTTAAATAGGTCGCCTTGCGCAAATCACCGTGGAAAAATTCGTCCGACTCATACTGCTG
Organism: Chromatiales bacterium; assembly: GCA_028284585.1. Classification (GTDB taxonomy): domain Bacteria; phylum Pseudomonadota; class Gammaproteobacteria; order Chromatiales; family Chromatiaceae; genus Thiosocius. Next base: position 11,242 of record JANQRK010000095.1, read on the forward strand.
GTGCGGTGCGGATGTGGATTCTTGATCTGTTTTCATCGTGCTGTTGTTTTCAATCCGCTGTATGAGAGTGATGCCGCCATGTACTCGGCACCTAGCCCGGGGGCTTGAGTGTACAGACGTTCCGAGGTCGCCGGAATATATTTAGACCATCTGCCGCGACTTTGCTCGGTTTTAAGTCGCCAAGTGTGACAGTTGCCCAGCGAATTCGTTCAGAAAACGGCTTCGCGCGCCTGCAAACCCACTTTGGTCAGATAATGTCCAGGTCAGGCAATTAATCTGATTTGTCGTGCGGCAATGCACTGGGTCGCGTACGTGCACCCGCCGGCAGGCGAATATCTTCCACTTCGGCGAGGCGCTCAAGTGCAACTTCCATCAACCAGCGCGCGCGTGCGGTCATCTGGTGGAGATAGCCGTGCACTGCAGCGTCTTGCCGGGTCTGCACCTCACAACGTGCGCTGTACTCTTCGAAGGCGGCGAGCTGTTCGATGATACTGGCCATGTGCTGCGGACATTCGCATTCCAAGCTGGCGGTGACGCTTGATAAATAGGCGAGTTGGTCGCGGCTAAAGCGTTTCGGTGGCACGGGCTCATTGCTGGCCACGCGCGGATTCCATTCAGGAGGACGCCAGTCGAGCTGTTTGGTTTGGTTGATTTGGCATTGTTGCCAGATGTGCTCGAGCGCAATCGGGGCACGCATGGTGTGGAGGCCGTAGCGCTGCAGTTGGCTGATGATGTTCGACGGACTGAATGCGTAGATGACAATGATACGTTTGGCTCGTTTGCGCAGCTCGGGTGTGTTCAGCTCCTGCGCCAGAGGGCGGTCGAGGAAAGGCAGCTCTATGACCAGGGTGTCGCATTCGGTCTCATCATCTTGGAAGGCTTCGAGGTCGGTGTAGGCGCCGGCGAGTTCCAGCCCAGGTGGCATATGCTCGGTGTTACAGGCGCGCACCGAGATCGCTTGGCCAACCACGCATACTTCATGGTCACCGCTACCCAGCGGCGGGAGATTGGCCGGCTGGGTGCTATTCAGTCGGCGGCTGAGCTCCTCCGCGGGCAGGTTGGCCACGGTGCTGATGGCATAGCCCTGGTCGACCAGGGTCTTGATCATCGTTAGACGCGTCACGTCCTTTTGGCTATACAGTCGGCCGCCCTTGGGCGTGCGGCGTGGTTCGACGATGTCGTAGCGCCGCTCCCAAATACGCAAGGTGTCCGGGGAGATCCCGGTCAACCGTGCCACTGCGCCGATGCGATAGGCGCCCTGAATATCCGTGTCAGTGAGGGTTTCGTTCATGTTGTGGTCCTCAATCTCTGTGCCGGGATGTCATGTCCGACGAGCAGTGTGTGCCCCTAACACACCGCGATCGTCCACCGCACACTTAGAGCAACCGCTCGATTGCGCGAATCAGGGTTTTGCTCTGCGGCGATGTCCAGCTCAAGTAATTGTCGACCATTCGCCCTTCGCGATCGATCAGGTACTTGTGGAAGTTCCATTTGGGATAGCGGCCTGCCGATTCGGCAAGATCCTGGAAAAGGGCGTCTGCTCCACCCTTCTTGACCGAGGTCTTTGCGAACATCGGAAACTTCACACTATAGGTCAGGCGGCAGAACTCTCTAATCTGCTCTTCGCTGCCGGGCTCCTGTTGGCCGAAATCATTCGACGGGAAGCCCAGCACAACCAATCCACGCTCTTGGTACTTAGCGTACAGTGTTTCTAGGCCTTCGTATTGTCCGGTAAATGCACATTTACTCGCGGTATTGACTACCAGGACAACCTTGCCACCATAGGCGTCCCTGAGATTGACCACCTCGTCGCTGCCGAGGCGACGGACCTCATGATTGAGCAGATGGTCATTGACGGGGGGCGATGCGTGTACCGAAGCAAGTGTAAGGATTGTCGTTAACGTCATCGTTTTGACCATAATTTGTATAGAATTCATGCAGAATATCCTGCGTGCCGACCGCGTTAGTATCGTTATTGTATCGCTTTTCGGTCGAATCAATTAAACAAATAAAGCCGACTTACAGGGCGTCAACTATGAACGGGTACAGACGAGTCGCGGTCGTCGGTAGTGGCATCAGCGGTGCAGCGGCGGCCTGGTTGCTGCGTGCGGATGCGGACGTCACGCTGTTCGAGTCGGATCAGCGCTTCGGCGGTCATACCCACACCTATCAGGCGGGGAGCGATACCCATCCGATCGCGGTCGACACCGGCTTTATGGTCTTCAACCGGCCTAACTATCCGTTGTTGACTGCGCTGTTCGACCATCTTGGCATCGCATCCTATCCGACTGCGATGTCATTCTCAGCCTCTTTCGATGAAGGGCAATTCGAATACGCAGGGAGTAATTTGAATACCTTGTTCGGACAGCGCCGCAATCTGCTAAGCCTGCGCTTCCTAAATGTGCTGTCGAGTATCCTGCGATTCAATCGAGTTGCGGTGGACGTCTTGGCATCGCCTCTGCCACCCAATTTAACCCTTGGTGAATTCTTGGATCGTGCCGGTCTAGGCCAAGCGTTCCGCGACTGCTACCTGTACCCCATGGCGGCGGCGATCTGGTCTTGCCCGCACGGCCAGATCGCGAGTTTTCCGGCAGTGAGCTTCCTGCGGTTCTTCGCCAACCATGGTCTGATCAGAATCGCTGGGCGTCCGCAGTGGCGCACCGTCGAGGGTGGTGCCAGCCGCTATATGGATCGACTGATCGCGGATCTAGGCGCGCGCGCGCAAGTTAATACGGCGGTCGTCGCTGTGCGGCGTGATGCTTCTCGGGTAGTGTTGCGCCTCGCGGACGGCCAGCAGGCGGTGTTCGACGATGTGGTTATGGCCTGCCACAGCGACCAAGCATTGGCCTTGTTGACCGATGCGTCGCCAATGGAGCGTCGCCTCTTGAGGGCTATCCCCTACCAGGCGAATCGCGCCTTACTGCATTGCGATGCTGACCTAATGCCACGCCGTCGCCGGGTATGGTCCTCTTGGAATTATTGTGGCAAAACCGATGATCGGGGTCAGCGAGCAGTGAGCGTGACCTATTGGATGAATGCATTGCAGCGTCTTGCGACCGAACAGAACTTGTTCGTGAGTCTCAACCCGATCCGTGAACCTCGGCCGCAGCTGGTCGTGGACGAGTTTGAGTACCACCACCCCATATTTGATGCCGGCGCACTCCAGGCTCAACAGCAACTGCATACCATCCAGGGTTGCCAACGTACGTGGTTTGCAGGCGCTTGGACTGGTTATGGCTTCCATGAGGATGGACTGCGCTCGGCGGTCGATGTGGCAACCGCACTGGGGGCCCCCATGCCTTGGGGCGATCGGGTGCGCGAGTCGCGAGCCCTGACTTTAACGCCGCAACTGGTTGGTCAAGCCGGATGAGTATCGGGTTGGACACGGCCAGTGTTTACCGCGCCGAGGTCATGCATCGGCGGCTGTTCGACACCGTGTATCGGTTTCGGTATCGGGTGTTCAGCTTGCTGATGGACATCGATGCGATCGACGAGATTGCGGCCAGCACACCGGTGTTTTCGCGCAATGCTTTCAATCTGCTGAGTTTTCATGACCGTGACCACTTGCCGGATGGGGAGAGTGATCTGCGTACGTGGGTCAACGGGGTGTTGGCACAGGGCGGGATCGACGCTACAGGTTTGCGGATTCGCTTGTTGTGTTTCCCCCGCGTCCTGGGTTGGGGATTCAATCCGCTTAGCCTGTGGTATTGCGAAACACCGCAGGGCCAGCCTGCAGCGGTGATTGCCGAGGTGCGCAATACCTTCGGCGAGCGTCACTGCTACCTGTTGAAACCAGATCATGCAGCGGCCGACTGGCCGTTGCGCGACAGCCACGCCAAGGATTTTCACGTTTCGCCGTTCATCGATATGCGGGCGCGCTACGAGTTCCGCCTGTCACGGCCCGATGCCCGATTGCGCGTGGCCATCCGTGAGTTTCGCGATGACCGGTTGATGCTGGTCGCAACCCAGACCGGGGAACAGTGTCGTTTCGCGACCAGTGAGCTGGTCCTGCAGACACTCCGTGTGCCCTTCCAGACACTCAAAGTTATTGCTGCCATTCATTGGCAGGCCCTGAAGATTTGGCTAAAAGGTGGGCGATTCCATCGCAAACCACCGCCGCCGTTCGAGGAGATCAGTTGAAATGCGCTCACAAACCGGATCGCTTGCCGTCGATTTGCCGGCCCTTTCTCGATTGCCTTGGCATCAACGACAGTTGGTCGGTCGACTGGCCCAGTTGCGACGTGGAAGCCTGCGCGTGACCCTTGGTGGCACCCCCTTTGAGATCAAGGGTGCGGAACCCGGGCCGGATGCCGAACTGGTGTTTCATCGTCCGGGCCGCGTCTTGCGCCGCTTCTGGCGCGGTGACCTGGGTTTTGCCGAGGCCTTCATGTCCGGTGACTGGGATTCGCCAGACTTGGCGCGCTTGATGGAGTTTTTGGCGGTCAATCTGGATGCCTACCGCGACAGCGATGCGAGGCATCGCATAGTCCAGGCCTTGGTGGGACTGCGGCATCGCTGGAATCGTAATTCACGCACCGGCAGTCGGCGCAATGTCGCCGCACACTATGACCTGGGTAATGACTTCTATGCCCAATGGCTCGACGCCAGCATGACCTACTCATCGGCCCTGTTCGAGGGCGCCGAGTCGCTGGCCGATGCCCAGGAGCAAAAGTACCGGCGCATGCTGCAATTGACCGGTGCCCGCCCCGGTGATCACATCTTAGAGATCGGCTGTGGCTGGGGTGGCTTTGCCGAATACGCCGCGCGTCAGGGCGTCCGGGTGACAGGCTTGACGCTGTCGGCGCAGCAGTTGGAATACGCGCAACAGCGCATCCGAGCGGCGGGTCTCAGCGATTTGGTCGATCTGCATCTGCGTGATTACCGGGAGTTTTCCGAGCCGGTCGATCACATCGTTTCGATCGAGATGTTCGAGGCAGTCGGCCGCGAATACTGGCAAGACTACTTCGAGCAATTGGTCCGCCTGCTCAAGCCTGGCGGCAGTGCGGCGCTGCAAGTGATCACGATCGATGAAGACTTGTTCGAACAGTATGCCGCCACGCCAGGTGGCTTCATTCAGACCTATATATTCCCCGGTGGCATGCTGCCGACGCGTGCCCACCTACGGTCGCTAACCGCCGATGCGGGACTCAGGCTAGCCGAGATGCGCGGTTTCGGTCTCGACTATGCAACGACATTGGCGCGTTGGTATGACGCCTTCGTCGGCTGTACCGGATGGATGGAGCGGCATGGTTACGACGAACGCTTCCGGCGTATGTGGCGCTACTATCTGGCGTTTTGCGAAGGGGGGTTTCGCGCCCGCCAGATCGACGTGGTGCAATGCGCAATGGTCCGAGCCTAGCCCGAAAACGTCATCCGCCCTGCTGCGAATGAATGTGATAGTCCAAGTTGTTTGCCAGCCGCTGCACCAAGGCATGCGCTAGTGACTCCAGATCGGCATCGATGCCGAGCAGCTGGGTGCTGGTGACTTCGAGTCCGGCGAAACCACAGGGATTGATGCGCCCGAACGGTGCCAGATCGTTACTCACATTGAGCGCCAGACCGTGGTAAGTGCAGCCACGGCGTACGCGCAGGCCCAGCGCAGCGATCTTGCAGCCGTCCACATAGACGCCGGGGGCGCCGCTGCGAACCTCGGCTCGGATACCATGCTCGGCCAGCAGCTCGATCACAGACTGTTCGAGGATGTTGACCAGACGACGGATGCCGACCCCGGCATCGCGCAGCGAGAGCAGCAGATAGATCACCAGTTGGCCTGGACCATGGTAGGTGACCTGGCCGCCGCGATCGGTTTGTACAACTGGGATATCACCAGGTTCCAATAGATGCGCCGCCTTACCGGCCTGGCCTTGGGTGAATACCGGCGGGTGTTGCACTATCCAGAGTTCGGAGCAGGTCTGGTCGGTGCGTCGATCGGTGAAATTGCGCATGGCTTGCCAAGTCGATAGGTAATCGCGCAAGCCGAGCTCGCGCACTCGCAATGTCTTGCGTACGGCTGCCTTCAAAGGCGGACCAGCACTTTATCATTGGCGGTGAGATCGTCGTAGATTGCATCCAGCTGTGCGCGGCTGTCGGCCTCGATCACCAAACTGACCGAGATGTACTTGCCGCCGCGGCTCGGCCGGGTACGCAGGCTGTCCGGCCTTACCTGATCGCAGTGCCGCCCGACGATTTCGAGCACCAAGGCTTGGAAATGACCGTCGTCGATACCCATCGCCTTGATTTGGAAGTCGCAGGGGAAGCGCAGCCCCTCCGCTTGCTCATGGTCCATGACGATCGACCCCGCGCCGCAGCTGTTCTTTATAGGCCTGGAACAAATGGTCCATTTGGCGCCAGCGTTCACCCGGAGTGCCATCTCCAACCGGCTGGTCGTTCAGTTGCACCACCGCTGACACTTCACGGGTCGAGCTAGTCAGCCAGATTTCGTCTGCCGCCTCCAGTTCGGCGACACCGATCTGGGCCTGCGCCAAGGGTATGCCGGCCTGTGCCGCGAGTTCCAGGACCAGATCACGGGTGATGCCCGGCAGCAGTTCCTTACTGTTCGGGGGCGTGATCAACAGGCCGTTGCTGACGATGAACAAGTTACTTGCGCTGCCTTCCACCGCGGCGCCGTCGCGGATCAGGATCGCTTCGTCGGCACCCTCTTTGCTGGCCTGGGCGCGGGCCAGTACGTTCGCCAATAGGGTTGTGGCCTTGATGTCGCAACGATGCCAGCGGATGTCCTCTAGCGTGATGACCTTGAGCCCGCGGCTTGCCGCTTGTGGGTCACGGGGCGGTTGGGCGGCGGTAAAGGCCAGGACGGTCGGTGTGATCGTCTCTGGGATCACATGACTACGTATCGGATGAACGCCTCGTGTGACCTGCAAGTAGATTGATTGATCCTCGCCGGGTAGTTGCTCGGTGAGCCGCTCGAACACCGACCGCCACGCGTCATGGGCAAGGGGATTTTGCATACCGATGGCGGCCAGGCTGCGATCGAGGCGCTCGAGATGATGGGTGACTCTAAACGGAATGCCGCCATAGGCCGGCACCACTTCGTAGACACTGTCGCCGAATAGCAGGCCACGGTCGGTGATCGGCACACTGGCCTCGTCGCGTGGCAAAAACTCCCCGTTCAGGTAGGCGAGCGGCGGGTCACTCATGGTGTGTTTACTCCAATAGCAGCAGCGCGCGGTCGACCAGGTTGCGCCAGATGCCGCCCTCGGGGATAGCCTCGAGCGCCACCAAGGGGCGCCGCGTGACCGGCTCGCCATCCAGTTCCACGATCACCTCACCGACCTTCTGTCCCTTGTCCAGCGGGGCATAGACCTGGGTCCGGACCTCGGTGCGGGCGTCCAAGCGGTCATACTGGCGCCGCGGGATGGTCACATAGAGATCCTCTTGTAAGCCGAGCGCGACATATTCACGGTCGCCCATCCAAACCCGATTGCGGGTCAAGCGGTCAGCGGCACCGTACAGGCGGTGGGTCTCGAAGAAACGGAAGCCGTAATTGAGTAGTGCTTGACTGGCGCTGATGCGCGCCTTTTCGCTGGCGCTCCCCATCACCACGGAAACCAGCCGCATGCCGTCTCGCTTGGCCGAGGCCACCAGGCAGTAGCCGGCGGCCTCGGTATGGCCCGTCTTGACCCCATCCACCGATTCGTCACGCCATAGCAGGTTGTTGCGATTGTGCTGCGAGATTTCGTTAAAGGTGAACTCCTTGTCCGCGTACATTTTGTACAACTCCGGGAACTCACGGATGGTTGCCTCGGTAACCAGGACGATGTCCTGTGGTGTGGTGTAGTGCTCGGGGTCTGGCAGTCCGGTGGAGTTGACGAAATGGGTGTTGTGCATGCCCAACCGGCGCGCATGGTCGTTCATCAGATTGGCGAAGGCCTGCTCGCTGCCGGCAACATGTTCGGCGAGTGCGACGCTGGCGTCGTTGCCGGATTGGATGACCATGCCTTTGAGCAGGTCCTCGACCGATACCCGCTTATTGACCTCGATAAACATGCGTGAACCGGGTGTCTTCCAGGCCTTTTCGCTGATCAACACTTGGTCCGATAGCTTGATCGAACCGTCGTGCAGTTCGCGAAACACCAGGTAGGCGCTCATGATCTTGGTCAGGCTGGCGGGTTCGAGGCGCTGCTCGGCGTCTTTCTGCGCCAATACGAGATCGCTGTCGATATCGATTAGTAGGTAGCCGGTCGCATCGACCGAGGGTGCCGCCGGTACCGACACCTCCGCCAATGACTTGAAGGGCACGAAGAGACAGACGACGAGGAGGATCAGGATGGGCTTGTCCACGATGGCGCTGTTCCTAAATAAGTTGAGTGGGCAGGGAGCAGGCGGCGGCACGGTGGCCCAATAGGCGGCAGTGTAGCGCCGTCCTTGGCACGGGTCTGGGCGATATCCTCAGACTGTGCGTCAATCGATTACCACCAATGGTTGACTGACCCCGAAGCGGTGCATTTGGGCACTGACTTGATCGGCGATTTCCACTGAGACGAGCGGCCCGACCTGGACGCGGTGCACTCGACCGCCCGCGGCCGGCGCTGGGACTACGCGCACGGCATGTGCCAGACCCTGCTCCAGACGCAGGCGCAGGCGCTCGGCGTTGCCGCCGTCGCTGAAGGCACCGGCCTGTAGGTAGATCTGAGGTGTCACCGCAGTGCCGCCGGGTCGTGCCTGGCCAGTGGCCGGAGCGCTCAGCGCGCCCGCGGTCGCAGCGCTGGTGGATCCCCTTGGGTCGATGGCGCGAATCTCGACCAGCGCGGTACCTTTGCCGAGCATTCCCAGGCGCGACGCGGCGGCATACGACAGGTCGATGATGCGGTTGGAGTGAAAAGGGCCGCGGTCGTTGACTCGGACCACCACGCGGCGCTTGTTTTCCAAGTTGATGACTTCGACATAAGTGGGGATGGGCAGGCGGGTATGCGCCGCCGTCATGGCGTACATGTCGTAGACCTCGCCATTCGAGGTGCGTCGGCCGTGGAACTTGCTCCCATACCAGGAGGCGATACCGCGCTCGGTGAAACCGCTGCTCTCGTTGAGGGTGTAGTAGCGCTTGCCGAGCACCACATAGCTGGCCGAGTTGCCGCCTCGACTGCGCGGTTCGACCTTGGGCACGGCATCGGGCACATGGCTCATGTCGCGATGTTGGGCGGGTGGGCCGTCCTGCTCGCCGGGCAGGCTGGGCGCGCGGCTGCCGCAGCCATGCAACAGCAGGGCGATCGTCATCAGTGCGCCGGTCGCAATCCATCGTTCAGTTACTATGCAGCGCATCGTCTAGCCGCCATCCGTATTGCTTACTTGAACGGACTGCAGATGGCGCTCGCGGATCGCCTCGGCGAGCTGGTAGACCGCCAGTGCATACTTGGTCCGCGGGTTGTAGCGCATGATCGCGTAGAAGTTGTCCATGCCCACCCAGTACTCCTTGCCGGCATCGGTGTTGAACTCGAGCAGGCTGACCTTGCGACCCGGCTCGGGTGAGGCGTCGAAGCTGATGCCGTTCTCGATGAGCTGTTGCAGTGCCAAGCTGGGTTTGGCGCCAGCCTCGATGAGCCCGCGATGGGCCGAGGTCACCCCGTGGGCCGGCCCCGCGACTGCCGCGCCGCTGCGCCAGTTGCCCTTGTCGACGAAATAGTTGGCCACGCTACCGATCACATCGGCGTGGTTGTCCCAGATATCACGACGGCCATCGCCGTCGAAATCGACTGCGTAGTCGCGGAAGCTATCCGGCATGAACTGCGGGACCCCCATCGCACCGGCGTACGAGCCCGTCGGGTCGGCCGGGTTGATGTTTTCCTCGCGGGCAAAGCGCAGGAAGTGACTGAGTTGCTCACGAAAGAATTTGCCGCGCCTCGGGTAGTGGAAGCCCAGGGTATGTAGGGCATCGAGTACCCGATAGCCGCCGGTATGGGCGCCGTAGCGGGTCTCTACACCGAGGATAGCGACAATGATGTGCGGCGGCACACCGTACTCGCGCTCGGCGCGCGCCAGCGTAGCGGCATGCTCTCGCCAGAAGGCGACCCCGCCGGCGATGCGCGTCGGGGTCACGAATATTTTGCGGTACGCAGTCCAGTTGAGCACCCGTTCAGCCGGGCGCGAGATTGCCTCCAGCACAGATTTGCTGAGCCGCGCTTGGTGCATTATTCGAGTGACTTCGGTCTTTTCGAAACCATACTCGCGCACCATCCGGTCGATGAAATCCGTGCGTAGCTGGTCCGGTGTCTTGGCGTGTGCAAGTCCGCCGAGTGCGAGCAACAACGAAAGAAAAATAGGCCTGCGTATCATGTCTAGGTAGGCAACAGTCTGCGATGGGTATGGATGGACATCAGGATACCGAAGCCGGCCATTAGGGTCACCAACGAAGTACCGCCATAGCTGACCAAGGGCAGCGGGACGCCGACCACCGGCATCAGTCCAACCACCATGCCGGTGTTTACGAGCAGGTATACAAAGAACACCAGCGTCAACGCACCCGACAGCAACCGGGTGAAGGTATCTTGTGCGCGGGTCGCGATGTACAGCCCACGCATGATGATGGATAGGTACAAGGCGAGCAAAATCATCACGCCAATCAGACCGAACTCCTCGGACAACACCGCGAAGATGAAGTCCGTGTGGCGCTCGGGCAGAAAGTCGAGCCGTGATTGTGTCCCATTCAACCAGCCCTTCCCGTACATCCCGCCGGAACCTATTGCGATCTTGGACTGGATGATGTGATAACCCGCACCCAGCGGATCTTTCTCCGGATCGAGAAAGGTCAATACGCGTTGCCGCTGATAGTCGCGCATCAGGTACCAGACAGCCGGTGCGGCGGCGGCGCCAGCGACCACCAAGCCGGCGATCAGGCGCCAGCTTATCCCCGCCAGGAACAACACGAAGATGCCGGCGCTGGCAACCAGTAGCGCGGTGCCCAGGTCGGGTTGTTTGGCGATCAGCAGTACGGGTACCGTGATCATGAGCGCTGCGATGGCAAGTCGGCCTGCGCTTGGCGGCAGGCGCTTCTCCGCCAGGTACCAGGCGATCATCAACGGCACCGCCAGTTTCACCATTTCCGACGGCTGAAAGCGCAACAGGCCCAGATCGAGCCAGCGCTGCGCGCCCTTGCCGATCTCGCCGAAGACTAGCACGGCGATCAACAGTAGCAGGCCGACCAGATACAACCAAGGACTCCAGCGCCGCAAGGTCGCCGGGCTGAGTTGGGCTACACCCAACATCGCGACGAACGCAATCAACAGCCGCACAGCTTGCCCTTGCACCTGTTGCAGGTTTTCTCCAGACGCCGAATACAGCACGATCAGGCCGAAGCCGCATAGCAACAGCAGACCGGCCAGTAGCGGGAGATCGATATGAAAAGTCGCGAGCAGGCCCTGGCGTCGGTTGGGATCGGTCGGCGTCAGATCTCGGAGTTGGCTGGGCAGGTAGCTCACGTGGGCTCGTCCGGCACTGGCTGCTCCTGCACCGGCGGTGGTAGTAGATAGGCGTCAATGATCTGGCGTGCGATCGGGGCCGCCACAGCGCCGCCATGGCCGCCGTTTTCGACCACTACGGCGATCGCGATCTGCGGATCGTCGGCCGGGGCATAGGCGATGAACAGGGCATGATCACGTAGCTTCTTGGCCAGGGTCTCCTCGTCGTATTCCTCGTCCTGGGCGACCGTGAACACCTGCGCGGTACCCGTCTTGCCGGCGATTGAGAAGTGCTCGCTCGCGATCCGCTTCGCCGTGCCGCGTGGATGTTCGATCACGTGTTGCATACCAGCGCGCACATCGGTCCAGTTTTGCTCGCGGAGGATCGGGACCTGGCGTGCATTGGGTGGGATCGGGGTGATCTCGCCGGTAGCGCGCGATCGCAGGTGGTCGACGACATGGGGCGTAAAAAAGATCCCACGGTTGGCAATTGCCGCAGTGGCCGCGGCCAGTTGCAGTGGGGTGGTCAGAAAATAGCCCTGACCGATTCCCATGATCAGGGTCTCGCCCGGGTACCAGGGTTGCTGTCGCGCCCGGCGCTTCCAGTTGCGCGACGGTAGCAGACCGGTGGACTCGCCGGTCAGGTCGATCCCGGTGCGGCCGCCAAAGCCGAATTGCGACAAGAAACTGTTCATGCGATTCACACCGAGTTCGTAAGACAGCCGATAAAAGAACACATCACAGGACTGCACGATCGCCGAGTCCAGGACCATCGGGCCGTGGCCGGCCTTCTTCCAGTCACGGTAGCGGTGGGTATTGCCCGGGAGTCGGAAAAAGCCGGGGCAGTAGGTGCTGCTGTCGTAGCTGATCACTCCGAGCTCCAAGCCCGCGAGTCCGACGAAGGGCTTGACGGTCGAGCCGGGTGGGTACTGGCCGCGCAAGGCACGATTGTAGAGTGGCCGATTGTCGTCGGCCTGCAGGGCCTTGTAGTCCTTGGTGCTGATCCCCTCGACGAAGAGATTGGGGTTGAAGCCGGGCTGGCTGACGAAAGCCAGCACACCACCGTTTTTTGGGTTGATTGCGACGATGGCGCCATTGTTGCCGGCGAGCGCACGCAGCGCGACCTCCTGCAAACCGATGTCGAGGTGCAGATGTGCATCGACCCCTGGCTCGGGCGGTGTTTGTGCCAGGGTCCTGACCCGTCGTCCGGCGGCGTTGACTTCGATCTGCTCTAGGCCGACAACCCCATGTAGCGCCGACTCGTAGGTTTTTTCGACACCGTTTTTGCCGATGTGGCTGGTCCCCGAATAGTTCGAGCTGTCGATCTGTTCGACATCGCGTTGGCTGATGCGGCCGACATAGCCCAGCACATGGTTGGTCTTGATATCGTGAGGATAGTGGCGCAGCAATTGGGCCTTGATGTCGACCCCGGGGAAACGATGGCGATGGACGGCGAACTGCGCTGTTTCGTCTTGACTGAGGTTGACCCGGATGGGGACGCTGTCGAAGCGGCGTTTACGTTTTTTTAACTGCCAAAAGCGCTCCAGGTCCTCCTCATCGATCGCGATCACCTGGGCCAGCTCGGCCACCGTGCGTTCTAAGTCTGGGACTTGTTCCGGCGTTATCTCGAGACTGTAAGCGGGGCGGTTGCGCGCCAAGAGCACGCCGTTGCGGTCGTAGATGAGCCCGCGTGTGGGAGGCAGCGGGACCACCTTGACGCGATTCTCGCGCGACAGCGTAGTGAAGTGCTGATGGTCGACCACCTGTAGTTGCACCATCCGCCAGATCAGCACCGAAACCGCCGCCAAAACCAGCATGCCAGCGACGATCGCGCGGGTCAGAAACGCCTGGCTTTCGCGAATGGTGTCCTTGAGCTGCATATCGGCGGCCGGCCGGTGGGCGCCCTAGTCTAGCTGATCCTGAACTGGCGGCGGACCTTGCGCAGTGTGACGAAGATCCAAGGCCAGAGTAGGGCGCCGATTAGCGGCACCGCCCAGTAGTTCAGTCCGGGCGCAACCCCGCGGGTTGCTCCGGTGACCCACAGCGCAAGGAGGTGCTCGATGACGAGCAACATCAGGATGCCGAGTGACTGCTGCCAAAACGGAAACACCCTGATCCGTCGGTGTAGCTGAATCGCGATGAAGGTGACCACGGACAGGCCGAGTGCGTTTTGCCCCAGCAGGGTGCCGGTCAATACATCGAGCACGATGCCGACCACAAAGCCGCTGCCGACGCCGACGCGGTGTGGCAGGGCGATCACCCAATACAGCAATACCAGGGTTACCCACTGGGGACGGAACGGCTGTGCCCAGTCAGGCATCGGTAGCATGGTCAACAGCATTGCGACACACAGGGTGGCGATGATGACTAGCCGTCCCTCGCTCATGTGTCGCGCACTGTGTTGGGGTCGGATGTACCTGGGATCTGGTCGCTGCTGTTTGCAGGGTCGGGTTGCGTGGCCGGTGGCGACGCAGGGGCCTCGGCGTCCGCAGGTGCCTCCTTGTCCACGGGGGGGCTGACCGATATCTGGTTGGGTATCGTCCAGACCAGCAGCACCTCGCGCGTGCGATCGAGATGGGCGCGTGGTTCGGCGAATACGCTGGAGAACGGGGCGTCCGGTGAGCGATTGATGCGGGTGACGGTCGCCACTGGATAACCCGGCGGGAACTTTCCGCCCAGACCCGAGGTGACCAGCAGGTCACCCTCGACGATATCCGAGTTGGTCGGCAGATAAGGCAGCGTGAGTTGATCGATACGGCCGGTCCCGATCGCGATCGTCCGCAGGCCATTGCGCAACACCTGGACCGGCAGCGCGTGGCTGGTATCGGTAATCAGCACGACCGTGGCGTTCAGCGGCGTGACATGGGCCACTTGGCCCATGACCGCCCGGGCATCCAGCACCGGCTGGCCCTCGAAAACGCCCGAGGCCGCGCCCTTTTTGATGATTACCTGTTGTTTGTACGGGTCGAGGTCGACCGAGGAGAGCTCGGCGACCAAAACCCGATCGCCGACTTTGAAAGATGAATCGACCAGATCGCGCAGGCGCAGGTTCTCGGCCTGTAGCGATTCGTACTTCTGCAACTCGACCTTCAGGCGCAGATTCTCTTGGTGTAGCTCGCGGTTGGTCTCGAGCAGGTCATCGCGGTTGCTGGTGATCTCGCTCAGCCAGCGCGAAGCCGTATAGGGCAGATCGGCCAGATACTGCAAAGGGTAGGTCAAGAAGGCCAAGGTGCTGCGCAGCTGCTGCAGATGATGGAAACGGTGGTCGATTACCAACAGGGCGAGTGACAGGGTGACGGCGACCACGAGGCGCGTAGTCTGCGACGGACCCTGGGCGAAGATCGGCTTGATGGTAAGGGTTCCCCTCAAAAACTATACGGCGCGAGCTTGCCTCGGTCGGCCATCTAATCAACCGTGAAGATGTCGCCTCCGCGTTCGTCCATCATTTCGAGCGCTCGGCCACCGCCACGGGCGACGCAGGTCAAGGGATCTTCGGCGATGATCACGGGGAGACCGGTCTCTTCTTCGATCAGGCGGTCGAGGTCCTTGAGGATCGCGCCGCCCCCGGTGAGTACGATGCCACGCTCGGCGACGTCGGCGCCGAGCTCGGGAGGTGTCTGCTCCAGGGCCTTTTTGACTGCGTCGACGATGCCGGACAGGGGTTCTTGCAGGGCCTCGAGGATCTCATTGGAACTCAGCGTGAAGCTGCGCGGTACGCCCTCGGCGAGGTTGCGGCCCTTGACCTCGAGTTCGCGCACCTCGTTACCCGGATAGGCCGAGCCGATGTCCTTTTTGACCCGCTCGGCGGTCGCCTCGCCGATCAGTGTGCCGTAGTTGCGGCGCACATAATTGATAACCGCCTCGTCGAACTTGTCGCCGCCGATCCGCACCGAGTTGGAGTAAACGATGCCGTTCAAGGAGATGATCGCGACCTCCGAGGTGCCGCCGCCGACATCGAGCACCATCGAGCCGCGTGCCTCGTCAACCGGCAGACCGGCACCGATTGCGGCCGACATGGGTTCTTCGATCAGATACACTTCACGGGCACCGGCGCCGGCCGCCGACTCCTTGATGGCGCGCCGCTCGACTTGGGTCGAGCCGCAGGGCACGCATACCAGCACGCGCGGGCTGGGACGGATCAGGCGTGACTCGTGCACCTTGTGGATGAAGTACTGCAGCATCTTCTCGGTGACCGTGAAGTCGGCGATCACGCCTTCTTTCATCGGTCGGATGGCGGTGATGTTGGCCGGGGTGCGGCCGAGCATCTTCTTGGCCTCCTCACCGACCGCGGCGACCGATTTCGGACCGCCGGGACCGCGGTCCTGGCGGATTGCCACGACCGAGGGCTCGTTCAGCACGATTCCCTGGTCGCGGGCGTAGATCAAGGTGTTGGCGGTGCCGAGATCGATCGAGAGGTCGTTGGAGAAGAGTCCACGAATGCGGCGAAGGAACATGCTGTGATTTCCGGTGACCGGCCAGTCAACCCAAGCGCAAGCGGCGCGGCCGTTGAAGATTATCCACTGTGCCGAGCTTTAGTGGCCGGGAAAGACGCGTAATCTAGCAATGGCCCCGGGGTTCGGCAAGCACGCGAGTGCGCTGTCGCTTTCGACGCCAACGGCGGATGTGGTAATTTTGCGAACTTGATTTGTCGCTATGCCGCGAGCGCCGCACCCGCCATGTCCTTGTCTTCTGATGATGTCGCTAAGATCGCCCATCTCGCCCGGCTCGCGTTGGAGCCGAACGAGTGCGAGACTCTAGGACGCGAGCTGTCGAAGATCCTTGACCTGGTGGCCCAGATGGACGAAGTGGAGACCGCGTCGGTGATGCCGATGGCACATCCCCTCGAGATGGCGCAACGGCTGCGTCCGGATGAGGTCGGTGAGTCCGATCGGCGGGCGCGTTACCAAGCCAATGCGCCGGCGGTCGAGGATGGCCTGTTTCTGGTGCCGAAGGTGATCGAGTGAGCGCCGACAGCCCCTTCGCGGTTCGGATCGCGGCATTGGACGGATGCTCTGCGCGACCTCTGCCGCTGCCGCCAGAAACTTTCAACTAGCCGATGCACGATAAGACCCTCACGCAACTCGCGGCGGCCATGAGTGCCGGCGAGCTATCGAGTGTCGAGCTGACGCACCTTATGCTGCAGCGCATAGCGGCACAGGATGCGGCACTGAACAGCTTCGTTAGCGTCACCGAAGAGGCCGCACTCGCCCAGGCCAAGGTGGCGGATGAGCGACGGGCCGCGGGTGACGCTGGCCCACTGACCGGGATCCCGATCGCGCACAAAGACATCTTCTGCACCCAAGACGTCCTTACCAGCTGCGGTTCGCGTATGTTGGAGAACTTCATCGCGCCCTACGACGCCACCGTCGTGGCCAATCTGCAGGCCGCGGGCGCGGTGATGCTGGGCAAGACCAACATGGACGAGTTCGCGATGGGCTCGTCGAATGAGACCAGCTACTTTGGCCCGGTGCGCAATCCCTGGGATACCGAGACCGTGCCCGGCGGCTCCTCCGGTGGCTCGGCCGCGGCCGTGGCGGCCCGCTTGTGTGTCGCCGCAACCGGGACGGACACCGGCGGCTCGATCCGCCAACCGGCCGCGTTGACCGGGATCACCGGCTTGAAGCCCACTTACGGGCGCTGTTCGCGTTGGGGCATGGTGGCCTTCGCCTCGTCGCTGGATCAGGCCGGACCCATGACACGCAGCGCCGAAGATGCGGCCTTGATGTTGGCCGGCATGGCCGGCTTCGACGAGCGCGACTCGACCAGTGCGCAACGGCCGGTCGACGACTATGCCGCTGCGCTGAGCAACCCTGTAAAAGGGGTGCGCATCGGTGTCGTCCAGGAGTTCATGGGCGAGGGCCTGGCTGCCGGTGTGGCCAGCTCGGTGACGGCGGCGCTCGATGAGCTGCGGCGCCTGGGTGCCGAGATCGTCGAGGTGAGCCTGCCGAATGCCGGATTGTCGGTGCCGGCCTACTATGTAGTGGCGCCGGCCGAGTGCTCGTCGAATCTGGCGCGTTTCGATGGCGTGCGCTATGGCCATCGCTGCGCCGATCCAAGCGACCTCGAAGATCTTTACAAGCGCTCCCGATCCGAGGGCTTCGGGCCGGAGGTCAAAAGGCGCATCATGATCGGTACCTATGCGCTGTCCGCGGGCTATTACGATGCCTACTATCTGAAGGCACAGAAGGTCCGGCAGTTGATCGCCAAGGATTTCCGTCAGGCCTTCGAACAGTGCGATGTGATCGCCAGCCCGACCACGCCGGATACCGCCTTCCGGCTTGGCGACAAGGCGGACGACCCGGTGTCGATGTATCTACAGGACATCTATACCATCGCGGTGAATCTGGCCGGCCTGCCGGCACTGTCGATACCGGCACCGGCCAGCGGCGGCATGCCGGTCGGTCTGCAGTTGATTGGTGAGGTTTTCGACGAGGCAAGGTTGTTGAATGTCGCCCACCAGCTGCAGTCGGTGACCGACTGGCATCAGCAGGCGCCCGCGGGATTCGAATAGGAGTCGCATGATGCAGTGGGAGACCGTCATTGGACTCGAGATCCATACCCAGCTCGCGACTTGTTCGAAGATCTTCTCCGGGTCCTCGACCGCGTTCGGTGCCGCGCCGAACACCCAGGCCTCGTTGATCGATTTGGCCATGCCGGGGGTCTTGCCAGTGCTGAACCGAGACGCAGTGCGCATGGCAGTGCGCTTCGGCAAGGCGATCGATGCCCAGGTCGCCGAGCGTTCGGTGTTCGCGCGCAAGAACTACTTCTACCCGGACCTGCCCAAGGGCTACCAGATCAGCCAGTACGAGCTGCCCATCGTTGGCGAAGGCGCGGTCGAGATTCGCCTTGAAGATGACGTATGCAAGACGGTCGGTGTCACCCGCGCCCACCTCGAAGAGGATGCCGGTAAATCCTTGCACGAGGATTTCCAGGGCCTGACGGGGATCGATCTCAACCGGGCCGGCACACCTTTGCTCGAGATCGTCTCGGAGCCCGATATGCGCTCGGCGCGCGAGGCCGTCGCCTACGCCAAGAAGATCTATCAGATCGTGACCTACATCGGCATCTGCGACGGCAATATGCAAGAGGGGTCGTTCCGCATGGATGCCAATGTCTCGATCCGGCCCAAGGGCCAAGCCGAGTTCGGGACCCGGGCCGAACTCAAGAACATCAACTCGTTCCGCTTTTTGGAGAAGGCGATCAACTTCGAGGTCGAACGTCAGATCGAGGTGCTCGAGGACGGCGGAAAGGTCGTGCAAGAGACCCGGCTGTACGATGCGAACAAGGACGAGACGCGCTCGATGCGCTCCAAGGAGGAGGCCAACGACTACCGCTATTTCCCCGACCCGGACCTGCTGCCGGTGGAGATCGACCAGGCGTTCATCGATGAGGTGGTCGCCGAGATGCCCGAGCTGCCGGATGCCAGACGGGCGCGCTTCGAAGCCGGGTACGGCTTGTCCGCCTATGATGCCGACGTGCTCACCAGCAGCCGCACCCAGGCCAATTACTTCGAGACCGCCGCGCAGATCGCCGGTGATGCCAAGCTGACCGCCAACTGGGTGATGGGCGAGTTGGCCGCGGCACTCAACAAAACCGGGGCCGAGATCGACGACAGCCCGGTCGATGCGCCGGCCCTGGGTCAGTTGGTCGCGCGCATCAGCGACAACACCATTTCGGGCAAGATCGCCAAGGATGTGTTCGCGGCGATGTGGGAGGGTGAAGGCAGTGCGGATGCGGTGATCGAAGCTAAAGGACTGAAGCAGATCACCGATAGCGGTGCTATCGAGGCGCTGGTCGACGAGGTGCTGGCGGCCAATCCGGGGCAGGTCGAGAATTACCGCGCGGCGGACCCGGCCAAGCAGCCGAAGATGCTCGGCTTCTTTGTCGGTCAGATTATGAAGAAGTCACAGGGTAAGGCGAATCCACAGCAGGTCAACGCGCTGCTTCGTCAGAAACTGGGCGCCTAGTGCACCCGATAGGCCTCCGCCCGGATATGGAGTGCCGTCATTTCTCTTGCAGGTAGCCACAGTGACCGATATCGAGATCCGCGCCGCCGTCGAGGCCGATGCCAGCGACTGGGATGACTATGTCTTGGCGCACCCGCAAGGGACCTTTTTTCATCGCTATGGTTGGAAGCGCCTGATCGAGTCCACCTATCGCTATCCGGGTCATTATTTGTTGGCGCGACGCGATACCGCGATTTGTGGGGTTTTTCCGCTCGGCGAGGTGCGTCACCTACTGTTCGGCCACTCGCTGATCTCGGTGCCGTTCGCGGTCTACGGTGGGGCGCTGGCCGATGACGACCGGGTGCGCGCGGCACTCGAGGCGCAAGCGGTCGACCTGGCACAACAACGCCGAGTCGATCACCTCGAGGTGCGTAACCAGCAGCCGGTATGCGACGACTGGCTGCGCAAGGACGGCCTGTACGTCACCTTCCGGCGCGAGATCAGTGCTGACCATGACGCGAACATGAGCGCCATCCCGCGCAAGCAACGGGCGATGGTGCGCAAGGGAATCAAGGCCGGCCTGATCGGCGAGACCGATGACGGCATCGAAAACCTCTACCAGGCGTATTCCGAGAGTGTGCGAAACCTGGGTACCCCGGTGTTTCCCAAGGCCCACTTTCGCGCGATTCGCGCCGAGTTCGGTGACGATGTCGATGTGCTGACCGTGTGTCACGAAGGGCAGGTGGTCGCCTCGGTGATGAGCTACTACTTTCGCGACCAAGTGCTGCCCTTCTATGGCGGCGGCATCTCGGCGGCACGCCATCTGGCCGCCAATGATTTCATGTACTGGGAAGTGATGCGCCGCGCGGTCGAGCGCGGTTGCCGGGTGTTCGATTTCGGGCGCAGCAAGCGCGACACCGGCTCGTACCGCTTCAAGCGCCACTGGGGCTTCGAACCGGAACCGCTCAGCTATGAATACCGTCTGGTCAAGGCGCGCGAGATGCCGGATCTCAATCCCAACAATCCGAAGTACCGCCTGTTTATCAATGCCTGGAAACGGTTGCCGGTTGGTGTCAGTCGGGCGGTTGGTCCTTGGTTGGCGCGTGGGCTGGCCTGACACAGCTAGAACCCTTGTGGGGCCGAGCTTGGTGCCGGTGATCTTGCGCAGTACCCTTAAGGTATTCTAGAAAAGGTTAGTGGTCAGACGCTCTCTCCAAATTTGCACAGGATGTGTATAGCGATGAATCATCAGAAAGAAGTCGGTCTATGCCCGGTAGCCTTTCCAAAATCGCTTGATCCGCCGATCAGGCAACCTGCTGCTCGAATCCACGCATACAGATCCCCTTTGATGCGTCAAGCACTGCTTGGGAGCAAGTGCCGAACAAATTGCCGCATAACACAATACAAATGCTGGCTTCATAATCCCATTACCAGTGCTGGTCACATAATCCGCTGTTGAACTAAACCGCTTCGCGGCAGCTGGGTTGTGTCGAGTACTGAGGCAAGGCGATTGACCATGCTCCCCGAAGACCACTGTCGGTCTTTATCAGAGGAGCGGGACGATGACGGCGTTACGTCAACAGATGATCGATGCCAT
>JANQRK010000054.1 GCA_028284585.1 Chromatiales bacterium
CGTCGTTCATTTAGGCTCACTAAACCTCTCTCCTCGCGCCTTGCCTGACAGGTTTTGGGGCAGCAACGCTGCGCCTCGCGTAGTGTGAACAGGCCCTAGAGGGCCACGGCTGCACCCATTCGACCGCTGGCCGGCTCTGGTTCCGGTCTACTGGTCATCATCCGAGATCACGGTGACCTGCTTGGCTTGCTGCCGGGCTTCATCGGCTCTGAGATCGGTAGCCAGTATCGCCAGGCCTTACCTGCGATATTCGAACTGAGCCGTGCGAGCCTCGTCGGGAAACACGAGTGATCCAGATCACAATGATGCAGGCCGCGTCTCCATCAACACGGCGTCCCCGCTTGCCCTTATGCCTGGGTGTTCGACAATCGGCGCAGTGCGCGTGATGCCAAAACCCAGGGATTGGTAAAACGCAATCAAGCCTTGCTTTTCGGCCATGGCGACCAGGCTGGTGTTGACAAACCCGCGCTGCTGCCCCCGTTCGATGGACTGCAGGATCAGGTGCCGGCCGATACCCTGCTTGCGATACTCGGGAAGCATGGCGACACCGCAGATATACCAACTATCCAAGGCCTCCAGGTACTTGTACGGTGCATAGATATCGTCCGGACTATAGGGCGGCGGCTTAGCATCGATGCTCAGGTTATCTTCGGTAATCGGGAAGGACAGGATCATGCCGATCGGTTTGTCCGTTTCTGCCATCACACAATTGCGATAGCTGTAATCACCTTCACCCTTGGCATACTGCCGGCTGCCGATATCCAGCGCACTCAGGCCTGGAGAGTCCACACTTTTCTGCTGCCACTCCAGGCTTGCGATGCCATCGGAGGACAGCTCGATCATGCTGGCGATAAACCGGCTGTCACCGGCGACCGCGGGCCGATATCTGACATCGTTCATGTCAGCCTCCTGGTCCCACCACCTCCGGGGGCCTTGGTTTCGTCGTTTGTCGTATTCATGATACCAAGCCGTCTCAGTGCCCGATAACGCTTCGACGAGTTTGCCGAAAACGATGGCTGCGGGAAATCCCGATGCCGCCTCCGGCGCCGGATCGGCAAAGAGACAATCGTCCAAGGCGTATTCAAGAGCGAAGCATTGCGGCCCAGCGCTAGGTTCGCCGGCCTCGAGCACCTGGCCGATACCCACCAGCCGGGGGGTTACGGTCAACAGTCTTGTACACCGCACGTACCACAAAGGTGCATTAGCCTTGGCTACCGAATCCGCCGGGCGCGGCTTCCGACGCCTGCCTTAGACGGAATCGCCGCCCTGAGACTGCGCCCTCCAAACGACCACGATGCAGAGGGCCCAGGCGAGTGCTTCCTTAAGTCGATCACTCCATTCCTTGGCGGCCCGCAGCTGGACATCACAAAAGACCTAGGATCGGCACCCCTCGATCTATTGGACCAAGCGCCCGATAGCGTCCTCACTCTGTGCGAACAACTCAGAAAAACGTCTTCCGCAGGCATTGACAGGCTCTCCTTGATTACCGGGCACAAGAATCAAGACCGGGTCACAGCAGTCTCCTCATTGTTCGCAGAGTTTCGCACAAAGCCAAGTGAATCATGCCTCGCCAGCCACAGTATCGGTCTCGCCGCGAGGACCGAACCTAAAGGCGATTCAAAGCTACTCATTGTTTGCGGCCTTCACAATCGCCTCATCCAACTGCGGCGACGGGATGGCACCAGTCACCGAATCAACTTCGTCCCCGCTACGGAAGACCTTTAGCGTCGGTATCGAGCGCACCTGGTACTCGGCCGCGAGCGCCTGTTCTTCGTCCACATTGACCTTGGCAAAGACCACCCCGGGGTGCCTCGCAGCGGCGGCCTCGTAGACCGGGGCAAAGGCAACACAGGGTGCACACCAGGGCGCCCAAAAATCCACGACAACCGTGTTGGCGCCCGACAGGGCTTCTGCAAAGTTGCTCTGGTTTAGATTGATGACAGCTTGCATGACATTTCTCCTCTTGCATTGAATCTTTGGATAAGCGATCAAGCGGCCTCGCGCTGTTGCGACTCGCGTTGCGCCAAGTAGCGCTCGGCATCCAGCGCGGCCATCGCGCCGGTGCCTGCAGAGGTCACCGCTTGGCGGTACACGGAATCGGCGACATCACCGGCCGCGAACACACCGGGCACACTGGTCGCGGTGGCGTTGCCGCGTCGACCGGTATTGACCACGATGTAGCCGTTGTCCATTTCGAGCTGGCCGTCGAACACCTGCGTGTTCGGCCGGTGGCCGATGGCGACAAAGACACCGCTCACCGATAGCTCTTTGGTCTGCTCTTGGCCGACATGCCGCAGACGCACGCCGGTCACACCCTGCGCGTCACCGAGCACCTCATCGACCTCATGCTTCCACTCGATGCTGATCCGGCCTTCCTCGACCCCTTTGAACAACCTGTCCTGCAGGATCTTCTCGGCACGCAGCGCAGCGCCTCGATGCACCAAGGTGACATGCGCGGCGATATTGGCGAGATACAAGGCCTCTTCAACCGCGGTGTTGCCACCGCCGACCACCGCCACATGCTGCTCCTTGTAGAAGAATCCATCGCAAGTGGCACAAGCCGATACACCGCGCCCCTTGTAATGGGTTTCCGACTCGAGGCCCAAGTACTTCGCCGAAGCACCGGTCACGACTATCAGCGCATCGGCGGTGTAGTGACCCTTGTCGCCATCGAGCCGAAAGGGTCGCTGTTGCAGGTCGACGCGCCGAATATGATCAAAGATCATCTCGGCATCGAAACGTTCGGCATGTCCCTGCATCCGCGTCATGAGGTCGGCACCCTGCAGAGCAGGCTCGCCCCCGGGCCAGTTTTCGACATCGGTTGTCGTGGTTAGCTGTCCACCGGGTTCGAGTCCGGTGATGACGACCGGCTTCAGGTTGGCACGTGCCGCATAGACGGCCGCGGTATAGCCGGCCGGCCCTGAGCCCAGGATGATCAGCGGGAAGTGTTTCGTGACCTCTTGGGCTGTGTCGCTGACGGAGTACACATCACCCAGCAGGCGATCGAGCTCACCACTGCGGTTCATTGCCACTAGCTCATCCGAGCCACCGACATGGGTACCCTGGATGAAGATCTGCGGCACGCTGCGGCGTTGCGAACGCTCAATCATCTCGCGTTCGCGGTCGGCGTCCTCAGTGACATCGATCTCTTCGTACGCCAGGCCCTTTGATTGCAACAACGCCTTGGCGCGATCGCAGTAGGGGCACCAGTCTTTGGAGTAGATTTCGATATTGGCCATGGGTCTTGTCTCCGACTGTGCGGGTCGCGTAACAGGGTCCAAAGGCCTTTGCCGGACCCGGGCAACGCCCCGGCTTGAACAGGATGCATGTAGTTGTAAATCCTATTGAAAGTATTATCTATGCTTGAAAAACCTGAAAATATGTCTGATAGTCCTATTTATGGACAATCCCACCGAAGATGCCCTCTCGGCGATCCTGCAGCGACTGCGGCTGCGGGCCGGGGTGTTCGTACATGCGGATTTTTGCGGCACCTGGGCGGTGGATACCTCGGGCCACCGCAAGGTGCCGTTTCACCTGATTGGGCGCGGTAAGGGCTGGTTACACACCAAAGACACCGCTGAGCCCCGCCTGCTCAGCGCCGGTGATCTGGTGGTGTTTCCGCACGATGCCTACCACGTGATCGCCAGCGACGCGGCACCGCCGCCGACCGCGCTGATCAATCAACCGCTGGACCCGCAGGCCGCAGGCCCCATCACCAGCATGTTGTGTGGCTTTTTCGAATTTCAAAGCAAGCTCGCCTGGCCGTTACTCGACGGCTTGTCCGATGCCATCGTCCTGGATCTCCGGGACACGGGTCGTGCCTTGGGGACGCACTCACTAACACAATTGCTGATCGGCGAGCTAGAGAACACAGGCCCTGGGGCGAGCGCCGCGGTAAACCAGCTCGCCTATGTGTTGTTCATCCATGTGTTGCGCGCCGCAATGCAACGCGGACTGGATCACGGGCTGCTGTACGCACTGTCCGACCCCAAGCTCGGCCGGGCATTGAATGGGATCCATGCCGACCCGGCAGCCGAGTGGACGCTCGAGGGTCTGGCCACTAAGACCGGCATGAGTCGCTCGGCCTTCGCCGCACGCTTTAAGCAACTGGTGGGCATGACGCCCCTGCGCTATATAACGGAATGGCGCATGCAGGAGGCCGCGGACCTGCTGCAAACCACTGAGCTCTCGATCGCTGCAATCGCAGAACAGTGCGGCTATACCTCAGAGGTCGCGTTTCGCAAGGCCTTTCGCAATGTAATCGGCCTGCCCCCTGGTCAGTTCAGACGCAACGCCAAATCAGATTCTCTCGACGCGTGACGCCCAGACGCAAGGCTGGCGAGACTCAGGGCTAGCCCGGCAGGCCTGTGCGTCGCACACGGGTAAGCCATTGCGCCCGACAACAACGCCTATCTGGTCCACTGCGTCCTCCTCGCACTGTCTGTGCAGCAATCAATGAATCTTTTGTGAAATGAAACGGCATCTTCCGGGGTCTCCATAATTACCGATCGATCGGTACAATTAATCAAACCTATTTCTACGAAGGAGGAACCGACTATGAAAGCAGCCATCTTGGTCCTGTCAGACCCGAATTCCGGCTCCGAGGAGGCCCTAGGCCGGGTGTTCAACGCATTGGCGGCGGCCTACGACTTCAAGCAAGGCGGCGACGAAATCACCCTGCTCTTCCACGGTGCCGGAACACGTTGGATCAGCAAGCTGAGCGACCCGGAGCACCCGGCCCACGGCCTGTTCGAGGAGGTAAAGGATACGGTCGCTGGCGTCTCTTGCGGATGTGCCGACGTTTTTGGCGGATCTGACGAAGCGGTCCAGTCCGGCTTTGATTTGATCAAAGACAACCCGGTGCCTGGTACCAGCGGCCTGCCCAGCCTGCGCCATCTGGTGGATGAAGGTCACAGGGTACTCACCTTCTGACTCCGGACGAACTGCAACCCAAAGGTGGTGAGCGTACAAGCTTCTTCACGCGCCGGACACCATCGACAGTTACCCCAATGAGGAGATTGTTCCAATGAAGACAAAATTACTATTTATTGCCTTGCTGGCCTTGGTTGGCCTGTCCACGAACGCCCTTGCAGCGATCGGTCACGCCACCAGTATCACCGGCGTGCAAGGCTATGACCTGGTGTCATATCACACCAGTGAGCAGCCGTTGCGCGGCAGTGGGCACCACGTCTCTGTCGTTGATGGCGTTACCTACTTGTTCGCCAACCAAGACAACAAGGCGGCCTTCGACCGCGATCCCGGCCGCTATCTTCCCGCCTATGGCGGTTACTGCGCCTTCGGCGTGTCCGTGGGTAAGAAGTTCGTGGGCGACCCAGAGGTCTGGCGCGTCGTGGACGGCAAGCTCTACTTGAACCTGGATGCCGACATCCAGGAACAGTGGCTGCAGGATGTTCCCGGCCGCATCAAGTCCGCCGATGCGCACTGGAACACCATCAAGGACAAGGATCCACGCGAACTCTAAACCGGAAGACCCAGGGGACAGGCATCAGCCTGTCCCCTTTTTCGGACCTGCGCAAAACCGGCCAACGATGGAATGCCTTGGACGCGGTTTTCAGTCAAGTCACCCAAGCCAGCAAACGAGGCCCAACCGTGGAAACACAAACCCAGTTCAGACAAGTCGATCAGACACCGGCCGTCGCGGCCGACGAGACCTTCGACGGCACCTGGCCGTTCGAGGCTCACTATACCGATGCTCCCGGCTTCCAGATGCATTACGTGGACGAAGGCGGCGGTACCGAGACACTCCTGCTCCTGCATGGCGAGCCGACATGGGGCTATCTGTTCCGGCAGCAGATCCCCGCTTGGTCAAGACATGCCCGCGTGATCGCGCCCGATCATATGGGATTCGGCAAGAGCGCTACGCCACAGGATCGCACCTATTGGCTTCAAAACCACATCGACAACCTGGAGGCATTTGTACTGGCGCTAGACCTGTGGGACATCACGCTCGTCATGCATGACTTTGGCGGGCCGACCGGTATGGGCCTAGCGGCACGTCATCCCGAAAGGATCAAGCGGATCGTATCGGTAAACGGCCCGACCCCCTTTGGTCAAGCCGACCTGGTCGACCGACTGACGTCGAACGCTGGCGTGTCGCCATGGTTCCAATGGATCTTACAAGCCGAAGCGCAAGGCATCCTCGAGGAAGTGCTAGGTCACCTCGACTACAACATCCTTTCCACGTTGAAGTTGAACGGTTTCGTGCGCAATGAAATCGTGACCGATAGCTGGATCAAGGCGTACGGTGCCCCGTTTCCGACCCCCGCGCAGGCAGCAGGTGGTATCGGCTGGGCCAAGGGCTTTGCCACGGGTGCCCACCAATTCGAAGACCCAGACCCGCAGTCAAAGGCGAAGATCCTAAAAAAGCCTGCCCTCGCGATCTGGGGTATGCAGGACCGAACCCTAGATGCCGAGCATTTTCTGCCTCTTTTCAGTCAACTCTTTCCCGATGCCCGAGTTCGCCGACTGACCGGTGCGGGTCACTATAGCCCCGAAGATGCGCCGGACGAAGTCACACAGCTCGTGATCGACTTTCTGGTTGAGAACCAGTGACGGGCGGGGGTACAGGTGATGAAAATCAAAGAACCCTTTCACGATGGCGAGCTCTTGATCCAGCAACGCGCCAATGAAGCGGAGATCGCACAACGCAATGGCGCTGTGATCGCAGATGTGATCCCCAAAGGGGCGCTGCGGTTCATCCAGCAGCAGGCCCTGGCAGTTGTGGGCAGCCTGGACTCTGATGGCCACGTCTGGGCCTCCGTGCTGGTGGGTGAGCCGGGTTTCTTATCGGCCACAGACCAGGCGACGGTCGCCTTGGACGTCACCCAAAATCGATCATCGGCCGACGATCCCTTGTGGCACAACATCGAAACCCGCCACGAGGTCGGCATGCTCGTAATCGAACTAGCGACGCGCAAGAGACTGCGCATCAATGGGCAACTGGGGCATCGCGACAACGCGCCGTTCGAACTCAGCGTGCGTCAAGCCTACCCCAACTGTCCCAAGTTCATTCAACGCCGTCATCTGTCCGCGCTGCCCAGCGAGCCAACACGGCCGGTACACCCGACGTGCCGTGGTACCGAGCTAGAAGACGCCCAGCGCGCACTCATTGCCGCCGCCGACACCCTGTTTGTCGCCAGCGCACACCCAGAGCATGGCGTCGATGCATCACATCGTGGCGGTCGACCGGGCTTTGTGCGCATCTTGAATCCCCGGCGCATGCGGATTCCCGATTACCCGGGCAACAGTATGTTCAATACCTTGGGTAACTTTGCTGTCTATCCGCGTGCCGGTCTCGTTTTTCTCGACTTCGACAACAGTCGCACGCTGCAACTCACCGGGCGTGTCGAGATGCTTTGGGATCAGCACGATGCAGGCGATGAAACCGGTGGTACATGTCGTTATTGGGAGTTCGAAATCGAGCACTGGATTGAATCGGCCTTGCCGCGCCAATTGCGGTGGGAGCTGCTCGACTATTCCCCCCATAATCCCGTAGCGCCGTCAGCCATGTCGAACGAAGCGACATCACTGCGACTGCGCGTGCTTCAGACTACGCAAGAAGCCCATGGCATTCGCTCATTCCGGCTCGGGGCGCTCGACGGTGCCGAGCTGCCGGCCTTCGCACCTGGCGCCCATCTTCCGGTACACATCCGTCTTGCGGATGGAAAGGAAGTAATCAGGCACTATTCAATCCTGTCCAGCCCTAATGAGCGGCGCCACTATGAGATTGCGGTCCTGCTGGAAGCAGACGGACGGGGCGGTTCTCGATTCATGCACGAGCAGCTCCAAGCAGATGACGTCCTCGACGCCGAGCTGCCGCGCAACGATTTTCCGCTTGCGACCGATGCGACGCACAACATCTTGATCGCAGGTGGTATCGGGATCACGCCCATCCTGTCGATGCTGCGTTCGCTCATGCATGAGCAAGCATCGCTCGAGCTCCATTACGCGGCCCGCTCGGCAAAGCATTTAGCGTATCAGAGCCAAGTCACGCAGCTAGCGGGTGACAAGGCGCAACTCTATCTTTCCGAAGGACCGGCGGCCGCCCGACTGAACTTCGATGAGCTGCTGTCAACGCCAAAGAAGGAACACCATGTCTATGTCTGCGGACCGGTACGCATGATCGAGGCAGTCCGCGGCGCAGCGGCGCGCGCCGGTTGGAGTCCGGATCAGATCCATTTCGAAAGCTTTGGTCTGGGTTCGACCGCTGCCAATCGAGAGATCCAGGTTCGCTTGGCCCGAGCCGATCGGACGGTCAGGGTCCCAGCGTCTCAAACGATTCTGGAGGCACTGCTCGACGCCGGCGTCACGGTGCCCTACGAATGCCAACGAGGTGAATGCGGCATGTGCGCAACCGGCTTGGTCAGTGGGGAACCCGATCATCGGGATGTCTGTCTGAGCTCCGACGAACGAGGACACAGCATGTGCGTTTGTGTGTCGCGTGCCAAGGGCGATAGATTGCTGCTCGACCTCTAGCAGCGGCCGACGGTAAAGGTTGTCACGGCCTGGTGCGCTGTGTAAATCTAGACTTGACCTGACAGTCAGTGTCAGATCACTTGGACCGCAATGCGACCATTGCTGCCGATCGAGCAGTCGAAGGGTCAATGTCAGGTTGCAATGTACAGCGATCATTCAAGGCGACCGCTCACTTGCAGGTCTTCGGCCGAAGCGGTCGTTCAGGGACAGGCCGGTCAATGACCGCCAGGGACTGTAGACCGGACGTTGACCGGCAACACAGGACGAACGCCGGCTTTGAGATGCCCCGGCCGGCCGGAATCAAAACGGAACGGCCATTCGCGGGGCGCGTCGCCAAAGTGTCAGATCGGCGGCCGCACGACCGGGGAGGAATGGCAGCAGTGCGACCATTGTGGACATCGCGCTTGCGAGCGACGTGAGTATAGGGCCGGTGGAAAGCTGACCTACACTAGTGCCTCCAGTGAGTACCCCCCCCAGCAAAGCCGGGGGGTTAATTGTGAACCGCTCAAAGCGGTCTGTTATGGGGCCGAACGCGACTGCTACATGTAGTAGTTCAGACATGACGAACCAAGAAGGCCGCTTCAACTAATATGGCTAAGCCATGTTGCAGATTAAGCTCTCTAGCGGTTTTCGCGCCCTGTGCCGCGTTGTTGCCAATTCTGAGCTCGCCATGCCGAAAGCTCGTCTCGATCGATCGATCCATCGTCGTTGAGATCAATCTGTTCGAACTTCGGCGCTGATGCTGCCCGGCGCATTGGATAGCCATGCTCTGAACGAACTTTCTGCCGGTCGGCCCGGACTTGTTCGTGCTCCGCGGTGGTGATTACTCCGTCGCTGTTGAGGTCCATCACCTCGAACGGCATCGGGCCCCGGCGCTCGTAGTAATCCTCGCGCTCGTAGTCACTGGCGTACACACTGGCGCTGCCTGCAATAAGCACTCCCAGTGCCGAATAAAGAGTTTTCTTGTTCCACATGATAGTGTTCCTCGTGTATGCGGCATACCGATCATCCTGATCCATCTCATACCGCGTCGCTTGCTTTCCCTCTGTGACTTTGAGACTAGCGGGGCAAGCTGAAACAACGCTGAAAACCGATATCAAGCACCGTGGGGGAGCGGTAGGCGAACACGGACTTCGAGTCCACCCATGGAGGCAGAGCGCCCTATCTCCAGGCTGCCATCATAGTCGTCAACAAGGTCCTTTGCGATCGCGAGGCCGAACCCATGTCCGTCGATCTGTTCATCCAGCCGACTGCCGCGCTCCAGCAATGTCTCACGTACGCCACGGTCGACGCCCGGACCATTGTCACTGACGGTGAACATGACGTCATGCCCGACAGTAACCTTGAGTTTGACCTTACCCTCGGCCCACTTGCAGGCGTTGTCCAGCAGGTTGCCGAGCAGTTCGAGCATGTCCTCATAGTCGAACGGCAGCGCCTGCTCCGGTAGTGACTCAACGGCGATCTTGATGCTGCGCTCTTGATGGAGTTGGGTGAGTGCCTCTACGAGCTCTGGAACATGGCGCGAGGGGTGGAAGTGCTGCCCTGGACCCTGGCCGGCGATGCGTGCGCGTTTCAGCTCTCGATCGATGAGAGCGCCGATGCGCGACAGGCGTGCTGTCAGACGCCCTAGCTTATCGTCGGAGGCTGGCATGGCCTCGATATCGCGGGTCATTAGCGAAAGCGGACCTTTCAGGGCGTGAGCGAGGTTACCCAACGCCTGACGGCTCCTCTGCAGGCGACGCTGCTGCTGGCCGAGCAGTCGATTGACTTCAGCGGTCAGCGGCCGGACTTCGCTTGGGCCGAGTTCTTCGATCTGTTGTCGGTCGCCGCGAGTGACTTGCTCGATCTCATGCTGCACGCGATCCAGGACCATAAAGCAGCGTCGCAGGATGGCCCTCTGAAACAACACTATTACCACGAATGCACAGACGAGCAGCGCCAGTTCCATCCACTGGAGGCGATCGATCTGACGGCTCAAGGGCGTCAGATCCTCGGCCACCAACAGCGAGAAGCGCCGGCCAGCTTTCTCATAGCCCGCCGTTCTTGCCAGCAGCTGCTGGTCGCCTGGCCCATCAAGATGTTGCACGATCACGTGGCCAGTCGATTGCCGTTCGAGCGGGATGTCTTCGTCCCAAAGTGAGCGGGAGCGGATTTTGGCATCGTCCTCAAACGAAAAGATGAAATAGTGGCCCGAAAGCGGCTGTTGGTAGATCGGTGTGATTCTTCCCTCTCGCAGTCGAATTCGGCCGCGCTTGTTCGGGCCGAACGCAGTGACCAAAGCCTCGGCGTCATGTTCCAGGCGCGTCAGGACGTGCGCCTCGGCGAGTGAGCGCACGGCGGCTACTGAGCCCCAAAGCAGTACCCCAAAAACCAGGAGCAGAACGCCACTGAGGCCAACAACCAGCCGCCGCTCGAGCGAGTTCAACGCCTGCTCCGGAACAGGTAGCCCTGTCCGCGCCGCGTTTCAATGAGGTCGCGACCGATCTTGTCGCGCAGTCGGCGTACGTAGACTTCCAGGACGTTGCTATCCCGACCTCTGTCTTCCTCGTAGATGTGATCCGTCAGGCGGGACTTAGACAGCACCTGGTCGGCGTGCGTCATGAAATACCGCAGAAGCCGAAATTCGATCCCGGTCAACTGGGTTTCGGCACCATCCGGGTGCCGAACCATCTGGCGTTCCTCGTCCAGCAGCAAACCGGCGACTGCCAGTTCAGCACTGGCGCGCCCAGTGCTGCGTCGTAGCAGGGCCTGGAGACGTGCGCTGAGTTCCTCGGTATGGAACGGTTTGCCGAGGTAGTCATCGGCGCCGGCTCGCAAACCCGCAACCCGTTCGCTCCAGGCATCGCGCGCCGTGAGAATCAGTACCGGTGTTGTCAGCCCCGCGTCACGCCAGTTGTGCAGCACCTCCAGGCCTGGTCTGCCGGGAAGTCCGAGGTCGAGGATGACGGCGTCGTAAATTTCCTCGCGACCGAGAAATTCGGCCTCGATTCCATCTGGGGTGCAATCAACGGCATAGCCTTCGCGACGAAGATCCTCTGCGATGCCGGCAGCCAGTTCGCTGTCGTCCTCGACCAGCAAAAGACGCAAGTCAGTCTCCTAGCGGTTTACCCGTTGTCGCATCGTAATAGCGTTCGTAGACGCGGCCGTTATCGTGCAGGAGCTCCAGTTCGTAGACCGCGCGTCCATGCTCGTACTCGAGCTCAGCCTCGATGACCCTTGTGCCATCCAGTTCCTTGCGGGTGAGTAATTCACTCAGTGGAAGGATAGTGCCTTCTTGTCGGAGTACCTTCGCCACCTCGTGATCGTCTGATGCACCGGCCGGCATCCAGCCACCGAAAAGCGCCACGGCAGAAATACCTATCAGGCCGATAAATGCCAACGAAAGCTTGGTTAGGGTTGCTTCAGACATCGATGTTGTCCCTCGTCTTTTTTCCAGTAAG
This sequence comes from Chromatiales bacterium, assembly GCA_028284585.1. GTDB lineage: Bacteria > Pseudomonadota > Gammaproteobacteria > Chromatiales > Chromatiaceae > Thiosocius. Next base: position 11,937 of record JANQRK010000054.1, read on the forward strand.
CATTGCTCCTATAAGGTTCTCGGCATGCAGCAAGCTGGATGCCAGCACACCGAGCACATGCACGACGACAAGCAGCAGCAAGATGTTGGCAAGTCCCTCGTGGAGTTCTTCCCATAGTTCTCCGCCATCGTTGGCGAGAATGCCGGTTGCTGCGGTCGCCAAGAGGACGATGATCAGGCCGATGGCCATCCAGCCGCCAGCAGGATTGTGGCCAAGGTAGTCTTTGGGATGACCTTGCGCGAGTGAGCGTAGGTATCCCAGTGCTTCGGTCGGCCCCCGGACAAAGCCGGTGAACCGGGCATGCCGGGTACCGACCAGCCCCCATATCAAGCGCAGACCAAGTAGCACCAGAACGAAGTAGCCCAGCTGCTCGTGCAGTCCTGGCCAGTCTTCTGCGGTGATCCAGGCGAGTAGATAGGTAACTGCCAGGGTCCAGTGAAAGGTCCTGACAAACGGATCCCAAACGGTGATTTGCTGTGGTGTGTTGTGCATGCGACCTCCAAGTCTTCCGATGATCGAAGATTAGAGGCCCCATCTGAAACGAAGCTGAAAAGGTGAAATACACCTAAACATGGGTGCTACGTTACGGTGGGTGGGCAAAGTGCCTCTAGCATTTCACTAGCGGATCTCATCCATATCGTTGACAAAATTCATTCCCAACGATTTAACTCCGCAGAATCCGCGAAGCAACCACTCCGGTCAACAATCCTGGTCTGATTGTCTGCCCGCCAATCAATACCTGCTTTACCTGCTTTACCTGCTTTACCTGCTTTACCTGCTTTACCTGCTTCTGCAAGTAATGGAGATTTTTCTGAACGTCTATACGAAACTACTGAGCGTCGGTGGCGGCATCTCAGTGGCCGATTCAGCGACTTCCGCTTGTGGCCGAGAGACGAAGAAGCCGCCTTGATGGCCGGCTTCTCTTTTTGTGCGGTGCTATGCGGTCTTTCTGAGCTAGGGTCCCGAGTGCGAAACGAGTGCTTCAGTACGACACACCCGGCGTCTGCCGCAGATAGGTGTCGTCCGTCAGTTGCTGCAGCATGAAATCGGCTACGTCGGCCCGAGAGATTTTGCCTTGGATACTCGTATCAGTCGTGGGAAAACCGTGGCGGTACTGGCCCGTACGGGGGCCGTCAATCAAGTGGGGGGGATGCACAATGATCCAGTCCAGGTTGCTTTTCTTTACTACAACCTCCTGGCGCTCATGGTCAGCGAAGGCATGACGCAGGAAGATTGGCACAATCACGAATTTTGTTAGGAATCCCAGATTAGCCCGGCTTTCCCCAATACCCATCGTCGACTGACAGATAAGACGTTGTACACCAGCTTCCTCCATCCCTTGCACAATGATTCGCGTGCCATCCTCGCGCAAGGTCGTTCGCTCGGCACCGGCGCCAATCGCGCAGAACACGGCGTCATGACCTTGGACAGCCGCATTGACTGGATCTTTGTCAAATATGTCGCCCTGAATCGTCTTGAGGTTCTTATGCGTTATGTCATCGAGCTTGGCCGGTGTGCGGGCGAAAGCGGTGACCTCCAGGCCTGAATCCAGCGCCTGCTTCACCAACTCCCGACCGGTTCCCCCAGTCGACCCAAATATGATGATCTTCATTCTCGCTCCCCATTCAGTACCTGATTGGTCAGCTGCGCCAGGGCCTACGTCTGCTCCGCGCCCGTATTCACGCTACGAAGTATGTACGACGATTGTGAGTCGCTTTCTTGCTGGGATGCGAGGGAGTGGCCAGGGATAGGTCCGGTTCTGGCCGAGGCTGTCTGAAAACTCAAAGTCGGCCTTTTGTAACCTGATCTGGGTCGAGCAAATGTCTGACCAATGCCCTTCGTTGGATTAGAGGCTGATACGGCGAAGGTGATTGAACGATTGGTTGAACCGCCCATGTTCACCATGAATTCTTTGTAACTTCCAATCCCGGTATTTTCACACATAGATGGTCGTCCCCGTTTTGCCAAGCCATCAATCGCAGATGGCAAGAAGGTGATGATTGCAGCCATAGATCCGGACTTTCGATTGAGGCGTAAGCCTCTGCCCCTGATGGAATGCGCTGGCAGGTCCCTATACAGCCTCTCGAGCTTTTTTCTCCCTGTGTGAAATAGGTTTGGCCTGCCACGGTCTGACCTGTCTTGCCATCACGTCATGATTGCCTGAGCAAATCGCAGAAACACCTCCTTTACGAAACCCGTTGGGCCGCTATGTCGTGCTCATGCCGCCAACAGCGCATGACCGGACTGGTAATTTCGGCCCTGTGCGAGCAGTGCCCAGACGATGCGCGCATTCTTGTTAGCCAGAGCGACTGCTGCAACATTCTTGTGGCGACGACCGATGAGCTGCATAAGCCAATGCTGGGCGTCTTCTGCCTTGCGCTCGGCAATTCGGATCACTGAGCGAGCACCGTGAATCAGCAGTGTTCGCAAGTAGGCATCGCCACGCTTGCTGATCCCAAGCAGCATCGGCTTGCCGCCACTGGAGTGTTGCCGCGGCACCAACCTCAACCAAGCCGCTAATTGGCGCGCATTCTTGAATTGCTCGGCATCTCCAATTGCCGCCACCAAGGCAGTCGCTGTCATCGGACCGATGCCCGGAATCTGTGCAAGCCGCCTGCTCGCTTCGCCCTCCCGGTGCCAACGCTGGATCTGATCCTCCAACTCGCCCACCCGCCGACCCAACTCTTTCAAGTGGTCACCGACCCGCGCCGCCAACTGCCGAACAACGCCTGGTAGCTCATTCTCGCCGTCTTCCAGGATCGTCGGCAAGCACTTGGTGATGTTTCCAATTCCCTGTGGGAGAACAATCCCGAATTCGGCTAACAGCCCTCGAATCTGATTCGCCTGCGCCGCGCGTGCCTTGACGAATCCTAGACGGGCACGATGCAGCGCCAATACGCCCTGTTGCTCTGCATCCTTGATCGGTGCAAAGCGCATGTTTGGACGACTCACCGCCTCGCAGATCGCCTCCGCATCCGCGGCATCGTTCTTATTCGTCTTGACGTAAGGTTTGACAAACTGCGGAGCGATCAGCTTCATCTTGTGACCCAGCTTCTCAAGTCGCCTCGCCCAGTCGTGAGCGCCGCCGCAGGCTTCCATACCTACTAGGCACGTCGGCAGATCAGCGAAAAACGCCACCACTCGACCACGTTTGAGCTGTTTCCTCAGCACCGGATTGCCTCGCGCATCAACCCCATGCACTTGCATCACATTCTTTGCTAGATCTACCCCAATCGTCTTAATCTATTTCACGGTCGCCTCTCCTGGTTTGTGGAATAACGCAATCCCACTTTGGCACTCAGATGCCGGTTCAGGTAGGGGCGACCATCCCATTAGCCTCGGCCATTTTCAGACAGAACAGTTTTGAACCTCCCGAGCATGGCAGCGTGTTGCGTGGGGGATAGGGTGCAATGGTCGCACATGATCATTGTGATGAGGTCATATTCACCCTCAGGCTCGTACTCCAGATAATCTGCCCTTGACGTAGGTGTCGCGTCACTTTCCTTGCTCGCTTGCTGCCGAGCGTAGGCAATAGACCGCGGTGAGAAATCCACGCCGCAAACATCTGCGCCTAGCACCGCAAAGCGTGATGTGTGCAAGCCCGGGCCACAGCCAAAGTCGATTATTCTGCTGCTCTTGCACAGCTCAAATCGCTCCGTCATCCATGACACGGGGTCATCGATGAAACTAATCTTGCGCGATGAAACGTCGATTTCACCGTTCAGGTGAAAACGGAGCATTCACTCCGACGTGTGTTCATCCGTCCAAAGCTCAGCTGCAGCGAAAATCGAAAAAACCTCGGGCCTTTTCGAGATCGACTCGAGTATGGAGAATAACGAACGTGGCTGCATGAGATCCCGAGTTGCTAGCGAGCGGCGATCCTGACGCCTTCATTAACTCCCTTGCCGGGATATACGACGATCCGTTCCCCCTCGCTAAGTCCGGAAATGATTTGTGCATCACTCGACGTGGTGTGGCCGACCTTGACGAGCCGCCGCCTGGCTTTGCCCTCCTCCTCAACGAATATCGCCCAATCTTCGCCGTCGCGGAATAGTGCAGTCAGTGGTGCCTTCAGTGCATGGTCATCTTCCCAGAGAACGACGCGCACATCGACCTGGTAGCCGTGCCCGAGCGCTTCCCACTCGCCCCTAGGGCTAACGAGGTTCAGCACGACATTAACCCTTTGTTCCTCTATACCAAGTGCCGATACTTTTGTGAATCCGAACGGCTCTACACGCCGGACCTGTGCCCTCAATGCACTTTCTCCACCCCAGTTCTCTATGAGCGCAGCGTTGCCCGCTCTGACCTTGACCGCGTCGATGGACAAGAGATCAACGACAATCTCCAGGCTCTCAGGATTTCCGATCTCGATGAGACCCTCGCCGGCTTGCACGAACCCTTCGGACTCGCGAAGTACGCGCAGGACCCTCCCATCCACCGGTGAGTCGATATTAATGCACTCGCACGTGTCGCGTCGTTGCGCCATCTCTTCGGGCGACATCAGCTGTGCCTGAACTCGCTCGAGTTCGTACTGTCGCACCTGCATGTTGGCCTGAGCAACACCCAGTGCTGCGCTGCTCGTGTCGAATGCGCGCTCCGCCGCTTCAAGGTCGCGTTCTGAAATCGTGCCTTTCGATTCCAATTCGCGAGAGCGCCGCGCCTCTGACTCTGCAAACCTCAATTCAGCCTCGGCTTTGTCGAGTTCAGCCCTTGCCAGTGAAGCCGCAGATCTGGCCGCGCTCACCTGTGCCTCCGCCTCGGCCTCTGTTCGCGGATCGAGCAACTGCGACTCCGTAGGCTGAACTTCCGCAATGATTGTCTCGCCTGCCACAACCGCGTCGCCGGCTTCTGCCTCGATTCGGCGCAGATGTCCGGTAACGGGCGCAGATACGACGAACACATCGACGACACGGGTCTCGCCTTCGTCGCCAACCGTCAGCATCATTGGGCCGACCACTACAGGCCTGATATCCACCAACAGAGCTCGTGGCCAGAATGCGCTTAACAGCCCGATGAATACCAGAAGAGCAATTGACCCCCAGATCAACAATCGCTTTTTCATTGCGTTCACTTTTCTCACTCCCGGGTCTTCAACACAGAGATCAAGTCGAGGCGGTCGACCCAGCGTTTCATCGCAAGTCCGGACGCAGCGCTTGCGATCAGCAATACCACGATTGCGAGACCGTAACTGGCCGGCGTGATGACGAGCGGCAACCGCATCAGTTCCGTCTGAAATCCGCCGGCGTTGACAAACACAGCAGTCAAAAGCCAACCAAGGAGACACCCGATTGGCAGCGCCAGGCACACGAGTACCATCGTTTCGCCTAGTAGAATGTAGAGCGCATCGCGATGCGAGAACCCCAGGACTCTGAGCGTGGCGAGTTCACGACCTCGCTCCGACAGGGCGATGCGCTGCGCGTTGTAGGTTACGCCGAAGCCCAGCGCAAAGGAGAATGCACTGAAGAAACCGACGAAGATCATCATTGTTTCAGCAATGGTCTGGTCAAAGTTTGACATAGCCACCGACTTCAGCGCCACGGTCGACACTGCTGGCAGGTTTTTTAGCTCGACAAGCAGTTCTTCCTGCTGCAATTCGTCAATGGATGCACTGACATACTGGGTTACCGATCGATCCTTGAGCATTCGATTCAGCACGTCGATATCAAGATAGGCGAACATGCCTATATAGGAGTCGTAGATATCTGCGACTGTCAGGTTTTCGATCGGCCGTCGTCCTTCCAGAATGCGCACCTCGATCTGGTCGCCGACCCGGACATCGAGTTTTTCCGCCAGGCGGGACGTCAGGACGAGGCCGCCAGCAGGCACCGGAACCGGTCCGCGCCGGACGTCGTAGATTCGCGTTAGTTTCGCGCCTTTCGAAATCCCGTGCAGCGTGCCACGGTGCTTCAGGTGTCTCGATACGAGGTCGACGGACACTACGCGCATAGGTTCGGCCGACAGCACCCCCGGTAAGCGCTCAATTTCAGTGAGGACGACGGAGGATTGCGGGTCGTTGAATCCCAGCGCCACGTCTTCGCGCTGCAGCTCGCCAAAATGCGTGCGCGAGATTTCATCGACGGCATCGGTGAAGTACAGCGACAACACCATCATGGCGATGGCTCCGGCGAATCCCAATGCGGTTGCGAATGCGCGAAACGGCCAACGGGTGATCTGCCGGACGATTATCCTCGTCGGTTCGTCAAGCGTATCCATTAGCTCCTGGACGACTCCTGAATTGCCATGGAACATGGGCGGCTCTTGCGGACTCATCGCAACTATGGGTGGAAGCGCGGCAGCTTTGCTGACTGCGCGAGCCGTTGCCAGCAAGCCGACGGAAAGACTGACAACTGCTCCAATGACGAACGACAGTGGGCTGGGCCTGTAGATGAGCATTGGCAGGTTCAGGTTTCGCGCATACGAATCGGTGCTGAGATGTCCGAGCATGGCACCGAGTGCCCACCCGAATACGACCCCGAGCATCGTAATCACGATGACGAACTTTGCGTAGTGCCAACCCACTTCCCGGCTGCTGTAGCCAAACGCTTTCATCAGCCCGATCTCACTTCGTTCCGTAATGATCAGGCGGGTGAGCACGGTATTCGTGAGGAAAGCAGCCACGAGCAGGAAGATCGTGGGCAGTATTCGCGCCGACGCCTGGTTCTGGGTCAATTCGTTCTGCACGAACCAGTTGGAAAGGTGATCCCTTCGATCAATTGCACCCACGCTGCCATAGGGAGACAACATGGCGTCCAACGCCTGTATCGTTTGTCGCGTATCGGTTCCGCGCAATACCGTCAGCGAAAGATCATTAAATGCGCCGTCGTAGTCGTAGGCGGCTTCCATTGCTTTTCGGCCCAACCATAGAACACCGTAGCGCTTCTTGTCCGGCATCAGCGCAAACGGACTGATTACGTAGATGAATTCGGGAGATTGCGCGGTGCCAACAATACGAAGTCGACGTTTGTTGTTGTTTATGATGGCCTGGATCGTGTCCCCGAGCTTTAGCCCATGGGCATTGGCAAACGATTCGTTGATGATCACTTCGTTTGGTCTACCGGGTTCGACCAGCCGTCCGCGACGCAGGACCAGCTGATTCAGGTCAGGCTGCCGGCCTTCAGGTATCGAGACCAGCCGGCCCATGAGCGGTTCCGTAAAGCCATCGATGTCGAGAACCGCCTGCATGGAAATCCGAAGTTGCGTGGTCTGGACGCCCTCCAGTGCACGAATTCGGTCTTCCAGGTGCAACGGGGCCCGCTTGGCACCAGCGAAAACATGCCCATAGCGATAACGGTCGTAGTACGCGTCGGAGGTAATGCGTAACGCTTCATACGTTGACAAAGACATGACCAACAGGGCCACACCCGAAGCGATGACGAAACCAATCGAAATCACCTGGCCCTTTAGCCGCCACAGATCGCGCAGTAGCTTTATGTCGAGCGCCTTTATCATCCCGCTCACCACGCAAGCTCCCGGGCCGGACTGCGGGTTCTGTTCTTGTCAATGCGAACGATACGGCCGTCACCGAGGTAGATGACACGATCCGTCATCCCAGCCGTAACCGAGTTATGGGTAATGATGGCCGTCGTCGTACCCAGTTCCCTGTTCACCGTTTCGATTGCCTCGAGTACGATGATTCCGGTCTTGCTGTCCAGGGCACCGGTCGGCTCGTCACACAACAGGATTGCGGGCTGTTTGGCAATCGCACGAGCGATGGCGACACGTTGTTGTTCGCCACCGGACAACTGTGCCGGAAAGTGATCTACACGCTCGCCGAGCCCTACGATTTTGAGCGCATCGACCGGATCGAGTGGGTTTTGCGCAATCTCGGTTACAAGTGCGACGTTCTCGCGTGCGGTAAGGCTGGCGATTAAGTTATAGAACTGAAACACGAAGCCGACGTAGTCCTTCCGATAGCCTGTCAGCATGGTATCGTCGGTTGCCGTTATGTCCTGGTCCTGGAAAAAAACCTGGCCGTGGGTTGGTGTATCGAGGCCGCCCAGTATATTTAGTAGCGTCGATTTACCGCTGCCCGATGGCCCGAGCAGCACAACCATTTCGCTGGCGTAAAGATCCAGATCGACGTCGCTAAGTGCTCTGACCTCGACCTCGCCGGCTCGGTAGATCTTTGTGAGCCCTTTCGCGCGGAGCGTAGCTGCCTTGGCCTCAGTTTCTCTGCTCAGAATTGCCATTCGAATGCAATCGTTTCGAAGCGTATAGATTCTTTGTCTGTAAGTTCTCCGAAAGCCGTCTTTGCATCTTCCTCAAGGCGACGTTCCAATAACTCCCAAGCGTCGATCCATGTCTCAATGTCTTTCTCATCAATTTGGGGAATAATGCTGAGACAATCGCCGATATCAGCTCCGTTTGAGTTGGCATATTGGGGTGTACGTTTGAACACCCAGTCCATTTCGTGATCTTTGAATGTACCCAGGCTGTTCCAAGAGCGCGCCAGCCCCATTTTCCAACCAGACATCAGACCCCTCCCTTTCTTGATGACGAAAGGTGATCCTCAAACCAGTCAAAGACAATTTGTCGGGCAAGAGGAAAATTGTTGAGCTGGCAATGGGCCTCGGCCCCTTCAGAGAAGGTCGTGATTCTCTCGGCCTTGGCGTCGGAGGGAACGCGTCTGTGAAACTCGCGAGCTTGTCGCAACCCTTCGCCGCCAAGCTCATTTTCTCCAGCCAACGTCAGAAAAGGAACGCGCACAGATTCAGGGTCGGTTCGGAAAGTCCCCCAAACTTCGTCTACAAGCTGTTCAACGGCGCGCTTGAGATTGGAGTGATCATCAATGCCGTATTGCCACATCATGCGGTATGCCCAACCGTGGGCGTTCTTATTCATCTTCGGAATTTTCCGCACTTCGCTTAACACCTGTGAGGCATTGAGCATAGGTGCATTTGCAACGATTGCCCGAGATCGATCGTCGAGACCAGCAAGTCTTGCTGCCTTATAGCCCCCCATACTGATACCGTAGATAAATATTTTGTGGGGATCGACTTCAGGGCGAGCACAAAGATAATCAAGCTGTGCTTTCAACGCAGCATCGCCAGGATCACTCAGCACCAGCGATGGTCGATCGATCCGAGTTGCTGTATCACCCGGCATATCAGCGCAAGCAACGTTGAAGCCTCGCGCAACACCTTCAGCGCCACACCACCAAAGCATGTCCTCAGAGATGGTTTCAGCCCCGTTCAACCAGAGTATTGTCGGACGTAGCACTGCATCATTTGCTCTTGGCTTCATCATATATCCAGCCATACCCTCCTGTTCATAAGGGACCAAAACGGGCTCAATTATTCGAGGACCATTTTGTGTGTAGGCTAGAAAACACCTTTTGAGCGCAGCATATGTATCCTTCATTGCCGCGCTAGATGTAACGGGGTCCGTCGCCAGATGGGCAGTGCGATAGTATGTATAGGCTCTAAGGCTTGCTAAAGCGGAGCTTCTTGAGTGCCCTGAGTTCCTTAAATTTTCTGCGCTCTTTTCGAGGCGCAGCCCTTCAGCGAACCACTCATTTGTCCAGCTTTCGCTTGAACGCTCATCAATTCGTGAAGCTACATTGTAGATTTCACCAACTGATGCGCCGCCATACTGAATTTGATTGAGTGGAAACCACGCAAACCAAGCGTCTAGAAACGGATGGGCAAAGTAGTGCTGGTTTGTGAACCCCCTAACTCTAGGGGCTCGTGCAGCAAAGAATTTGAATAGGGCCTCACCAAATTTCATGACATAAAACCTTGTTGAGGGAATTTCAGCATGCTCCAGTCAATGAGGTCACAATCTATGAACGGGTTGCAATCGCAACGGCAGCTCACCGATATCGGACGTTCGCCGAAACCGGGGTAATGGCTCAGTTGCCCCACTTCCGGTCTTTTTTGATGGTTGGGCATACGCTCGCTCCGAATCAATAATGACTGACTGTCCAGTCATAATAGACGCTATATGACTGGATGTCCAGTCATAAATGTGAGACATTTTCAAGAAGTCGATTGAAGCAAGAGTCCATGCCTAAGAAAGTTGACCGCGAACAAATGCAACACGGCATTCTCGATGCCGCCATGCACGTCTATGCCCAGACGGGATACCATGCGGCGACCATTGCAGATGTGGCTGAAGCCGCCGGCCTGGGGAAAGGAACCCTATACCTCTACTTCAAGAACAAAGAGGCGATTGCCATGTCAATGGTTGAACGGCACTTCAAGGGTTTGGAAGAGCGCTACATGCGGGTTGAGATGCCAGAAACACTTGCGGCTTTTGCCGACGGGATATCCAAGACCATGATCGTTCCCGAAGGGCAGTCACGATTCATCCGTGTTTTTTTTGAGATTTTTGGCCCCAGCCTGAAGCTCGATGGGTTCAACACAAACATAGCAGGCTTCTTCGACCGACTTGGGAGCCACTATGCCGACCAGATCGCACACCTTCAGTCCATTGGTGAGATTAGAGCCGATGCAGATTCCAAGAACCTTGGTCGCGCATTGGCAAGCCTGGTTGACGGCATGATCCTACACAAAGCGTTGTTCAGGATCTCGGCAGCGCGCTATAGAGCAATGCGTGACGAAACGGTCAACATGTTCGTGCGAGGCCTAGCCAGATAGATCAGAGGCAAGGCAATGGAACAGCGTCGCAAAGCTCCAGTAGTGAACGACCCAACTGTCATGTCGCACGACCACATTACTTGTGAGCTTACCGGTAGACGCTACGGTGGACTGGAACGGAGAAGACTGAAGCACTTCCACATGCTGTTCCTTGATGGCGTGTATATCGAGCATGCTGACGGCTCGCTGCGCTTCCGCTGGGTGAAGGCACCGACCAGTGCCGAGCTTGCCCGACTGACCCAGGCGTTGGCGCTGCGCATCGGCCGCTACCTGGAACGCCAGGGGCTGTTGGAACGGGATGCGGAGAACAGCTACTTGGCTGGCGACGTGCTCGAAACCGGCCCGATGGAACAGTTCCTGGGTCCGTAGATGACGTGCAAGGATGCACGAATGTCGCGAGCGCAGGATGCGCAAGAGCGACCCACCTACCGCATCGCCGTCGGGCCGCAGCAAAGTCGCAAGGTATTCACGCTGCAGACACTGCCAGCCTGCGATGAGTCGTTCGATGACGGCGTCGGTAAGGTGGCCGGATGACTCCGGGCATCCTGCCCTCCGGCTGTTAAAGATCGCTCCCGCGGATTATGTCTCGCTGCTCACCAGTGTGGCGGCGCGGGTCAATCAACGGCAGAAAGCTCGAGCGGCTGTGTCTCTACATCGGTCGGCCAGCCATTGCGGATTAGCGTTTGTCACTCCCTAGAACAAGGCCGACCGCTTTCAACAGGTCACATATCTGTCGGGGCCATAGTTGCCAACGGCCGCTCAGATCGCACAATGGCCGGATGAGAAATCCGAAAGCTGCCGTTAGCTTGGATTTTTCGACCTCTGACTGGTTACCAATCCATTGCGGCCGCTGCCAGGCCCGATCTCTGTCGGCAGCTTCGGCCGAGAAGCGCTCGCAGGCCATCCGGCAGGTTTCAGCGCGCAGCTGCCACTCCATTGGCCGCTCAGCAAAGTCCGTGACAGACTGGTTGTGGCCGAGGCTGTGTGAAAACACTGGGATTGGAAGTTACCAAGAATCCATGGAGAAATGGGTGGCTCAACCAACCGTTCAACCACCTTCGCCGTATCAGCCTCTCATCCAACGAAGGGCATTGGTCAGATATTTGCTCAACCCAGATCAGGTTACAAAAGGCCAAGTTTGAGTTTTCACACAGCCTCGGCCGAAAGCAGACCGAAACTCTGAGATCATCTGACAGTGACTGTCGGATCAGATCTCACCTTCCACAGCTCGTTGTGTTAACACCGAGCGACTTTGTCGCAACGTAACTACCAAGCGACTTTGT
>JANQRK010000040.1 GCA_028284585.1 Chromatiales bacterium
ACTAGGGTACGGACTGAGGCACCGGCTTCTAGCGAAAGCTGCCGGCAACGGCTACTCCCCTGTACCTGTGGTTACCGCGCCAGTCGTCGACTCTACCCGATTCAGCGACGCGGGTGTTTTTCAGTCAGTCTTGCGGCCTATTCGGTGCCAGGCACCCGGTTGCTGCGGCGCAGCGCGATGACAGAGGCGACTTGCCTGGCAGATTCGCCTGCCGGAGGCTGTTGAGAAGCGAGTTTGCACGGCGGCAGGCAAGCGTTGACCTCAGCCGTCTGGCTGCGGGTCGTCGAGGCCGGTCATGCGGATGCGGGAGCTAACGCGGCGGTGACCAAGCAGGATAACGCTGGAAATAGGCCAGGATCTGCGCGATGTCTTGGGCATACGGATAGGCTTCGGAGAAGGACAGCCAGACCTTGCGAACAGTGATGCGCAGTCGTGCACCGATTTTCAACAGCCGCACCCGAATGGTCGCGCTTTGCGCTTTTGCATGGACGGTTCCGGCCAAGCCCAGCCGGCGCAGGCCATGCATCAGCACATAGGCGAATGACGAGAAGTACAAGCGCAGCTGGTTGGCGCGCATTGTTGCCGTACTGGTGCGATCGGCAAACAGTCCCAGTTGCTGTTCCTTTATGCGGTTTTCCATGTCGCCGCGCGCGCAGTAGAGCTTTTCATAGAGTCGCTTGGCGCTGGCCTCGCGTGCCGTCAGATTGGTGACGACAAAGCGTGTATTGGCCTTGTCAGGCAGGTATTCCGCCTTGCCGATGACGCGCCGTTCACACGACCAGGACTTGCGCGTTTTATAGCGGAAATCGCGAAACCGGCGTGCGGGTCTTCCGGTATGCTCATGGGCAGCACGGGCCTCTTCCATCGCTTCACCCAGCGCGCGCTGCAACCGTTTATTCCGTGCCAGACCCAGCACATAGCGCACGTTATGGGTTTCGCACCACGCCATGATCGCCTCGCGGCAGAAGCCGGCATCGCCACGGATCACGATGCGTGTCTTCGGCCAACGGGCGCGGACCTGGCTGACGATCCGGTCCAGCTCGTCGATACTGCCCGCTGAGCCATCCCGACTCGATGGCCGCAGCCGTGCACACAGCAGGTGCTCGCCACAGAAGATGTACAGTGGCAGATAGCAATAACAGCGGTAATAGCCGCGGAAGAAACGCTCCTCCTGGTGGCCGTGCAATGGATCATCGGTGGCATCCAGGTCCAGCCAGATCTCGCGCGGCGGTTTGCGGTGTGATTCGAGAAACACATCGACCAGCAGACGGTCGAGTGCATCGGGATCGGCCGCAAGCCGCTTGTAGCGATCCGTTGTCGCCGATTCCGGTGTGCTCAACTCCAGACGATTGAGCGAATTCGACGCCGCCAACGGATTGCCACGATCCTGATCACGCACCCGGGCCTCACCGGTCAGGTCCTGCTTGCCGACCAGCAGCGCCAGCACGCTGTCCTTGCGCAGTACATCGTGGTCGTTGAGATCTTCATAGTCCAGCGCCAGGCCATAAACCCGTTGTGCGACCAGTGCCACTACGCTGTGCTCGATCGCATTGGGGTTGCGATAGTCGCTGAAGCAACCGGCCAGCCGTTCCAGCAGGCCAAGGCGTTGATCCACCTCCCGCAGCAGCAAACCACCACCATCGGAGGTGATGCGGCCGCCGTCGAATCGGCCAATCACCTCGCGTCGGCCAAGGGCGTGAAATTCCAGCTGCTCCGGATTACACTCTGTTTTCATAGGCCTCTCTTGTTTGTTGTCGGTAAGTGCTTGGTCGCTCTTACTTTATGCAACAAACAGAGGCCTATTTCTATGCCTGCGGTGACCGATGCGGGCTAAGCGCGCCACCTCCGCTTCTAGCTCACGCACCTTCGCCGCCAAGGGGTTGCGTTCGCGCGGCTTAGCTCCCCCGCTTCTTGGAGAACAGCCCCCGCAATGAGCCCTTACGGCGGGCTTTGCGTCACGTGGTCAAATGCAAGCTCCACAAGCCCTCGCGGCGCAGCAATCGGCCGACCGCCCCCGGCTCAGCGCAGGGCCACCGGCCGGCCTTCAGCCCGCTCCGCGGCGGTGATGCGCATGAGCAGGAGCAACACCAGGATCAGGAACACCGCATCGACGATGGCGATTGACAGATAACCTAGCGGTGCACCGAAGACCAGGACCATGACGGTGAAGTAGGTCGCCCCGCACAGCCGTGACGGGATGCAATGAAACCAGGCGTTGGCTCGGTAGCGATCCAGGTCCCAGGCGGCGGGGATGTAGAACACGCTGATGATAAACAACAGCATGCCGCTGGCCCTGGCCAGAATGGTGTCGGTCAGCGGTATGCCGAGCAGTGAGAAGATCAGCTCCGGGAAAAAGAACAACGGAATGACGAACAGCATATTGATCCCGATTCCGGTCCAGATGACCCGCGGCAGGGCGCGACGCGGGTCGGCGAAGAGGGCGGTCATGGTGGTACCTCCTTTTGGCGGCTGACTTCAAAGGGTTTTAAGATACGCCAGCAGCGCCTCCTTGTCGGTATCGGGCAGCTCGGTTCCGTAGCGATGGCCGGTATTGTCATTGCCGGGCAGCGTGGTGTCGTAGGCATCGCCGACGCGCTCGGCCTCGGGGCCACTGGAGACGAAGCCCCCGTCGGCGGCATTGATCAGGTCGTAGCCGCGATAAAACAGCCGCGGGCGCTTGGCCGGCGGTCGCAACATGTCGCGCAGCGTCGGTACTGAGCCGTTGTGGAGGTAGGGTCCGCGCAGCCACAGTCCGATGTGGGGCACGGCCACGTAGCCGTCGACGTCGCGGAAACCGCTGAAACCCCAGTCCTCTCCCTTGCCGCCGTAGCCGTTGTAGCGCTCGGCTGCCTCGGTCGTCCACATATCGACGCGGTGGCGGTCGGTGCCGACTTCTTCGATCGGGATGACGGTGCGAAAGCGCGACCCTTGGGGGCTGTGGCAGTCCGCGCAGTGCTGGCCATACAGGGCCCCGCCACGGGCCAGCACACCTGCATCCACGTGGAAGGGATCGTCGGCCGGTCGCTCACTGGAGAATGGCGACGGCGGTGGTTCGAGCCTGCGCACATAGTCCTCAATGCGCCCGAGGCGCTCGCGCACCGAGGCGCGCCGGTAGTTGCGCCAGCTCATGCCATCGCCGACGGCGCCGGTGACCACGACCTCGTGCAGGCTGGTGCTAAGTCCGTCCCAATGGAGCGAGCGCGCCTGGCCGGCGGCATTCTCGCCCTCGGCGAGGTCTTGACGCCAAAGCGGCATCATGTCGGAGTTGCCGATGGTGCCGTCGTTGCCCATGCGCAGGATGCCGTACTTGACCGGGTTGAACGGGTCGATGCGCCCGCGCAACCAATCGGGGTTGGCATCGCTCCATGCAAACGCCATGGCCTGTTGCCGCAGCGCGCGCTTGGTCGCCGGGATGAACAGGTAGCGATAGGTCAGGCGTTGCCACCAGGGCATGTCGTAGATCAGGGTGATGGCGTCCATCAATGTGTCGGCGTTGAACCGGGGGTCGGCGCCGGCCTGGGCCAGGAAGCGCGGGTAGCCCTGCACCGCAACCCGGTTGCCGGGGCCGGCAACGACCAGCCTCGGCAAGCCCTCTGGGCTGAGCCGATAGCTGCCCTGATGGCAGAACGCACAGTTTATGGAGACCCGCTCGGTGCCGACCACCTTCTTGGAGAAGCCCACCGGAAGCTCTGCGCCTGGCGCCCAGAACAGTCCTAGGGACGAGTAGCCGCTAGGACCGGGTAGGTAGTCGTTGAACAGCGTCGGCAGCACCCGCCAGATCCAGTAAGGGATGCCCTGGGCACCCTCGTTGCCAATGGAGCCGTGATTGAATTCGGCTGCCATGTCGCCGCCGAAGTCGGACTGGGCGACGGTGCGGAAAGCGATCATCCAGATCCCGACGGCTAGCAGGACAAGGACCAGCGCCAGCGCCAGCAACCGGCGAACCAGCTTCGATTTGAACATTGCTCTCTCCGGTCGGTGCTAGAAGGTCTTCATGTACTCGACGATGGCGTCCTTGGAGGCCGCGGGCAGGTCGGTGCCGTAGGCGGGGCCCGCATGGCCACTGTTGCTGTTGCCGGGGAGGCGGGTATCGAACAGGAAAACCGCGCCCGGCGCCTGTGTCGGCAGGCTTTGGTCATAGCCGACCCGGTCCCAGTCGAAGACATCGTTTCCGCGGTAGAAGGTCGCGGGACGCTCGGCTGGCGGATCGAGCAGGGCACGCAAGGTGGGCACCGAGCCGTTGTGCAGATAGGGGGAGCGTGCCCAGATGCCGTCCAACGGCTGATTGGCGTAGCCATCGGTCTTTTTAAAGTGCGCGAAACGCGCGCTGCACAAGCGCGTTTCGCAATCGTCGCCGGGGTGCGGGTAGCTGGCGTAGAGCAGATTTTGATCGCCAGCGAACTCCGGTGTGTAGGAGCGCCAGCGACCGGGGTCGGTGCCGATGGCCGCCAGCGGCTCGACTTCGCCTAGGCGTGGATAGCGGGCGCGGTCGTAGTCGTAGCTGCCGTCGGTGCCGGGTCCACCGTGGCAGCTGGCGCAGTAACGCGCATAGAGCGGGGCGCCCGAGGCGGCCTTGGCTTGGTCGATGCGCTCGGTCGGGAAGGCCGGCGCCGGCAGCTCCCAGAGCCAGTCGCGCACGCGCTGAAGGCTGGCCATGTCGATGGTGGTGGGCGTGACGCCGGCGCCCAGCGATGCGCTCAGATTGCGTTCTTCCACCGAGGCGTTGTTACCGTCCCAGTGCAGGTTCATGCCCTGGCGCGGGCGCTGCATCCAGATCGATGGGTAGTCTGCGGCGCCGGCAAGTTCGGCGTCTGGGATGCGCGTCATATCATAGTTGAACTGGATCTTCTTGTACGGGTTGAAGGTATCGACCCGGCCCGGACCCCAGTCGTGACCCAGGGCCGCTTGACGGTCCAGGAAGCGCAGCTGCCCCTCGAGATCCAGCAGACCGGCACGGACCTGGTCGATGACGACAAAGCGGTACAGTAGTCGCTTGAGCAGCCCCAGGTCGCCGCCGACCACCTCAATCTTCTCGAACACGTAGTC
Organism: Chromatiales bacterium; assembly: GCA_028284585.1. Lineage (GTDB taxonomy): Bacteria > Pseudomonadota > Gammaproteobacteria > Chromatiales > Chromatiaceae > Thiosocius. The sequence continues at coordinate 5,047 of JANQRK010000040.1, forward strand.
CGGCTGCCAGCGATTGTCGACGGCGGCGGCCCGCATGAACTGTATAAAATCGAATAGCCGGAGGTTGTTGGCTGGCGCCCCAAGAATGAGCTGCTGCTCGCCGCCCGGCTCGGCGCGCACCGTGCCGACGTGACAGACCGAGCAGTTCAGCCAGACTCGTTCAATGCCAGCCACCTTGCGCCTCGAGGTGCCGATCGGCAGGTCCTTGCCGGGCTCGTAGAGCAGGCCGAAGGCACGGTAATCCGCCGGGGCCCCGTCGGGCAGCTTGTCGGCGAACATCCTCGGCAGGGCCTGGAACATCCAGTAGGGGATGCCGCTGACGGGCTCGCTGCCGATGGACCCGTATTTGAAGTGCTCCACCGGATCGGCGTAGGTGGTTGGCACGGTCAGCACCAAGAACCTGTAGACGACAATGCTGCCCAATACGAGGATCAGCGCCAGCACCAGCCACGACAGGTACCGCCACTTGCGCGAAGCACGAGGACGGGGCGGGGTCTCGGGGTTAGTCGCGGCGGCGGTCATGATGGTCTCCGCGGTCGGTTCAGTCGAGGATCATCCAGAGGATGAGCCCCAATAGCAGGGCGCGGACGATCCACTGATAGCGGCGGTAGACTCGCTCGACGGGGGTCATCGGCGGTTCCGTGGTGGTGAACTTACTCATGGCGACGCTCCTAGTCATTGAAGGTTAGGCGCGAAGAGGTCGGCGGGTCAAACACCGACATCACCGTCTTAATCATGTTGGCGTGGCGCTCTTCGAAATCGGCGCCGTCGTAGCGCGAGAGTTCGTAGCAGCCGAGAGGGTTCTCCAGGTCGTTGAGCAGGCACTTGTTGCAGTAGCTGCATTCCTTGCCAGGGTCCGGCCCGTCTTGGCGCTCCAGGATATACGGCAGGTCAGGGTTGGCGATCAGCGGTCGGGCGATGCTCACGCCGTCGCAGGCGCCGTCGTCGATTGCCCGAGCGATGTTGCTCGCGTGTTGGAAGCCGCCGGTACAGAGCACCGGCACCGAGACCTGTTGCTTGACTGCGCGGGAATAGTCGAGGTTGATGCCCTCGATCACCGGGCCACGACGGTATGTCCAGTAGCGGCGGAACAGGGGTCCCAGCAAGGGGTCGCCGAAAACGAACTGGTTCAGTCGGGTGCGCACCCCTTCGGACAGCATGCCGTCGTACCAGCGCGAGGCGGAGCGCACGGGCAGGTCGCCGGGGGGGTTGCGCGGGTGCGGGAAGGTGCTGCCGCTAGAGATATGGAAGGCATCGACCCCGTTGCCGCTGTCCTCGAGGATGCGGCAGATTTCGACATTCTCTTCCAGGCTGTTGCCCTTGGGCTGCCAGGGGTAGAGCCAGTCGTTATGATCGACGCCGTTGATCTTGATCTGCAGATGGAAGTCGCGACCGCATTCCTTGCGGATGGCGCGAACGATCTCGAGCGCAAAGCGTGCTCGGTTGGCCACCGAGCCGCCGTAGTCGTCTGTCCGATCGTTGATGCCGGAACTGAGGAACTGGGTTATCAGATAACCATTGGCCCCGTGCAGCTCGACGCCGTCGAGACCGGCAGCGCGGGCGCGGCGGGCACCGGCGGCGAACTGGCCGATAACCTCGTCGATCTCCTGTTGGGTCATGGCCCGACACAGCAGGCCGTGGAAGAAGTCTTTCTTGTTCGTCGAGCTGAGCTTGTTGTGATAGATGTTCTCAATCCCGCCCAGATCCTGCTGGCGACCGGAGTGGCTAAGCTGCATGATGAATCGGCAGTCGTAGCGGTGCACCCGCTCGGCCACCAGGCGCCAGAACGGGATTTTGTCGTCGTCATCGATGGTGGCGTAGCGGAACAGGATGCGCCCGCGGATGGCCACGGGGCAGTACGACGAGATGATGGTGCCGACCCCGCCGCGGGCGAATTGCTCCTCCCAATTGATGCGGGCATTGCCGCCGTGGCCGTTGTAGTCGTCGAACATGCCGGCGATGTTGGAGCGGAACAGCCGGTTCTTGGAGGTGAAGCTGCGAAACTCGAGCGGGCTGAAGATGGTCCTTTTGTGACGAGCATGATCGGCGGAGGCGTGGCTGTTGACGGACATGGCTCGAACCCTCGGTTGGTGGATTGCGCATTGACGGGACGGCAAATGGCCCTTGGCGTTAAGTTTACTCGTCGAATCTTGCGACGGTGAGGTGGCCGCATCGCCGCCTGGGTGTTGGTAGCAACGAGGGCCTCATCGAAATCGCCGAGGTCGCGGTGTTACTGGCGTAAACGAATACCTTAGGGAGAACTTGCCACGTTTGCATCGAACGGCTCAGCGCTGATCCTTACGCTTACGATCTGTGTCGGACTCGGCAGAGTATAGCGGACGGCTGGGGTGGCAGCTCCCGGAGTTGACGAATAAACCGATGTCCCCTCATGCCGGGAGCGGATAGGGCGACGCCGAGCGCTAGGGCCGACGCTGCCGCGCTTTCAGCGACGGCTGGCTATGCGCGGGTCCGGGCGGCGAAATCGAGCCGCTTTGCTTGCGCTTGAACTCCTGATGTTGCCAGTGCCGGTTGGGCGGACGGCTCTCCGCTGTCGCCGAGCAGGTGCGGCGCCAGGGCGACGATGCGCATCAGTTATGCGCCAGCGCATGCAACAACAGCACACAACGGACTTTGGTCTTGCCATGCACCCGCAAGCGCGTGAGGACACGCTCTCGCGACGCATTGGCGGTGGCGGCGCGCGCTCTTAAGCGCTTCGCGTCGCTCGTATTCGTCCATGCCGTATCCAAAGTGCAAGATCCACCCTGTTGTACGACAGAACCTGAAAACGGCGAGCGTTACTCCTCTTCGTTCACATCAGCGGAGCTGCTGCTATCGGTGGCGGTCCGATCGAGTGCTACCCCCCTGGTTGCCTGTTGTTCCGAGTCCAATAGACAACTCAGACATTCGCCTACCCGAGCCTGCAATCCTTCGTTCGTGAGCATGATGCCGTTTGCATAGTCGCCCGGCGCCAGCGCGGCGGATAGGGCCCGACGACAGTCCTCCCAGGCCGGCGTGATTGCATCAGCACTCAGCGCCGAGCGCTTGATGATGAAATCATTGCTGGCGCCATCGAGACGTAACCGAGCGACTCGGCATTGTTCTGCGGTCGGGACCGTTGGCGGATCAGTGGCCACCATGCGGTGTGCGGAGGGTGGTCGCGTTCATCCACATAGTGTATCGAAGTCCGAGCGTCGGTTTCTGGACGGATAGATTGCGGCTGGGGTCGCATCGACGCGCCGGTGCGAGCCAACAACGTTTCGACCTCCGCCTCGCTCCCAGCAACAGAGTGCCGCAATAACAAATACGGCCGTGTGGGGGCGTCAGGCAGGGAGAAAAGCATCGCTGCACAGAACGCGATTGTGAGCAACCACAACGACGCTTGAACACCTCGTCTGATAAGCCACAACAGGCCCATCTAGGCCGTTGCATTAAGCCCAATGTTAGGGGGCTCGCGGTCCTCTTTGATGTCCCAGCGCCAGTAGTCCGCCCCATCGTTTTGGTACTGCGCTATTCGTGCGTTACGGGTGGCCGCGGCTGCGCCGCCGTCATCACAGATCTCTAGCGGCACTGCGGTAGCACCCATATCGGAGAGTAAGACGTTAGGGTATTGACCAGGCTCCGAATCGTAGTTCAATGGTTTGTAGAAAAAGCGTTTGTTCTCGATCAATCGCTTCGCGAGGATCGCTTCTGCCATTGAGTTGACGGGTATGTAGTGTCGATTCGTAACCAGGGGTGCAAGGGTGTCCACTCGCCACGCCCCGCGGTCGTTTCGAAGCATCGTCTGGAGAACGAGTATCTGAAACTCATCATGTATCGAGGGCCAGTCAACAAACGCAAAGTCGGTGGCGCGGTGAAACCGGGTGGTGACCTCCTGGTCGCACCAGATCATCAGTTGCGGCGGTGTGTGCGCGAGGCGCAAACCCGAGCCATAGTCGGTGCGTTTCATCTCTTTGAGTTGCGCAAGGACCACGAGGCGTCTCGGTGCACCGCCTTCGGTTGTGCTGAGCCGTTTAAACGGCTCAGCACGCCGCGCCTCGATCTCGAGCTTGTCAGCCAGGTGGAACGGCTCCGGTATGTACACAGCATTGTGGAACGGGCGTCTGCGCACCAGGATCGTTTCCGCGCCGTCTAGGCAGTATTTGTGGACCTGGGTGTAGTGGCGACGACCTTCCATCTTCGGCGCCCAGCGATTGAACCCGGCCGTTTCCCAGATTAAATGGAGCAACCCGCGTAACTTCAGTCCGTCCTTTTGTAACTTCGCACTCCCGGAGATGGGTGGTGCGGTTGGCGGTGCATCGGTGCCCCCACCCCGAATGGGTAAGGGCACCTCGAGTTTGACGCTGATCCGGCCGTCGGGGCGTTCCTTTAGGGCGGTCGCCGAGTAGATGCCTCGGCCACACAGCCCCGGATCAGGTTCGTACGAGGGGCAGAACGGCGCGTGCTCAGGTCCAGAGTTGGGTAGTCGTGCGAGATAGTATCTCTGTCGAAACGCGATATAGAGTTTCGGGCCGTCCTTCTTGCAGAGGCACACGGGATAGCGGCCCTTGCATGCGGCCATCAATTCCTGTGCCTTGTCTGGGTTGCGTGCAAGCCAATCACGCGAGTAGGTCCCGAGTTGAGGAAAATTGATGGAAAGATTGTCCATGGCACGTGCAGGGACCCGAGTTCTCTCCACTGTAGCGGGCACGAGCGCCGAAAAGTATCTGCACAAAGCGCGTGACGAGCCGCTTAGTCCCTTGTTTTCTGCGCCCTAACGCAGATGGAGCGGTGTCGGGTTCGGTGGCCGCCAACGACTTCGGGCCACCCGGTATTCGGGCGCGAGCGCCAACAGACGCTCATACAGCGCCTCGTCGAATCGCACCGGCACGCGACGATCGTCAAAGCGTAAGACGCCTCGAACAGCGTCGAGGCGATTCTGCTATTTGAACATGCCCTGGTAAAGTGTGACCTGGTAGCGTTCTCGCCGGCGCATGACCCCCCGATGCCGCCGGCTCTTGTACTCGCCGACGATGCCATCCCGCCCGTGCCGGCTGACAAACAACGCATCGGCCGCCCCAACGAGTTGATTATGTCGCAGGTAGACGGTTTTTCGACCCCCGAGGTCGGTCGCGATCAAACGATATATCCGTGGGTCTATACCGAACAGTTCATAGACACTTTGTCGCGCTCGATAGGCGCCAACAAACCACCAAACTGCCAACACAAGCAGGCCGAGTGAGACCAGCGCTACTGGAACCATAGCGGTCGTGTCAGGTAGGCGGCGTAACTCAATACTGCGATACCCAGAACCCACGCGATTGGGGTTCGACTGCGATTGGCCGCACGATGAGCGTGCGCTCTGTCACCCCGCATCGCCGCACTTTGAGACCACGGTGCACCCTGACGATCGCAGTGACCCGCAGGGTTGGCTGCGTAGTCTGCCAAAGCAGAAACGGCGATCGAGCGTCTAGCGCCCACGTCGGGAAACGTCTTTCATGGTGGCTTAAGCATAGCGCGCCGGGTACCAAAAAACGGCTTGCAAACGGTCTTTTGGAGCCCGCTAAGTCCCCTAAACCAGGCGTTCAACCTCGGCAACGTGTTCTTGGTCGTAGCGGTTGGATGCGTTGATGAAAATCACCTTCTGGGTCCTGCTGCTTTCACCCCTCCCATCGCTTCGACATCAATGCCTTCGAGCGCCACGCGTTTGTTGGTGGCCTGAGCGAGTTCGTTGATCTCTTCCGGCATCGTGTCGAGACGGATCTGCTTGTCAGATGGCAATGTCGACAGCATCGACTTACGCTCAATTTAGCCTAGGGCCAATGGCACTTACTTAATAGCAGTAGGCTGAACGCAGTCGAAGTAACGAATTGAATATCAAGGAGAAGGCTGACTTGAATTGGTAGGATGCTTGTCGCCAAACACACATTCCACCAACCCGAGGTCAGCCATGGATAAGCGTAGAGCGCGAGCGCAATTGCAGCAACAGCAGACACGTATCAATCGACGTGCACAGGAAAGCCATGCGGTGGATTTTTTCAATGTGTTGACTGGGCCTGGCGCTGCTTGATTTGACTGAGGCCCATCTCCCCGCGCATCGAGAACGCCTGTACCCCCCGACGGTCACCTTGTCACTGTTCATCAAACAGGCGCTGGAGGAGGATGGCTCCTGCCAAAGAGCCGTCAATAGCTGGGCCGCGCAACGTGTGGCAGAAGGACTATCTCCACAAAGTGTGCGCACCGGGGCGTACTGCAAAGCACGGCAGCGTTTGCCGCTGGTGATGGTAACGGCATTGACGCGAGAGACCGGCAATTTGCTCTGTACGGCGGGTTCTATCGGTTGGCGTTGGCAGGGACGAACGGTCAAGCTGGTTGATGGGCCCGGCCTATCGATGCCGGATACGCCAGAAAATCAGGCACGGTATCCACAACTCAGTAGCTAAGCCTGCGGTGTGGGTTTCCCTTTGGCTCGACTGGTAGCGGTCATTTGCTTGTCCACCGGGGCGATCATCGATGCGGCGATCGGGCCGTTTGTCGGCAAAGGGCAGAGCGAAAATGCGCTGGTGAGACAGTTGCTTGGTGCATTCCATGCCGGCGAGGTGGTGTTGGCGGATGCGCTTTACTGTAGCTATTGGCTGATTGCGACGCTGCAGTCGGTCGGTGTGGACATCGTGTTCGAACAGCACGGTTCACGCAGCACGGATTTTCGTCGTGGCCAACGTCGGGGCGTGCGTGATCACCGAGTCACTTGGCGCAAACCGAAACAATGTCCCGCGTGGCTGACTCGTCGTGAGTATGAGGCGTTTCCAGACACGCTCACAGTGCGTGAGGTCAAGGGGGACAAGCGGGTGCTGGTGACCACCCTGCTCGATCCCTGCGAGGTGAGAAAACAGGAGCTGCTCGATTTGTATATCCAACGCTGGCACATCGAATTGGATCTGAGAAACATTAAAACGACATTGGGCATGGATGTGCTCCGATGCCTCACGCCGGACATGGTTGAGAAAGAACTGTGGGTCAATCTGCTGGCTTACAATCTGATCCGTCTGCTGATGACGCAGGCAGCGATCGAAGCCGGTTTGCATCGGCGCGAGGTCAGTTTCAAGCACACGGTGCAGCTCTGGCTGCAATGGCAGCCATCACTACGTGGACGCGGCGTTAATTAGCCGAGAGAACTGTGTGGTCGCTCTTCGTTGATATTGAGTTCGCCAGCTGTCGTACGTTGGAGGTCTGAAGAAACGCCTAGGCGGGGTCGGATGGGGTCCTGGGAGGCGCTGAGAGGCCGTGAGAGCAGCGATCGGGCAGGTTACACGTGCGGTGTGATTGCTGTTCGGCGCAAAGACATGCGTGGAAACGGGTGTGGTGGACTCGCGACTTCGGCTACAGCTTCGCCAGCCGATCTTCGTAGCCAAAGAAGCCTGGTTGCACGCGATCTGCCCTCTAACTGCTCGGTTCCGAGATGCCCTTGAATAAGAGCCGCCGCGCTTATGGGCTCATCCAATAGCGAATGTGAGAACTCTCACATTTGGGCCAGATAGGCGATGGCATCCTAAATCCTCCTTAATGGCGCCTCAATTTCTAGAGGTGCCCATTTGTTGCATGTGAAACGAAGGAGACTTGCCATGAGGAATTTATTGCTTACCGCCATATTTTTTTTTGCAACCGGCATCTCACCAATAGTCAATGCCGAGACTTACAAAGGGTTCCAAGATCGCCTTGGCCAAAACGATAAAAAAAGTGATGCAATTCTACAGATTTTGTCTTTCGAAGGAGTTGTGACTGAAAGCAACGTAGAAGATATCAAAACTGGCAGGACAGTCCATGGTCGCGCTGTTTGGGAAGTCGGTCTCGTAGATATGGATTCCAGTCCAACATCAGGACTATATATGAACCTGCGAAAAATCCGCACCTCCACTTCCTTGATTTTGCGAGGATCATCGGATGTTTTTGTCAACTCTACAGCTCCTGTAAGTGATGATGTTCACTTTGACGCAACAGACACTGCACCAGCGGTTTGGTGGGGTCCTGGTGACGAGCCAGGGGATTGGATCATCATTATTTGTGAAAGCAATTCACCTGAAAATGGTGGCGATAAGTTCAGCTTCGTTTACGGTGGTGTCAGTGAGACTCATGGAGTTATTTTTATGAGGGCTGAATTTGCGGATCCCAGTGGGCAAGCAATTCAGGAAGATGCACTACCAGACGAATTCAATGTTGAAAAGTTTAAAACGGCGACATTTGAAATAGCAGATCACTCGGGAAAAATGATGGTCAAGGGCGAAGTTAAGGGGGTCGATCTTGGCCGCTAAATGTGTAGGGATAACGTAAGCGCCTACGAAACGGCGTCTGTTCAAACCCACGCGTGTATCCAACGCTGGCTCCTGTGCCCAACGACAGGAGTCAGTGATGAACGACAGCGAATCACCCGGCACGCGAGCGCGCTACTGGAGAGCACAATTCGATGCCTGGTCGGCCGGGTGTTTCTCGATGGACGCAACATCAACGCCGAGATGGTTGCGGATGGTGCGGCCTGGGTGTACCGCAAATACAACCGCGATCCGCGGCTACTCGAACTGGAACACCAGGCGCGGGAGCAGGGCAGGGGGCTGTGGGCGCTACAGCCGGACCAGCGAATACCACCATGGGAATGGCGGAAGCAACCGAGGTCAAAATGACGGAGACCCGCAAGAGTACAGACCCTTGCCGCAGTTGCTGGCATTGCCTGAACTACATCCGTCGAATACCAAACATGCTGCTCGATGGCCCGGTAACAGGGAACAGTACCGTGGATTGGCACACAGACCAGTATCGCCAGCCGGACCAATGGCATCGCGGGGATAAGGAGGTAGACGCCGATGATGTCTGGGACCGTTTCGAAATCGATGCGCCGCCAAAAACGACGGACACTTGAGCAAATCCCGAGATCTGCAAATTCTCCCAACCCAGTCGATATCCCAGGAAACCGTTTAGAACAGGGAAGGCAATGGACCCCATCGGTGCAATCTTCGCGTCCATCGTGGACGTTATTTCAAACCCGATTTCGCAGCGTTTCGCGGACGTGACCGGCACCCAGCTCCAAAGCGTCGTGGTCGAACACCAAGGCATCCAGGTTCCCTACAGCTATCAACTGTGGAAGATCCAGCCCAAGTCCGTCTGCCACAGCTATGGCAACAACGTCGAGGACTTCTCCCGTTGTACGGTCGCCGCGAAATCCATGTTCACGGAGGCCTGCCAACACCTTCAAGACAAACCCGCCGGCGATTGGCGACACACCAAGCTGCAGAACATGTACTGCACCGCCGCCGTGTCATACCAGCCGACCGTCGCGAACATCGGCTGGTCATCTGATACATCACCGCTGGATGAGGCCAGAACGGCGTGCAATCTCGCGATCGCCGAGCTCGTCGGCAATCCGGATCCGGCTGCCCGACAACGCAAAAAGACCACGTGCGACAAGTACGACGCGCTGAAGGCCGCCCAGTAGTCGGCTCGGGCAACGGTCAGGGAAGCGGGGAGAACGGTAGATTCCGGCGGGTATAGTGGCAGACGGTTTGCCAGCCGTTCGGACTGCGCGTGAACGGTCCCCTTGACATTGTAGTTCTTCACCGGTTTACCTAAGATTAAGTGTAAGCGCCAAAGAATCGACCTTATAGCGGCTGGGCCAGACGTGACAAAGCCCCACGGACATCCTTGCGCATGGGGCTTTACGGAAATTCGCACCGGGTGACGTCTCCTTGTCGGTCGGCGTTCGACATTCCCTGTCATCATCCAATGTAGGTTTTGTCTTGCCAGGCCGCAAATCACTCGGTTCCCGAGATGCCTTGGCGGTCAAACCGATGACGTGGTCATGTTAGTTTGCCACGGCAGCAGCGCTTCGATTGCCTCGACGGTGTCTGCTGCCGCGATGTGCGTCAGCACATGGCGGAGATAATCATAAGGCGCCAGCCCATTGGCCTTGGCGGTCTCGATCAGACTGTAGACGGTCGCACTGGCCCGCGCACCGCGTGAGGTGTCGGCGAAAAGCCAGTTCCGTCGGCCGACCGCGAAGGGACGGATGGCATTCTCCGCCAGTGCATTGCTGATCTGCAGCCGGCCGTCGTCGAGATACCCGACGAGGTAATCCCATTGGTTCAGCGTGTACTGGATGGCTTTATACGTCAGGCTGTCTTTCGGCACACGGCTGGCATTGGCCTGTAACCAGGTTTTCAAGTCCTCGAGGATTGGCTGGGCGAGCTGCTGTCGCTGTGCCGTCTTCTGCTTCGGCGCCAGCGCCTTGATCCGCTGTTCGATGGCGTAGAGCTGGCGGATCTTGCCGATGGCCACGTCCGCCTTGCTCACCTTCTGACCCTGCTTTTTGGCCGGTGCTGCCTTGCTCGCCTCGACAAACTTACGTCGGGCATGATCCCAACTAGCGACAGGCTAAGCCTGGTAAAGGAGGACGATATGACGTAATGGTCTGAAACCTTTATTTGGAATCCAGAGGGTTCGACTCCCTCCCGGCAAAGACTAACCATCGGCCGGAAGATAGCCTTGCGTGTTGCCTGGTAACGGGTAGCGCGAAGCGTAGGCGTCGGATGCTAAAGCCGTGTGATTGAGCCTCGATATCATGTTCGTGCTGAGGTCTTCGTTGTGTTGGGTACGGGGACAGCATTGCAGGTACCGCTAAAGGTGAGGTGCTTGTGACTCGGCCGGGGTCTGAGAGCAGGGCAAAGGCATAGGACGGATTCCCCAGGAACCTGCGAGATCCTACGACCGACCCGCGAGGATGGTCTGAGCGGTGGCGGACCGAAAACAGCCACCTGGCCCGTCAGGGGCGGCACGGCCTGGCGGGAGCGGAACGGTGCAAGCCGCGGGAACCCGGCATCGAAACCATAAGAGGTCGGGCATTCGGCGTAGGAAGTCTTAGCGTCCTGATAGTACTGCTGACGTTGGGGAACTCGGCTCACGGGGACCCAGCCGAGGAAAGCGGGGCGTCACATGAGTAGAACCGTTTGTGGGAAACACCGGGGGTGCCTTGAAACCCGAAAGCGTGTCAACGAAACAGGAACGGATAGCCGAATTGGCGAGAAGTAACCGGCAGATGGCGTTCACATCGCTGAACGGGTATCTGGATATCGAGTGGCTACGCCATGCCTATGAGCAAACGCGCAAGGACGGCGCGGTGGGCGTGGATGGACAGACGGCGCAAGCCTACGCTGTCAATTTAGAGGCGAACTTGGCGAACCTGCTGACGCGGCTGAAGTCGGGTCGGTATCGGGCGCCGCCGGTGCGTCGCGTCTACATTCCGAAAGCGGGATCAACGACGGAGAAACGACCGTTGGGTATTCCCGCGTTCGGCGACAAAGTAGCGCAACGGGCGGTCGTGATGTTGCTGGAGGCCATCTACGAGCAGGACTTCCGGTCATGCTCATTTGGCTTTCGGCGTGGTCGCTCGGCGCACCAAGCCTTGCAGCACTTGCGAAACCGGATCATGGATGGCGGTGGGCGATGGATTCTAGACGTGGATCTACGTCGGTACTTTGATTCCATCGATCACGTCAAGCTCCGGGAATTGCTCGCCAACCGAGTCGTCGACGGCGTGATACGTCGTTTGATTGATAAATGGCTGAAGGCGGGAGTGCTGGAAGAGGGGCAGTGGCATCGCTCGTTGACCGGCACGCCACAGGGGGGCGTCATATCGCCCTTGCTGGCCAATGTCTATCTGCACTATGTGCTGGACGAATGGTTCCACCAGGCGGTGGAGCCGCGGATGAAGGGTCGTTGCACCCTGGTGCGGTTCTGTGACGATTTCGTCATGGTGTTCGAAGACTTCCTCGACAGTCAGCGCGTAAGCCGCGTGCTGGGCAAGCGGTTGGGGCGATTCGGCCTCACGCTACACCCGGACAAGACCTGTCTGGTGGATTTTCGATTCGAACGGCCGGGCGGTGTCCGACATCGCTGTGCACAGGCCACTTGCTTTAATTTCCTGGGTTTCACCCATGTCTGGGGAAGATCGCGGAGAGGCAAGTCGGTGGTCTACCAACGCACCGCGAAGGATCGCTACGCCAGGACGCTCAAGGCCCTGAGTCGGTACTGCCAGTACCATCGCCATCGCCCGCTCGAAGAGCAGCACGCCAAGCTGAGTCGGATGCTGCGTGGCCACTACGCGTATTTCGGCATTACCGGCAACGGTAAACGCCTACGCTGGCTGGCCCATCGGGCCGAGCACATCTGGCGGAAGTGGCTATCGCGCCGTGTGCGCAATGGCCAGATAGATTGGCAGCGGTTTAAGAACCTGCTGGCGCATTATCCCTTGCCGATGCCACGCATCGTTCATCAATACGCCGCGACGAGCGAAGCTGCCATGTGAAGAACCGGATGCGTCAATCGCGCTCGTCCGGGTCTGTGAGGGGTGGGGACGGTAACGTCCCCGCCTACTCGGAACCCGATGCGCGTGATCGGATTGTCCCGGCACACCTGGTTGTAGCCGGCATAGCCGTCCGTCTGCAGCACGCCTTCGTAGCCATCGAGCAGGCGTGAGGGCACGTCCTCACTGCGTGAGGCATCGTAATGGAATAACACCACTGGCCGATCCGGCGGCCCGCCGCGGATCAGCCACATCCATTTGTCCGAGCGCGCGACCTTGCCGTCCTCCTTGAGCACCTGGATCCGGGTTTCGTCGGCCTGCAAGTAGTCACCCGACAATTGGTGCTCCTGCAGCAGGTTGATCAACGGTTTGAAGACGTCATCTAAACGGATAATCCAGTTCGCCATCGCCGTGCGACTGAGGTGGCCGCCGTAGCGCGCCAGGATCTTTTCCAAGCGGTACAGTGGCAAGGCATCGGCATATTTCGCCGTCAGAATGTAGGCCAGCAGCGACACACTGGCGATGCATTTGCCCAGCGGGTGTGGCTGGCGCAACGCCGCCGCGATCCGTTGTTCACCGGTCTCCTCTTCAAACACCGCTTTTTCTTGCCAATATTCGATGACCTGTGCCTTGGCCGGCACGATGTCCAGCTCTTCCTTGACCTTGGTGAAAAAGGTCCGGCTGGCGCCTGCCTTCTCTTCCTCACTCAGCGTCAGATCAACACGCACGCGCGGCAGTTTGTCTGAGAAGCCTTTGCGTGGCTTGCGCTTGGGCTTGGCCGGCGGCTCGCCCGCTTCGGTCAGCGCCTGATCAATATCGCTGAGCGCCTGTTCCAGCTCGGCTTCGTCGAAGAAGTCACCCTGAAACGGCCGCTTCTCGCTGCTGGCACCAAAGCGCCGTTGCCTGGCCAGGCGCAGTTCTTCTTCGAGCAATTTGAGCAGCTTCTGCTGCTCGCCGATGACATGTTTGTGGTCGACGATGACACGCTGGTGATCAGCAATGACATCATCGCGCTCAGCGATGACTTGATCACGCTCGGCTATGAGGCGATCTTTCTCAACCAGCAAGGTGCGTAGTTCAGCCGGGGACAGCGACGCAAGATCAGAAGACGTTTGGCGTTGATCAGTCGCTGTGTGCATACGCGCATTTTACCTGAATGGCGTTCACAATGACGACGCGTAATGCAGCTTTCGATGGCCTTTCATCAGACTGATATCGTAGCCGTCGAGCAGCCAGTTGATCTGCTCACCGGTCAACCGCATGACCTCATCTTCGGGACGTGGCCAGCGAAACTTCTCCTCAGCCAGCGCCTTGTAATACAGCACGAAGCCATTATCTTCCCACATCAGTAGCTTGATTTTGTTGCGCTGCCGATTGGTAAAGGCATACAGGCCACCGTCGAACGGATTGTGCCCGAGCGCTTGCTCGACGATCGCCGCCAGGCCACGATAGCTCTTGCGGAAATCAACCGGGTCTCGGTAGAGATAGATCTGCGGAATCGCTAATGCCGGGCGCAGGTAGCGGTTCATCACAGCCTGGCCAGCAGTTGCTCCACCAGGTGCAGATTCTGCGCGTTCACCCCGCGCAATTCGATCCCGTTGGGCAGGTGCACGCTCAGGCCACCTACCGGTGTGGCCACAACCGGCACGAAACCGGATACCCGGCCCGATTCCGACACCTGGCCCTGGCGCCGGAACTTGCGCAGCCAGTAACTAAAACGCGGATAACTCAGCTCGTTGGCTCTACAGAATGCCAGCTGGCTTTGACCAGAGGCTAACCAGGCATCAACCTGTGCTTTCCAATAGCGTTCTCGCGTGTCGGGTGATTCGCTGTCGCTCATCATGGCTTCCCATCGTTGGTCATGGGGGCCAGTGTTGGTTACACGCGCGGGTTTGAATAGACGCTGATTTGGAGGCGCTTACGATTAAGTTGTGCTTTTGGACGCACTCGCGTCTACAAAAAGCCGCTCTCGGATCGTGCAACAGCGGCAGGGCCTCGGTGCCCCGGTCCACCATCCACCATCACTGCCTTTCGGCGGTTCTAGTATTTCAACTACCACTCACGCGGGTCTGCAGTACCCTCGCGGGGGCTGCGCTGCGCGTTCCCATTTCGGAGAGAAACAATGCTCAACAATGGAAACGTTGGCCGCAGTTCGGCCGTGATACTACTTCTACTCAGCATCGGCCTCGTCGGTTGCTCAACCTTGCAGGATGACCCGCATCGTCGCGCCAAGATCGGCGCCGGCGTAGGTGCCGTTACCGGCACCGTTGAGACTGTCGAATTTGTCTTGAAGCCGCAGAAAAGCTGGGCTGTCGTGAAGTAGACTGGTCGCAACAACGGTTAGCAACCCAGGGAGGAAGGATGCCCCGCTACAAACCTGTCAATCTGCAGCAGGATGCCTTTGTCGCGATCTGCTTCGATAAACAGATCCTGCCGGGGACCTTTGAATACGCCCTGCATCATTTGATGGAGCGCACAGTCGACCTGTCGGCCTTCGATGCACAGTACGCGAATGATGACCTAGGTGCACGCGCCTACCACCCCAAGGTCCTGCTGAAGATTGTCCTGTTCGCCTATGCGCGTGGCCTGATCGGCAGCCGGCGGATCGAACGGGCCTGTCGTGAGAACGTGCAGTTCATGGCGCTCTCAGGCGAGGCCACACCGGATCATTCGACCCTCGCTGCCTTCATCAGCCGTTCGCCCGAGGCGATCCAGTCAGTCTTCCGCGAAGTCCTGCTGGTGTGCGATGCCGCTGGGCTGATCGGTCGCGAGCACTTCGCCATCGACGGCGTGAAGCTGCCGTCGAATGCCTCAAAGGATCTAAGCGGCCGGATCGACGAGCTACAGGCAAAGGTCAAGAAACTGGACCGGGCGATTGAGCGGATGCTCAAAGCGCATCATCTGGAAGACGCGAAGGATGCCCAAGGCGACCTGGAAAGCCACGCGGCCCAGCAGATCGATAAGATCGAGCGCCAGAGCCGCAAGATCAAGGCCTTCCTCAAGTAAGCCCAGCCCAAGTTGGGCCCAAATGGCAAGGAGCGCAAGAGCAACGTCACCGACAACGACAGCGCCAAGATGAAGACCGGCAAAGGCGTGATCCAGGGCTACACGGCGATTGCTGTTACCGACGACAAGCATCAAGTGATCGTCGAGGCCCAAGCCCATGGGGCACCCCAGGAGCAAGAGCTGCTGCAGCCGGTGCTGACCGACCTGCAGGAAAGCTTTCAGGACCTGGGGCTGTCAGGGAACATCCTGGCCGAAACCAAACTCACGGCGGATTCGGGCTTTCACAGCGGCGACAACCTCAACTGGCTCGACGAGCAACAGTGCGACGCCTATGTGGCCGACAACCTTTTCCGTAAGCGCGATCCGCGCTTTGCGGATGCGGACAAGTACAAGCCACCCAAGCCACAACCCCATCGCTTTCGGCCCAGTGACTTCGACTACTACCCCCAGCGCCTGACTTGCACCTGTCCGGCAGGCAAGGCGCTGTACCGTAACGGCGCCAATGTGACGATCAAGGGTCGCACGGGCATCAAGTTCACGGCCCCGAAGTCGGCCTGCAGAGACTGTCATCTGCGAGCAAGCTGCCTGCGCGACGAACACCAAAAGACACCTCGCCAGGTCGTCTTCTTTCGAGAACCCGAGACTGTCGGCGATAGCACCGTCACGCGCATGAAGACCAAGATCGACAGCTTGGTGGGCCGGATGATCTACAGCAAGCGCCTGGGCACGGTGGAGCCACCATTTGGCAATCTGCGCTACCACAAGGGGCTGGATCGCTTCACGCTGCGAGGGAGAGAGAAAGTGGATGGGCAGTGGAAGCTGTTTGCCTTGGTGCACAACATCGAGAAGCTGGCGCACTGTGGCTTATGAAACACAGGCTGCAGAGCGCAATGAACGGCTCAAAGCAGCCTGTCATGGCGCCAATCGGAGCGTGTGTGCATTGCGAGCGCGAACGGCGATGATTAGGTGAGTTGCGACATCATCGCTTGAAAGGAACCCAGATAATGCAGGTAAAGACACCGGCTGACGTGCAATCAGAAATTCGACAGTCTCGTTATCGGCAACAGGTTCGATAGCGGCGCCGGCGCTCCCGTAGGCGCAATCGCCGGTGGACTGCTCGGTGGTTTCGTGGGCAACTCCATGGACCAGCAGGAACAGGCGTTTCAAGCGGCACTTGCCGCCGAACGAGAGGCTCACCAGATCGAGATCAAAAGACTCGCTGATGACCTGCTGGTCCTTTCAATGACATCGGTCGCATTCGAAACGGGCCGAAGCGACGTTCCTCTACAGAGTATCGGTACACTCGATACGATGGCGCGCGTACTGAACCAGTACGATGCGTCGACTATCCACGTCGTCGGCCATACGGATAACGTAGGTAATCCACAGGCCAACCTCCAATTGTCTAAGGCCCGGGCAGATGCGATCGCCGATCACCTCGCTAAGCGAGGCATTGAGGATTCGTGTTTGCAACGCTTCGGTGTTGGCGAAAACCACCCAGTCGCTAGCAACGACACGCTGGTGGGGCGGCGGCTAAATTGCCGCGTCGAGCTTTATATCCGCCCCTTGGAGCAGGACAACAAGCGTGTAACCCTTGAACCACCTATCGATCTGTTCTGAACCATCGTGACGCTTATAGCCCCCTGTCCCGTAAGGGCAGGGGGCTATTGTTTCCCCGGCGCCTGTTCGCTGTGCTCACTATTCCCGATCGCACGGCGGTTTAGATAGGGTGTTAAGGCAATGGTGGTGACCTGCCGATAGATCACCGCAGATTGGAGAGACGGCGGTGCCGAAAAACCGCCCACTGAAAGGACGCACAGTACCTCAATGGATTTCGCAGCCCCTACCGCGCCGGCCGTCTATGCCTTGTTGCTCCTCGTGCCGCTATCCTGAAGTCGCCCCGGTTCAAGGGCATTGTCGGTGAAGGCATTGTCAATCTCTCCGCTCGGCTTTTCCTTAGTCGCCGAGAATATCGCCTGATCCGCGACGTGACCCTTCCGACGGCCGATGGCACGACGCAGGTCGATCAGGTCATCGTGTCCGAGTACGGTGTCTTCGTCGTTGAGACGAAGAACATGAAGGGCTGGATCTTCGGTCAGCCGAGCCAGCGCCAGTGGACGCAGCAGATTTTCAAGCAAAAGTTCCAGTTTCAGAATCTTCTGCACCAGAATCACAAGCATGTCCAGGCGTTGAAAGCGCTCCTGAACCTCCGCGAGGACGAGGTCCATTCGCTGGTCGTGTTCGTCGGGGACAGCCAATTCAAGACGCCGATGCCAGCGAACGTGACCTATGGGGCAGGCTAAATCCGGTTCATCAAATCCAAGCGGCGACTCGTTCTCGCTCCGACACGGGTCGATTCGATCGCGCAGCAGATCGCGCAGTACCGGCTGCTGCGCTCCCGAGCGACACGCCGTGCCCACAAGGTACATGTCAGCGGCAAACGCTTACAGCCCGA
Source organism: Chromatiales bacterium (assembly GCA_028284585.1). Lineage (GTDB taxonomy): Bacteria > Pseudomonadota > Gammaproteobacteria > Chromatiales > Chromatiaceae > Thiosocius. Next base: position 22,830 of record JANQRK010000040.1, read on the forward strand.
GGCCTCGAGGCGCTGCCCGCGTTGTGGCAGCCCAATGGCACTGCGAATCAGTAAGAAAGGACAGAATGCAGGGCGTCAGTTTTGGGGCTGTTCATCGTTTCCGAAGTGTCGGCATAGTCAAAACGTCGAGTGACTGAGACACAACAGTCAGCACATGCCCTTTTTGGTGCCGTTCTTTCTCATGAATTGCCTCCAACAGATCAAGCGTCAAGTGAGCAAATTGGCGCGCTGCGGCAGCCGGTTGGCCCTTCGGCGCTCTGCGCCTCCTTTGCCGCGTGTTACTGGTAACGCGGCAGCCCTTTCTGGGTTGGGCCATTCCTCTTAGTCCGCCCCTTCCCTTCAAGCCCTTTCCTTAGGTCCCTTCTTGCTGTCCTTTCTACTGACGGGCATTTGCCTTGGGCCACTCTGGCGCTATGCTAGCGAGTGGTCATCGTTACCGCCGCGTTCAGCGGCATCCGATCCCGCCGCGCCAGTATCGGGATCCAAGGCCCGGGCCTTGAAGGCGCATCGTCCATCTGCGGGTCAGCGATCGTCTGACTCATCTTCCAGCCGCTGGGGATCTACAATCCCCTGCGGGCTAGATCTCCGGCATCCACTTTCCGGAGCTCCACATAAAAACTCTGAACATTCCAGCGGGGCTCGCTACCTCGCTGTACGAGGCATATAACACGCTGTTCACTGCCGTCGAGAATGGGATCGACACCGACGCACTCTTTCGATTGCGTGAACAACATCGCCACATCAATCAACGCATCCACGAATTCGAGGTCGAGCAGCGCGCGCTGCGTCGTTACGCCGCATTCGCGTTTATGCAACACATCAACAACGATCAGCTCGATATCGATGAAGACGCCATCGTTTCCGCATCAGACGAAGATGATGGCGCTTTCGTCCAGGGTTGGATTTGGATAACGAAAGACGACCTTCCCGGTTTCGCTGCTGACACCTGAAACGACAATCTCGGGATTGACGAACAGGACCGTGCTGCACAACAGGGGCTACTCGCCCCTGTGCTTCTTACTTGTCCCGATTCTCGGCTTTCCCCTCGGAGCGATCGATAGGCTCAACACACTGCGGACCACCATTCCTGGCATTGCTGACATAGCGGCTCACAGCATGATGCGCGAGCCGCGGTACGCCACTCTGTGCGATTTCACCGGCCACTTCGGCCTTCGCCGCAAACCAGGTCTCGGTCGCGTCATGCCGGATGATCACCGGCATGCGATGATGCAGCTGCGCAATCTCCGCAATCGCGCTCGCGGGTGAGAATCGAGCAAGACAGCATCTGCGTCTCGTCCCTCGACCAGGTTTCCCAGATACCGCCGAGGAACAATGGGCTGTCATCTTTCGCCTTGATATAAAAGGGCTGTTTCACGCCATCTTCCAAACACCATTCGTCGTAGCCTGCCACAGGGATCAGGCGGCGGCGGCCGCCCTTCCATGGCCCGCGACAAAGTCGTTTTTCGGCAACCGTCTGTATGACAGCGTTAATCGTGGAATACTTCGTTGTGGGCACCTTGCTCCACGACGGCACGAGACCCCAACGCATCGCGAAGCCGCCTTCATTGGTAAAGGCAGCAATAGTCTGAGTCGGTGCACGATTAGACGACATTGCGACATCGATCGGCCACTCGCCTTAATGTGCCCGTTCCCTTCCAGACCTTTTCACCATTTGCCCCGGCCGACGGTATTCCTGGATGCTACATGGGGGTGAACTCCCGCACGTCACAAGCAAGCGGCTATGCTGCAGACGAAAACTTGGTCGATAATGATACAGCGTGTGTGTTTCGCTTCGGCCTCGTTCCGCGTCTCGAGACCGCCGAGTATCACGAAGCGTGTGGGTTCGGCAGATGCTGAAATTGTTGCGTGGCCAAATACTGGCGCAAAAGGGGAAATACTGATAAGGATTCTGAAATGGACCAAATCGAAATCGGTTTCTACTCGGCTGTTGCTCTGTATGGCGTGATCGCCACCTGGACGGTGCTAGTCCGCATGCGTTGGCTGCCTGCAGCGCTCGTGCACCTTGCATATCGTTTGCTGAACCGTCTCGGGCGTAGCCCTGTGCTGGGTGGCGCCGTAACAACTTGTCGCAGGTACCCCCTGGGTGCTGGCTTGGTGCTGGCCGTTGTGGTTGGATTCGCGGTGCCCTTTCTGGTGCTTTCTTTCCTTTGGGGTGTTTATTTGCTGTCGTTTGCTGCTGCGATTTTCCTCGGCTGGGTCGCCTTGAGCAGATCTCAGGACGATGATGCCTCAGACGAGCCCGACCCATATGGGATGTATCAGGAAAAGCATGGCCAAGGATTAGTGCACGGATCATCTCCTTACGCCGATGGCGACCGTCCCGTCGGTTGATAACCACTGATTTTGTGGGTGAGGGCTTCATCCAAGCGGTGGATTGCCTGCTATTTGCGAGTCCTCGCAGCGGTACGGGTCGCAATTCTTGCACCAGCTTCCCCTGATTGACGCGAACTTTTCCACCCGGCTTCCAGGCTCCCTTCAATCGATCGGCCGATGTGAATGCCAGCCCACCCCATCATCATCGTCCACAGCACCGGCATCCCGATCATGAGCATCGCCAGCATGGTATCGAGCATCAGTGCCTTGCTGGTCGCACCGGCGAATCCGCCTGGTGATGCGGCCCAGTTCATCAGGCCATCCAGGCTGCCTGGGTGCATGGCGACGGTCAGGTTCTCGTCGACCCATTGGGCGAACTTCCACAGCACGGTCCAGAAATTGATCGTAAAGATGCCGACGGCGACGACGGCCAGCATCGACAGCGAGTAGCCCGAGAACACGACGATGATCGGGAGCAAGGCATAGACCGCCATCAGCGTGACGGCCTGTATCGTCGGCAGCATCGGCTTGATCGCGGTGAGCATGGTGCCCAAGCTGAAATGTGTCGCGCCTGCACCGGCAGCGCCAGCCAAATCCTGTGCGGCACCGTACAGGTTGCCCGGCACGCCTTCGCGCCCGCTGTATGCACCCAGGGCGTCAGGCTGGAAGGTCGTCATGGCCTCGACGCGCGAGTTGTCTAACGATTTGCGCACGGCCGTGTCGGTGAGTTTCTCCGCCGCGATGGCGGCGCTGCTTCCCCAGGATCCGAGGAAGGTCGAGAATCGCGTCGCGGCGCTCGCGAGCGTATTGCTAAACCCGCTCGCCTCGGGCAGGGCCATGATCTTGTCCCGGACCCCCGTCGACGTTCCGTCGCCCATCCACCATTCGGCGCAGGTGGGCTGGCCCCAGCCGCCGGTTGCTGCGGTTCCGTAGTCGAGATCCCGTGAGGCCTTGTAGGGCCAGCCGCTGACCCGCGACGCAGACCGCATATTCGGGTAGTAGAGCGAGCGATACACGTGCGATCCCATCCAGTCAGGATCGTCGGCGCCGTGTTCGTTGAGCAGGGCGGTGATCGCCGGGCTGGTTGGTTTGTCGCGTAGGTACTTCGAGCGGGCTGGGACGAAGCAGTCGTTGTAAAACTGGCTGGCCTCTGCACGCACCACCGGGTCGCTGACGTTGGCCAGTTGCGCCTGCTGCTAAACTTCGCGGATCCCGACCGAGTCGGGCATGCCGGTAACAATGGCGTGATTGATGCCCTTGCTGAGGCTCAGGATCGCATACCACCATACCGGTACATTCACGCTGGCCGGGGTACCCGAGAATGCGCCCGCCGAGCCGTAACTCGAGTCCGGCAGCGCCGGCGTCGCGGTCGCGGGTGTCGGGTCGTTCAGCGTGGGCGAGGGCGTGTAGCTCATCGCGGTGGCACTCAGGCCCACGGCTGGCGGACCGGCGATCAGGGCCACGAACACCGCGACGTAGAATTCGATCTCGATGCTGCGCAATGCGATATCGTGGACATTGCCAAAGCTACCGCCGCGGGCTGCGTCCTTCCAGCGCGTCAGTAGGATCATCACGAACGGTATGTACACGATCCCGGTGTCGGTCAGCGCGTCCCAGATAATGCCGTACCATTGCCAGCCGAACAGCGTGGTGAAGAGCTCGAGGTAGGAATCGACGGCCATCGATGAATGCCTTCAGTTCCACAAATGGGCCAGCAGGTTTTGGCCGAACAGGATTTCCAGCACCACGAGTGCGACGGCGATGCGCCAGCGCAGCGTTAGCAGGTAGTCGCGGTAGCCGGCAATCAGGCGCTGGCGCTGCGCGACCCAGTTGATGAAGGGCTTCCATTGCCAGATGAGCACGACCATGCCACCCCACTTGACCGCGGTGACGACCGGCGCGATACGGTCCCAGCCATCGCGCACGGCGGAATAGCCGTAGACCTCGATCAACACTAGGACGAGCACGGCGATCACGGTAAACAAGATGGCACTCAGACGCAGGATTCGTCTGCGCGCGCAGCGCGCATCGAAAGCGTCCTGCGGCTCGGAGCTCACCGGAAACGGCCTCCCTCCTCAAGCGGAGACCGTTCCGGACGTCCCTGGCGCAGCGTCTGCTGGCTTTGTGCATCCAACTGGTTACGCCGCGCGACGACGCCGGCGGCGGTATTGCTCGCGATCTCCTTGCTCACGCGCTGCTCGAACAGGAAGCTCTCGATCTCCTGCTCCAGTTCGTCGACCGCACTGACTGCGACGTCCATCGCCGGCTTGGTACTCATCACCTCGGGTACGCGCTTGCCGCTGATCAACAGGCGGCGGATCGCGAAGGCCTCCTCAATTGTGCGTGCGATCGCGACCTCGGAGGCCAGACGCCCGGCAAAGACACCGGCCTCGTCCGCCGGCAGTTCCCGCAGTGTCTCGATGACCTTGGCGGACACGGCGACGCCGGGCGCGGAGACCCCTTGCAAGTCCGCATTGGTCGGCACGCCGGTCCCGCCGACCAGCGCGACCAGGTCTGTCGCAATGGCCTGCCGGTGCACCTCGTACTTCACGTTCAGGCCGTTGCCGGGGATGCCGCGTTTCGGGCAGCCGTTACAGGTGTGGATTACCGCATCGCCGAGGACGTCGACCGCATAGTCGGCGGCCGACGAGGGCGTCGGGAAAAGGGTTGCCAGGCGAACCTCCGACCCGATAGCTGGTGGTGTGTACGGGGCGTTGCTGCCGGGCGGGCGTCCGAGCGTGGTGTTCCAGCCGGCGGCCGTGATGTCCCTGATCGGCTCAATCGGCGGGCCACTGGTGCCACCGGCCATTACGACGCCGCCACTGCTGACCTTCGGAAACGGGTAGCCGGCCGCGCCACCCCTGCTTTCGACAGACTGCTTGGCGGCCACGGCATCCTTGGTGGTGCCCATCAGGCGCCGCCAGTCGCCGGCCTTGGCCATCTGAATCCACTCCTCGTATGGATCCTTGCCGGCGAGGATCTGCTGCTCCATCTGCTCGCAGGATTTGAGCGCATCGCCGAAGTTCAGGCTGAAGTCCGCCGCATAGGTCTGAAACAGCTCGTACAAGCCCGGCGCGGCGCGCTGAAAGACGTACAAGGGCAGCGCCGCGATGGCTCCGCGTGCGGCGCCCATTACGGTACTCTGCAGGCTCGTCGCCGCGTTCGAGAAAGAGTTCGTCACCGAGCTGATGATGTCGAAGTTGCCGCAGCTGTAACTGGCAGTCAGTGACGAATGCGCATCGAGGACCTGGTGGGCCCCGGCGGGGTTCAGCGCAATCGACACGGGCTCTGCGCCGCCAATGGCGTAATACCAGGCTTGGTCCTCGGTGGGGACCGATACCTCGCCGGCGAGGGCGAGCGCCTGTAGCACGTGCAACCAAACAACAAGTGATAGTGCCAGTGTCCGAACTCTTGCGCTCACCGCGTTACCACCCTCCGATGGAACCGATAAAGATGCCTTTGACCTTGCAGCATTGATACGGGCGCCAGAGATTGAACTGGTATTCGCCATCGTCGCTCTTGCGACCATCGGACCAGCTCGACAGCGAGACTGAATCGTTCCTGCCGAACACTTCACAGGCGTTGTCGACGGTGGGATAGAGCATTTGCCAATCGCCGGTCTGATCATCCATTTCCACCAACGAGCCAGGGCCCCAGTACCGCATGCCGCTGTCCGACAGCTTGTACATATCGAGGGGGTAGTAGACGTGCGGCTGGTAGAAGCGGGTCACTATGTCACCGACACGCTGTGCGATGACCGCGCCGGCCTTGGGTTCTTCTTGTTGCAGCACACGACCCGTGCGCGGATACACGCTGCCCCAGGTATTGACTGGAAACTGCCCGATCTCGCGCAGGCCGGGAATGAGGGCTGCCGGATAGAGTGACTCGATGGGTACCAGGCTGCGCCACACCAGGGCGTCCAGTGTCGACCGGAAATACGGCAGCGTCGGTATAGAGCGTGGCAGGCACAGCAGGCCACCGGTGATACCCGATACACCGGCGAATGAAGCCGCCGACAGGGGGTGACCAAAGAGATCCGCGTCGCGAAACGTCTGATGATCGCGTCCGCGCCTGGGATAGCCTCCTTCGTACCGGCCTTCGATTGATCCGCTTGCATCTCCGGGGGACATGCTCCCTCCGGCGGCACCTGTGGTGACATTGACGTAGGCGTCGGGGACGTGGTTCTGGACCTTGATCGAGGTTTTCACCGTGCAGCTGTACCCGCACACCAACCACAAGCAGATACCCACGGGACGCCAGCGCAGACATCGCGGCAGTGCGTCCAGCGTCGCACTGGAAACGGCGGCGTCGTTCAGAACCGCCAGAGGTGTGCGCGTAAGCGTAAGCAGGGAGACCAGCAGCATACCTGCGGTCAAACGGCGCCATGCGGGGCTCATCGGTTCATCTTCCGGTACAGATCGCGCGCCAGTACGAGGTCGGTGACGCCGTAAAGCACCGCGGCACCGTCGAAAACGATCGCCGGGTACCGGTCGAGTCGGTAGTGCTGGTGGGCGAGTGCCAGGCCATTGCCCGCTTCGCGCATCTGCGCTTTGAGGTCAGTGCGCTCGTCAAAGCGTGCCTTGGCCATTGCGGTCGCTGCTGTCGGGTCGGCTGGCAGGCCTTCCGACAGCTCGGCCATGGCACGGGTTAATCCATCGACGTAGAACACGGCGGCCGAGGGGAAGGCCTGCGTGTTCGTTAGCGGGTGTGCGTGATCGGTGAAGACCTCCACGATTGGATCGGCAACCGCCGTGGTAGTCATCAGTGCAAGCATGAAGGTCAGTCCGCAGCGCATCTCAGCCGCCCGCCCGTCGCCGTTCGATCTCGGTGGCGATGAGGATCGCCGCTTTAACCTCGCTGCAGTGCTCGCGGTTCATGATCTCGGCACGTGCCGCCTTCTCGTCCTTTTCGGTCTGAGCCAGCGCGAGGGCCAGCGCCGGCGGTACGTTGCGAAACAGCGCGGCCAGGTTGTCGGTGAGTACGACGCCCTCGGTGTACTTGCCGCCCTCCTTGCGTGCCGACAGCAGCATCTGGCGTTGCTCATCGGTCAGCTGGCGGAACCGTGCGATCTGCTCGACCTCGTCCTTCGGCATGACCAGGCACAGCCACCACTCGAGCATCGAGAGCATGCGCCGACTCGCATCCGGGAAGTCGTCGAGGTTCTGGGTCGCGATCCAGTACCAGGCCCCGAACTTGCGCCACATCTTGGTGATCTTGATCACGTACGGCGCGAGCAGCGGGTTGGTCGTGATGATGTGGCCCTCGTCGGTGATTACCAGCGTCGGGCGGGCGTCATGCTGGCGCGCCTCGACCACGCCGTTGATGTGATTCATCAGCGCGATATAGGCCACCGTCAGCTGGTCCTCGTAGCCTTCGCGTTGGAGGATGCCCATGTCCAGATGGGTCACGTCGACGTCCGGCCAGCGGCCGCCTTCACGGTTGAAGAAGTGCCCGGCGACCCCGGAGCAGAACAGCAGCAACGCATCGCCCATGTCCACGGCGCGTTCGCGCCGACGTGGATCCAAGGACTCGTCCTGGCCAGCCTGGCGCAGCGCCTCTGCAACGTCTTCGGTCAGCACCTGAGTACGTCCAGCGGCGCGCACCTGGCCAGCGGCTTCGAGGATCGCGCGGCGGATCACGAGGCGATCTGCACGCGACATTCGGGCGTCTTCGCGCGCATCACCACCCGTGATCATGATCCGTGCGGCGATCTCCATCTCGCCGAGGAGGTCGCGGGCCTCGTCGAGGTCATTGGCCGGGTCGTCATCGTCGGACGTGGTGGCGTCGACGGCCTCAAGGTCGAGGCCGGTCAGGTTCGGATGGGTTTCCAGCAGTGACAGCGCGCCGGCGAACGGTGGCAGGCTGACGTCGGCGTTGGGCTGCATCGCCACGCTGTGCACGGAAAGGTCATGGCTGCGCAGGTAGTCGCACATCAGGCCGAAACTGTTACCCGCCTCGATAAGGTAGACGCGCGGCCGCCAAACGGCCAGCGCCTGCATGATCAGGTAGACAAGTGTGGCGGACTTGCCGGCGCCGGTCGGCCCGACGATCAGCATGTGACCATTCTTCTTGCGGTCTTCCTTGTGCAGCGGATCGAAGCTCAGTGGCTCACCGCCGCGGTTCCAGAACAGCTGTCCCGGATGACCGGTACCACGGGAACGCCCGTACACCGGCAGCAGGCTGGTCAGGTGGGTTCCGAACATCAGTCGCGAGCGGCGGTGACTGCGGTCCAGTGCCGGGTCGTAGTTCATCGGCAGGTTGCGCAGCCAGGCGTCACAGGCTAGGAATTCCGACTCACGTCCGACGCTCTGCAGACCGTTCTGCAGCAGCAGGCTATCGACATGATTGACCCGGCGCCGCAGTGCCGTGTTGTCCTCGGCACGTACGTAGAAACTCAGGTAGGTCGGGACCAGGCGGTCGCCGCGGGCCATCTGTAACTCGACCTGCGACGCGTTCTCGTGCGCGAGCACTGCTTCGGCACCGTCACCGACCGAGGCGCGCTTGACGTTGGCGACGTGCGCACGCAACAGGTCCTGCGGTCGGCACACCATCGTCATTGCCATCACGGTGCCCACCGGGAGGTGGTCGAATACTGCGTAGACCTGGTCACCGACCGACCGCTCTGCGGTCAGCGCTCCGATCTCGGGTGCGCGGCGCAGCGCCTGTACCGACACGATGGTGTGCGGCAAGCCGTCGAGGTGCCACAGGTTCGCGTCTGTGTCCGAGCGCGGTACCGAGAGCGTCAGTAGCTCAGCGAAGTCGCGCCCGAACGGCAGATCCCGGTCGCCGGGGTAGGGTGCGATGTCGGCCAAGCGCGTGCTGTCGCCGTCGCAGATGGCCGGCCTGGGATTAAACCACTGTAGCAGCCAGTCATAGACATGCTCGCCACCGGCCAAACGCGATGACACGCCGGCGGCATCGAGCGAGGCCCGCAGGCGTCCAACCTGGTCGCGCAGTTGCTCCAGCGAGTCGCGCAGGGGTTGTTCCTCGCGCCGGAAGCGCCGGTAGATTACGAGGCGCGAGCGGCGCAGCTTGCCGCCCCATCGCCAGTTGGTGACTACGCTGTCGTCGAACACGCCGCCGGGGCGTGACGTCGCGGAAAGGTGTTCCTCCATCACCGCGAGCCAGTGCCTGGTCAGCGCGCTGTCGCGCAGTTCGGGGCGGGCATAGTCGCGCAGCGCCCTGCTGGTCTTACGCAGGTCGGTTTCGTCCTGCACATAGACCTGCACGACCCACGGCGAGGGGTCGATCTCGAGCACATTGGACAGCATGCCCAGCAACCCCTGGTGCAGCTCGGCCATGAAGCTTGGAGGACGCGCCTCACAACCGACCGGTGTGATCTCCAGTACCGCACCGACGCTGCGCCCGTCCTCGAGCAGGAAGGCCTGGTGGTCGGGCAGGTACTCGCACCATGGCAGCAGGTCGGTGAACGATGGCGGCAAGGTGTACTGATCGCGTGCGAGACGACGGCGTGTGACCCGACGACGAGGAATATTGGCCGAGGATGACGCCGCTGTTGTGGTCAGACCAAACAGTGAGAGCAGGTCCTTCATGGCTGATAGACCTCGCCGGGCATCGCGTACTGATCGATCGCGTACATCGGGAATGCGGTGCTGTAGCCCGGTACCGGTGCACCCTCGGTGCTCAGGTGGGGAAACACGAACATCACCATCTGCGGGTTCGGCAGCAGCGGGAAGACCTGCTCGATCTCGTTGGCGGCCTGCTGGGTATAGTCATGCAGATCCGCGGCGCCACGCGCGACGGGCCGATCCAGACCCTGGCGCTGTATAGACGCATCACGCGCTACGCCGGCGCTGTGCTGATGCTGTTGATAGATCGCTGCCATGTCCGGCCCCTGCTGTGGGAGCACGTCTTCCTTGCTGGTTGCGCAGGCGGTCAGGCCCAGGGCTGCCGCGATAAGGGTCATTGGTCTAATCCAAATAGCCATAGGCACCTCCAGGGCCGGCCAGGCGGGCGTGGTGATCGAGCCGGCGCCCGGCGGGGTCGTAATCGATCGGAAGGGTGACATCGAGGTGGACGACCACCGGCTCGCCGGCGGCCACGAAGACGGCGTCGAAAGCGCTTGCCTGGCGCTCGGTCAGCCAGGCGCCAATCTCCTGGGCGCCGCCGGAGACGGTCTTACCGAGCACGTACTGCCCTTGGTCACCGGTGACAGTCGTGTTGGCCGTGCCTTCGTTGCTGACAGTGCTCGTGGTCTGTGATGCGGCGGCGGCTTCCGCGGCCGCCGACAATGCCGTGACGCCGATGCGTTGAGCCAAAAAGGTCGAGGCGTTCGTGATGCGTTCACCGCTGATGCACGGGACGCCGAAGCGATCGGAGATCCAGCCGAGGCCCTCCTGCTGTCGGTTGGCGCCCTGGTCGGTACTGCGCGATTTCTCGCCGAAGGTCTGCACACGACCGTCGTCGAACACGAAGGTTGCGGATTGGATGGTTCCGCGCACACACGACAACGTCCAGTCGCCGATGGCGAACCCCGACATCACCATGCCTTCAAGGCCCGGGATCTGGTGACCGTTGGCGGCGAGGTTGTCGGCACCAATCAACACCTTGAACGGCATCGGATCCTGCACCTGGCCGCCCACCGGGATGCGGCCGACCAGGGCGCTGAACGCCGTCGATTGTGTCAATGTCGCATTGGCAGGGATCGTATAGACCGGTTCGACCTGCGACTTGGCCGGCGTGGCCTTGCCATCACTGCCGGCGACTGCGCGCACAGGATTCGGGATTGGGTCAGCAAGCGTGTCGGGTTCGCGCGTCGTGCCACTGGCGTGCAGCAACGAGCCGCCGGCCAGCGACGCAAACGTCGGCTCACGGTCGGATGTGCCGGGGGCGGGTGCATCCAGCGCGTCGATCCAGTGGATTGCACCGGCGATGCCGCTGTCGCCATAGCCAAACCCCAGCGGCATGTCGGCCGGTGTCGGCGTGGTGGACTGGGTTTTCTCGCTCAAGGCAATTCGGCTGCGCAGCTTCTCGAGCTGTTGCGACAGCGCGGTCAGCGTTTGCTCGTCACGCCGACCGGCGCGTTCGATGTCGTTGGCGAGTTCCGCGCGCACCTTGTCGGCCAGGCGCTTCTCCTGGTCCATCGCGGCGGCATTCTCCTCGCGCAGCTTCTGGTTTTCCTCGGTCAGGCGCCGGGTCTGGTCAACCATCTCCGCGACCTGGGCCGACAGCGAACGCACCGTATCGGCGGGTGTGTCGACGTCCGGTGCAGCGGCCGTGGGTAGCTCGTCCATCAGCTCCGGCTTGGGCCGGCGCTCGCCGCTCTTGACCGCGACGGCGACGGCAATCACGAGGACGATACCGCCGATGATCGGGATCACCTGGTTCATTGTGATCATCGCGTCACCTCCGCCTGCTTTGATACGAACGGCGCAAGGGCGGCTTCGGGTCTTTGGTCGGCGACCAGGTAGACCGTGGTGGTATCGGTCGGGTCGCCCGCTGCACCCAGGCGTGCATGCTGGAAGCTCGCTGCCCGCCACTGCCCACGCAGGTCGCGCGGATCGAGTGTCACTGGTTGGTCTAGGGTGTTGCGCAGCTTGATCGCCGCGAGCCACAGCGGACCGTAGGGACCATTGGCGCGCCAGGCTGCGACTGGTTGTGCGTCGATATGACCCCCACGAACCAGGTCGATGGCACCATGCAACGGCAGGGGTGCACGCGCGATCGTCGCGGACTGTGGGACCAGGCGTGTGGGCGCGTACAGGGACTGTGCGGCGTGGCGCACCAGGTCAACGTAGCCAGTCGGTCTGTCGTTCGCCAGCGGCGTAAGTGAGTTTGTATTCGCGCCATTGCGTGTCGTCGACGCTGGGTCGGTCAGCACCTCGAGCGGTCCGCCGGCGGGAAAGCGCTGGTCGGCGGCCAGGTCCAGCAAGATCGACTGTCCGGCGTCTGGTTGAACGATCAGGCGCGTCGCCGCGAACGGTTGTTCCGCCTTCAGGTAGAGGTGATCGCCCAGTGCCTGCACGCGCAGGCCGGGTACTGGTCCGCCAAGCAGACCGCTGCGCAGCTGGGTGGCACCGGGCAGGCGCACGGTGCGCTCGGTGTTCAGGCGGAGGTCAACGCGGATCGGTGAGCCGCGCCAGACCTGTTGCTCGGTCGCGTCGGCGACCGGGGTGGCGGGCGGCTCCTGTGCCACTGCCATGTCGGTGAGCGACAGCGCTGCCGAGAAGGTAAGAATACAAATGGCGACCATGTTAGGAGTCCTCCTTGACCGGGCTTTCGATGCGGCTCGGTCCGGGCTCGGCGAAGCCGTCGATCGCCATGCCCCAGGGATTGAGTTCGCGGTCGACGTCGTAGCGCACGACGCGCAGCGGGTAGCGGATGCGCGTGTGCTTGACCGGCAGTCCGGCCACCGTCTCCTCGATCACCGCCTCGATCGTCACGGTCCAGGCGTTCGGCCCGACGGCCTGTACACGGCTGTCGTCGTATTGCGCACCCGGTGCCTCGTACAGAGCCCGCACGCGTCCGGTCAGCTCGCCCATGCGGCTGCGCGGGTCCATGTCGCGCAGCAGTTCGGCGCGAAAGGCCGGTGTCACGTACGCGGCAAAGCGGTACAGCTTGGCCGGGAAGTCCTCGGCGCCGTCCCGCGGCCAGCGGTTCAGTTGCTGCCACATGTAGTAGCCGAAGCCATAGACGTTCGGCTTCGGGATCTCGCCGACGCGTACAGTACTTCCGACAGACAGGTCCGGCGGGATGTGCAGCGTGATGTCACTCGGCGCGTTGGCCCAGCCGCGAAACGCGAAGGCCAAGCCGATCGCCAGCAGGATGATCACCAGCCATAGACTGACGATGTGGGCACGTGCGTTGTCGATCTCGTGACGGTAGCGGGACATGGCGGTCATCCTCCCCCGCGGCTGCCGCGGTGGCGGGTGCGTCCCAGCGACCAGTACCCGCTGCGCAGCAGGAAGCGGTTGCCACCGAACAGGCGCTGCATTAGCACGGCGAACTTCACCTGGTAGTGACCCATCGGGTGGCCGCGCTTGAGCCGGCGGAAGATCAGTGCGCCGATATAGATTCCGCCCATAAAGATGAAGCCGGTCAGCGCCAGCACGACGCTGCCGACGTCGATCGCCGCGGCGATCGCCAGGAGCAGCGGCAACATCACCAGCCCCGTGGTCAGCGCGACCAGCAGCAGCTCTGAGGTGGTTAGGCCCAGGATCGCGGGAGGTTCGCCGTCCACGCGGTCGGCGAGCACCCCGAAACCCTGTGTCGGTTCTTGTGGTTCCGACGACATGGCCTCAGATGACTCCGGTGGCCTGCGTGAGCGCATAGGTGCCGAACGCGATGCCGGCCGCCGACGCGAGGCCGATCTTGGCGACATCGCCGACGGTGCCCTTGTTGGTCAGTACTTGGGTGACGGCCCAGATCATGCCGATCGCACCGATGACGAACAGCACCACGCCGACCACCAGGATGCCGACCTCGGAGGCATCTTCGAACACGCCCTCGAACCAGGCGATTGCGTCGTTGCTGCCGGGTGTCGTCGAGGGGGTCGGTGGTGCGGGCACGGCGGCCAGCGCCAGCCGCGGTGCGGCGACGTAGGCGGCCGCGAGAGCAGCCAGGGAAGTCCAGCGGTTTCCGAATCGGGACAACATGGTTTCGATCCTCCGATCGTTGCGATAAACAACCCGCGGGCTCCGGCGCGGGCATCCGGTTACGAACATCAGTTGACGACGTAGATAGCCACCGCGATCAGTGCCGAGGCGCGGATCCCTATCCACAGCAGATCGAGTTCTGTCGCGCGGCCGTGGTAGAGCGACGATAAGGTGCGCGCGATCAGCCAGGCGGCGAAGACGAACACCAGCACCAGCACGATGCCGCCGATCAGCGTGTTCACGTCGCCGGGTGCGTGCCCGGTGGCAGCGGTGAACGCGGCCTGCTGAGTCGCGTTCATGGGTTACCGCCGGTAGTCACCGCGCAATCGGTCGTAGCGTCGCGGCTCTGCCTGGTCGGCCGTTGCATGCTCGAGCACGCCTTCGCGCACTCGTCGGATATCGCGGCGCAGCCAGTCGTAACGGAAACGCACCCGCTCGGTCCGGTCGGCGCCGCTCTCGGCGGCGTCCACCAGCGGGGCCAGGGCTTCGAGTTCATGCGCCAGGCGAGCGAGCGCTTCGCGCTCCGCATCGGCGGCGGTCGCTGACCCGGTGGTGAGCAGTACCGCCAATACGGCGACGGAGATTGCAATGGGATAACGCACGACGGTCTCCTACAGATACTTTTTGAACGAGGCCGCGGTGATCGCGACCAGCAGGCCGATCAGCGCGGCGAATGGGAGGATGGAAAACGCCGGGTGCACGCTGAACGGCAGCGACAGGTAGAGCACCCAGGCGGTGATGAACAATGGCCAGATCCAGCGCTTGGCGTGATGATAGAGATAGCTCGACTCGCGCCCGCCACCCCAGCGGCGCAGATCGCGCAGGACCAAGCCGTCCAGCGCACCGACCAATGTCGCCAGCACAAATGCGGGCATCGCCAGTGTGAGCACGGCCAAACGCACCGCGAAGACCTGGGTGATGGTCGCTGCGGCGACGATGAAGTCAGCGACCCAGATGTAGCCTGCATGGAGGCCCGCCTGCCACGTCGAGGCGTGGGCCGGTGGCGTGGTCGCGAGCCAGGCGATCGCGGATTCCACGCCGGTACGCCGCCACAGCCAGTGATAGGCGGTGTCGGCAAAGGCGCGTGCGTAGGCCGCGGTATCGGATACCAGCAGGGTCGCACGAAGGTCACCCGACAAGTAACCGAGCTCGTCCGCGAGCATCCGCTCACTGTGGGCCGTACCTTCGTTGGGCCACCAGGTCAGCATGCCGATCCACTCGATGAGGATCGAAAACAACAGTGCCACGAGCAGCCAGAAGAGCAGGCGAAAGATTGCGCGCAGCAGGCTGGGTGTGCCGTCGCTTGCCTGCTGACCGGCGTGCGCGCGGCGGTTCTGGACTTGGGCGGCACCGGCGCTCATGCCACACCCACCCGCAGCAGCGACGTGGTCTGACTGTCGTCGAACCAGTGGTCGGCGGTGCGATAGCTCGCCGCCATCTGGCCAGCCAGGGCGTCGAGATCTGCCGGCATGTGCGGGTCATGCGACGCGTCGGGCAGCGGCATGCGCAGCTTCCATAGCCGTGCACCCTCAACCAAGGCGAAGGCTTGACCCTTGGGCAGGCTCATCACGTCGTTGTCCGAGATGATTGGCACTTCGGTGACGGTCAGGCGGTCCTCGTTGCGGGAGGAAAAGTCCACACCCGATCCCGGAGTCGACGAGTCGTTCACGCCGGAGACCTGCGTCAATGCATGGACCTCGACCCTGGGTAGCTGGTCGGTGAGCATCTGCGCGGTCGCCAGCTCTTTAACGCGCAGCATGATCAGCGTGTTGAAATTGCCCGCGACCTGGCCAGCCTTGGCCCGCGAGCCGACGCGGGCCTCGACGTCACTCCAGGTCTGGGTGTAGGCGGTGACCTGGAACCCGGCACCTCCGGCCTTGTTGATCATCGGGATGAACTCGTCGCCGATCAGCTCGTTGAACTCATCGGCATGCAGGCAGATGCGCAGCTTCTGCGGTGCCTCGTCCAGCTTCGGCAGACCACCGTCCTCGCCGTGCTTGTAGAGATCGCCGGCGACCGAGACGAGGTCGGCGAACATCGAGTTGCCCACCGCACCAGATACGGTGGTGTCCGACAGCGCGTCCAGGCCGACGTAGACGACTGAGCGGCTGCGGATCACCGAGCGCCAGTCGAAGATCGGGCGCGGATCCTCGGCATCGGTGTAGTCGGGGGAGATCAGCTCGGCGATCTTGCCGGTGGTCAGCTTCTCCATCAGCGGCCCGACCGAGGACACGATCTTGTCGAAATAGGTGCGGTCGTACTTGAACGCGCCCATCAGACCCTCGAGCACCGGGTCGTAGAACTCGCCCGCGGAGACCCGGTCGCTCAGGAAGCGGAACACCGCGATCGCGTGCATGCCGCGGCCCTTGAGGTTGTGGGGCAGGTTGCGCTCGTTGAGATTGGCCTCGACGCCACCGATCCGTGCGGCCCAGTCGACGATGTCTTCGCGGACCAGGACGTGGCGCGCGTACTCGATGAACAACGGCTCTATGTCGTTGATGTGTCGGCATACCTGGGCGTAGTCGGGCCGCCGGCCAAGGTCGACCAGTGCGCGCGCGATGATGTTGACGAAGCGCCAGGCAAACTCTTTGAATGCTGCTGAGTTGCCCTCGGACGGCAGCTGGTTGGCGATACGTGTTGCGACCTCGGTTACCCGGCTGAAATTGCCGATCGCGTTGTAGCGTGCCGACAGCTCCGGGTAGCCGAGGTGAAACACGAACAGATCGCGGCCGGCGCGCCGCGACTCGGCATACACCCGGCGCATCAGGTCGGCGTCCCCCTTGGGATCGAACACGATCACCGTGTCGCCACGGCGGATGTCCTGCGTGATCAGGATCTCGGCCAGGCGCGTCTTGCCGACGCGCGTGGTACCGAGCACCAGCGTGTGGCCGTTGCGCTCGTCGAGCGGCATCCAGACGTCCTGTTCCTCCGGCTCGACCGCGTGCAGCTGCGGTTTGCCACCGACCGGTGGGGCCGGGCGCAGCGGATTGAACAGCGTGTCGGCCGACGTCAAACGGTACAGCCAGCGCAGAGCGGACGAACGTTCCCAGGCGGGCTCGTTACGGCGTACCCAGCGCGAAAGCGCCGGGTCTTCGAGGTAGGTCCGCACCTCGGGCCGCAGCGTATCGCGCAGGCGTTGGGTGTGCTTCTGGCCCCAAGCGAAGCCACGTCCGAGAAACAGCCGACTTGGCGACCAGGGGATCTGGTCGGCGCGCATCCGGTA
Organism: Chromatiales bacterium; assembly: GCA_028284585.1. Classification (GTDB taxonomy): domain Bacteria; phylum Pseudomonadota; class Gammaproteobacteria; order Chromatiales; family Chromatiaceae; genus Thiosocius. The sequence continues at coordinate 40,002 of JANQRK010000040.1, forward strand.
ACGGGGTAGGGAGCGCATGTGGCGCTGGTATCGCAATACGCGCCAGGCCTGGTTCCCGCGGTGCCAGGCCAACCACCCAAACAGCAGCGCGGCACCGTAGGCCACACCCGGTGCCATGAACAGTGCCCAGGGGGCCAGCAGGCAGATCGCCATACCGATAGCGGCGGTACTGGCCGACCAGGCCTCGACCGGCGGGCGCAACAGAGCCTCGATCGGATGGACGCTCATTGTTCGATCCACTCCGGCCCGATCAGCACCGGGTAGTGGCGCAGCCCGAACTGCTCGGCCAGCATCTCGCCACTGCCGGCGGCCAGCGGCAGGTCGCCGGCAACGCGCTTGATCTCCAGGACATCGGAGACGCCGTTTGCCTCCACGACCAGGCCGACCGCTCCCAGTGCGGAGAGCCGGATGCGATGATCGGCGAGCCAGCGCAGCGACAGTTTGTCCGCGCCGACCAGAAAGATCGGACGTGGCAGGTGGGCAGCGGCATCACCGACTGCGATGCGCGGCTGTGTCCCAGGTGTCAGGCTCGGAGAACGCACTGTGGCCTGTTGTTCCAGAACCGCCTCCATCGTTGGAGCGATTGGTGGCAGCTCAGCGTCCTGCGATTCCAGAATAAATCCGGAGGCCTCCAGCAGAGGTGCCAATGGCAACGTGTTGCCGTTGTCGTGTAGGACCGTCAACGGCGTGGCGGAGAATGTCGGCATCGCCGCGCACAGGAGGAGGGGTGCGACCAGCCTGCGCATCAGTCGAGCCTCGCGTACCAGCGCAGCACCCGCGCTCGGTAGGCCTTGGCACGTGTTGGCGTGCCCGAGTGATAGCGCCCGACGGCCGTCCACCAGTCGCCGGTCGCTCGGTACGCTTCGCGCAGGACGGTCGCTCCGGCACGGAGGTTAAGCCAGGGATCGAACGCCTGCCGGATATTGCCAAGCTTGTGCTGGTGGTAGCGCCAGTTCACCTGCATCAGCCCGATGTCCGGTTTTTTACCTGCCGCCAGCAGCTGCTCAAGGTGAGTGTCGGCCTCGCGCCTACTGGTAAAGTAGAAGGCGCTGCCGTTCACGTTCAATGCCCAGGGGTAGGGCAGTGTCTTACCATCCTTTCGCTGGCGCCCGCTCTCGGTGAGCGCAATTGCAAACAGGATGCCGGCCGGTACGTCGTACTCCAGCGCCACCTGGTGGTAGGCGACTGGCACACGCAGTGCGTAGGCTGGAAGTGGCGAACAGGTCAGCAATACGAGCGCGAGGATGGGCCGCTTCATGGCAAAGCCCCTGCGACAATTTTCAGCGGGCGCAGCTGCGCGCCCTCGCGCGCGAACACCTGGGGTAGCTCGCGGTCATCACCGCGGTACTGCTTGAACAGCGCCTTGCCCTGGTTGAGCGTGATGCGACGATTGGAAACGGCGTCGGGGAGTACCCCCACGTCCCGAGCGAAGGTGCGGATCATGTCGGGATCCTGCGTATCGACTGCGTAGATATCCAGGCCGCTGAGCGGACCCCTATCGGTGGCGAGCTCGACGAGTTCCCGGGTACTCGAGCTGCAGCGCGGGCAGTCTTGCGTGGCGACGAATATTGCGAGTCGCTTGCCCCAGAGTTGGTTCCGATTCGAGGATAGCGGTGCTGATGCACCAGGCAGGCGATCCGGGTCGAACATCGGCTTGCCAAGACGTTGCCACGCCGCCTGGGTCGCGCGCTCGAAGGCGAGCACGCGTTCGGTGTCCTCATAAAGCAATCGAACGAAGCGGTCGGCGTATTGCCGACGCTCTGCCGGCGTCGCGGCGTGAATGCCGAGTACCTCGATCGGCGAAATGTTCTTAACCGAAAAGGCCCCGCGCGGGCCACGCATCAGCCTCTCGTAGCGCTCCAGCTCCTGTGCCGTGAGCCCCCAGGCCTTGGCTAGCTGGTCACCGGTGTGTAGGGACTCGACCTGCTCAAGCGGGCGTTGCTCGGTCAGGCGGATTGAGGTATCCGCGGCGGCCACTGGCGTGGTCGCCGCGGCAAGACCGAAAGTGATGAGGATCGGTCGCCGCATCATCGGGGCGCCTCTGAACCCGGTGGAGCACAGAAGGTGCCGTCCGGCATTAGGTAGCGGCGCTCTTCCCAAGGAGTTCGCAGGTCGCGGACGCGACACTCGTCTGGCCGGGGGAGGCAACGGAATGCGTCGGCGTAGTAGGTGCTGCCACGGATCGCCAGGTCTGCCTTCGTTGCCTCTGTTACGAACTGGCCGGTCTGGCCGGCCGTCGCCCGGGCATCGCGATCACTGGGTAGTTCCATCGACGTCGTTGGCCGTTCCACGGGCGTGCTGCAGCCTGCGAGCAGGGCCAATGCCAGCGTTACGACGGCCAGTGCGCGCAGACCGACAGCAAGGCTGCCCCGCCCCTGTTTCGTAGTCGCTTGACTGTTCATCGTGTGGCTGGCCATCTCAATGATCTGCCTTCGGGTTATTGGAAGGCGTGGTTGTTCGCTCCTCGACCCGGGCGAGGCTCGAGTAGGGTGCGCGCAGTTCGCACGACACCAGTCGGTTGACCGGGTCGACCACGATCACATAGGCCTCACCACAAAGAATGGCCAAGGCGTCGAACAGGGCAATCGGGCCGAGCGAGCGCTGCGACTCGGGCAACGGCAGGCTCATTAGGTCAGGAATCGTCGGGTCGCTTGCCTGTGTCGACGCGAGGGCCCAGCCGCTGCGCGCGAGAACGTGGTTGAGTGCCGCCCCGACAGTTCGAATCTGGCTCGGGAAGAACAGCGAGATGATCGTCTGCAGCGGGTTGGCCTGGCCGGGCTTTGGTACCGATGCGAGCTGGGAATAGCGGCCGACGCGCAGGCGGTCCTTCGTAGACAGGGCAAGGTTTCTATCCGATTGGTGCGGCAGGTCCGGTCCCACGACCTCCAACTGGCTAGCCATCGGTTGGATCTCAACTCGCCGATTGAGGCGCCGGGTAGCCTCTTTGCGGTTGTCGCCCACGTAATCGCTGCGCCCCGTCCAGGCCGTCCCGATGCGTGTAGCGACGATTCCCTGCGCCACCAGCGCATTGCGCACTGCCTCTGACCGACGCCGGGCGAGGTCGTCGTTGTAGGCCTGGAAACCGATGCCGTCCGTAAACCCGTGCACCGTCAGGGGCGCGTTGTCAGTGCTGAGCAACTCGATTGCCCGGTCGAGCCGCTGCCGCTCGGCAGGCGACACGCTATCGTCACCGAATCCGAAGTAGACGGTGTGGATCGACTGTTGATCGGCCTTGATCTGGTCATTCATGAAGCTGTCTGCACCTGCCGGTAGAGCGCCGAGGATGGAGAGTACGAGTCCGACCGTCGTCCAGCCGGCGCGGAGTGAGCCGGAGTTGGGGCATGGGGAAATCAAGGCCATGAAGCATCCTTTCGTTTCCGGCACGGGGCCGTGTCTACGTCTGGATGCAGTGTGCTCGGCGGGGCGGGGGAGGAGAACGATCAATTCCTCCCGATGTTGGGCGGGGTTGTGAGTTGATCTCGGGGCTTGCTTGTGGTTTCCCTCGTGGCCAGCGGTTTGCGGTGACTGGCCTTGACGGCATATTCCAAGTGAAATGCGTCATCACCGCGCGTGACCGCTGGCCAGCGGGCCCTGAGATCGTCGCCGAACGGATACCCACCTACAATCGAGGAGCCCGTCCATAGTGAATCTGCGCCTGGTTGCCAAGATCGAGGCCGAAGAGCCGACGCTGCGGCTTGCCGTTCTCATCGACGCGGACAACGCGCAGGCGGCCGTCATCGAGGGGTTTATCGGCGAGATTGCCCGGTTCGTAGGCGATCAATTGGTCCGGGTGAGTTTGGAGCCCATTGGATCAGGCAAGAAAGCAAAACCCCAAAGAGGCCGTACACGAGAGCGGTTCAAGCTTACCGTGGGTCACAGTTGGTATCGGTACGGGTCCGAGCCGCTTGTTTGGGAGGACAGCGCCGAGAAAGATCTCGAATCGATGCTTCCGGAGATCGTCCTTGAACTGATCTCGATGGGGGAGCGGCAATACCACGGACACAGGGAGTATCAGTACCGGAACCTTGTCGACCGCAAAGCGAAGCTCGAAGAAAAAGAGAAGGAGCGGATTGAAACTTAGGCTCGGTTGGAACGCGAAAGGGTAGAGCGACTCAAGCAGGCCCGGATTCAACGGCTATCGGACGAAGCTGGGGCCCATCGGCAGGCTTGTGACATCCGCGAGTACGTAGGCCTTGTATTGGCGTCACTACCTATGTCATCGCTCGGTGATCGAGCGAAAGCCGAAGCTTGGGCGGAATGGGCGAGGGAGCAGGCCGATTCGTTGGATCCCATTACCGCCGGGCAGTTGGGCATAGGCGAGCCCATACTGGAGTGATTCGCAAATGATCGACAGATCCTTGGATCTGGGGAAAGCTCCTCGTGTCGGTCTGCTGGGCGTGTAGAAACCGCGGTTGGATGCGGGTCAGCTGAGTAGTGTCGCTCAATCCGTCCGTGGGTTGGGGCGTCCGCTTTGTTCAATTGCTGTCGGCGAAATTGTCGTCACACCAGGTTCTGGCCTCTCGAACTCCGCGCAATCTGCAGCAGAACCACTCCAGGCAACGCTTCTGGCCGAACCTTTTCCTGGGACGGTGGCTCAAGGGGTTGTCCTGGTGTTTGCGCGAGAAATGCAGACATTAAGTGTCGGGCAAAACCAAAGGGCTTCGAAAATCAGTCGGTTAGGTCTGCGTGGGGGAAGAGAGTGGGTCGCTTCGATTTTCGCGGCGGTTTGTTCAATCGATGGACGACCAAGGCGAGGATACTCATCCACGCTGGGTTCCAGCTGTTTCTTCCAAAACAGTCGGTGATTTCGCTAATCTAGCTCAGCATTTCGTTATTGAGGGTACGGGGAATGAGTTTAAGCAGTGAAGAAGTCTTATACCGCGACACCTACTGTCAGCCCGATCTAGGTTTCCAGCGCGAGATTGAGCAGGCGATTGGAGCTTCCTTTACTCGCGTAGCGGAAAATCTTGTCGATCAAGGAATGGTAACTCTTACGAAACTTTTTACTCCCGACGCCGTATCAAATATGCAGCGCGAGTTTGGTGCGCTGATGTGTTTAAAGGAACCCGATAACCATGCCCACATTCAATTTGGTGGCGCTGCCGACGAAGAGTTTCTCCAAACGGCAGAGGCGCTTAGCTCCGCGGTCGCAACCCCACTTGTCTGGGCCCTTGGAGCTCATGCATGGGGACGTGATCCGATGCTCTCCTATGTCCGTGCCTATCGGATTGAACCGATTGAGCCGTGCGCGTATCGAGCTTTCCAGCCGCATGACGATGGTCACGATAAAGAGTTTAAGGCGATGTTGCTTTTAACTGACGTCGATGAGGACGGTCAGTGTATGTTGTACTGGCCCGGGACTCATAAGATCGAGCGAGAAACTAGATCCAGCTGGGATACACTGTACGATCCTAATCAACTGCGTTCACTTGGGGAGCCCGTTCCTTGTATCGGAAAAGCGGGCACCATCATACTGTTCAATACGAAAGGAGTTCACTCCGGCCAACGCAATCTTTCGTCCCGTAGAGACACTCTTGTCTTCAATGTAACCGGTGGAAAACGGCTCTATCCCGTACCGAGATTGCACCGAACTGTTATTGATAAGATGGATCCTTACCTAAGCGCAGTGTTGCGGATTGGGAGTGAGAAGGAGTTACTTGAAACTGATTCACATTTGCCGGAGCCACTGTCTTCGGAGCATCGACGGCAATTTTTTGTTGCACGAAAATCGGTGGTAGAAGCACAAGCGGCTGCAATCGACGATGGAAGTTTTGATCTAAATATTGTGCTCGAAAAACCCAGCGCATTGCTTGGAACCTTCCCGAAAATCACTGCACCAAAGCCACCGAGTTTCGAGCTTTTTGCGGTTAATGTTGGACTTTCTTCTTCTGACAAGCTTGAGCTTTTTTCCGCGCTCCCTGGATGTTTACGTATCGATTTGAATAGAGGAATCGATCTTCCCATTCGCCCATACTCGGGAACTCGAGACCGTGAGCGTGATCTCGCGCTATGTGAGATACGGGACAAAAGAATGAAAGACGATCGAATCGCAAGAATTCTTCAGGAATTGGATCTTCACTTAGAGGATGGCTTTCCTGATTTTGTCCACTCGTATCGAGAACGGGCTCGTGAATTGGGAGAACTGATTGCACGTGGAATAGCACAAGGTGTTCTGAACAAGGATCGGGAGCTTTGTCAACACGCAAAGCTTGTTCAAGACCTGGGATTCTGCGTTTACAACGCGCAGTCATTGGCACTACTCCGCACTCCGCTGGCCTTAATGCTCGGCAGCGCGGATCAGCTTGCAGAATTGTATGGCGAGGAGGATTCTTGGATTGAAGCAAAAGAAGCAAGAAGACTTAGGGACACAATTCTTACTACCTACGCCTTCTATGTCTTCTCCGAAACATTTGCAGAGCAGTTCCAGGTGCAGGACTTGGGTGATCTAGTCTCTAGGGGTGAAACGATGGAGGATACTCCTGATTTTTCAGAGATGCCGTAGGTGGGTGCTCCAACGAATCGTCTTGTTCAGCTTGGAAATCGAATCTTGATAGTTGGAGCTGGGCTTGCCGGAGCAGCACTCGCCAGGACACTCGCAGAGGGCGGTTTCGGGGTCCTGGTTATCGATAAACGAGAGCATGTTGCCGGCAATTGCTATGATGAAGTCAATGAATACGGGGAGCGTATTCATCGCTACGGTCCTCATCTGCTACATGGGCGAGAGGGCTCACGAGCGGTAAGGTGGCTCTCACAGTTCACTGATTGGGTTCCATATGAGCACCGAGTAAGGGCGCTTGTCGGAGGTGGATCTGGGGCGACGACTCCACTTCCGATAAACGCAACAACCCTTGAATCTATGTTTTCCCAGAGTTTTGGGAGCGAAGCGGAGGTGCGGGAATTCCTTCGGGAGCTTAGGGGAGAGACAAATCAGCCACCAAAAAATGCAGATGAGTTCTTTCTCCAAAGTGTAGGGCGAGAACTCGCAAATTTATTCTTACGCCCGTACACGCGGAAAATGTGGAACCGCGAACCCGCAGAACTCGGAATCGAGGTTGCGAAGAGAATTTCTGTGCGGTTGAATCGTGATGATCGGTATTTTACAGATTCGTTTCAAGCGCTGCCGCAAGATGGTTACACGGCGCTTGTCGACGAAGCTCTTCGTCATCCCAATATCACTGTTTCGCTACGCACTGCTTTCGAGCGACCAATGGTCGATAAATTCAGCCACAGTTTTTTGGCGATTCCTCCGGATGAATACTTCGACTATAAGTATGGTGAGCTACCTTACCGGGCAATTCGATTTCACGTTGAGCGTCGCGCGGATAGCCAAGATGCACCGGTTGTAAACTTTACAGATGATTCGCCTTACACCCGTGTTACCCAATGGGATCTTTTCCCAAATTCTGGGTCCGCGAATGCTAACTGGCATACCGTGACACTTGAAGAACCATGTGACCCGCGAGATGTTGATGAAGAGCGGTACTATCCAGTGCGAAATCGTGAAACAGTAGAGCGCTATCGTCGATATCAGGCAGCGGCTGCTCGGGAAAGCAGCAAGGTTACCTTTTGTGGGCGCGCTGCATTATTCGCTTACATCGATATGGTACCAACCGTTGAACATCACTTAAGAATGGCGAACCGATTTATCGAAAAATCAAACCATGCGAAAAAGTAAGTGAGGCTCATTTGATATTCGGTAGCGCTTAGATCTGAAAATTGTCCGTGGGCAAGAGTTTATTTGGTATCTTTTTCATTTGGTAGTTTTTCGCACGCCATGATTGAGGCGCTTTACCTTGGAGAAGTGTATGAACGCGAATATGAACGAAGATGCATCAGGTATAGTACCGGAGTCAAGTGCAGCTCTGGATCGAGTCGGCTGGCAACTCCTCGCTCACCTAGAGGAACTTTCAGCGGATTGTTTTAATAGGCCACTCCTGGCTGCCCTTTGCGAACGCTTCGGGAACGAGGCTCGTGATGCCGGGTATGAGGGTTTAGCCCAGTATGCTGACGCAAAGGCTAGTCTGCAGCGCGCTGTCATCGCAGAGGAGCCGACGCTCGACGCTGCTCGGCAATACTTTGAAATGAAGCGCAGTGCAGGAGAAACAGGAGAGCCGCTACTTGAATCTATTGCCACAGCGAAGCTTGCTGCCGCTGTTTCTCAGTCCTATGTTGGAATAGATAATATCTTGTTTGATGCATCAGTGCGTGGCGACGTGGAGCGAATGCTTGAAAGGGAGCTGCCAGATCTTCAGGCACTTTCTCGCTACAAACTAGAAGCCTTTTCTGAGGCAGTAGGCTTAGCGCTTACTGGGGAGCGAAGCTCAGTAGGTCTCGGGCTTGAGCTTTTATGGCATCATTCTGAACATGCGGAATCAGCTTCTACGGTAGCTGGGGTTCCGATCGATACATGCACTCGTGCGGTCGTAGGTTCTGGGGTCGGAATTGCGAATGAGCAGAAACTAGACTTGGACCATGGTCACGAGATTTTTGAAGCAGTACTTAAAGTCCATCCGACTTTTCTCGCTGCGAGACTAGCCGCTTTTTATAATCGTGCAGCGCGTGCTGGAGAGTTCGTTGATCAGCAGGCATCGTTAGTCGATAAGATGAGAGAGCATCTACAGGTTTGTGTAGATTGCGTTCCGCAACCCGTAGCGGATGCCCTAGTATTTTCTGACCGCGAGCATCAATTGATACAGACTGTTTCGCTCGATGATTTGTATGACTTTGTCCTCGAGCGAAAATCTGCGCCGATTCGTGCTTACGCCGAGCACGTACTAGGATTCGTTGAGCGATATGAGCAAGGCAAGATGAGCGCCGAGGGGCTGCAAGAAGCCGCTGCTACTTTTGGATTTCCCGTAGTTAGAAAAGAGGCGAGCGGGACCTCTTTTCTTTGTGCAGTGGAGAACTCTTGGCGGGCGAGACTAGCTGGTAACAGATAGACTATTTGTGTGTAACCTCCAGTGTCTCGTGCCCCGAGAAAGTCTCTCTCCTGACAATCGTATGCGACCTACTCGAATATTTTTGTGTTGCTGCCGTATATGGAAGGCCTATCGGTCAGCTGAACGGTAGACATCTTAATACTTGGGTACGGGGAGTTTGACATCAGCTGGACCGCGTGCGCACCAAGGGGGTCACGCAGCAAGGGGGCAGTACGAAAGAGGAAAGATGTCAATTCCTTTGAAGCTGAAACGAACTGCCGTTCGTTGTCTGAATCCGTAAATGCCCTAAGTGTCGGAACTAGCCTAACGGATGTCACGATTTTAAGCTCTGGTCGCGGACGGAATTAGAGCTGCTGTCCACAATCAGGGCATCGAATTGCATTTCCGTCACATAGCATTCGCCAATCATCCTGGCTGATGGCAAATAGACGGCTACAGCATGAAGCAGCTACGAGTGCCGAGTATTGCTTGCGGTTGGGGCACCGATGTCCTGTTCCGCCTTGTGCCAGGTTGTTCTGGGTCCTTTTGGTGAGATGGGAATAGCCCTGGAGCAGTACCAGCAGCGAAGGTATAGCTTCCCATCACTGGGCAGTTCTTCCTCGAAAGGTGGAGCCCACACGTGACGGCGCTCTTGGTCGGCGCCGTTGTTGTTACTCATGCGGTATCGTCGAGCAACTTGCCTCTCAACACGCTGAGGGCGTCAGGTGCATACGATCTATAGGTTGACCTAAGAGCCCTTCATCACGGAGACATTGACCTCAATAGAACAGTCTGATGTCACTATGATAAGGCTGCCGGCTTGCGGCAGGTAGTACGAAAATTTCAATCCCCGCGCTCAGTGTTGTCGGTGAGCGTTCAGATCGTACGGCAACCACCGGAATCGTTCAAGGGCGTAATCGCAGAGATTGGTCAGGGCCCTCGCAAAGCGGCGCGGTGATTAACTCAACCTCGACTCTCCTTGTAAGTATCCCAAGACGTTCGTCGTAGGCCCCGCTTATCAATCGATCATTAAAACCACGCCCTCGCTCCATTGCGGATACGGTTTTCCATTCATGCATTTCGACGTCGAGATTGGGCGCCGTCAAGAGGCCTTTTACGACTCTAGCTCGACGATTAGCAATAGCAACATTCGCCTCATCAGGATCAGTGGCACCGTTACAATAGGAGTACGCCCGCAAAGTGGAGGTGCTTGAGAAGCCCCTTACCCGAATCTTCGCAGGTATTATTTTTGAGGGCTGACCCATATCTGCACAAGCCGCGAGGTCGCTGGCCAGCCTTCTCAGAAAATTGGCATGCTCTGTAGGGTATGTTCCCTTCCAGTTTCCAAATTTGTCAGTATTCATGCAGGACGCCTCGGTCTCGAAAGGCACAATGAATGTCGCTAGAACGTCATCATCCGTGCGAGCAAGTATTGCTGCTCCGTTGTCTAACACGAACACCGTTGGATCATATACGCGAGACTCAAAGCCAGGAATGGAGAAAATCCGCGTTACTTTGACGTCGCGATCCAACCAATTCCAGGTATCACTAAACAGTGAAGTAATTGCGGCAAGCACGCCGACGACGGCCCCGGCTGCGCCTGCAGCAGCTGTAATTCGTTTAGGCCAAACAATCCACATGTCTGTTTCGCGACGAAACAATAGGAATAATGTGAGGATGATTATTCCAATTGCAACAATCACTACACCGTTAGATAGAAATTCGTTCCCCCACACTTCTACCTTATCTACAATTTCCTCTACAACAGGATCAAGCGCAATGATAGGTCGCGAGTTAGGGGAAGGTTGGTCTTGGTTGTCGAGATCGGAAGTATTTGCGGCGCCACCCATGAGCACCGCGTAACCCATCACCAAAAATGTTAATGCGAATCCGCCAAAGAATACTGGCATCAATTTCCCGTATCTTCTCCATGCAGGGCGACGCTCATCCGTGTAGAGCAGCGTTTCGAACTCGCGAATCGTTGTTTTTACACTCAACATTCTTTCCAATCTTCGTGATAGTCGTTCAGCACTATCTACGAGACTTTCGTTGCGTTTGTCCAACGAATAAAAGACAAATGTGATGAACAGTCCAACGACAATTATTGCGACGCCGACAAAATGGCCAACCTGAGAGCGAAGAATGGAGGCATCGGTAATCAACGCAACAAGAGCAGCGACCAAGGCAGCAGAGCCTAGCAAGTAAAATCTTAGAGATGTCATACGCTGACCGGCATAATATTTAAACATGTCCCTGGAATGGGAAAGCCCGTCAAATACATACTGCGTACCCAGCCTTCTCATCAGTTGTTTGTCGATGGAAGGATTAATGTTCCTAACGTAATCGAGAATATCAAGGGGGTTACCGATAGTCGGGATGTCTCCGTCTTCGACAGAAATGCCCCACCCCCATCTCGCTCCAAGAAACTCCACATCGGCCTTACACGCAGCTTCAACATCTGAATGCTGATCGCCAATAAAAAGTATCTCTGACGGCTGAATATTCAGGTGCTCAGCTACCTCCTGCAATGCAACGGATTTACTAAACTCGTCATAATCACTCTTCGTTGCAATTGCAGATCGCTCAAAGAATTTTTCAATGCGTTCCTCTCCAATCGCTTTCTCAACTATAGGACGCTCATTAGCCGTTACAATTCCCAGTTGAACATCGCATCTCGATAGTACGTCAAGCAAATCGTCTATTTCAGAAAACAGGGATAACTCAACCTCTTTGAATTCTCTCCCATAGTCTTCCGCTGCTTTCTTGGCATTTTCCTCCGAGAAGCCTACTGCTCGCAAGAAATTATGCATTGGACTGATTCGCATACCGGAACGAGCTACATCCGACTTGAACTCGTCTACATTTGGTATCTGCACATGTGGTTCGTACTCCTGTGCTTTTCTTCTACAAAACTTAAGATGAGCGTCAAGTGAATCAACTAGCACGCCATCAACATCAAAAATTATTGCTCTAATGGTCATGGATTTTAGTACTCACGAGCATGGGAGATGTAGGATGAATCGAGTTTAGTCCGATCATGTCACTGGCGGAACTGTACCGGGATTCCACTAGTCCAAACTGCGATTACTTACCAAGGTGACCAGTCATTCTGACGATCCAGGGCGGTCGTTGCACCGGTTCCCCACTGGCAGGGTTTTCGAATCGCGATCAGTCACAATGGTTAGGAATACACCCAAATCAAGTAGACTACGAAATGGCCAGACATTTCCATAGAGCTTACGAGAGGATCTCGAAAGTCGTATGGCGGTGCCCTCGCTTGATGCGGTAGCTTGAGAAATCGCCGCGATCGATGGTGAAAACCTTGCGTACCTTTAAGGTTTCCGCGAGCGCCACCAGTGACGCGTCAGCAAGATCCATGGGATGATCTGCGTACTGCATCATCAGCTCGAACATCCTGGTCAAAATCTTGTCGTCGAGATACCAGATATTGAGTCCTTGGCCTGTGACAAAGTCCATCAGGCGTTGTGCGCCGATGCTGCCTGGGTCGAGCAGGTGAAAAGCTTCCGTGAGAACGGGAATCGTGGTGCACAAGGGTTCCTCAATACGCCTGAGCACGGCTACACATCGTTTGTGATCTTGATCGGCAGGGTCGAAGAGCGCGACGAGTGGCCCGGTGTCGGCCAGAATCATCTCTTGTGTTTCCGACCGATTGCTTCCTTGATCGCAGACTTGGCGTGCCGGGCAGGCTCAATCGCGTAACCGCCCTCGCCAAGATCCAGCTCGCGGTAGATGGCAAAAGGATTGCGGGCAGCCTGCTGCATTGCCTGTTCCTCGTAGGCACTCAGACCGCGCTTAAGAACCTCGGAAATCGACAACCCAGTAAATTTTTTCAACTTCGCTAGGGTCTTCTCAGCTTCGTCGTCGAGTCGCACAGTTCTGGTTCCCACTGCCACTTGCCTCTAATTAGATGTAATACAAATGGTAATACAGGCGCGCGAACATCGCAACGTGTGGGCGAAATCGTCGACAGCGCTCATCCCCATCGCCCGAACTCTGCGTAATCCGCAGAGAAACCACTTCGGGCAACAGTCCTGGCCGAACTACCTGCACGACATTTAATTCGCTTTCTGACGGAATTTCCCGGTGCAGGACCTACAAGTAGCGGATTTTACAGGTTGTTTTCTTTGGGCTGTTCCGAACTGCGCTGCATAAAACCGCGCATGTCGCCATGCGCGGCGGGCCATGGCCGAAGTCACCGTATCTCTCGGTCTATGCGGGATGCCTGTCGGACAGTGGAGTGGCATTCCCCGAAAGTTCACAAAGCCCTGGGTCAGCAGGATCGTGCCGTGGATCGTTGCCGATGCGCGATCAGGAATAGGGCGACCAATCGCATTTCTCATGGCGCATGACTGCACAAAGGGGCGCCGCCGGCTTCTGGTGACGGGCAACCAGCGGCTTGGAGACAAAGGCCAGAGGCCTTTCCAGAACCCCTTTCAATAGGATTCCGGAAAGGCCTCTCGCCCGACACGCTGGTGGCATGAGCCATGAGAATGCAAAAGATGCGGACATCGGCCCAATGGGGGTAGCCGATGTCCGCTTAGTGAAGACTCGAGCGCTTCACGCTTTGTGCGTGGCGATCACAACAGCCCACGCTCAGCGAACGAGGTAATCGAATCACCGACCACGAAGTGATCGAGTACCCGAACCTCGACCAGGGCGAGCGCTTCCCACAGCCGGCGGGTGATCGTCTGGTCCGCCTGGCTGGGCACGGCGACACCGGATGGATGATTGTGACAAAGCACCACGGCCGCGGCGTTGTGATGCAGTGCTGCCTTGACCACCTCGCGTACATGTACCTGGGCGCCATCGATGGTGCCGCGGAACATCTCCTCGATAACGATCAGGCGATGCCGGTTGTCGAGAAACAGCACCGCGAATACCTCGTGCTCGCGTTCAGCGAAACGCACCCTCAGGAGCTTGCGCACCGCATCAGGTGACTCCAGGCAACTGCCGGCACGGTCGGTGCGGTATTTCAGGCGCTGCTCCAGCACATGGCAAGCATGGGCGATGAGTTGATCGTCGTCGAGTTCGATGACGGTTTTGGCGTTGGACATGGAAACCTCCAGGGAATACCGGGAGGCCGCCCACCGGGACCTGGTCCCGGTGGGGTTGATGATGTGGGTCCGGCCTTTCGGCCACCTGTCTTCCGGATCCGAACAGGTTTGTCGCTTTGGCCGAGCGACGCGGCAGAGAACCTTTGCGCAACACCTTCGGAGAAGGTGCTGTGCAAAGCGTTGCACCGCTGAGCGGTGCCTCGAAATAGCGGGTCATGTGACTTCGCGTTCTTGAGGCAAGGCTGCCTACAACGATTGCGCAGGCATGGGATCGATCACCAGCCGGCATACCAGTGCCCGCATGCAGGCCATGTGGTAGAGGGTGCCAGGTCCGCCAGCAACGGCTCGATGCGGTTGCCAGTTTCGCTGAGCGAAGACAGCCCGTTGAATCGGTGCCCGTCACCGGGAACGGGGCAGACGGCGATCTGATCAGCGATCTGGGTGAGTGATTTCATGCTATTCCTCCGAATAAGCCCCACCACGGAAGCCCTCCGAAACGACCCCGGAGACGGTGGAGACGTTGCGGAGGGCTCCCGCAGCGGGATCGAACCTGGGAACACCATGCCCCAGCGGGACAGGTGTCCCCAGGGGGTGTGAAAGAAACCGGGTCCGCCCGGCTAGGTGAAGAATGGATCAAACCCGCAGGCCGCGCTTCTTCCTGATCCGAAAGCGCTTTGTCACTGACCACGAAGGTCAGGCAACAAACCAGTAAGCCGAGTTTAGCGTAACCGCCAGTAGAGTCGGACTGTGTCACCACTTTTTTCAACACCCTGGCAGGGCGCTCAAAAAAGGCCACCCGAAGGATCGCAAAGGGGATGGCATCTGTCGTGGTTTGTTTCAATGGATGGCCGGGGACGGGATCAGCAGATGACAGACGTCGGCTTGCACGTAGCCAAGGCGGCAGCGTACGCCGGTGTTGCGAACGACGCCGGCCTCCTCCAGTGCCGTGAGCAGTCCCTCGTTTTCGCCGTAGTCCTTGATCAGGACCTGGTCTTCGGCCAGCGGCATCGTCGGCACGTTGATGGTCGCCGTGGCGAAGGGCTCGCCTCTGTCGTCGTGGAGCTGGATCGCCAGCCGGCCGTTGGCATAGCGACTGAATTGCAGCCGGCAGCGGGTGTTGAGAAAAGTCACAGTGTTGTAGGTCATCGTATTTCGTTCCTTGCATGTCTTTGGGGTAAACGCCGCCTTGCCGGGTCCGAAGGTCCGGCAAGGCGGTGCGTGTTGTAAGAGAGCCCCGCGTGAGCGGGGCAGGGGATCAGCCGGCCTTGAGGGCGGCAAACTCCTCGGTCAGGCGCCACAGCGCCCGGTTGAGTCGGACGTCTTCGTGGACGGAGTGGATGGCCCGGGTACGCACCCGGCGACCACCGCTTGAGCGGCCGCGCAGACCACCGCGTACCAGGTTCTCCTGCACGCGGTTCATGGTCAGCCACAGGCTGTCACCGGTGTCGGAGCCGCGCCGTGCACCGAGCAGTGCCTGCGGTTGGACGGGTGACCGCTGCTGCCAGTCGTCGCCATAGCGCAGTGCCAGCGCGGTGCGTGCGTAGAGGTCCTGTTCACCAGCGTCGAGGGTCAGGCCGTTGAAACGGTCGACACGCTCGACGAGCTGCGGGGTCTCGTCGACCAGGCTATAGACGCCCTCGATCACCGAGTTGACGACCTCGCGGCCATGGCGAAAGCGCATGCCGCCAGCCTTGCCGATCGGGGTCACCATGCCGTTGCTGCAGACCAGGCGGAACAGCCCCAGGTCGAGTTGGAACGACGAACTGCCGTCATGCGAGTTGAGCAGCACCAGCTCGGTCACCGAGTCGCCGACCTGGGTCGGCTGCTCCTGGCGAAAACGCAGCATGTGGCGCTGGAAGCCGTGGCGTGCCTCGTCACGAACCCGCGACTGCCGGACCGCGACCGGAAACCAGCCTTCCTGCTCGATCGCCTCGACCAGGTCGATGGTGGGGACAAACCCGTACCGGTTGGTGACCCGGCCATGCGGCTTGGTCGCAAACACAGAAGGGGCAACGCGCTGAATCTGCGCGTGGGACAGTGCATTGTTGAGCATCACGTTCTCCAGAATGCCGGATCACGCCCGCCCTGCCGGGGTGACGTTCCCCGGTGAGGTGAAAGACAAAGGTGGATCGTTGGATTCAGCCGCGTGGCCGCCTGTCTTCCGAATCCGGACAGGCTTGTCGCTTTAACCGAGCGACACCGGTGTGAAACTCATCCCGGCCCGATCCGGTTGGACGCGGCCAGCCAGATACGCCCGGCCACCCGCGTCAGGTGATAGACCCCCAGCGGGATCCCTGCGCCGAGGATGACCGCCAGCACCATGCCCGTCACGGCGGTATCGCCTTGCGGGGGCCAGAAGGCCCAGACGTTCAGCGCAATCGAAATCGCGATGGTCGAGACGACATAGCGGTGCGCGTAGCCGGCAACGCGGATGTTTGGGAAGGTCGCCAGCACGATCAGCGCGACCTCGCTGGCGACCATGCCGACGTCGATTGCGATCGCCAGTGCCCAGGCCGACCAAGCGGCGCTGTGGGTGATCTCGCGGATACCGGACGCCAGATGCTCCAGCGAGACGCCGAGCATGATGGTCACCACGGTGCCGAGCGCAACGACCAGGTGCCGACCAAGGCGCTGCTCGGCCTCGGTCAGGCGGGGAACCTTGTCTCTGGCCCGGCCGCGCGATCGTGGCGCTGCCTTCTTCTTCGCCACAGCGGGCTTCGGCTTGGCGGCTGCAATTTTCGGCGAAGTCACCGGTGCCGGTATGTCGGCCGGTTCGCCAAAGGTCTGCAGCGCACGAACGGTTCTGGTTGCTCCGGTTGTCATCGTCATATCCTGGTTGGTAAGGGATGGGCTGGCGCTCAACGCTGCACCCGGAAGAGGGTGCAGGGTTGAACGCTCCGCTGGCGGAGTAGTTGCGTTGAGGAAGTGCCGGTCCCGCACTAGAGATTGCAGGGCCGGGTGGTCTCAGTAGGTAAGGCACAGCAGCAGGTGGCCGTTGGCCGGTGGTGGCTCGAGCTGGCCGAGCCGTCCGTCAGCCAGTGCGGCATACCTCCGCTCCAGCCTGTCGAGTATCACCATGGTGGCCTCGACCGACGGTGCGTCGGCAATGAGCCTCTTGGTGGAAACGACCCCCTGCAGTTAGCCGAAGACCTCAGCGCACTGAAGTGGGTCCGTGGTCAACTGCCATTGGCCGTTACGAAAAACTGCTGACGTGAAAGACTGCTTAGTAGCGTCCGCCGACCGTATAGGCGGCGGGGTAGATGCGGCTGATCGAGAACTGCCCGGCATACTGACCGGGCAAATACTCCTCGATGCCCTCCTTGATGTTGAACTCACCTATCTCGGTGGTCAGGCGCCCGACGTTGAAATCGTCGTTGCGCCCGTTGATTGTCTTGACCGTGATGGTCCCTGTGAGGTTGATCATGCGTGAACTTCGAAAGTGCCGGAGACCACGCAGCGCCCTGACGGGATGCGTGGCCCCGGCAGGGTTGAGAACAGACAAAGCGCCAAGACGCTTCGCGGTGATGCGGGTCAGGCCGCTGCGGATTCGCTATCCGCGGCGTCAGTACTGCCGGTACCTGACGATGATGGCGCAGAGTAGACGAGCCGACCGTCGACCCTCACCCAATCGATGCGCAGCAAGCGCGCCTTGAGTGAGACGCCGGTGGTGCCGGCCTTGGCACCCTTCTCGTAGGTAAAGGGCTCCGGGTAGAGGTCGCCCAGCTTGAAGGCGACGAGCACCTTGCGCTCGCCATCGACGTGCTTCTTCGCATGTGCGATCACGCGTTGCGCCTCGGCGCCGACGACACGGCAGTCGAAACGGGTTCGCTGGACGTTCTCGGCCGAGCCAAAGATCGCGGCGATATCGGTCGCCCAAAATGGCTCAGAGCGGGCTGGCTTCACTTCGCGGATGCGATTGAGATAACCGATGCCCTGGATGTGAAGGTCGAAGTACTTGGTTTCGCTTTGAGTCATGGTGTTCTCCTTGAGTAAACGAAGGGAAACACCACGCACAATGCGACCCGTCAGGGATGGTGTTTCCCTGTGGGGGTGAATGACAGCCGCAGTGCGGCATTACTGGGTTTATGCGGTTCCGCCTGATTGGAATCAGCGGAAGCACTAGGGAACGGGGACTGATCCCGGTTGGATTTTATGGATAGATCGAAGGCCTGAGACCTGCCTCTTCTCGCGATCTGCAGAGGCTTTTCGGATGCCACTGGAAGTGGCCGCACGAAAATGAAGTCGATGAGTCAATCTTATGCGGGATGTGCTGAGTGTCAAGGCCTTCGGCGGGCATTGTGATAATTCTTGGAGACACAGGGACTTGGCAGTGTCTGCGCGCCTGTTCTCGGGATGCTGCTGTCGATCCGTGCTGTGAAGTGCGATGACAATGGACGGACGAGTCGACCTTTGCGTACTCGGCGAAAGCCGGCTTGAGGTTAGTGGATGCGCTGAGGATACATGGGGAAATCCGGGAATATGGGCTTTATGCGACCTATACCCGACTTATTGCCTGAATGCTCAGTGACCGGGGCGATGCCGATTCAGGGCCGCGGTGAGGCGGTTGGTAAAGCGCACCTTGTCGGCGACGAGTGTACGGCGTTGCTCGACCAGGCTGGCCAGGGCACAGACCTCGGGGCGTTCGGGTATCCAAGGGTTGAACTGCTCGGGATGACGCGAGACGAGGTCAAGGAGGAGTTGAGCAGCGCATGGATCAAGGGCACCTTACGTGACTCGATGCAAACGGCGACCTGCTGATGGGGAAAGCGCTGCTGCATGTCGTTGGCCCAGTCATCGAGGCCTGGGGGTTATGGGCCATGACACTGAAATCCACGCTATCGGAACCGTTCTCTCGCAGACACGGATCGTGTTTTTTGTCGGCCCAGTCGATGCCGACGATCGCGGCGAAGTGATCGAGTGATGTCATGGCAAGGCCTCCTGCGCTACCGTTTGAGAGGGATAGGCGTGCCGATTTCTGCGAAGGCTTTATAGGGAGCACCTGCGAGGCGGTTCCTGAGTATTCGTTGTTGAAATCGGCGACACTTGCTGGGTCGACGGTATGTCAGTGAGCATCGTATGTTTGGGCGTTCAATAGTCGTCCCCAGTAGGTGCCTGTCCCACCATCGAGCATAGGAAAGCAGAACAATGGCTATGGACGGACCATCTATAAATAATTTAGGAGGAGTTAGAGATGTTAAGTAGGAAGAAGCGAGCCAATCACTATGTGAATAGAATTTTTATCTTTACGATAGCACTTTGGTTTAGTAGTGCTATTAATGCTCACTGTACCCTCTACCATCCACATCATTGCTTCGATGATGCTCTAGATGCAGCGGCAGATCTTGATCCGACAAATCCAGATAGTCAATTAAATGAAGAGCTAGCTAATCTTGATAGATTGAGATTGGACATGATGCATCTAGGTGGACAGGGGTGCAAAGTGAAGGCAAGAGACGTTGCATCTGATAATAGGCTTGGGGTCAGGCTAACCCGTTATGAAAGGTACTTTTTAGAACCATGGTTTGGCGATAAATTGGATTTGGGCAGAGTTAGAGTTCATTGGAACGCAAGATTGAACGACGAAATGAAAATTGGAGGGTGGACTGTTTGGGTTGCGCCAAGCGCACAAACCTTTGGGTATAATATATATTTTGCAGAACAACACGACGAGGGCAATCCTTGGCAATTAATTGGGCTGTTTCATGAGCTCATGCATACGTTTCAATATGTGAGAATGGGAGGGCTCACCCGATTTTGTCAAAAATACATGGATGGTTGGACTAATGGCGGTGCAGATTATTATAAGAACTGGATGGAGAAAGAGGCATTTGATAACCAAAGTAAGTTTGTCGCTTCACTGCAGGATTTACATTCTGTCACCGGCGAATACTATCAATACCATAGCTCAAACCCGTACAACAGAAGGACACCCTACGTAATCCCGGGAAGACTATATACTAGCGGACGGCAACTAGGCCTGAGAAGAAGGTAGATAACTATTTTTTTAGTTCTGACCCTGTTTGCGAAAAAAATACTTGAGGGCGCCTCTAGAGATTGTCTTTGGCGAGCCCCGCCGCAATGAGTTCGATGGATTGCGAACCTCACGCGACGCAAGTTCCCGATTACATATATGGGATGGACACCGTCCTCTCCTCGCCAGCATGAAGAGTGCCATAGTTGAAGTGATTTCGATCAACTACACAGAGAGGACGACACTCATGAGCAAGATTAGCGCGATTGGACTGGATTTGGCGAAGAACGTGTTTCAGATTCATGCAGTAGATGGCAACGGCCAAGCGGTGATGCGCAAATAGTTGTCGCGTACCCAGATGCAGCGGTTTTTCGCCAAGCTGCTGCCTTGCCTGATCGGTGTAGGCATTCGCACGCCGACTAGCCTCCGCCTTCGTCCCATCTTATGTGCCCGCAGTCTCTGATAACCCAGATGTACGATACATGCAGCGGCTAGCTCCTAGGCCTTCTGGGCGTCAGCGCCAGGGGCCCGACCAGAATGCAACTGATAGTCTGCTAGTTCCTTGTGCCTCCATGTAGTGCATATCCCCAGCGCCCGCACAGCTCGATGAGTGCTATCATAGCTGCTCCACCACTATCAGCAAGGAGGCTGTACCATGCTTGTTCTAACCCGCTACCAAGGCGAAGAGATCGTCATCAGCGACAACATCCGCGTTGTTGTACTTGAAACACACCGCGGCTACGCCCGGATCGGTATTGAGGCGCCTAAGGACGTGTCGATCTTGCGTGAGGAACTCGTCGAGGAAGGGCTCAGCTCTTGCGGATCGCCACGGTGACGCAAACCCTGCGCGCATCGTATGCAATCGTCGCGATACTGGTGTTGGCCGTCCCTGCTTCCGTCGGTGCCTTCAATCGCGACGACTATCCACACTGGCGCGATCTGGACGGAGGTGGTGTGGACACCCGTGAAGACATCTCGGTTCGAGACAGTAGGGCCGACCTTATTCAAGATGCCAACTGCACCGTCCAATCAGGCCTATGGATCTGCCCCTACACCAGCAAGGTCCTTACGGATCCAGCAGATATCCATATCAAAGATCTGGTAGCTCTTGCCGAGATTTACGCCGCCACATCAGTGGCACGTTGGAAGCATCGAATTTCCACTAAATCTAATAAGTATCTACTCACAGCCAAGTAACCTAAACTCTTATGTTACATGTAAATAGAATACAAGTTCTATAACCACCAAGGATTGGGTATGACCAGTATGAAGGCTCTTCTGTTGGGGCTTGGCGCGGTAGTGGTAGCTTCTGGCGCTGGCGCATACATCTTGTTTACTCCGATTTCAGTAGAACTCGGTCCACCTGATTCTATTCTACCAATCAAAATCGCCTTAGATGATCGCACTGCTAAGCCGAATATAAATGTATCCTCGCCTGACTTAGACATGCGCCCAGTTGTGTCAATAACCGCCGAACGAGAACCGAGTATTTCTAATCTGAGCATTGGTGCAACATCTCCCGCAGATGCTGCAACCGCAACTATCAGTAGATCTGCGGCGGCGAAAGCCGCTCTCACATCGATTAGCAGTAGCAAAAATTCCCGCGTCTCTGATTCTGGAATCTCTACAGGTACAACGCTGCAAAATCAATCATACATAGCCAAGTCAGCCGTATATTTCGAAATCGATAAATGGGTCTCGCCCAAGTCATGGGCCAACCTGGACGCGATCCCATTGCTCGGCATTTTTGTTGTCCACGGTCACACAGATCGCGCGGGCACGGCCCGGTATAACGACGACTTATCAAAAAAACGAGCTCTTAGTGTCAAGCAGTATTTACGAGAAAAAAAACAAATCCCGGCATCTAGCATTAGGACATCGTGGTTCGGCGAAAGTAAGCCCCGTATAGAAACCAACGACGGCGTACCGAACGGAAAAAACAGAAGAGTCGAGGTGTACGTCTATCATGACTAAGGTGACTGACAGTACTGCCTAGACACCTCCTTCTTTACACAATCGATCACGAACACAGTCTTCCGTGATATACGGCTTATAGTCGGAAATAATGACCGAACAAGAAGGTAGACCGGATTGCGACGCTTCAGAGTCGATACTTAAATAAAATCTCAATCCATCTTCGGTACAGGCTTGGTAAGACGCTTTTGTGATAGGCTCGTCAGGCCTTCCCCATAGATCGAAGTCGTCTTTCACATCTGGGCGATCAACTGGAAATATTGTCGCGAACGCAATTGAAGATTCTGGATGCTTCGGTACTTTAGAAAGAAAAAAGTCAAATAGCCTAATCCTACGTATCGTCGGGCAGAGCTCAGCCAGTCCTCTATTTGTTCGCTCCTTGATTCGTGTCAACTGCTCCTCTACTGATTCGTCGCTCCCGGGCTCTATAGCATCCACTTCTTCTTGCATGCTCAGCGCTAATTCTTGATATTCTTCAGTCGTAGAATTTGCGATATCACGAGCAAGCCCGTGGAAAAGGCGCTCACAATGAGACTGGGCCCGCGCGGCGTCGCCTACAAGCTCAGACCAGTCATGTCGGATTTCGACTCCATTAAGAGCACCTGCTCGATAACGTTGCGAAATCCGAAATTGATGTTCCCGTAGAGTAGTCTCCAATTCGATGAACTCGTCCAGTCCCACGTAGCGTTCGTGAGTCACAGCGTGACCGTATACTTTTTTGGCCTCGGTCAATTCCTGGTCTCGTTTAAAGTGGGTGAGTACAGCCGCTAGGCTGTTCGATGGTAGAGTAAACTTTCGGTTCTTAACACGCCTAGGTGGTACTCGTGGTTCTTTGATGGCTCTGTCTAGGAAACCAGCCCCCCATTCTGGTTCCCCCCTCAAAATGGTGTCAAAAGAGACCGCTCCTGAGACCGTGCGCCGGTCTTGCGCCAAGTTCGTTGGGGCATTGCTCAAATGGATTCCGATGAAATCACCGGTTGACGAGAAAATTGGGCTACCCGATAGCCCGTCGTTACCTTCACAGGAATGGTAGATCCTCAAATCTAAACCATCTTCGCGATCTGCAATTCGGCATGGCGAGACCTGAGAGAGCCTTGCGCCTCCGGGATGGCCCACAATGGTGTAGTCTGTTTCATGGACAACCTTTTGCGCTTTTAATCGAAGGGGAATCATGCCTCCGTTCTCGGGGGCGTCTGACTCTGCCACAATCGGATGTATTGCCACATCGTACTGTGGCTTAGAGATATCATCGATTGGATTTGGATCAACGGGCCAGACTACCCCCTTTAGATATTCGGCACTCGGTCCCAAAAAGCCGATTCTTACAAACGCAGCCACTGGAATGAACTCCCTGTCCCAACTAGCCGGCCGCGCACAGTGGTAAGCCGTAAGAAGTCTATTCCCTTCAATCAGCGATGCAGTACATTTCCTAACAGCGCATACCGGCGGCAGTGGGTCTCCGGTTTCGCTAGATTTCTCAGGATAGTAAGCAACAACCGTCAGCAACCCGATAGATTTTGACAGTTCTGTCCTTGGGTCGATCTGACCCATACTCTCTAGCGGACGAGGTGTCGTAACTGCATTGTCTATGTTCCGCTGCTTATCATTTTGGTTGTTGCCGTCCGCCCGGTGCTGCACAGAAAACCTAACAGATTGAGCCTTCTTATACTCATCCTTACACTGAAGCGGTACCGATTGCCCACCAACCGCTGTGGGTTCATCTATATCCACCAGATTGCTGCGAGCTTCCCCAATGCTGTTAGCTGGAAGATTGGTGCCGTCTATAGCCCAAGTCTCGGCACCAACGGCTGCCAATGCACATAACGTTGCTCTGACTAGGATTTGGCCACGATATTCCGTTCGCACTGTGTCGATTCCTTATATCCAGATTTTGGCACGAACCTCACTTCTTCGACCGTTCTCGCATCGCCAGCGTTAATCCATAACTCAGCATGAAAATTTTCCGCTGGGCGGTAGGTTTCCCAGACAGCCCACGCTGAGTATCCTTCATCCCAGATCCATTTCCCGATCTCTAACGCGATTGCGGTACTCTCATTCGGATCAGTCGTGCACCTGTAAATTTCTCCTCCACCGGAGTGGACCTTCAGAAGCCAGCGATCAATTCGACCTGGAGTGGCAAGAATGGAGAATTTTGAACTCGATTTGACTCGAACATCAGGATAGATAGGGCTTCTAAGAGAAGCGCTGAGCATAAGATCGAAATTGTCCACATCTTGAAAGTGGACCGTTCGGGAGGGGCCAGGGTGGTCGACTATCCTTGGCCAAAGATCGCTGGACAAGCCCTTTATCTTTTCGGGCGCAGTCGCGCATCCTAACAGATACAAGGCCGATAAGAGACCCGAAAATAGCCATCGCCAGAATTGCTGCATGATTCCTCCCTGATTATTAGTGTGCTGAAATGCTGAGCTGATCGCAGAAGAAGTTTAGCAAAGTATGGAAGGGAACGTACGACCTTCTCGGAAGAGCTGGCCAGCATTTAGGGAATGCACAGATGGGCCAAATACGAAAGCTGGCAAAGCCCGTCCAGGACAGTTGTATAGCCCATCGGCGTTCGGCTTCACGATGGTGTCAGATCCTGTGTGTGCTTGAGGCGTATAATTTGGTCCGCTGAATCATTGCCAACGCGAAAAAGCACCTTCCACACAAGCATCTTCCCTATCCAGTGGTGCGCATGGTCAGTGATCGACATGCTCATCTTGCTTCCGTGCCTCCGACAGCGCATAGGCGTCAAGCCCGGCCGGTACTGCGACGATCCCGAGCCCGACTATCAATACTAAGGCCCATGAATAGGCGCCCGCCTTACGTAATTGGGTAGGCATCACCGTACCCCACTGTGGCCAGTGTCGACAGTGCCCACCATAATGCGTCGAATATCGATCTGAACTTGTCCGGCTGCGCCGTGTGTTCGGAGTAGTACACGCTCAAGCAGCAGCAACTCGAGGAACAACCCGCCACCGCGTGAGCACCGCCAACCCTAAAGTGCGCAAGATTTTTGACACTACCCGCCGAAGTGGAGTTTTCATTGCGACTGAGGCAGTGAGTCTCACACCTTATAAAACCAACCTACGCCACCGCCTCACCATTCCAGGGTTTGCGTAGTTACTGGTCGCAGGGTCCGCCTCGTGGGTTCGTAAAGTGCCTGACAAGCGTCCCGGCGTCCGCACAATTTATTGCGCCATCGTCAAAGAGCTTTCAATTTATCAATGGGATTGACTTAGCATCGATTTCCGAATTCACGAGAAGCTCTCCGATCCCTATATTATTTATTACCGCTCAGCATCTAGCCATGCAAGCTGCGCATAGCAGATAAGTGCTAAGTTGTTAGCTGTAAGAGTTAGTGGAAATTAACACCGACATGATAGAAATGATGGAACGGGTAACCGGAATTCACTGGGTCCCTTTTGTTTTGGGATTCGCGATTCCTGTCTTGACGTATCTATATAGCCGGTTAATTGAGTACGTTAGAAGGTATAATAAACTAGGGCCCCATGCTACGAGCTCGTATGCTTATTACTGGTAAAAAGGTGACTACTAGCCCGTCTTCCGAAAATACAGCTGGACTATTCAGCGAGGAGCGTTAGGTCTCTTAAGGTGAAAAACGCGGACGAATCTAGAAGGCTCTATCTTATCCTGGTGATGTCGAGTCCTAAGGAGAATATATGACCATATCTTTTCGCTCAATAAAGCATCGAGAGGAAACGATCCATGTTCTCGTTCAGCCTAGACCATTCCGGGCGATATCGACTGAGATATGATAAGAAGAGGCGTGTATATTGATCTTAATTTTGACCACAAAATATACTGTTAGAGATTTTTAGGGCTTGAGAAAAAGGTTTCTAAAGAAAAAGCTATAAGATTTATGAAAATCTTGACTTCTTGGTCAGATAAGAAAAGTATTTTAGCGCTTAACTAGGCGACAATATTCGCGCCAGCGAAAAAATACAAGTAAAGCGGACGCGTAAACGCGCCGTTTCTTTAGACATTATGCGTCAACCGCGGGCAGTAGACAGTAAAAACTATGACTGATGAAAGGCTTCAGATATGGCTAGGATTTTCTAAGTTCATGCTTGGTACTATTGTGTTCGGCCTAGTTACCACTGCAATTAACCATCAGATTCAAGAGCGTGAAATTGAGCTCAAAGAAACAGAGCAACTCGGAAAGTTCGTAGAACACGCATTGAACGAGAACGTTGCTATAAGAAGGCGGTTTGCACAATATTTTGCTACGGTAACTCGATCAGATCAATTGAGAGTGCGTTGGGCGGAGTACAGTATCCTAGTTGAGAAAGAATATGAAGAAACGGTAAAGGAAAAAGAGAATGTAAAGCGTGAGTTAGCAGAATCTACAGAAGATGTGGTTTCTAGAAAAAGACTGATGGAGAGGTTGGCGGCCTTAGAGGGAGAACTGCAACTGGTCAAAAAGAAAACTGTACTTCCTGATGAAATTGATGCAAAGCTAAGGTCTAGCGATGCTGTAGCATATTCCCCCGATGGCCAAATAATTGCCTCTGCAACAGACGGTGGTAGTGTCTCACTCACTGATGCAGAAACAGGCCAGGAGAAAGCAATACTTGCGGGGCATGGAGACCGCGTCACTTCCTTAGCGTTCTCTCCTGATGGTAAGATTCTGGCTACAACAAGTTACGACAAAACAGCTAGGCTATGGGATCTAGCAACGGGTCAGTTAGTAGCAAGTTTGCGCACAGAAGCCGGATTAGTGGGATTGGCTTTTAGCCCCGATGGAGAAACTGTGATTACGCGAAGCATTTTTAATGAGAATTATGTGTGGAGCGTGCAGACGGGCGAACTAATAAGAGTAACAAAGTAGGGAGTGTTCAGATGATTGGTAACCGCATAACAAGGGAAATATGCCCGGAAGCAAAAAAGCGTCGCTTGGCTCGGCTTTCCGGCGCCGGTGATTTGCGTCATTAGCCATGAGGAACACGACAAGTGAGGAAATTTCGGCCAAGCAGTACGATGAAGCGTTTTCGGGTAAAGAAGAGAAAGCGCTGATACAGGCGCTCGACATTCGAAAGTTCGAGATTGAGCTCTATTGGAAGAGAGCCACGTACTTTTGGACTTTCATCGCCGCAACAATTGCTGGTTTCATAGCGATCCAGGCTTCTGACGCATCGAGCAAAACTGAACCACCCCGGGTTTTGAGGAGGCTTCAACTCTTGAGAGAATGGAGCCATGAACAAGTCAAACAAGTTTTCCCCTGAAGTCCGTGAGCGCGCGGTCCGGATGGTCCAGGAGCATCGCGGGGACTACCCGTCACTGTGGGCAACCGTGGAATCTATCGCCCCGAAAATCGGCTGTGTGCCAAAGTCATTGCTGGAGTGGGTGAAGCGTGCGGAGAT
Organism: Chromatiales bacterium; assembly: GCA_028284585.1. Lineage (GTDB taxonomy): Bacteria > Pseudomonadota > Gammaproteobacteria > Chromatiales > Chromatiaceae > Thiosocius. The sequence continues at coordinate 67,321 of JANQRK010000040.1, forward strand.
CGATGCCGGAACGCGACCGGGTATGACCACCACCGAGGCACAGCGGATCAAAGAACTGGAACGCGAGAACAAGGAACTGCGGCGCGCCAACGATATTCTGCGCACGGCCAGCGCTTTTTTCGCCCAAGCGGAGCTCGACCGCAAACTCAAGTCTTGAATGCCTACATCGACCAACACCGGGACACCTACGGGGTCGAGCCAATCTGCAAAGTACTGCAGGTTGCCCCGTCGGCTTACCGGCGTCATGCGGCGCGGCAGCGCAACCCGGCGCTGCGTAGCGCCAGGGCCAAACGCGATGAATGGCTGATGCCGCACATTGAACGTGTCTGGCACGACAACAGGCAAGTCTACGGTGCCGAGAAAGTCTGGAAACAGATGAACCGCGAGGACATGGCGGTGGCACGCTGTACGGTGGAACGGCTCATGTGCCGTCTGGGCCTGGCCGGCGTGCGTCGGGGAAAGCGCGTTCGCACCACGACGCCGGACACGTCGGCACCTTGCCCGCTGGATCGGGTCAATCGTCAGTTCCAGGCAGATCGCCCCAACCAGCTCTGGGTATTGGACTTCACGTATGTCTCAACCCTGGCAGGGCTGGCTCTACGTGGCCTTTGTCGTCGACGTGTTTGCCCGACGTATCGTGGGCTGGCGTGTCAGCACCACCATGACCACGGACTTCGTGCTCGACGCATTGGAGCAAGCACTTTGCGACCGACAACCTGACCCAGCGGGTGCTCTGATCCATCACAGTGGTAGGGGGTCGAGTGTAGGTCACATAAAGCCCATATTGCCGGATTTCCCCATGTATGCTCAGTGCGCCCACCAAGCACGAGATCGTTTCGTTTATGAGTGGCGATTTTGACCTGAATCCCCGCTGCTCAGCCGCGTCACAGCGCGATTTTTTGGCACCTTTACCCCCACAGCCCAAGC
>JANQRK010000068.1 GCA_028284585.1 Chromatiales bacterium
CAGCCTAGTATAGAACAAATTAAGAACTTTACGGCAACCCAGGGAGAACACTATGGCCCCGCCGACGCTGACGCGACGCCAGCAGGAGATCTACGACTATTTGTGCGACCACTTGGGCGACTTCCCTCACCCACCCACGCTCGACGAGCTGTGCGATGCACTGGGTCTGAGTTCGCGCGGCTCCTTGCATAAGCAGATCCAGGCGCTGATCGAGGCCGGACTGGTCGAACCCATGAACAAGCTGCGCCGTGGCATCCGTCTGGCCGAACAGGCGCCGAATGATGCATTGACGACTGACGGGCTGCCGCTATACGGCTACATCGCCGCCGGGCAACCGATCGAGGCGATCCGCAACCCGGAGACCATCGAGGTGCCGGTGCAACTGCGCACCGTAAATGACTGCTACGTGCTCGAAGTGCGCGGCGATTCGATGATCGATGAAGGCATACTCGACGGTGACTGGGTCGTGATCGAACACCGCGATCAGGCGCGCAACGGCGAAATCGTGGTGGCTTTGGTTGACGGCGGGGAGGCGACACTCAAGCGCCTCGAACAGAAGCCCGGCGAGGTCATCCTACATCCGGCCAATAGCCGTCTCGAGCCGATGCATTACAGCCCGGAACAAGTGCAGGTTCAGGGGGTGTTGGTCGGGCAGATGCGTCGCTACTAGGGCCAACCGCTCGGGCAGCACGACAACCTAGAGCAAACATCGCTTCGCTAGGGCAACGTCCATTCCGGTGGGTTCCGGTGTCTGCCGTTTGCGCTGCGATGCCCAGTCTCCAGCCGCCTGTTCTGACTTAGGGCAACCAAGATACATCTGGCCTCAGATGGATCCCCAATGTAGTGTCCTCTTTGCTCCCCCGGCTCCGCACCTGTGGCACTATGCTGCCGAAAAGGGGCATGGGGCATCTACCCCACCAGCGAAAGCTTCGTAGCCCAATCACAGATCCAAACAACGGGAGAACACAGCATGTTCAAATGGGGCGAACTAGCCACCAGGGTCTACCCCAATGTCGAGGAGATCCAGGCGGACAAGGCCTGGGAACTCGCCCAAAAGGGCGAGCTGCTGCTGATCGACGTGCGCAAGCCGCACGAGGTCGCCCACTCTGGCAAGTGCCAAGGAGCACTGCATATCCCGCTTCACATGGTTCCGCACACAGCGGACCGCAAGAGCCCCCATTTCAATCCGGCGCTCGAGCCGTCCAAGCACTTTGCGTTATATGCCAAAGATCGTAAAAAGTCTCTGCTTGCGGCGCGGATGATGAAGAAGCTCGGCTACGACCATGTCTTCAACATGGGCACCTTCCGCGAGTGGAAAAACGCGAAGCTACCAATAGAGAAGTGAGCGATGAGAGCCATCGGCTGGAACTGTGGTGATGGCGTTTGTCGAAGATTTTTATGACCGCTTGTCGCCCTTCTATCATCTGATTTACCAGGACTGGGACTCGAGCATGGCTCGACAGGGCGTGCAGCTCGCTGCACTGATCCGTGACCGGTGGGAAAACAAGGCCAAGACAGTGTTGGATGTATCCTGTGGTATCGGAACCCAAAGCCTCGGCCTGGCCGCCCAGGGGTGTGCAGTCACCGGCTCCGATTTGTCGCAGGGGGCAATCCGGCGAGCGCACCTCGAAGCCAAATCTCGGGGTCTGCAAGTCGCTTATTCGGTGTGCGATATGCGGGAGATCGAAACGCATCTACTGGATGGATTCGACATTGTGCTCTCGGCAGATAATTCCGTGCCTCACCTCTTGAGCGATGAAGAAATCCTTCTGGCCTTGCGGGCAATGTATTCGAGGATCCGTCCAGGCGGCGGCTGCATCGTCACACTCCGAGACTACGAGCAAGAGGAAAGGGGACGAGGCCTGATCAAACCGTATGGCGTACGAGAAGTGGACGGGCTGAGGTATCTCATCTGGCAGGTTTGGGATTTCGAAGGCGATCAGTACGTGCTGTCCATGTATTTCCTCGAGGACAAGTTGCAATGCGGCGAGGTAAGAACCCAGGTGATGCGTTCCCGCTATTATGCCGTTCCCGTGGGCGCCGTCCGCTCACTGATGGAACAGGCTGGCTTCAAACACTTGGAACGCCTGGACGATGTGTTTTTTCAACCGGTACTGGTTGGCAGGAAAGGTATCTAGCTCAGGTGCTGGGCGGGCTTAGTCATGGTGACGTTTAGAGTAACCGCCACCACGCCAGCTTCGCCCGAGGATATCGTCGACAACATCTTCGAGGTCGCGAACTGGACGAGGTTTCAAGGCTGGGGCCCTATTCCGAGCATCGTCGCCGTCGAGATGTCTCAGCCGACAGGCTCTAGAGTGGGTACGATCTTCAAGGTCGAGAACAGCGACGGCTCAACTCATGAGGAAAGCGTGCTCGAATTGGCGCCGAATCACAGGCTAACCATGAGAATGGACAAGTTTTCTCCGCCGCTGAACAAGATTGCAGACCACTTCATCGAGCGATGGCATTTTCGAATCCAGGATGGCCGCACATTCCTGACACGGGAATTCGAACTGCACCCGCGGGGGTTCGCCGCCGGCATCTTGTTGAGGCCGATTGCCTCCCTATTGAAAAAAGCCATCCAACGGCACACTGATGCGATGGTCGGGTCGCCTGGATGACGCTCCCCTCCTCCCCAGTCGATCTAGGCATGAGATCCATGCAGCGCTGAAACGCATTGACCATTGCCCGGCACAATCTGGGCCGATGAAGACACTGCCGCGGCCATGGCCTTCGTGCCGCACCTGATCGGGCGGCTACGCCAGCAGCCGATGTTGGAACTCGACGAACTCAAACGGCGGCTGGATGCCGAAGAGGATCTGCTGGTGCTCGATGTCCGCAGCGCGGAAGAATGTCACGGCGAGCTGAGGCATGTCCGCGGGGCGGTCAATGTGCCACTCGTTGAGCTGGCCGAGCTTCTGGATCAGCTCGCCACCCAGCGCAATCGAGCAATCGCGATCCTATGCCGTACCGATCGCCGCTCGACGGCGGCACATACCCTGCTCAGGGAGCAGGGTTTCGCCAAAGTGCGTGCGGTACATGGCGGCAGGAGCGGCTGGGTAGACAAGGGCTGGCCGGTGGGGGAACGCGCGATCGCAGCCTACTGAGGCATCAGAGCCGGGCCGGCTTGGCTGGTATGTCAGTGCATCCGGCGTCGATAGATGCCATCGCTAAATGCGTTGAACAGATCAGTCAACAGCGGATGGGTCACCGGGGTGGTATCTGGCGCGATCTCCAGGTGACGCTCGGCCACATAGGTCTCGTATTCCCCGCCATCGACCAACACGCGATACCAGGGCTGGTCCTTGGGAGGGCGGGAGCGTGCCACCTGCTCGTACCAGGCGTCGGACCCCTGGAAGCTGGCGTCCACATCGGCAACCACGCCACGGTAGTCGAAGCGGTTGTGGGCCACGATCTGTCCAACGAAGAATTTCGGTTTGGATTTCACTTGTCAGTCTCCCAGACTGTCGACTCGGTGCGTTTCGCTTGGCACATTCGATTCCGTCTCCGTTACTCAGGTCTCGGCGACCAGGATCGCACGTAATGGTGCGGGATAGCCCTCGATCGTCAATCGCGTATCGGCCGGATCGAGAAAATCCGCTAGGGATTCAAATCTCATCCACTCAGTCGAACGCTGTTCCTCGCTCGTGGTCGCGGCGATGTCGACGGTGCGAACCGCCCGGTAACCACAGCGCAGCAACCAGTTCTCGAGCATCGCCGGGCTGGGTATGAACCAGACGTTGCGCATTTTCGCGTAGCGCCCGCGCGGTACCAAGACATGATCCGCTCCGCCGTCTACGACCAGGGTCTCCAGCACCAACTGGCCACCGGGTCGCAAGGCACCGTGCAGCTCGGTCAAGTGGTCGATCGGCGAACGACGATGGTAAAGCACCCCCATCGAAAACACGCTATCGAACCTGGCCAAGTGCGCTGGTAGCCCCTCGATACCCAACGGCAGTACCTCGACGCCTTCGACCAACCCGGTATCCATTGGTTTCGCAAGCTGGCGGATCGCCAGGAACTGCGCATTGAATAGTGCAGTCGGGTCGATGCCGATCACTTGGCGTGCCCCAGCTGCGGCCATACGCCAACAGTGATAGCCATTGCCACAACCGACGTCGAGTACCAGACGACCCTGTAGATCGTCGATATGCGGCAGTAAGCGCTCCCACTTCCAGTCCGAGCGCCATTCGGCATCGATCATTAGACCAGCGATTCGATACGGCCCCTTGCGCCACGGGTGCAGTGCTTGAAGCGCCGTGAGCAACTCACCCGAACGCTCGGGCGAAGGGGCATTCTCGGGCACCAGTGCAATGGCTCCGTCGCGGCACTCCACTCGACCCGACCCAAGGTCCGGCAACTGCGCCAACGCCTGTTGCCATTGTGGCCAATCGCCATGTGGCGCATCGCGCACGACCCGCTGCAACTGCCGCTCTATGGTCTCCGCCCAAGGCTCCAGGCCCAGGGCGTGCAACTTCGACCCGAGGCGCGCCGAATCAATCATCGCCGGGCCACCAGGGACACGAAATTGAAACACTGAAACCAGGGGTCGGCGCGCACGAAGCCGGCCTCGGCGAGGCGTTGGCGGTGTGCCTGCAAAGGCTCGGGGACCAAGACGTTTTCCAGTGCGCTGCGCTTGCGGCTGATCTCCAACTCGCTGTAGCCGTTGGCCCGCTTGAAAGCATGATGCATCTCGATCAACAGCGCATCGGCCAATGGGTCGGGCCCAGCGATCTTCTCTGACAGGATCAGAACGCCGCCGACCTCGAGCCCGGCATGGATACGCTGCAGCAGCGACAGCCGATCGGCCGGCGGCAGGAACTGCAGCGTGAAATTCAGCACCACGATCGATGCGCCCTGAATCGCCGCCTCGCGGATGTCGCCGAGGCGCCATTCGATCTGCGGATGATCGGCCGCAAGCAACGACTGGGCGCGCGCCAGCATAGCCGGTGCATTGTCTATCCCGATCACCCGACAGCCCCGCCCGCTGCTACCGCGCGCCAGCGCCAGGGTCGCGGCACCCAAGGAGCAACCCAGATCGAGCAAGGTGCTACCGGGCTGGGCATAACGCTCGGTGAGCAACTGGATCATGTTAATGATCGCCGGATAGCCGGGCACCGAGCGCTCGATCATGTCCGGAAACACCGCCGCCACAGTCTCGTCGAACACAAAATCCGCACCGCTCGCCTTGGTCTCGGTGAACAAGCGGTCGCGTGGGTCGGAGTCAGTCATGTGCGCCCTCTCACCTGATCGCATACCAGACCACAACCGGCCGGCTCAGAACCAGGCCCGTGCGCCGCGCCCGACCACGCAAACCCTGACGATATCGCGCCACTGGCCATAGTTAATGTGCATAGGGCTACTCACTGTATTTAGCTACTTTCTCGATGCTGCCTGGGCAGCCGATGCGTCCGCAGTGTTTGCCTTGCCAGATCGCTCACTCCAGCCACTTGTTCTTGATTTGTTCTCTCTTGCTGCTATCATTTAGGAGAACTAACAGGAAACTAAAGTGAGGGCCACCATGCAATCTCATCGTTATCTGATGCGCGACTTCAACCGCAACCAGGTCGAGAACATTATGCAGTTCAATGTCGCCAACCAGGGTGACAAACGGGGTTCGATGCGCGAACTCGGTCTGTTCCTAGTGGTGCTAGCAGCCTATCTATGCGGCCTGACGCTGGGCACCTGACAGCTAAACCTGCATGTTGCACCAGTCGATTGTGAACGGGCACGAACGAGTGGCCAGAGATGCAACGAAAGCCCCATTCGGGGCGTATTCTTGCTGGGACAGTTGTCCCCCGTTCCCAATCTATCCGGGCCCTCACTTGTCCAGTCACGCTTGTACTTGCCCTTCACTCAAGCCATAGCGACGGCTATGGTTTTCGATCCAGGGCGGCGTCCAAACGCATCTGGCCGGCGCGATCGTCCCGGATACTGGTGCAACATGTAGGCTAACTCTCCTCCCCTGAAGGACCCCCATTGGCAAGGGACTGCCACCCCTTTTTTCGGTCTCGGCCACTCCTCGGCCATGGATGCGTACGCTGCCCTGTCTGGATACGGCGGTGGCCACGAAAAAACCGGCACTGGGCCGGCTTTGGAATCGAATCGGTGCACCAGCTAGGTGTCATCCCACCTGCTTCTTGCTCTCCTCGGGTTCCTCTGTAGGAACGAACTTGATATTGACACGCTCACGCAGTTCCTTGCCGGGCTTGAAGTGCGGCACATACTTGCCGCTGAGTTGAACCGATTCGCCCGTCTTCGGGTTACGTCCGGTGCGCGGTGGCCGAAAATGCAGCGAGAAACTTCCGAATCCACGGATCTCTATGCGCTCGCCGGAGGCCAGCGCCTTGCTCATCTGCTCGATCATGCACTTAACGGCGAGTTCCACGTCGCGATACGCGAGGTGGCCCTGTTCACGAGCAATGACTTCGATCAGTTCTGATTTGGTCATTAATCAACGAGTCCAACTGTATTCTGTTTACGGCCACAGCGGCGGCGTTCGAGACCGCCGCCGAAATTATGTTTATGCGTCACTCAATCCTTGTTGGCGTCCAGGTGATCTTTTAGCAATTCGCCGAACGCCGTCGTGCCAGCACCTGATGCATCGCCCGAGTAGGTCGCAATGGCCGCCTTCTCCTCGTCCATGTCCTTGGCCTTGACCGAAAGACTGATGGTGCGGTTTTTACGATCGACACCCAGGAACTTGGCCTCGATCGTGTCGCCCTCCTTGAGTATCGAACGGGCATCCTCGACCCGATCACGCGACAACTCGGAGGCGCGCAAGTAGCCTTCGACGCCGTCTACCAGCGCGATCACCGCGCCCTTGGCATCAACTTCTTGCACGGTTCCCGTGACTTTCGAGCCCTTCTCGTGCAAGGCGAGGAAACTCGAGAACGGGTCCTTGTCGAGCTGTTTGATACCCAGCGAAATACGCTCGCGCTCGGGATCGACCGCCAACACCACGGTCTCCAGCTCCTGGCCCTTCTTGTAGTTGCGGATCACTGCCTCGCCGGTATCGTCCCAGGAGATGTCCGACAGGTGCACCAGGCCGTCGATGCCACCATCCAAACCGATGAAAATGCCGAAGTCGGTGATCGACTTGATCACACCGCGCACGTGATCGCCCTTGTTGAACTTCTGCGAAAAGTCCTCCCAAGGATTGGCCTGACATTGCTTCATGCCAAGCGAAATACGGCGCCGCTCTTCGTCGATGTCCAAGACCACGACCTCGACTTCGTCGCCTAAGGTAACGACCTTGCTCGGGTGCACGTTCTTGTTGGTCCAGTCCATCTCGGAGACGTGCACCAGACCCTCGACACCATCCTCGATCTCGACGAAGGCGCCATAGTCCGCAATGTTGGTGACCTTGCCGAACAGGCGGGTACTTTCCGGGTAGCGCCGGGTGATGTTCTCCCAAGGATCTTCACCCATCTGCTTGAGGCCGAGCGAGACACGCATCTTCTCGCGATCGAACTTGAGCACCTTGACCATGATCTCGTCACCGATCTCCACGACCTCGGACGGATGCTTGACGCGTTTCCAGGCCATGTCGGTGATGTGCAGCAGGCCATCGATGCCGCCGAGGTCGACGAACGCCCCGTAGTCGGTCAGGTTCTTGACGACGCCCTTGACCTCTTGGCCTTCCTGCAGATTCTCGAGCAGCTTGTCGCGCTCTTCGCTGTATTCTTGTTCGACCACCGCACGCCGCGATACCACGACATTGTTGCGCTTCTGGTCCAGCTTGATGACCTTGAACTCCAGGTCCTTGCCTTCGAGATAGGAGGTATCGCGCACTGGGCGCACATCGACCAACGACCCCGGCAGGAAGGCGCGGATCTGATCGAGTTCGACAGTAAAGCCGCCTTTGACCTTGCCGTTAATGCGGCCGACAACAATCTCTTCAGCCTCGAAAGCCTTCTCCAACTTGTTCCAGGCGTGATGGCGTTTTGCCTTCTCACGCGACAACCGAGTCGCCCCGAAGCCATCCTCGACGGCATCCAAGGCAACTTCGATCTGATCACCGATGCTGCATTCCAGCTCGCCGTCCATGTCCATGAACTGGCTCTTGGGAATGACGCCTTCGGACTTCAGTCCGGCATTAACGATAACGTGCTCGTTGTCGATCGCGACAACGGTACCGATCACAATTGCACCGGGCTGCAAATTGGTGTTGGTTAGACTCTGTTCAAAGAGTTCGGCAAAGCTTTCTGACATTAGTTTGTTCCCGACCCGCACTGTGGCGGGCCATCCCACCGGTGGGCGCACCCAATCCGGATTTTTCAGGTTAAGAAGACCACCCAAACTTCCGGGCACCCATGACGTAAGCGAACATCCTTAAAGCGGTATCGCATAAACCCGCTGGGCCTCGCTCAAAATCCTATTGACGACTTCGTCGATGCTCAGCACGGTCGAATCGATCTCGAGGGCATCCTCGGCGGCTACCAGGGGCGAGGCCGCGCGACTACGATCGCGCGCATCGCGCTCTTCTATGTCGCTAGTAAGCGCGGCGAGATTAGCAGGCAATCCTTTTTCTTTCAACTGCTTATAGCGCCTTACCGCACGCTCCTGCGGACTGGCGGTCAAGAAGATCTTGACCCTGGCGGCAGGGAATACCGTGGTTCCCATGTCACGCCCGTCCGCCACCAGGCCCGGCTGCTGCACATAGTCGCGCTGCCAATCCAGCAACGCCGCCCGCACCCCCGGCATCGCCGCGACCTTAGAAGCATTGTTGCCCGCTGCCTCGGTGCGAATCGCATCGGTCACGTCGACCCCGTCTAGGAGCACCTTCTTATCTTCGAAAATAACATCAAGAGAAGCTGCTAAATCACTAATTTCATTTTCATTATTAAAGTCGATATTTCGCCTGTCCACGGCATGGCCGACCAGCCGATACAGCGCCCCAGAATCCAGTACCCGCCAGCCGAGCCGGGCGGCAACACGCTGTGTCACCGTCCCTTTACCCGAGCCGCTCGGCCCATCGATGGTGATCACCGGCACCTGGTCAGACACCGCTAGCCAGCACCGTATCGCACCCGGACACCGACCCTGCCGGCCAGCTCGACGAATCCGGGAAATGAGGTATGCACATTGGCGCAGTCATTGATGACTATTGGCGAGCCGGCGCGCAAACCCGCCATCGCGAAGGCCATCGCGATGCGGTGATCACCATGGCTCTCGACCGTACCGCCGTCTAGCATAGCGCCGCGGATCGAGATGCCATCCGGGGTCGGCTGCGCCGCAACGCCCAGCGTAGTCAATCCGTCCGCCATCACTTGAATCCGGTCCGACTCCTTGACCCGCAGCTCCGCGGCACCAGTCAGCAGAGTTTCGCCTTCAGCGCAGGCGGCGGCAACGAACAGCGCCGGGAATTCATCGATCGCCAACGGGACTTGGTCTTCGGGTATGCGAATGCCCTTGAGCGGCGCGGAGCGCACACGCAGATCGGCGACCGGCTCGCCGCCCACCTCACGCTCGTTGAGCACTTCGATGTCGGCACCCATCTGGCGCAGGATCGCGATGACACCACCGCGCGTCGGGTTGATGCCGACATGCTCCAAGAGCAAGTCGGAACCTTCAGCGATGCTGGCCCCCACTAAAAAGAAGGCCGCTGAAGAGATATCGCCGGGGACCTCGATGTCGCAGCCGGCAAGCCGACCGCCGCCGGTGATGCAGACCCGCGCACCGCTGCGCCGTACCGAGTAACCAAAGCCGCGGAGCATGCGCTCGGTGTGATCACGGGTTGGTGCCGGCTCGGTAATGCAGGTCGCGCCCTCGGCATACAAACCCGCGAGCAGCAAACAGGACTTTACCTGTGCGCTGGCCAAGGGCATCGGGTAATCGATACCGCGCAACCGACCATCAGGCCGAATGCGCAACGGCGCGGTGCCCTCGGGGGTGGTTTCGACCTGGGCACCCATGACGCCGAGCGGTTCAGTGACGCGCTTCATCGGCCGGCTGGAAAGTGACGCATCACCGCCAAGTGTCACCTCTAATCCCGCCCCTGACAGCAGACCCGACATGAGGCGCATTGAGGTCCCGGAATTGCCTAGATCGAGCACGTCTTGGGGTGTCTGCAGCCCATGCATGCCGACCCCGTGCACCCTGACTTGGCCATCGTGTGGACCCTCGATGGGCACGCCCATGGCGCGGAAGGCGCGCAGCGTGGCCAGGCTATCCTCGCCTTCCAAAAAACCGCTGACCTGAGTGACACCCTCGGCCACCGACCCCAGCATGATCGCGCGATGCGAGATGGATTTGTCACCGGGGACCCGGAGGCGGCCGTTCAGGCGCCCACCCGGATCGACCGCATACTGAAGCTGGCCGCTGGTCACTAGGGCCTGTTCACACAAAGTGAGATGCAGCGACGGCGGCCGTTTTTCTGGCCAACAAGGCGCTGTGAGCACGGTGTGCCCACCGCACATGAGCGAGCAGCAACGCCGTGGGACGGGAAAACGGCCCCGTCCCTTCGGGTTGCGCCCCAAAACACGCCATGCGGCATTGCTCGTCGTTCATTTAGACTCACTAAATCGCTCTCCTCGCGCCTTGCCTGGGCCGTTTTGGGGCAGCAACGCTGCGTCTCACTTAGTGTGAACAGGCCCTAGCAACATCGCATGCGCCGGCGCACGATGACTGTAGCCAGGCACTGGACAGCCTTACCAAGCCGAGCCGGATGCAACCAGGCTACTCGTACTGCAGTGATTCGGCCGAAGAGATTCGATTTGCCACCAGCGCCGGATAGAAGGCTGCTGCAGCGCAGGCGAGCACAGTGGTGAACGCAATTGCCAGGCTGGCACCGACCGAAATAATCAGCTCATACTCAAACAAGGTGAAACGATCGAGAAAGTTCACGCTGACCCAGCCCAGAAGGTTTCCCAGAACCAGCGCCAGCAAGGCACTGACTACGCCGATGATCGCACCTTCGGCGAGCAGGATACGTAGGCGCTGGATGCGCGAAAGGCCCAGGGTACGCAGCACCGCCAAC
>JANQRK010000099.1 GCA_028284585.1 Chromatiales bacterium
GCCACTGTGCGAGCGCGACTCCGTGTTGCGTTTCTTGCCAAGGGCCCGGCCATTGCCTGCGAAACGCGCCTTGATTCGCGTTCGCACAGTGGCTCTGAGCGTTACAGAATTATCCGCTTGGCCCACTAGTCAAAGGTCAGCCACCCGATTGAGCCGTCGTTGACGGCCGCCGGTGCCGCCTATGACACGGGGACGGCAGGGAAGATTCTGCAGTCACACAATCACTGAACCTGGCCTGGCGCATCCGAGCACAGGCCCAGAGGCGTCCTTGATCATGAGCTGGTTGCGCCGCAAGCCCAAACCGATACAGCACCCAACCTTCGGCCGTTTGGAGTGGCGCAAGCTGCGGCGTGTTGGTTACTGGGATGGACGTGTGGTCTTTCCGCCAACGGGGGCCGAAATCGATATTGCGATCCCCGGTGGACGCAGTGGGCCGGATTCCGCGGAGACGCTGTGGGCGCGCATCTGCGAGGTCTTTCCGAAGATCCAAGCGGACGTGGATGCCCAGGCCGCGCGTGAGGGCGCACAGTCACAGATCGTGATTGGCATCCTGCGGCTAGAACGTCTGATCTTCTTCGATACCTCCGTCACCCAGGGCGCGTGGAAGTTCATCTACAGAACGGGCCAGACCGAGGTGCATGCCGACGGCGAGGTTCAACAGATCGATTCGGTTTTCGTTGTCGATCAGCCGCACGCGGTGTTGATCCTTGAATAGAATCCGAGGCTCGCGACTGGCCGATGGCTGGTTTCGGTAGTGTCAGAGGACGGTTACCCGCTGTTACTCATTGTCGATGCGCGGCAGCCAGTACACATTGCCCGCCAGCATCGCCTCGATAGGTTCCGGGCCACCGACATGGAAGCCCTGCACGCAGTCGACGCCGAGTTCTTGCAATCGCTCTAGGATGGCCGCGTTCTCGACGAATTCGGCAATCGTCGCCTTTTGCATAACCCGCCCGATCTCAGAGATGGACTTGACCATGGCATAGTCGATCTGATCCGTGGCGATTCCGCGGACGAAGACGCCATCGATCTTTAGGAAGTCGACCGGTAGATTCTTCAGGTATCCAAACGACGACAGACCGCTGCCAAAGTCGTCCAGGGCGACCCGGCAACCCAGATCCTTCAATGAAGTGAGCAACCTCGATGCATTTCGGAGGTTTGCGATCGCCGCTGTCTCGGTCACTTCGAAGCACAGCTTTTCGGCGGGGACTCCAGAGTCTTGTATGCGCTCTCGAATATACGCGGCCAGTTTGCCATCTTTCAGGCTCTGCCCAGAGATGTTGATGGCGCAGTGCTGGAGATCGGCAACGTGCTTTGGGTGGTTCGACAACCACCAAAAAGTGTGATCAATCACCCATCGATCGATTTTGGACGCGAGGTCGTATCGTTCAGCGGCGGGCAAAAAGGCGCCCGGCGGGATGATGCGCCCTTCTTCGTCTTCAAGGCGCAACAGGATTTCGTAGCGCAAAACCGCCGAATCTGCCTTCAGGCTCCGGATCGGCTGGCAGAACAGTCGAAACCGATCTTCATCCAGCGCCCTTTGGATTCTGCCGACCCACTGCATCTCGCCGTGTCGGTCACGGAGTTGCTTGTCGTCGTCGCGATAGAGGTGGATTCGATTACGGCCTTCATCTTTCGCCGCGTAACAGGCGGCATCCGCGCGACGCATGATCTCGGTAATGTCACCGCACGTCGCATCAATGGGAACCAATCCCATGCTGGCGCCGATCCGGAAGGACTGGTCTGCCCATAAGAATTGAAACTCGCGAATCACCCGCTGCAACGACTCGGCTACCGCGGCTCCTTTCGCCGGTGGGCAATGCTCCATGAGGATGCCGAATTCATCGCCCCCCAGCCGGGCCAGCGTATCCCGGTGGCGCATATGAGATTTCAGTAGAACGGCGAGCTGACGCAGTAGCTCATCGCCCGCGACATGGCCCTTCGTGTCGTTGACGATCTTGAATTGATCGAGATCCAGGTAGATGAGCATGTGTTCATTGAACTCTTCTTTCGCAGAGGCCAATGCTCTTTGCAGGCGCTTCTCGAATTCTCGTCGGTTGACGAGGCCAGTCAGCGAATCGTGCGCCGCCTGGTGGGTTGCTTCGCGGGCCAATCGACGTGCTTCGGTGACGTCGCTGAACACCAGCACAACGCCTTTTAGATTGCTGTCAGCATCCCACATGGGGGCTGTGGAGTCCTGAATGGAGTGTTCTTTTCCGTCGCGACTGAGCAGTATGGTGTGATTGCCCAATCCAACGACTAGACCATGCTCCATGCACCGCGCTACTGGGCTTTCAGCAGGGGTGCCGTCTTCTTCATCGATGATATTGAATATGGTATCCACTGGCTGGCCAATGGCATCTTGCTGACTCCAGCCGGTTATTTCCTCCGCTACTGGGTTAATGAATCTGATCAACCCATCTTCGTCGGTGGTGATCACGGCATCACCGATGGATTGCAGTGTTACCTCGGCGCGTTCTTTCTCGGACTGCAGCGCCTCCTCGGCCCTTTTCTGCTCGGCCAGGAGTATGGCGACGATCATTGGCATCAGTACGGCAACGCCCAGATATAGCTGCAGGAACTGCACCCTGTCGGCCATCTTGCCTTCCGTGATCAAAGGGATTGGACCATGTCCATAGATGGTCATCGCGACAGCGATGCTGGATATCAGCAGCGCCGAAACTGCTGCCCCCAACACGTTCAACCGAAATGCCGCCCAGAGCATGATTGGTGTGACCAGATACACCAGTGGAAAGCTGAGCTGTGAAAACACCGCTGCGGTCACAACGATCACGGTGAACAATAAGGCCGCTGACTCCCCGGGACGATCTTGAGCCAGTTCGTTGAGAAAACCCTTGTTCATGGTGATCAGGGCTGGCGTGATGATCAGAAAGCCCATGGCATCGCCGATCCACCATGACATCCACATTGGCCAGTAAGATGCGCCGTACGCCAGATAAATCAGCCAACCCCCCAGGCTTGCACCGACAGCCGGGGCCGCGATTCCTGCGATAATGCCGAACGCAATCGCTTGCCGATGGCTGCCCAGATCCCACGAGGCATCATGAAATCGCTTCAGCACGAGTCCAGCAGTGAGCGTCTCGGCCATGTTGCAGATCATGAATCCGATGGCGATCTGCGCGGTGTCGCCTGCGATGAGATTGACCAGCACGTTGGCCGAGGCGCATCCGATAACAGGGAGGTGCCAGGTGTGACGAGGCGAGCGAAGCAGCATTGCGAGCAGAACCGCATTGGCTGGCCACAGGGTCGCGATGCTGTTGGCTTCGCGGGTCAGAGCGATGCCGACACCGGCTGCGATGAAGTATGCGACCGAGAGCAGCAAGGCTTGTTGGGCCGACTTCATAGCGAAGCCCCCTTGGGGTTTTGGTTGCGCTTTATTCGTGCCAGCTAGCACCGAGGCTGGGATGCCTGGCTCTTTAATAGAAGTCAGGCTTCGTAGTTCAGCAACACGACAGACTACTCTTTCAACGGACCACTGGCCATGTCGGCAGTATCGATCGACGTCTAGGTTTTGTCTGGACAAATTTCGACTGTTCGTTAAAGGGCGCCTCGAAAAATCGAGGTGCCCAAGCGGCGCGGGGATGTGCCGCCATTTTCGATTACGACATGGGATTGAAAATGAGGGAAAGGCGAAAACCGTATCTTGGTCTTCCTTATTAAAGAACCATCCCATGGATGGCATTTTCGAGGTCCCCTCAATTCTGATTATTGCGGCGTCGAGGCCGTGTCGTCAGTTAAGGACATGCTTCGCCGGTTGCAAAAGTGGTGGCGGCGTCTCGCCCATGGATTCGGCAAGCGAGATCTCGTTGACGCTACACATGGCATCCAGGGGTAGGTCGTTGGCGGCTCGGCCGAAAGGTTCTTCCATTTCTTTGGAGAGCACGTCTAACCCGGAGAAGGTGTAGGCGACAATCAGGGTGAACAAGTAAGGAGTACCAACCCATGGCTGCTACCAAGCCAAAGGGCAACAAATAGCACTACACGCACGCGCTGCGGTGGGTCAACAGTGTGTAAGCGAATGGCAGTGGCGTGGTGGAAATGCGCTCGCTGGCAGCCTGTACACCGGCCAAGCGGGTGAGGCGTTCGTCGAAAATACGCAGGCCAATAGCATCGATATGCTGTTGACGATACAGCTTGCCGACAATTTGGCCGGCGTGACGCAAACAATAGTCGGCCGGTTTTTGATGGCGGAGCATCAGGCGGATTTCTTCTTCGTTTAAGCAGCCGGCCAGGTTTTTTTTGGCAATCTTAGTTGCGCAGATTGCCGCGCGGGGTATGGCAATGTGCGGCACACCAGCGCAACAAGTCATGACGTAACTGGCCCGTTGCGGAATGCTCTGAATCGAGATTCATCAGGGTTTCACTGGAACGCGCCACGCTGAGAATCTCGGACACCATTTCGCCCCATTGCTTGCGCGCCTCCCACTAGCGGTCTTGGGTGGCGCTATTGCGAAACCCGAGAAAGATCGACAGGGCGACGCCGAGTAGGGTAATAGGGGTGTGCGAGAGAACTCGGGTATGCTGAGTCATTGCCATTTGTGTAAAGCATCCACCCGCGTGGCAAACAATTCGACCGCGATCAGGTGCGGTGAGGCCCGCTCTTGCTTGAAATTCATTGGGCATGCATTCTATATTGCAAGACTAAATATCGGTCTTCACCGGATTGACGCAAGGACCCATAAGATATGCAAACGTCTGTTCTCCTCATAACTTTCTTGGCCATGGGGTTGGTCGCGGTCGCATTCGGCTACGTGGTCAAGCGCTCCGGGACCCGAGACGAAGACTACTCGACCATCACCCGCCAGGGCTACCTGATCCGCCGTTGGTGGATGCTGGCCTTGTGTGCTGTCGGGGTGCTGGTGAGCGCCTGGACCCTGATCCCCTTTCCGCTCCAGGCGGCCATAAACGGTGAAGCGCGCAGCGTCGATGTCGTGGCTAAACAATGGTCCTGGGAAATTGAGTCACGCAGCGCCCGGGTGGGTGAGACAGTACGTTATCGAGTGACCGCGGCGGATGTGAACCACGGGTTCGCATTGTATGGCCCGGACGACCAGATCGTTGCCCAGACCCAGGCGATGCCGGGCTATGTCAACGAATTGAATGTTACCTTCGAGCAGCCCGGCGTGTATCGCGTGCTCTGCTTGGAATATTGCGGTGTGGCGCACCATGCAATGACCGCCGAGATCAACGTGACGGAGGGCCCCTGACATGGCAACGCAGCAAACCGATTATGCAACCCCCGAGGCTGAACGCACGCCCGTGGTGAAACTCTATCTGGCCATTGGGCTGATCGTCTTCGCTGGTCTGATGTTGGTTGGTGTGGTGATGCGGGCGGCGCAGGGCGCCTCTTTCATCAGCCTCGGCCCCGACCTGTTCTACCAGCTCATGACATTGCACGGTGCTGGTATGGTGGGGACCGCCGGCCTGGCGGCGTTAGCGGTCAATTGGTACTACTTAAGCCGCTATGTAAAGTTAAACCAGCGGATTTTCCTTGCAGGACTGCTCCTTGCATTGGTGGCCGTGCTCATGATCGTGGGCTCCATCCTAATCGGTAAGTTCGCGGCGGCCTGGACCTTCCTCTACCCGTTGCCGGCGAATCCGTTAGGCCTTTGGAGCACGGGGGCGGCATTGTTCTTTGTTGGCGGCCTGTTGGTGCTGGGGGTCGCGTTTTTGCTGGTCTACCTCGACATGGGCCTGGCCATTGTGAGGCGCTACGGCAGTATCGCCCGCGCACTGGGGCTGCCGATGTTGTTCGGCAAGGAGAAGATCGACTCCGCACACCCACCGACGGTAGTGGCCAGTGCCATGGTGTTGATCGTCAATGTCTTGGGCATCGCAGCCGGTGCGGTTGTGCTGGTGATGACCATGCTGCACCTGGTCTTTCCGGATCTGGAGCTGGATGCCCTGCTGATGAAGAACTTGATCTTCTTCTTTGGCCATGTGTTCATCAATGCCGCCATCTATGCTGCGGTGATCGCGGTCTATGAGATCCTGCCGCTGTATGCGCGGCGCCCTTGGGGGGTGTCGCGGCCATTTCTCGCGGCATGGTTCGCGGCGACGCTGATGGTGCTGGCGGTCTACCCCCATCATCTGCTGATGGACTTTGCCTTGCCGTCTTGGATGGCGGTGATGGGACAGATCGTTTCTTATTTGAGTGGCATTCCAGTGCTGGTGGTTACCGCCTTCGGCGGGCTATTGCTGATCTATCGCTCGGGCATTCGCTGGGATGCCGCGTCGAGTTTATTGGTGCTGGGCCTGTTCGGTTGGGCGGCGGGCATCATACCCGCGGTGATCGATGGCATGATCCAGGTCAACCTGGTGATGCACAACACGCAGTGGGTGCCCGGCCATTTCCATTTCTACCTGCTGATCGGGGTGGTGCCGATGGTGCTCGGGTTCGCGAGCTATCTATGCAGCAACGGCCAACAGGGCCAAACGGGACGCTTGGGGGTCGCTGTGTTCGGCGTGGGTGCCACTCTGCTGTGTTTGAGCTTTCTGGTGTCGGGCGCGAACTCTGTGCCGCGCCGCTTCGCGGTGCATGAAGAGGCCTGGCAGTGGCTGGGTAATATCGGTGCCTTTTCCGGCGCCTTGGTGTTGATCGGCACGTTAATGATTGCATTGCCGATCTTGGTCCGGTTACCGCGCGCGCGACTCACCGCCGGCACGTGATCGCGCGGAGCGCGATTGGCATAGTCCTGGCCGGGAGTCTGGTGACGGCGCTGCTATGGGAGCGCACGGCAGGCTTCTCGGCCTTTACCTACGAGACCTTACGTCGGGTCGAAGTCGCCCGCGAGCCAGCGCCGGTGTCGGATTGGCGCTTGCAGGATGCCCAGGGCGACTTGGTCCGTCTCTCGGATTGGCGTGATCAGACCCTTCTGGTTGGTTTCATCTACACCCAATGCCCGTCGTTCTGCGTGGCCCTCGGTTCGCGCTATGAGCAACTGCAGCGCGTGCTACAGACCGGCACGGCAAGCGATGTACGCCTGCTGTCCATCAGCATCGACCCCGAGCAAGACACGCCGGCGCGCCTCGCCGCGTATCGGCGTCGCCATGGTGGGCTGCAAGCCTCCTGGACGGTCGCGCGCCCGGCCGATGCGCAGGTGCTCGATGACCTGATCCGCGAGACCGGCCTGCGCGTGATCCCCGATGGGTTGGGTGGTTTCGCGCACAGTGAGTCTCTGCACTGGATTCGCAATGGCCGCCTGGTGCGCATCAGTGATTGGCGCGATCCTGAACTCGAGAAGCTGATCGCAGATGGCGGCTAAGCCGTGGCACGGCGCGGCGCGTACCGTGCTCACGGCGCTTAGTGTCGCCGGGTTGTTGCCTCCCGTGGCAGCGCTGTTCGAGGCCAGCATGTCGATGCACCTCTTGGTGCAGATGCCCCTGCTGGCGATCTGCGGTGGCTACTGGGTGTACCGATCGACTCGCCTGCAACGAGTTTTGGACTGGGTCGACCCGAGCGGCGGCATCGCCTTAGTCGTCGGCAGCGGCTGGTTGATCTACTGGATGCTGCCACTCAGCTTGGATCTCGCAACCTTCGATCCCGCGATGCGACTGTTAAAGATCGCCACCGTGCCGGTGTTCGTTGGCGCGGCCCTGACCTGGAGCTGGCTGCGGCTCGGGCCAATCGGACGCGGTGTCATGCTGTTGGAGGCCTGGGCCATTCTCGGGCGTATGGGGTGGGTCTTGCTGATCAGCCCGGTGCAGTTGTGCAGCAACTATCTGATCGGTGACCAACAGCGCACCGGGTCTCTGCTGCTGGGTGCGGCACTGGTCAGTGCCATCGTGGTGGCGGTATGGGCCCTGTTCGGTCCCTTTCGTAAACCGCACCGCACTGAGCTTGAATAAGGCGCTCGAGTAAGAAGCGAAGCGCATCACCAGGTACACTGCCGAGATCCCACAGGGCCTGTGTGATGCGGCTAAGTCATGCCGACCGGGCCCGGTGCTCGCCGTTTGTTGCTCGAAACAGGCGAATCAAATCGCTGATCGGCAGCGTCTCGCTACGTGCGCCGGGGTCAATCCCCAGACGGCTGATCTGTGCAGTATCGACTAGCCCCTTAAGATTGTTACGTAGCGTCTTGCGGCGTTGGGCGAAGGCCTGTGCGACCAACGCCGAGAAGGCCGCCATCTCCTTTTGTGCAACCAGCGGTTCAGGGCGTGGACAGAGCCGGACCAGCGCGGAATCGACCTTGGGCGGCGGCTCGAAACACGCCGGCCCGATACTGAATAACGGGCTCACGGTGCAGCTCACCTGCAGCATCACCGATAGGCGACCATAGGCCTTGCAACCCGGCGCTGCAGCCATGCGCTCGACGACCTCTTTTTGCAGCATGAAATGCATGTCTTCGATCACGTGGGCTTGATCGATCAGATGAAACAGCAACGGCGTCGAAATGTTGTAGGGCAGGTTGCCTACCAGGCGCAGCTGTTGGTTGCCGTCGAGCAGTATGCTGAAGTCGAACGCCAAGGCATCGGCATTGTGCAGCCGCAGCGCTCCTAACGCGGCGAACCTATCTCGCAGCGGCTCGATCAAATCACGATCCAGCTCTATCGCATCGAGTTGCCCGGCCCGCTGCAATAGCCCGCCGGTTAGTGCGCCGTGACCGGGTCCGATCTCCACGAGCTGCTCACCGGGCCGCGGATCGATGCAGGTCAGGATACGTTCGATCACCGCCTGGTCGTGTAGGAAGTTCTGGCCAAACCTTTTCCTGGGACGGTGGCTCAAGGGGTTAGCATTCCAAAAGTCAGAGAAATGAATGCGTTAAGTTTCGGGCAAAACCAAAGGGCTGTGCAAATCAGCAGGTTAGGTGCCCGTCGGAGGAGAGAGTGAGTCGCGTCGATTTTCGCGGCAGTCGCAAAATTTCACGTACCAAGAGCCTACTATGATGGTGCTACAGCGAGAGATGTCTCGTATTTTCGAACTTTCGGAAAGAATATTGATGAACGATCTCTGGTACGCGCTTCAACAGGAAGATCGATATCTTTATCACTACACACGGGCTGAGACGTTGGTCAATCATATCTTGCCCAGCGAGGCCCTCAGATTCTCGAGGTTTCAGAATGTCAACGACCCCAGAGAATCGAAAGATTGGGTTTTCGGGTATCACAGCCGAGGCCACGACCTCGGTTTCGATACGTCGAGTCTGGGCGCTGACCTAAACCGCTACCTTAAACATTCTTGGCGCGTCGGATGCTTTGTGTCCGATCCATATGAGGCGCTTGTAACGCGGAAGAGGGAAGATAATGGGGAGGATATTTTGAGCGCAGCCTATGAACGCGGTCACTCGCGCCCCCGGATGTGGGCACAGTACGCAGAAGACTATGGTGGTGCCTGCTTGGTTTTCGATAGGAAGAAGTTGTCTGCGAGTATCGACTCATGCTCTAACGTCTCTACAGGAGGTATATTTCATGGCCACGTGGAGTACCGTAGCCCTCGAGTCGTTCCGAAGCTCGACGGCAAGGATGCATTGATTGTTTCAATTGATAGTGTCAAGCAGTTGGGGTTCAAGAAAGCAATGGATAGACATATATCAGAACACTGGCGTGAGTTGTTTTTCGTAAAGTCCCGGGATTGGGAGGCCGAAAGCGAGTATCGGTGGCTCATCCGAGGTGACGAGGACAAAGACTTCTTCGTTGGGACAAAAGAATCATTGGTGAGGCTCGCGTTAGGCGATCGTTTTCCGGATGAATTGAGGGACGACGTGGCTTCTTATGTCAAAGAGAATCCGACTTTGAGTCTCGCGGTCACGGCATGGCAGAACGGTGTGCCACAGCCACAACCGACGCCTTTGGCGTCTGCGCTGCTAGTCGTGATCTACAACCAATCGGATAGAAAGATCAACCCTCTCCGGAAAGTTCAGTGTCCGCTTGGATAACCTGACCTAAATACGCTGACTGCATAATTGTGTACAATGTGTTACGTACAGCCCCTTCAGCGGGTATGTTTTATTTGAATCGGCAATTAGTCCAACGTATCTTACGTATGCAGGACGTTGAGGGACCTACGCTATGCCGATAATCAACCTCGCGGTTTGGAACATGGAGTGGATGAACGATCTATTCACGGATGGTCCAGCATTTTATCCAGACGATAAGCCTGTACGAGGACCAAACCCAGGTAAGCGTGATAAACCGACCGTAATTCAGCGAAGGGCCGCGCTGTCGGGTGTGATAGACGAGTTAGATATCGATGTTCTGGTCGTGGTGGAAGGACCAAACAAAGCCGATGAACTACAGCTCTTTTTTGACACGGACGTAGCGGGCGACTGGACATGTGATGTTCAACCGACGAAGGGCTCCTCTCAGATCGTGGGAATAGCCGTTCGTAACAGTAGCGACAAGTTTGCAGATACTGCAGTTGAGCGCTTTCATATCGGCGCCGGGCAGGGCGGTGAAGGATCGCGCCTCAGCGAAGCCACAACACCTTTCCTGCTCGATAGCGATGATGATGAAATTCAAGAGCAGTACAAGTTCGAAAGACTGCCTCTATACGGGCAGGTTAACACGCGTGATGGAAAGCGATTTCGTGTCTTGGGATTGCACCTCAAGAGCAAGGGTATTTTCGATAGCTTGGAATGGTCGAAATGGTGGTCCAAGGCGGATGCGAATCGCAAGAAGATCATCGCGCAATGTAAGCAGCTACGCATGGGCTTTCTCGATTACTATTTGACTGACAGTGGTTCACGAGAAATACCGCTGGTCGTTTGCGGGGACATCAACGATGGCCCCGGGATGGACGCAAGCGAGCGGCGCCTCGACACAAGTGGGATCGAACAGCTGATGGGTTCTGTTTGGAAGCCACAGCTTGGCTTGGGCAACGCACTATTCGATGCGTTAGACTCCGAAGACCAGTGGGCTGTCAACCTTGAATCTATCTATACAACGAGCTTCAGGGATCCGATATTCGAAACTTATCGGAAGGTTTGGATCGATCACATCTTGTACTCTCTGAACAAACCCCGGGGTTGGATAGCCAATGCGGTGCCGCGTCGTGCCTTTGCGGGGGATCAACCGAACACTACGAGCATGATCTGGCAAAAGTATCCGCATGCATCTGATCACTTTCCAGTTACCGCGCAGATAGACACCAGTATGTTATAGGCGAGAAGAGTGACACAGGTCGACTGCTTGATTTTGCCGGCACGGTTGGTCATGGGCAGCCGGTCTTAGTTGCTCATTAGCAACCGGCGGCGAAACTGTCGCTACGCCAAGTTCCCACCTTCCTAAACTCGCGTAATCTGCCGAAAAACCAAACCGGGCAACACTACTGGCCGAACCTTTTCCTGGGACGGTGGCTCAAGGAGTTAGCCTTCCAAGAGTGCGAGAAATGAATGCGTTAAGTTTCGGGCAAAACCGAAGGGCTGCGCAAATCAGCAGGTTAGGTTTGCGTGGGGGAAGAGAGTGGGTCGCATCGATTTTCGCGGCGGTTGAGATCGGTGATGCGGTACCCCAATGGAGCAATCAATCTGCGTGACTGCACATTGCGTACTGCGCTGCCAGGCCTGGTCAGGTCTCACATTGTTGCACTACCTAAAATTGATCTTCGGGACTGTTGGCAAGCTCGGCGACAGATACAACAGACTCCGCGCTGACTCGGTTGCGAACAACGCTCACCAGATCCCGCTCAGCATCGCGATACCATGCGCATTGTGGTAACGCGCGGAATCAAGCAGGCCTTTCTTCATGCCGCCAAGCGCATACACAGGCATGGGCAGATCGCGTATCGCCTCAGCGAAGCCGTGCCAGCCGAGCACCTGGGCGCCCGGATGGCTGCGCGTCGGTAGCACGGGTGAAAGCACCGCGAAGTCGGCATCCAGCCGCGCCGCCTGCTGCAGTTCTTCGCGGTTATGACAGGCGGCGGCCCAGAGCAGATTGCCAGCCGGGCGGCCGTGTAGCTTTCGGTAGTGCTCAGGCTGAAGGTGCACGCCATCGGCACCGACCGATCGAGCCAGTTCGATATCGCCATTGATGAGTACTTTCGCACCAAACGGACGGCACATGGTGACCACGGTGCCTGCAAACTCGTGCAGCTGCGCCGAGGACATGCCCTTCTCGCGTACCTGAATGAGGCGGACTCCATGATTCAATGCGAGCTGCAGACGTTCAAGAAACAGCGCCATGCCAAGCTTGCCGGCCTGCGAGATGGCGTAGATCGGTGGAAGATTAAGCGCGTCCAGCACCTTCCGATGTGCGGGCAGAACAGGGTCAAGACGCAGGTTTTTAGGGTCCTGCCAGCTGAGTTCCTGTCCCTCCATCGGCCTTGGCTCGGCATCCCAGGCGGTTATGCGGAAGATCCTCAGCAAGAAGAGGCCATGTGGATAGTCGAAGGTGCGGGTGATCCAGGGGCGGACCTGGGTGGCATGGATACCCAGCTCCTCTTGCATCTCGCGGATCAGCGCCTCGCGTGCATGTTCATCCGTGTCGATCTTGCCACCCGGCAGCTTCCAGTAAGTCGAGAGCGTCTTGTTGGCGGCCCTGCGTTCAAAGAGCACCCACCCGTCCGGGCGTTCGAGTACTCCGATGGTGCGGTGTCGTATCTTGTCAGCTGTCATGGGGTGAATTTGTCGGGCAAAAGAACCATGAGTCGACATTATCTGAGCAAATCAGTCGGATAGGTGCCTGCTGGAGAAGAGAATAACTCATGAGCTGAGGTACCAGGGCGTCTCTGGCACCGCTGGTGGCAAAGGCTTCGCGGAACCGCGACAGCGTCAACGGATTGACCGGAAACAGCACGAAGAAATCGTACTCGCGCAACGCGTAGACCAGCAATCCTTTGTCCGCCTCCAAACAGATCGCCACCGGCTGTCCGCGGTAGCGTTGGCGCATCGAATCGGCCCAGGCAGCAATCGCCTCGGGCGTGTGCTCCATATCGTTCTGAAACTTCCAGGACCCGGACTAGCGTACAGGCGGCGCAGGCTTGTCGCTTTGCGGACATCGGGTCTGACGGAGCATTATGGCCATGGATAACTTTATGCAATCTTCCGGGAGGAGTATTCAAGTGAAACTAAAAACAAAGAGAAATTTTTGGGCTGCAGCAGCAGCTATGGTCGTCACCAACGCTTGGGGTACCGGGTCGCCTGACAGCGCCGCCAGTGTTAACGACTTTTGCCAAAACGCACAGCAAATTATTGCAAGCACCGATATTGTGTCCACTAATCTGACGCACAGCATGGATGATTCTTTTGTTCAGTCGTCGCCCGCACCGTACGCCAATACTCCGGGCGGTAACTTGTCTGCCTATAACGGTAAAGGTGATCCTGAACTACTGTCACTGACGACGCAGCAATACATCACTTACGGTTCCGGTTTCTTCGGCAACGAGTACCCAAAAATTGTGTCATGCAAAATGAAGTCTGCTGAAGGCATTCAGGTATTTATCGACCCCTCAGCTGCTGGCCAGGCAATGGCTTGCAGCGATGTCATTGCGGATACGATAGACGACGTGTTTGCGGACATTCCGCGCCGGTTGCGCCGTTTCCTAGCATTCGATGAATCTCAAATCGTGATCGA
This sequence comes from Chromatiales bacterium, assembly GCA_028284585.1. Classification (GTDB taxonomy): domain Bacteria; phylum Pseudomonadota; class Gammaproteobacteria; order Chromatiales; family Chromatiaceae; genus Thiosocius. The sequence continues at coordinate 13,531 of JANQRK010000099.1, forward strand.
CGATGATGCCACCGCGATGTCAGGACCCGAGTGGCTGGATCCATTTCCACCGACGGTTGCCTACATCGGTGAAGATGGTTTACTCCATCTGCAGGGCAAGAACCTCATTGTACCGGTGAATCTACCTCCGTTTGTTCCGGTCGGTGATGACAAAAAAGGTGTGCATTACTGCCACGTACCAGCTCCAAGTCTTGTCGAGCGATTGGTCAAAGGGCTAGCGCAGCCGTAAATTGCCGCGAATAGTGACGCAGGAAAATGCGCGACACCGATTACCATCGGCCTCGCGCTTTGCGTTGAAGCGTCTTAGATTGCACGAACAGTGCAGAATGTGATCAATCCTTGCTGCCAAGAGCTCCTCGAGTGAAGCTGCTCGGTTTCCGCCGTGCCGCGCACCGCCGCGGGCCAGTCTGTTCGATTTGTAAGCTGGCATTCTGACCAGGCGGTTTTGCTGCACGATCCACGTAGCCGGTAGGGATACGTTCGCTCCGCGTACGAGATAAGGATTACATTCCGGTATGATCGGCCATTATGCGATCAGGTCGGTATCTCATAGCCGCCGGCATCTTTCTCCTCGGTCTTGGTATCGGTATCGGTGTTGACCGCCACTGGCTGGATACGGGCGGGATGGATGCTGGTCTGCCTGCGGGTGAAACAGCGCAGGAGCACGCGCGCAAGCACCTCGATCCCGACTACGTCTGTCCCATGCATCCCGACGTGGTATCCAGGGAACCCGGCAGTTGCCCGGTCTGTGGCATGGACCTGGTCAGGCATGAGCCGGTGTCACAAGCGGCGTCCAGCGATGATGGCTACCCTGCAGTTACCGTCACTCCCGAGTTCATGCACAACTTCGGCGTTCGCACAGCAACCGTTGATCGCGGCAGGGTCTCCCGCGACATCCTGGCGCTTGGCCGGGTATCCCGAATGCGGTTGCAAGGGGGGGTCACGGATGTCACGCCCGGCATCAAGGGGACAATCCTGTCGGTCAGCGACAAGGCGATCGGCGACAGCGTCAACAAGGGAGAACTGCTGTACTCCATGGATGCCCCGGCATGGCGCGACCTGCAGCAGTCCTATCTCGATGCCTCGCAGGGCAGCGGCAAATGGCGGGCAAAACAGTTGCGGCAGCGACTGCAGTCGCTCGGTATCAAACCGGCGGCGCTCTCCCGGCTTGAGAGAGAGGGACAGGTTCAAGAAATGCTCGACAAGCATGCACCGCTGGACGGAACCCTAGTCGAATGGCGCGCAGGGAAGGGCGATCCGGTCGAGGCGGCCACGAAGGTCGTTACCCTGGGCGGAGAGAACCTGATTCCCGTCGTCGTCAACCTGCTTGAGGGGCAGGGCACCTGGATCGACCGGGGGCAGCGCGTCACTGTCAGGGTACCGACGATGCCGGGTACCGAATACGAGGGACAGGTTGACCGCACGGATCGCGAGATCAATTTCAGAACCCGGACCCTGCCGGTGTATGTCAGTTTCAGCACGGCTGATCCCAGGCTGGGCCGCGGCATGCTGGTGGAGGTCACCATTCACACCTCTGAGCGCGAGAACGTGCTGCGGATACCCCGCGAGGCACTGATCCCAACCGGTGAGGGTGATCGCGTGATTCTCGCACGGGGTGAGGGTCGCTTTCGGCCGGTTGCGGTCAAGCGGGGTCTCGAGAGCGGTGACTACATCGAGATCCTTTCCGGGGTCGAGGAGGGGCAGGAGGTCGTCGTTTCCGGACAGTTCCTGATCGACTCGGAGAGCAGCCTGATGGCCGATTTCCGGCGCATGGAGACGGGGGATGACCGTTAGGCGTGTAGCGGCTTCATCCACGACGGGTGTGGTGCGGGTTCATGCTCCAATCGCGAGTGAATTCGCTTCTGCGTGTATGCCAGCCGGGTCGACCAACAGGCAGGGATAACCGGACTTGATCGCCGCCATCATCCGCTGGTCCATCCAGAACCGCCTGCTGGTGCTGCTGCTGGCGCTGATACTCGCGGGCTGGGGCGTTGCCGCGCTCAGGCAGATCCCGCTGGATGCGATTCCCGACCTTTCAGACGTGCAGGTCATCGTCAGGATCAATTACCCGGGGCAAGCGCCGCAGGTGGTCGAGGATCAGGTCACCTACCCGCTGTCCACAGCGCTGCTGGCCGTGCCGGGCGCGACCAAGGTACGCGGCTACTCGTTTTTCGGCGATTCCTTTGTGTATGTGATCTTCGAAGACAGCACCGACATCTACTGGGCACGCTCGCGGGTGCTGGAATACCTCAGCCAGGTCAGCAGCCAGCTACCGCCGGATGTCCAGCCGGTCCTGGGACCGGATGCCACGGGGGTGGGCTGGATCTACCAGTATGCGCTGGTGGACCGCTCGGGACGGCATGATCTTTCCGAACTCCGCAGCCTGCAGGACTGGTTCCTGAAATACGAATTGCAGACCGTGCCCGGCGTGGCAGAAGTGGCGACGGTCGGCGGTATGGTCAAGCAGTACCAGGTCGTCGTGGACCCAGACTTGCTGCGCACGTTTTCGCTGCCGGTCTCCGAGGTCAAACGCGCCCTGGTCGAGGCCAACCGCGAGACGGGCGGTTCAGTGATCGAGATGGGCGAGGCGGAGTACCTGGTGCGCTCGCGGGGTTATCTCCGCGGCGAGGAAGATTTGCGCCTGGTCTCACCCCTCTCAACCGGCAAGTCTGGCACGCGCACCACCCTGGAGGTGATCGGCGAGGTGCGCACCGGCCCGCAGCAGCGTCGCGGCATCGCGGAACTCGACGGCGAAGGGGAGGTGGTCGGCGGTATCGTCGTTATGCGACACGGCGAGAATGCCCTGCAGACTATCGCGGCGGTACGCGAGAAGATCGATCAACTGCGACCCTCGTTGCCCGAGGGGGTGGAGATCGTCGAGACCTATGACCGTTCCGCGCTCATCACGCGCGCCGTGAACACGCTCAACCATCGCCTGGTGGAGGAGTTCCTGGTCGTCGGGCTCGTGTGCGCGCTGTTCCTGTTTCATTTCCGCTCCTCGCTGGTCATTCTCTTAAGCCTGCCCATCGGTATCCTGGCCGCCTTCCTGGTGATGAAGGTGCAGGGCATCAATGCCAACATCATGTCGCTGGGCGGCATCGCCATCGCCATCGGCGCCATGGTGGATGCGGCCATTGTCATGATCGAGAATGCGCACAAGCGCCTGGAACATGCAGTCAAGGATGAGAGCGGGCGGATCGCGGCCATCAGGGATGCCGCTATCGAGGTCGGGCCGCCTTTGTTCTTCTCCCTGCTCATTATTACCCTGAGCTTCCTGCCAGTGTTTACCCTTGAGGCGCAGGAAGGGCGGCTGTTCACGCCGCTGGCCTTTACCAAGACCTACGCCATGGCCGCCGCCGCGGGCCTGTCAATCACGCTGGTGCCGGCGCTGATGGTGTTTCTCATCCGTGGTCGTATCCGCAGGGAGCGCGACAACCCGGTCAACCGCTGGCTGATCGACAGCTACCAGCCATTGATTGGCGCGGCCTTCCGGCGACCGCGCATGACATTGGTGCTGATCTTGCTGCTGGTGCTCTCCAGTCTCTGGCCGATCGCGCGGCTGGGCTCGGAATTCATGCCGGAACTGGACGAGGGCGACCTGCTCTACATGCCGGTTACCCTGCCGGGGATTTCCATCGGTGAGGCCCGCGAGCTCCTGCAGCAGACCGATCGCCTGATCCGAACCGTACCCGAGGTCGAGCGGGTGTTCGGCAAGGTCGGGCGGGCGGAGACGGCGACCGACCCCGCACCGCTGAGCATGATCGAGACCACCATCCGGCTGAAACCGCGCGAGCAGTGGCGGCCCGGTATGACGCTGCAGAAGCTGAAGGATGAACTCGATGCCCGCGTGCAGGTGCCAAGCCTGAACAACGCCTGGCTGATGCCGATCAAGACCCGCATCGACATGCAGTCCACGGGCTTCAACACGCCCGTGGGTATCCGTATCGCCGGCCCCGACCTGGAAGTCATCGAGTCGATCGGCGAGGACGTCGAGCGTGTGCTGCATGCTGTCGAGGGCACCCAGACGGTGTACTCGGAGCGCACGGCCAGTGCACGTTACCTGGATATCGAGATCGACCGCCACGCACTGACCCGCTACTCGACCTCGGTGGAGGAGATCCAGGAGATTATCAACCTGGCTGTTGGGGGAGCGAACGTCACCTACACCGTCGAGGGGCGCGAACGCTATCCCATAAACCTGCGCTACCCGCGTCGCGTGCGCGATTCCATCGACAAGCTCAGGGAGTTGCCCATCATCACGGAAAGCCAGGAGGCGTTCCGGCTGCGCGATGTGGCCAAGGTACGACTGATCGACGGGTCACCGGTGATCCGCAGTGAGAATGCGCGCCTGAACGGTCGTGTCTATGTGACCATTGGCGGGCGTGACCTGGGCTCCTATATCGATGCTGCGCAACAGGCCGTGGCCGAGGGTGTCGGCCTGCCGCCGGGCTACACCCTGACCTGGGCAGGGCAGTACGAGTATATGCAGCGCGCCGAAGAACGGCTGGCCTGGATCGTGCCGCTGACGCTGCTGATCATCCTGGTGTTGCTGTACCTGAGCTTCCGCAACTTCATCCAGGCGCTGATGGTGATGGCCGCCCTCCCGCTCTCCCTGGTG
>JANQRK010000033.1 GCA_028284585.1 Chromatiales bacterium
TCTCCGCCGGCAGGCTCGCGGTGTACAGCCACACGTCACCCGGCTCAAACAGGTTTGGATCACCGCCCGCCTCGGTCAACACCGAATCGAACGCCGGGATCACCCCCGGCTGGTTGTCGGTCACGTCCACTTGGTCGAACACCACCGCAACATCTCCCGTATTGGTTACCCGGTACGTCCAGGTCACGGTGTCTCCCGGCACTATCTGCGGTACATCCGTGCCATCCGGATCATTGGCATCCTGCCCATTGGTGAACTTGATAATCTCCACGCCCGGATCCGGTGGGGGCGGTGGGTTACAGTAACTGGAGGGATCGCTGGCAGTGGAACCCGGCACCAACACCGTACCGATATTGGTGTATGCCGTACGCGGCGGTTCGGCGCCGTTGGCCGTGCACGAATCCGGCTGCGTTGTTATATCCGGGCTGGGTGCCTGCAGGTTCTCGGCCGGTAAGGTCGCGGTGAACAACCAAACATCACCCGGGTCGAAGACATCCGCCGCCCCGTTCTCTTCCAGCACCGAGTCAAACACAGGGTCCACGCCCGGCTGGTTGTCTGTCACGACCACTTCGTCGAATGCAAAGGCAATAGCGCCGGTATTAACGACTTCGTACGTCCAGGTCACGGTGTCGCCCGGCACAATCCGCGGTACGTCCGCGCCATCCGGATCGTTGGCATCCGCACCATTAGTGAACTTCACGATATCGATTGCCGGAAATGGCGGTATCGTCGTACCGGCATCGAAGTACGGATTGGTGCGCACGGAGTTTTCCGGGTCCTGCCCCCAGGCGGCCGCGATTTTCGTTCCATCTTCCGTAAACAGCAGCGCACCGGTCATGTCGTTGTCATTAGGATCGAAGACCTTTTGCTGCTGTAGGGCACTTAAGACGAAGGAATCATCGTCGATGCCATCACCATCGAAGTCCACAAATACCGTGGTATCAGCAACGGGCGTTACCCAGACGGGGCTACCGCCTCCGCCACTAGGTACCGGACAATCGAAGGGGGAACCGGGGTCACAAGCGTTAGGGTCAATCCCGGGGGCAAAACCCACCAGGGCTCGGGTGGTTAGCAATTGCTCGGGAATTAGCGAGAAGCCCCAATCGTGGTCTCGGTTTTGCCGATTACTGTCATCGTCCGTCGGATTGGTGGCAATATCATCGCCTCCGTCTACCGTAGCTATGGCAAAAAACGCATCATCGCTGAAGAAATGTGCCCCGGTTCCGTTGGGGATGAACGAGCCGGTAGCGTCCGAAAGGCGCGCAGCCGCGCCCGCAGGCACCGGGATCATAGTCGGTTGGAGACCCGTCTGAGTCTCCCACACCACGGTTATCGAGGTGTCGCTCGGGTTGTAAAAAAAGATGTCGGTCGGGTCGAGTGTGTTGGATGTACGAGTGCTGACCGGCGAATAGTAGCTGTCGCTCCAAACTTCGGTCGGCGGGATCGAGTACCAACGCGACTCCCAGCGGGCCCCCTCATTGCCGGTAAGCATGTGCACTTGCACCGGCTTGTCCGCAGTAATCGTGGTGCCTGTATTCACCTCGTCTTCGGTAGCAGTCTGGAAGCTGACGCCTTCGTCGACGACTACCGCTACTGGGCCCAAGCCGTCCTGACGGTCAATGGTTACCGTGGTGTTATCTTCGGAAGCCATAATGGCCACCGCGACGTATTCGAACATGTTGTCGGAGAGGTTCATGGCGGGCACGCCGGGCGGCACGGCCAAGTCTTCCCCTACCGGTAATTCATATGCCAGGCCCCAGTTGCGGGTATCACTCACTTCCACGGCACCGGCGAGCACGGTACCTGGGGTATCTGCCCATCCCAAGCGCGTTACCGCGACTGCTAGACTCGCGGCGAACTTATCCCCGCCATCGAAATCAAGAACATCGAAGGGATCGTCACGAGGTGTCTCGACCGCGTTTTGCAATACTATTACGTCACCTGCCTCAAGCATGTCGCCGGTGCAGGTCGGGGCAACGAAATCACAAACGTCCCCATTAGTGATGTCACCGTCTCCCCAGATCAGCGTCGTATCTTGCACCGGTACACCGATGTCGACCTCATAGCCGTCTTCGCCATGGTCAAAAACAATCACGGTGCCGTCGAAACCAACCGCGACGGAGATCACGGACTCTATATCCGTGCTCGTGGTGGTGGGGTTCAGAAAATCAAGGGCATCTTGAACATCATCTTCATCTAGCGGCACGTAATAGGTCTGCGCCAGTAACGGAAGAGCTGCAGACTGCGCCTTCAAATAGGGTGTGAGGGTGAAGGCTGAGAGACCGCTTAAGATGACAATAGCAAACGCCAATCCGTGCTTTTTTTTCATGTTACTACGCCCTCATTATCGTTAGGACCCAGCGACTTGGGTTTATTGTTCAAAGATTAGACATGTGATTTCGAACACCAGATATATAACCGACGGACAACGTACAGGATTTTAAAGTGTGTCGGTATAAGCAAGAATTGGTCCGAGTGTCTACTAAAAGAAGACAACCCTCCGAAGTGCCTGCGTTAAACAATTGTATTTATTAAATTTTACTACTTCCTCGCACATGTCAAACCGCCAGCGAGAGCGCTGGATGTAGGGCCTTTAATTCACCAAGTTGGAAAAAAATCCGACACTGGATCGAAAACCTACTAGATACATACACCTTTGCTTGCTGATCACAAAGATGTGATAACTCGTTAAAAGGAAAAGATTTCGTTCGAACTATCCAGTGGCCCTACTAGATTGAGGCCCACTGTCAAAAATATTGACAAGCTGCACGGAAAAATAAAAGGGATTCTTCGATCTTCGTTGGCTATCAGTGTGTACAGAGATGGTAATCAACTGACGCTTCGCCCCGAAAAAGGGATTAATTGTAGTAGTCGCGAACCGATCTGAAAGTGACCAGTTCCGAGTCAGTGCCGGCGTTGTCTGATCAAACCCAGTGCTCCACACCTAACGCTATTCCAGAGCGCCCCGGAACCGCGCCAATCCATACCATAATCCCGCTGCGCTCAGTGCCCCGACAACACCTATCGCCGCCCAGAATCGCGTTGGCTCTTCCTGTTGCAAGAGAGGCCTTCCTCCAACACCGTACCGGCCTCCGGCAATGAACTCGCCATCATGGGCGCCCAGAAAAACAAACAACAACAGCGCTAGCGACAGGGTGCAGACGACCGTCGCTTCCACGAGCTGGATGGCCTTGCCCTTTTTGACCGATCCGAACAACTGACGTATCCCCTTACTAACCTCGCTTCAGCGAGCCGGTGACGCGATTTGAGCTTCACCTATTTGTATTGGCATTGCACAATTGGCTGTTCCTGACCGGGCCAAGGCTGAATGGGCACTGCGGCAATTGAGTTCTTCGGTGAACCGTCCACGAATTTCTCGCTGTAGGCGAGATACACGATGGCATTGTTAGCCGAGTCGCAGAATCGGATCACTCGGAGGGACTTGAATATCAAAGAGCGCTTTTCCCGGTACACCGACTCGCCTGCCTTGAAGGGTTCCGCGGCTGTTATGGGCCCAACTTGCTTACAGTCTATCGATGCGTCTGAGGGGTCCTCGGCAAATCCGAGCGCGCCGCTGTAGCCGCCGATCTGGGCGCGGCTCAGATAGCAGACCACGCCTGGCAACTTGGGGTCCGCGAAGGCTTCAATCTTGATCGAGTCGTCCGGACTCAATGGACGCAGCTTGGTGTCGACGCTGCCGATTTCCTCTGCATTCGCTGCGGATGCCGCGACAGCGATGATGGCCAACGCGACTTGCCGCTTGTAGTTACTTATTGAGCATTTCACTTTAAAGCCCCCTCGGTCGTATGTTCTCGGTCTCATTGCGATAGCCGCATGCCTGCTGATCGAACAGGCTGCCAAGTCAACAAGGCGGGCGTCGGGTCAGTTGACCCCGGCCCGGTGCGCTGACACTGAGCGGACAACTGCGATAACGGCGGCCGTTCGGGGCGGCTTCAACTTCGCCTAGCCCTAGTGAATCAGCTCGACCAGTTCCATGACGGACTTGATCGCTAGGACAACCACCGTCACGGTAAACGCAAGCCCCAGTGCGGTCAGCGTCAAACCGACCGGGTTGACCTGGATCCCGGCCATCACCAGCGAGCGCTCACCATAGACGAGAAAAGCGGTGCCCGCGATCAGTAGTACCGCCGCCACCGCACCCAACAGGCCAAGAATGGCCAGCGGTACCGGCATGCCGGATTCGATCCGTGCTGGTACGGCACCGAGATCGATATCGTCTAGAGCTTCCTGGATGTATTTTGGCTCTTGTGTGCTGCTGTTCATTTTCTGCGGTTGTTTGTGTTGCTATCGGTGCTGGCACGATTCGATTCAACGGCCCGATTATAGGGCTCCCTGGCCGCCCCGCCCACGCCCTTCGTTTGCGGCATCTACCGATGGTTGGTTGCTAGTGAGTTTTTCGAACTCGGCTTCGCCCACGAAGTCCACGCTCAGCTGGCAGCGTTGGCCAAGACTTCAGGCAACGGGGCGCCTATGTGGGTGTCTATATCATCCACCGCCACGGAGACATTGGCGCCAGACGCCGTCTTGCCGTAGTAGTTGTAGATGCCGACGCTGATGCCCTCGGCCTGAATCTGACATTGCGGCAGGCCCAATTCGATGCCGACGACGGTCTTGGTGCCGGGCTCGTAGGTATAGAGTGCCTTGCCGTCTACCGAGATGGTGAGCTTGTCGTCGGCCGTCTCGTGCTGGACGTTTGCCGTAGGCTGGTCCGCCAGGACTTCGATCACAGCCTGGTTATCATCCAGCGCGATGATGGACATTTTGCCCATGATGTCTTCTACGAATGCGCGCTTACCCCACAGCAGAGGTACATCCACATCGAAAAACTCCTGACCGCCAATAGTGAAATTCATAATTCATGCCTTATGGTAAAACCAGCGAAATCGCCAATCCCGGATGACGCGTTTCACGAGCTTGCGATCCTACCTACCCGGACAGCGCCCTGACCAGTCTCAGACCGCATCAACAAATCCATGTACCCCGCCATTTTGCAAGCCCCAGGCGAGCGCGCTAGGGTCTTGTGCCGAGTTCAATATCGAGTGTCCCAACCGCCATGCTCTACCTGCCCGATGAGTTTCCCCATGAGTCCGGCCTGTGCTACCTCAACCATGCCGCAGTAGGTCCCTGGCCGCACCGCACGGCGAAGGCGGTGGCCATGTTCGCCGAGGAAAATATGCGCCGGGGCGCGGCCGATTACCCGACCTGGCTGGCGGTGGAACGCCGCCTGCGTGAACGCCTGGCGCGCCTTATCAATGCCGCCAGCCCGGATGACATTGCGCTGGTCAAAAACACCTCCGAGGGGCTCTCGATCGTCAGCCAAGGCCTGGATTGGCAAGCCGGTGACCAGGTGGTCGGCGTGCGCGGTGACTTTTGCTCGAACGAGATGCCCTGGGAGGCGTTGAGCGACCACGCTGTCGAGTATCGTGCGATCGATGCCAGCATGAGCGAGGACCCCGAGGGCGCTTTGATCGCCGCGTTGACCGAGCGCACGCGTCTGCTGGCGGTCAGCACGGTGCACTTCGCCACCGGTTATCGCTTTGACATGCAACGGCTCGCAGCGGCCTGCCAAGAGCGCGGCATCTTGCTCTGTGTCGACGCCATCCAGAGCCTGGGCGCCGTGCCGTTCGATCTCGACCAGATAGCCGCCGACTTCGTGACCGCAGGCGGACACAAATGGTTGCTCGCTCCCGAGGGGCTGGGCTTCTTCTATTGCCGTCCGGCATTGCGTGATCAGTTGCAACTGCACCAGTTCGGATGGGCGATGCGTGCCGCGCCCTACGAATTCGAGAGCGATGGCTGGCAATTGGCCGCATCGGCGCGCCGCTTCGAGGCGGGGACCCTGAACATGACCGGCATCCATGCGCTGGATGCCAGCCTGAGCCTATTCGAAGAATTCACCATGGACAAGGTCGCACAACGCCTCGCCAAGCGGATCGAACACTTGGAGGCCGGGCTGCGTGAGATGCCCGGTATCGAGCTGGTCACACCGAGCCAACCCGAGCGACGCGCCGGCATCCTGACCTTCCGTTGTGGCGACCTGAATGGCGCGGATCTGCACGCCAAGCTGATGAAACAGAACGTAATCTGCGCGGCGCGGGCCGGCGGGGTGCGGCTCGCGCCCCATTTCTACACCCCAGGAGAGGTGATTGACCAGGCACTGGAGATAATTAGTCAAATTATCCAAGATAATAAATAAATAAAGTAAGATAATGATTTTAATAGTTTAATTTTAATTAACAACTAACAGAATTAAATTAGTACGAAAATACGAAAATTGATCTTGGAAACAAAACACTGCAATTACTGGTCTAAATGGTGTCGAACCGGATTTTGGGGCCGGCATGTTGCGCGATCTTTTAAGATGGCCTTACCACAAGGCGACCAAATGGCTCACCAAGGAGGGCCCCCCGCCCCCTAGTCCGCTATGCGATTTCAATCGCCTCGGCTTCGAGCTGCGCACCGGCGATGTCATCCTGATCGAGGGACGCAGCCGGGTCGCCGACGTCATCCGTGTCATTACGCAAAGCCCCTGGACCCACTCGGCCCTCTACCTGGGCCGCCTATACGACATCAACGACCCTGATCTGCGCTCCGTCATCGAATACCACTATGACGGTGACCCCGAGGACCAACTCGTAATCGAGGCCGTGATGGGTTGCGGCACTGTCATCTCGCCGCTCACCAAGTACCGCGACGATCACCTGCGGATTTGCCGTCCCACGGGTCTGTCACCGGGTGATGCCGAGGGCGTTATCGCTTACACGGTGAAACACCTCGGTTGGGACTACGACGTGCGCCAGATCCTCGACCTGGCCCGCTTCTTTTTTCCCTGGAGCATCTTGCCGCGACGCTGGCGTTCCAGCCTGTTTCAACGCCACGCCGGTGGTCCGACGCGCACTGTGTGTTCGACATTGCTGGCCGAGGCCTTTGCCGCGGTAGAGTTCCCGATCCTGCCGTTCATCGACCGCGCCGACGATGGCAGCCTGCGCTTCTTCAAGCGCAATCCTCGGCTATTCGCGCCGCGCGATTTCGACTACTCGCCGTATTTCTCGATCATCAAATATCCCTATTTGGGCCTCAGCGACGTCGGGCTGTATCACCGTCTGCCCTGGTGCGACGAGGGTATCTACAACGACGATCCGGACGGCTTCCTGGCGGCAGCGGTCAAGGCCCTGGATGAGCCGGCAACAGCGGTGCCTGCAGTCTATGGTGAGCTGGAGGAGGCATCACTGGCGCTGGTCGGATCAGAGGCCAGTGCCCCGACAGAGGCACTCGAAAGCAGTACGCCGGGCCAGCGCCGGCTGGCCGCATTTTCATTTTTGCGACGTAGGGGGTAAGGGCTATGTGGGTAGTCGGACTTGTGCTGATGATCACCGTGGTATGGGCCCTCGCCTACTTCGGTGCCGTGATAGGCGTTTGGATTGCGACCCTCGCCAGTGGGTTGGCCCTGCTGATGGTCACCGCCGATGTTGGCTGGCCGGTGGCGATGCCAGTCGGCCTGGTGGCTGGTGCCGTGGCCGTGCTGTTTGGTGTTCCGCACCTGCGCCGGCGCTTTCTCACCGCTCCGTTGCTGCATCAGTTTCGCAAGGTCGTGCCAGCGATGTCGCAAACCGAGCAAGAGGCACTCGACGCGGGTAGTGTGTGGTGGGATGCCGAACTCTTCACCGGCAAGCCCGATTGGAAACGCCTGCTGAATCTTCCGCCACCCCGCCTGAGCGATAACGAGCAGGCGTTTCTCGACAACGAGACCGAGACCCTGTGTCGCATGCTCGATGACTGGCAAATCACCCACGAGGACCAAGATCTGTCGCCCGAGGCATGGCGCTATATCCGAGAGCAAGGCTTCTTTGGGCTGATCATTCCAGAGGCCTATGGCGGCAAGGGCTTTTCGGCCCTGGCGCATTCCGAGATCGTGATGAAACTGGCCAGTCGCAGCATCACTGCGGCCGTTACTGTGATGGTCCCGAACTCGCTCGGCCCCGGTAAACTGCTGCTGCACTATGGCACGCCCGAGCAGCAGGCCCATTATCTGCCGCGCCTGGCGCGTGGCGAGGAGATCCCCTGCTTCGCCTTGACCGGTCCAGACGCCGGCAGTGACGCCGGCGCGATACCCGACCGCGGCGAGGCATGTTATGGCGAATGGCAGGGTCAGCGCGTGCTCGGTGTGCGCCTCAACTGGGAGAAGCGTTACATCACACTGGGCCCGGTGTGCACCCTGCTCGGTCTGGCCTTCAAGCTGTACGACCCCGATGGTCTGCTCGGCGATCAGATAGACCTGGGGGTCACTCTGGCCCTGGTGCCACGCGACACCCCGGGGGTAGAGATCGGCGAACGCCATATACCCCTGGATATCCCGTTCCAAAACGGGCCGAACCGCGGCCACGATGTCTTCATACCTCTGACCCAACTGGTCGGCGGACGTAACTACATCGGCCAAGGTTGGCGCATGCTGGTCGAGTGTCTGGCCGAGGGACGTGGTATTTCGCTGCCGGCGCTCAGCGTCGGCGCCGGCAAGACCGCCAGCCGCTTCAGTGGTGCCTACGCCGCGATACGGCGACAGTTCAATCTACCGATCGGCCGCTTCGAGGGGATCCAAGAGCCGCTGGCGCGGATCGCGGGATTGACCTACCAGATGGATGCCGCACGGACCCTGACCCTGGGCGCGCTCGACGTCGGCGAGAAGCCCTCGGTGGTCTCGGCGATCGTGAAGTATCACCTGACCGAGAAGTACCGGCGCTGCATCAACGATGCGATGGATATCCAGGGCGGCAGTGGTATCTGCCTCGGGCCGGCCAATCTGATTGGCCGCGCCTATCAGGCGATCCCGATCGCTATCACGGTAGAGGGGGCCAATATACTGACCCGCAGCATGATCATCTTTGGTCAGGGCGCGGTGCGCTGCCACCCATGGGTATTGAAGGAGTTCGAAGCCGCGCAGAACCCCGATCGGGCGCGCGGCCTGGCTGAATTCGACCAGGCACTACTCGGACACACGGGTTTCATATTGCGCAATATCGCGCGCAGCCTGTTCTTGGGCCTGACCCGCGGACGTTTCTCGCACAGCCCGGTCGAGGGACCTACCCGGCGCTATTTTCAGCAGTTGCATTGGATGAGCGCGGCCTTCGCGCTCAGCGCAGACGTCGCGATGATGACCCTCGGCGGTTCACTGAAACGCAAGGAACTCCTGTCGGCCCGTCTGGGCGATGTGCTCAGCGAGCTCTACCTTACCTCAGCGGTGCTGAAACGCTTCGAGGACCAGGGCCGGCGCAAGACCGATCTACCGCTGGTGCACTGGGCCTGCAAGAACTCGCTGTACCATATGCAAGAGAGCCTGCGCCTGTTGTTCCGTAACCTACCGTTTCGGCCACTCGCCTGGTTGTTGCGCCTGGTGATCTTCCCCAGCGGTGCACCCTATACCGAGCCCGAGGACCGCGTGGACACCGAGGCGGCGCAGACCCTGCTGCGACCCGGTGGTGCGCGTGACCGGCTGACCGCCGGTATCTTTACCAGCGAAGACCCGCGCTATCGTCAGGGACAGATCGAGCGCGCCTTTGCCCAGTCGGCCAAGGTCGAGCCGATCGAGAACACCCTGCGCGATGCGCGCCGCGCCGGTCTGCTGCAAAGCCCGACCCCCCAGGGACGCATCGCCGAGGCAGTCACCCAAGGCATCATCGGCCAAGCCGATGCGCAAGACTTGGCACGCATGGCCGAGCTGCGCCGCGAGGTGATCATGGTCGACGCGTTCGCGCAGTATGGCAAACAGCATCTGTTAGAAGAGCGGCAATCGAGCAAACCGGCAATCTATGCTGTCTAAGCGCAGAAGGAGGCGGTAATGAAGCATACTGGCTTGGACCAAGGGCATGGCCGTCTACGCGGCCGCCCGGTGTATGTCGTCGACGGGACGCGCACGCCGTTTTTAAAGGCGCGCGGCAAACCGGGGCCGTTCCCTGCATCCGACTTGGCGGTGGCCGCCGGGCGTGCCTTACTGATGCGCCTGAAGCTCCACCCGGACGCCTTAGATCAGGTCGTGCTCGGCTGCGTCTCCTCCGGGCCGGACGAGGCGAACATCGCCCGGGTCGTCGCGCTGCGTCTGGGGTGCAGTGAACAGACACCGGCCTGGACGGTGCAACGCAACTGCGCATCCGGGATGCAGGCGCTGGAGAGCGCCGCTCTGGATATCGCGGGCGGGCGCAGCGAGCTGGTGCTCGCCGGCGGCGTGGAGTCGATGAGTCACCACCCGGTAATGCTGAACCAGGTGATGGTCGCCTGGCTCGGCGCTTGGAGCCAAGCGCGCAGCCTAGGTGCCCGCGGCCGTGCCCTGATGCAACTGCGCGCACGCCACTTCAAGCCGATCATCGCCCTGCTGCGCGGCCTGACCGACCCGGTGAACGGGCTGTCGATGGGCCAGACCGCCGAGGAGCTGGCCGAGCGCTTCGCGATCGACCGCACGGCAATGGACACCTATGCGGCACGCAGCCACCGGCGACTCGCCGCCGCCTATGACGCCGGGTTCATGGACGAGATCGAGCCGCTGTACGCCAGCGACGGTACGGTCTACGAACACGACGACGGCCTGCGGCCGGATTCCTCGCCCGAGATCCTGGCGAAATTGCGCCCCGTGTTCGACCGGCCGATTGGCCAGGTCACCGCCGGCAACAGCGCCCAGGTGACCGACGGTGCCGCGACCCTGGTGCTGGCCTCGGCCGAGGCGGTCGCGCGGCATGATCTACCCGTCCTGGGGCGCATTGTCGACAGTCAGTGGGCCGGGCTCGACCCGGCGCAGATGGGGCTTGGCCCGGTGCATGCGTTGGCCCCCCTGATGCAGCGCCATGCGCTGGATACCGAGGCAATCGACGTCTGGGAAATCAACGAGGCCTTTGCCGCCCAGGTCCTGGCCTGTTGCAGTGCCTGGCAGTCGACCGAGTACTGCCAACGCGAACTCGGCTTGCAAGACGCCTTTGCGCCGATCGATCAGGCCCGTCTCAATGTCGACGGTGGCGGCATCAGTCTGGGCCATCCGGTCGGCGCCAGCGGGGCGCGGATCACCCTGCATGCGCTGAAGGTGATGGCACGCACCGCGGCGCGAACCGGCATGGCCAGTCTGTGTATCGGCGGCGGCCAAGGTGGTGCGCTGCTCCTGGAGCGCAGTGATGAGGGAGACTCACTATGAACCGGCATTTCGCACTCGAGCAGGATACCCGGGGGATCGCTTGGCTGACGTTCGACAAGGCCGACAGCAGCACCAATGTGCTCAGCGGCGAAGTCCTCGAGGGCCTGGATCAGGTACTGGTGCAGATCGCCCAGATGCACCCCAAGGGCCTGGTGATTCGCTCCGGCAAAGCCAACGGCTTCATCGCCGGGGCCGACGTCAAGGCGTTCGCCAAGGTGCCCAGTGCCGCCTCGGCCGAACAACACATCCAGCGCGTGCACGAGATCTTCCACCGCCTCGAGGCGCTGGCCTTTCCGACCGTGGCGGCGATCGACGGCTTTTGTCTCGGCGGCGGTCTAGAACTGGCCTTGGCCTGTGATTACCGGGTGTGCTGCAACGACTCAGCGACCCGGCTCGGCTTCCCCGAGGTCAAGCTGGGTATCTTCCCGGGCTATGGTGGCACCGTGCGCAGCACGCGCCTGCTGGGCGATCTGTCGGCACTGCCATTGATGCTCGGCGGGCACACGGTCAGCGGACGCAGTGCACGCCGCATGGGCCTGGTCGACCTCGCGGTACCACGCCGCCAATTGCGCAGCGCGGCGGTCGATCTGATCGAGCAACGCCGGCCGCCACGCCGTGCGGCCTGGTACCGGCGCCTGCCGGCGCTCGCCCCGCTGCGGCCGCTGGTCAGTCGCGTGCTGGCGACCCAGGTTGCCAAGAAGGTACGTCGCGAGCATTACCCGGCACCCTTCGAACTGCTCGCGCATTGGCGTGCCACCGCCGGCGACGAGTCCGCGATGTATGCCAGCGAGGCCCACAATGTCGGCCGCCTGATCAACGACGCCACCGCGCAGAACCTGATCCGGGTCTTTATGCTGCGCGATCGACTCAAGTCGCAGGGCAACAAGGCGGATTTCACGCCACGCCATGTGCATGTGATCGGTGGCGGAGTCATGGGCGGTGACATCGCGGCCTGGTGCGCACTGCGTGGCCTGCGAGTGACATTGCAGGATCGCACCCCGGGCGACCTGACCCGGGCGCTGCAACGCGCCCATGGGCTGTTCCGAAAGAAACTCAAGGACCCGTATGCGGTGCAAGCGGCGATCGATCGTCTGATGCCCGATCATCGCGCCAGCGGGGTGCCGAATGCCGATGTGGTGATCGAGGCGATCTTCGAAGACATCGAGGCCAAGCAGGCGCTGTATGCGCAAATCGAGCCACGCATGCACCCGGATGCCGTACTGGCGACCAACACCTCGAGCATCCCGCTCGAGGTGCTGAGCAAGGGGCTGGCGCGCCCCGGGCGCCTGGTCGGCTTGCACTTCTTCAATCCGGTCGCGAAGATGCCGCTGGTCGAGATCGTCCACGACGAGCACAGCGAGGCGTCGATGGTGGCGCGCGCCGCGGCCTTCGCGCGACATATTGACAAACTGCCGCTGAAGGTGCGCAGCAGCCCGGGCTTCTTGGTCAACCGGGTATTGATGCCCTACCTGCTCGAGGCCGTGGAGCTGGTGGAAGAGGGTGTCCCGGCAGCAGTCATCGATCGCGCCGCGGTCCGCTTCGGCATGCCGATGGGGCCGATCGAGCTGGCCGACACAGTCGGCCTGGACATCTGTCTGTCGGTCGCCGAAAAGATGTCCGCCGCGCTGGACAATCCGGTGCCGCAGCGGCTGCGAGTATTGGTCGACGCCGGCGACCTGGGACGCAAGTCCGGCCGTGGCTTCTACCCTTGGAAAGACGGCCATGTGGTAAAACCGACGGACACTGCGGGTTCGGCGTTGGCCGATGACGACATCAGCGACCGCCTGGTGTTGCGTCTGATCAACGAATCGGTGGCCTGTCTGCGTGAAGGCGTAGTCGAGGACCAGGATCTGCTGGACGCCGGTGTAATCTTTGGAACCGGCTTCGCTCCTTTCCGCGGTGGCCCCATGCACTATGTGCACAGCCGCGGCAGCCGCGAACTGCAGCAGCGCTTGGACGAACTGGAAAGCCGCTTCGGCGAGCACTTCCACGCCGATTCAGGCTGGGGGGCTGTTGCTTAACAGGGAGCCGGTCCGAAACAATAGGGAGCATGACAATGCCGCACGAACACCGGGGCATAGCTGGCGACGAGGCCCCGACCCTGCCGGACCTGTTCAACGAGCGCTGCCTGCGCACCCCCGGTGGGCTCGCCTATGTGCAGCATCGCGAGGGCACCTGGCACAACTACCAGTGGGAGGAGACGCGCAACGAGGTTGCCCGCTGGCAGTGGGCGATGGACCAAGACGGCCTGCAACCCGGTGACCGGGTCGCCATCATGTGTCGCAACTGCTGGGAATGGGTAGTCTGCGACCAGGCAGCCCAGGGCCTTGGCCTGGTGACCGTACCAGTCTACACCAATGACCGCCCCGAGAACATCGCCTGGATACTCGCCGACTCCGGCGCGGCGATGTTGATGCTGGAGAGCGCCGAGCAGTGGGAAGGCCTGGCCGAGGTACACGACCAACTCGCGCAGATGCGCCGTATCCTGTGCCTCGAGGAGGTGACCGGGGGTACCGACAACCTGGCATCGCTGGCCGACTGGCTGGGCAGCCAGGTCTTGCCCTATCGCTGCCATCCCGGCGTACCGGACAATGTGGCGACCATCATCTACACCTCGGGTACCACCGGCCGGCCGAAGGGGGTAATGCTCAGTCATCGCAACATCCTCACCAACATCCAGGCGGCCTTGCAGGTGTTCGATGTCTACAAACACGATCTGATGCTGTCCTTCCTGCCGTTATCTCACGCCTTGGAGCGCACCGTCGGCTACTACTTGGGGATGACCACCGGGACGGCGATCGCCTTCAATCGCTCGATCCCACAGCTCGCGGAAGACCTAACCGAGGTGCAACCGACGCTGATGATCTCGGTACCGCGCATCTTCGAGCGCGTCTACGGCAAGATCATGGACAAGCTGGCCACCGAGTCATGGCTCAAGCAACGTCTGTTTCATTCTGCCGTGGACATCGGCTGGGCACATTTTCTGTACCTTCAGGGCCGCGCCGAGCGGCGCCGGTCGTTTCTGATTCGGCCGCTGCTGGATTTTCTGGTCGGTCGCAAGGTACGCGCCAAGCTGGGGGGCCGCATGCGCTTTACCGTGTGCGGCGGCGCACCGCTGGCACCCGAGATCGCGCGTCTGTTTATCGGCCTCGGCATCCCACTGACCCAAGGCTATGGCCTGACCGAGACATCACCGATCATCGCCGCCAATCCATTGGACGACAATGAGCCGGCATCGGTCGGCCTCCCGTTGCCCGGCATCGAGGTGCGATTGGGCAAGGACGATGAGCTGCTCACACGCAGTTCGAGCGTGATGCTCGGCTACTGGCACAATCCGGAGGCCACCGCAAAGGTCATCGATGCCGATGGATGGCTGCATACCGGCGACAAAGTATCGATTGCGCCCAGCGGGCATATCACCATCACCGGCCGACTCAAGGACATCATCGTGATGTCCAATGGCGAGAAGGTACCGCCATCGGACATGGAAAATGCCATCGCGCTCGACGAACTGGTCGACCAGGTGCTGGTGATCGGCGAGGGCCGACCCTATTTGAGCGCCTTGGTGGTGCCGAATCCCGAGGCCTTCGCGCGGGTCACCGAGAAGCTAGGTGGCGACTCGTCGAAGCCAGCAGCCGACTTGGACGAGCAGCTGCGTTCGCTTTTCATGCAACGGGTGCATGAGCGCACGGCCGCCTTCCCCGGCTATGCGCAGGTACGCGAGTTGGCGGTGATCAACGAACCCTGGACACCGGACAACGGGCTGGCGACACCTACCCTAAAGCTGCGCCGACGTGAGATCATCGAGCGCTATCAGGATCTGACCGAGGCGCTATATGCAGGACACTGACCACCACGACCAGCGCGAGCTCACCTATCGGGTGGTCGCGATGCCAGCGGATACCAATGCCTATGGCCATATATTCGGTGGCTGGTTGATGTCGCAGGTCGATATGGCCGGCAGCATCCTGGCTACCCGTGAGGCCGCGGGCCGGGTGGCTACCGTCGCGGTCAAGGAGTTCCGCTTTCTCGCCCCGGTCGCGGTCGGCGATATGATCAGCTGCTACGCCGAGATCCTAAGACGGGGC
>JANQRK010000048.1 GCA_028284585.1 Chromatiales bacterium
GGCCAAGCGGATAATTCTGTAACGCTCAGAGCCACTGTGCGAGCGCGAATCAAGGCGTGTTTCGCAGGCAATGGCGCGCCCTTGGCAAAAAACGCAACACCGAGTTGCGCTCGCAGAGTGGCGCCCAAAGGGCCGCGGCACAAGCATCGTGGGCGGTGTTGCCGTCCTTGGAAAGGGCCTGCCATTCCCCGTGGACGGCGCCTTGCCCACAATGCTTGTGCCGTGGCTGAGCGTTACAGAATTATCCGCTTGGCCCACTAGAGCCGAGGCCGACTCGCTAAAGCGGGTCTTCTTGGTGGATCTTTCGGCCCTGCGCTGCCGCGCAAAACTTGGCCTGCATCCGGTGCGATTCAGCGGATACCGCGGAAGTTGGCTCCTCGATCACTGTGCGCCACGCCACATCATACTGGCTTGCACTGGTGCTGCGACATGAAAGTGCGACCCAGTTCCATCAAATCCCAAGGGTGCGGGCGCTACAGTCCACATCACCGTCGGACATGAGGCCAATTCCATGCAACAACCTAAAACACTTGCCGAAACTCCCTGGGGTCAGTCGCGGATCGAGCTCCTGGTCCTGTTGGTCTTGACCACCATTGGAACTGGTCTGCTGTTCGATCTGCACTGGGTGACTGCGCTGCTGGTAGCGCCCCTTGTCACCCTGGGTTTAGGGCTGGGTGTGATGGCCTTTGTCCACGTATTCTGGATGATGGTAGTTGGTGTCGACCGCCTGGGTGAGATGGTCGGCTTGCGCAAGAGCCCGCTGGCTTGATGCGCAAACCTCCTGAGCGCCGTGTCGGCGTCGGCTGTTAGGCCCTATAGAATGTAGCGGGTGAGGTCTTCGTCTTCGGCCAGCTCAGATAGGCTGCGATTGACGTATTCGGTGTCTACGGTGATCTTTCGGCCCGCATAAGTGGGTGCCATGAATGAAACCTCTTCGAGCAAGCGCTCCATCACCGTATGCAGGCGGCGAGCGCCGATATTTTCGGTCTTTTCGTTGACCTGCCAGGCGATCTCAGCGATACGTTGAATGCCATCTTGAGTAAATTCCAGCTCGACGCCCTCGGTCTGCATCAGTGCCTGGTACTGCTCGGTCAGGGAGGCGTCCGGCTCGGTCAGGATACGGACGAAATCTTGCGTAGAGAGGGCCGCCAGTTCGACCCGTATCGGTAACCGCCCCTGCAGCTCCGGGATCAGATCAGACGGCTTGCTCAAATGGAAGGCGCCGGAGGCGATGAAGAGTATGTGATCGGTGCGTACCATACCGTGCTTAGTCGATACCGTGCACCCTTCGACGAGTGGCAGCAGATCGCGCTGTACACCCTCACGCGATACATCGGCCCCTCCCTGGTGCTCGCTGCGGCTTGTTACCTTGTCCAGTTCGTCGAGAAACACGATCCCGTGCTGCTCGACCATTTCCACCGCGCGCAGCTTGAGTTCCTCTTCATTGACGCGCTTTGCGGCTTCCTCGTCGCGTAGCTGAATCAGGGCATCCTTGATGCGTAGCTTGCGCTTTTTGGGCCGCTGGTTGCCGAGGTTCTGAAACAGTCCCTGGAGTTGGCTGGTCATCTCCTCCATGCCGGGCGGCGCCATGATCTCCACCCCGAGTGCACCGCCGCTGGTTTCGATCTCGATCTCCTTGTCGTCGAGCTCGCCGTTGCGCAGCTTGTCGCGGAATTTGTCGCGCGTGCCGTTGTTCTCGCTACGCACCGGCACGGTTTCGTCTTCCCAGGAGTTGGTGCTGCGTGCCGGAGGCAGCAGGACATCCAGGACCCGCTCCTCAGCGGCGAGTGCGGCCACATCTTGGACCTTGGCGACCTCTTGAACACGAACCATTTTGACCGCGGCGTCGGCCAGATCGCGGACTATCGAATCTACCTCGCGCCCGACATAACCGACCTCGGTGAATTTAGTCGCCTCGACCTTAATGAAGGGCGCGTTCGCCAGCTTCGCCAAGCGGCGTGCTATCTCGGTCTTGCCAACACCTGTCGGGCCGATCATCAGGATGTTCTTGGGCGTGATCTCGTTACGCAGGGCCTCGTCGACCTGGGTGCGTCGCCAGCGGTTGCGCAGCGCAATGGCAACCGAGCGCTTGGCCTCCTGCTGGCCAATGATGTGTTTGTCCAGTTCGCGAACGATCTCTTCGGGTGTGAATTCAGGCATCGCAGTCGAGCTCTTCGATGACGAGGTTGTGGTTGGTATAGACACAGATATCGGCCGCGATGGCCAGGCCGCGCTCCACGATCTCGCGCGCCGGCAACTCGGTGGTGTCCAACATCGCGCGGGCGGCGGCTTGGGCAAATGAGCCCCCGGAGCCGATCGCCATTAGGCTATCTTCTGGCTCCACCACATCCCCGGTCCCGGTCAGGATCAGCGAGGCCTCCTTGTCGGCGACCACCAACAGCGCTTCCAAACGGCGCAGCATACGGTCGGTGCGCCAGTCCTTGGCCAGCTCGACCGCAGCACGGGTCAGGTGACCCGAATGTTTCTCGAGCTTCCCCTCGAACCGCTCGAACAGCGTGAAGGCATCGGCCGTTGCACCGGCAAAACCGGCCAGTACCTGGCCCTTGTACAGGCGACGCACCTTGCGCGCATTGCCCTTCATGACGGTGTTGCCCATCGATACCTGGCCGTCGCCACCGACCACGACCCTGCCGCCGCGGCGTACCGAGAGGATGGTAGTACCTCGTATCTCTTCCACTACTGGACCTGAGTGGTAACCGAAGGCCTGATTGTAACGGATGCGCCTAGTGGGCCAAGCGGATAATTCTGTGCGTGGTCGCTGATATCGCGGCGCCAGGCGGGTTTGGGCATGGCGGCGCGTGCCCTTGGCTCAGGTTTTGCGGCGCGCGCGCGGGTGTGCTTGGTCGTAGACCTGGGCAAGGTGCTGGAAGTCGAGATGTGTATAGACCTGGGTAGTCGCGATATCGGCATGTCCGAGCAGCTCTTGGACGGCGCGCAGGTCACCTGATGACTCGAGCAAGTGGCTGGCAAAGGAGTGCCGCAGCATATGCGGATGCACGTGGCTTGGCATCCCCTGCTGAATTGCTCTAAGGCGCAGGCGCGCTTCGATGGCGCGGCCGCTCAGCCGCGTGCCGCGCCGGCTGACGAACAGCGCCGGCTCGCCCGCCCCGGCGATTTCTGGGCGAATGGTCAGCCAGCGTTCGAGTGCCGACCTGGCCATGCGTCCGACGGGCACGCGGCGCGTCTTTTTGCCCTTGCCAGTGATCTGCAGCAATTGGTCGCTTGTGGCCAGGTGGTCAAGGTCGAGGCCATGCAGTTCGGCCAGGCGCAGCCCGGACGAATAGAACAACTCCATGATCGCACGGTCGCGAATATCCAAGATGCCCTGGCCCGGTAGTTCCAGCAGGCGTGCAAGCTGGTCGACGTTGAGGGTGTGCGGCAGCCGGCGCTCGACCTTGGGTGCGCGCACCCCGTCAGCCGGATTGGCGCCGACCCGGCCTTCGCGCATAAGAAAACGGTAAAGGCCCCGGATCGCCGATAGATGCCGCTGTAGGCTCTTGGGTGCGAGACCTTGGCGATGACGGGTGGCGACATAGCTGCGTACATGCAGCGTATCGACCCGCGAGCAATCGTCGATGTTATTAGATTGGAGCCAGTCCCAGAACTCACCGAGGTCGTGCCGGTATCCGGCAAGCGTGTGCGGCGACAGACGGCGTTCGTAGGCCAGGTGCTGGAGAAAACTACTTAGGTTTGGATCGGTGGAAGTGTTCTGATGGCGGGCGTCACGCGAGGCCATTGCGCGTCGCCTCAGACTCCGGGGCTGGACGCCGATTGCAGCTTGGCGCTGACCACCTCGGCCAACCGTTGTAGAAAGTCAACGCTCTTGCTCTGATGGAAGCGCTCTGGATCACGACTACCGATTGCCAATACCCCGGCTAGCGGTGGCGCAGTGAGCGGAATCAAGGCCGCCGAGCCAGTCTCGCCGGCCTGGGACCCGAACAGGTACTCGAGTTTGTCTTTGTCGAGCTGGCCACAGTTAGGGCGCGCACGTTTGAGAAAATCACGAAACAATGCTGGACCTGGCTCATGGGCGTGCGCCTCGAGTTGGTCCGAGGCAAAGAGCTTCATCTCCACCGCATCGGCGCGAAACTGTTCGCGCAGCTCATCCTGCAAGGTATTGAGCACCTCATCGAAAGAATGGGTTTCGATCAAGGCGAGGGTGAGGCGATGGAGGCGTCGGGCCAGGGTATCGTTGTCACGGGCCACGCCCACTAATTCTTCGAGTTGCCCGCGATAGTTGGCCGCTTGTTCGCGCAAGGTCGATATCTGGCGTTCGAGTAGCGACACCGCGTCACCGGTGCGATGCGGGATGTCAATTGCCGCCAAGGCAGCCGGCTGGCGTTCAAAAAAATCGGGATGGGCGATGAGGTACTCGGCGATCTGCTCCTCGCGGTCGTCGGCCGTCGGGCTCATTTCGTCGTGCTGCGGTGTCATCAGTTACTACCCCTCGTCGTTTTCATTTGGCGTCAAACCAAGGAAGGCTGTTCGAGGACTAGACACTGGGTATCGATGCGGCCATCGAATACCTTGACCGCGGGCCCGGTCATCCATACTGGCTCTCCAATTCCTTGCCAGCTTATCACAAGCTCCCCACCTGGCAGATGGACCTCGACTCGTTCATCCAACCGGTCGTGCAGGCGGCCGTAGACGACCGCCGCGCAGGCCCCACTTCCACAGGCCAGAGTCTCGCCAGCACCGCGCTCGAACACCCTGAGATCGATGTGCCCACGATCGCGCACCGTCATAAAGCCGACGTTGGTCCGCTGTGGGAAGCGGGGATGGTATTCGATCGCCGGGCCGAGTCGAGCTACCGGTGCTCGGGCGACCTCGTCAATGAGCAATATGGCATGTGGGTTGCCCATCGACACGGCCCCGATCGAGACTGTCTGGCCATCTACCGCGAGCGGATAGCTCAAGGCTTGGGTCGCTGCATCGAAGGGTATCTCAGCGGGAGCCAAGCGCGGTTGGCCCATGTTGACTCGTACTTGGCCACGGGGTTCTAAAAACAAGCGGATATCACCATTGGCGGTGCCGACGGCGATCTCGTCATTGCTGCTTAGCCCACGCTCGTGTACGAAACGCGCAAAGCAGCGAGCGCCGTTACCGCACTGCTCGACCTCGCTACCGTCGGCGTTGAAGATCCGATAGTAGAAATCCGTGTTGGGATGCCTCGCGGCCTCGACCAGCAGGATTTGGTCGCAGCCTATGCCGAGGCGGCGGTTGGCTATCGCCCGCAGTTGCGAGTCATCGAGGGTGACGGGTTGGCTGAGCGCATCGATCACGACGAAGTCATTGCCCAGTCCGTGCATCTTAGCGAACGCTATTTCCATGTCGGCAGCATATTAATGGGTCCTGGAATGAGTTCAAGCCAACTGACCTTGAACCGCAAGATGGCGGTCGCTCACCATGGCGACGTGCAGCATGGTTAGATCGGCACTGTTTAGTTGGTCCGCGACCTCATCGATCCGATAGGCGGCGTGAAGGGAGTTGCGGAAGTCGCGCCGCAACACTTCGGGTGCATTTGACGCGTGAGTCTCGACCAGCCCATCCAGTGCCGCCTGTGAGTGCGGTCGCGCCAGGTCCATGATCAGGACGGTCGCGCCCGGGCGTGCACATTGGCGTAGCGTTTGCCACAAGACCGCCGGGTCGGGCAGGTGATGCAGTAGGCTATTGGACACGACCCAGTCGTAGCCATGCCTTGCCAGACCCACGCTGGGTAGATGGTCGCACACTAGACGAATCCGCTCGGCGCACCGTGGCTGGGCGCTGATCCTACCGCGTGCCAGATCAAGCATCGCCTGGGCGCCGTCGAGCGCATCTATCTGGAGCTCGGAATGACGCATCGCCAAGGCAATCGAGATGTCGGCCGGCCCGCAACCCAGGTCCAGCAGGCAGCCCTGCAAGCGCCGCTTGCGCGCCTGGCACTCCAATAGGTCGATGAACAGGTGGTTGGGTCCGTCGAAGTCGGCCTCGGCATAGGCTTGTGCCTGCATTGGGTCGTCCATCAACTCCTCGGGTTCGGGAACACGCTGCATGTCGGCCTCACATCGGCAAGATGGACTCGCCCGCGTAGAGTTCTGGCACGGTCTCGCGACGCCGCACCAAGTGGAACTTGTCGCCATCGACCATTACCTCGGGCGGCCGCGGTCGACTGTTATAGTTGGACGCCATCGTGAATCCATAGGCACCGCAAGATCGCACGGCGAGCAGGCTGCCTTCGCGCAGCGTGAGGCAGCGTTGCTTGCCGAGAAAATCGCCAGTTTCGCAGATCGGCCCAACCAGATCGTAGGTGCGAGCCTCGCCCAGCGGGCGCTGGTCGACCGTGATGATTTCCTGCCAGGCCTGGTAGAGCGACGGTCTGAGCAAGTCGTTCATGGCGGCGTCGATCACCGCGAAATCTTTGGCTGTGGTGTGCTTGAGGCTGTCGACTTGCGTGAGCAAGACACCGGCATTGGCTGCGATGGCGCGACCCGGTTCGAGAAAGACCTCGAATGGCCGTGCGCCGAGGCGTCCGAGCAGGGCGTCGGCATAGGCGGCTGGCGTCGGAGGGCTCTCGTCACGGTAGCGCACACCCAGCCCGCCACCCAGATCGAGGTGGTCGATTGTGATGCCGTCGTCTGCCAATTGCTCGACCAGTGCCAAGATCCTATCCAGGGCATCGAGAAAGGGCGCTAGCTCGGTCAGCTGCGAACCGATATGACAGTCCACACCACTGATCCGAATGTTAGGCAGCGCTCGTGCTTGCCGGTATAGGGCAGGTGCTTGCTCGATGGCGATGCCGAACTTGTTCTCGCGCAACCCGGTCGAGATGTAAGGGTGGGTATGGGCATCGACGTCCGGGTTGACGCGCAGCGCGACCGGTGCGCATTTGCCCAACTCGCCGGCGACTTGGGCAAGCCGCGCAAGCTCGGTCGCGGACTCGACATTGAAACAGCGGATGCCGACCTCGATGGCACGGCGCATCTCGTGGGTCTGCTTGCCTACCCCAGAGAACAGCACCCGAGCCGGATCGCCACCGGCTGCCAGGACCCGCTCGAGTTCACCAACCGAGACGATATCGAAGCCAGCACCCAAGCGGGCCAGTATATTGAGTACGCCGAGGTTGGAATTGGCTTTAACCGCGAAGCAGACCAGGTGCGGGTGTGTCCCCAGTGCGTCATCGAAGGCATGCCAATGGCGCTCGAGTGTGGCCCGCGAGTACACATAACAAGGGGTGCCGTGGTGCGCGGCAATCGTGCTTAGGGCGACGTCCTCGGCATACAGCTCACCGTCTCGGTAACTGAAGTGATCCACAGCCTTACTCGGGCCGTGTGAGGGGGTCGGTGTCGTCCTCATGCTCGGTGACCGCCGCCGGCGGCGCGCCAGCATCGGTTCTTGGCAAGTAGAGTGGCCCCTTGTTGCCACAACCACCGACCAGCCAAAGAGCGGCTGTCGCGCACAAAATGACAAGCTGCCGGGTCATGCTGGAGGCTCCGAGGAGATCAGGATGCTCCAGTATAAACCGTGGTTCGGAAAGGCATCACGGTGCATTGACCGGTGCGTCGTGCATGGCTTCCGCCAGGCCCTGCTCGACACGCTGCTTGAGCTGCAAGAGATCGATCAGGCTGCACTGCGCGCGGCCGCTGCCTTCCATCCCCGCAACGCCGGTCAGATAGGCCGGGTAACTGCCTCCGGCGCGTCGCAATTGCTTGAGATGTCGTGCTACCTCAGGGTACAGCTCATCGCCTAGCATTAGCGAATCAAACTCGTGGCGGCCAAGTTGCAAGCAAAATCCTTCCTGCAGGTTGCCACTGGGGCCAACGGATAACACCAGTTCAGTGTGGTCGAGCAGGCGACTGTACGGCACATCGACGGCGGTGATGTGCCACTCACTGGATGAGTGACGCACGATACGGCAGAAGCGCGGCTGGGGGTCGGGTTCGGTATCGATGCTCGTGAGCAGCTGTCGGCCGGACAAGTCATCCAGAAAGCGTCTTTGATGGACCATGAGATGATGCTCGTCGGCACCGGCTATCCATTGCTGGAACAGCGCCCCACACTGGTCGAACAGATAGAGCTGGATGCCGCGTTCAACTGCCTGATAAAAGACCTGGACCACACCTGGCTCGTTGTGCGTCATTAGCAACGGAAGTGGCGAATCCTGCATGCTGTGACGGTCGATACGGGTCGTCAAAAACTGGCCATCGGAATTAGCTAGGTACTCACCAAGCTCTGCGAGCTCACCGATTGACACCCAAGTGTAGTGGTCTTCCTGCCGGTAAATCTGAAAGAAGCGATCGGCGATGCGCAAAATAAAGCGCACTTGGCCGCGGTGCCGGTGAAAGGTCTCGGCGACTGCATAGACCAGACGAGCGACGCGGGCGGCGATCGCACCACCGCGCGTTGAAGAAAAACTGTAGGCTCCGATGGGTTCTGGCGGAAGTGTGTGCGGAGTAAACAGGTCGAGGTAATTGCATAGGCAACACAGCAAGTCATTGCCCCCGCCCGGATGGCGTTCGACCCGAATCTCGCCCCAGCTCGTCGTGTATAGGTGCTCGATGTTGGCGACCAGGCAGGTGTGTGCGGCACCAAAGCTGAGGGCATCAACCCGTTCGCTGATCAGCTGATAACCGGCATCGGCGAGGCTGGCGAGCGGGTCATGGGCGACGTTGATGAACCACAGCGAGGCCCGTCCCCGGATATCCTCGGTGTAGGCATCGAGTGTCGGGTCGGCCGACGGGCGGCGCGACAGGCGTTTGCGCAAGGTCTTTAGGATCTTGTCCTGCTCGGGTTCGCCATAGCCAGGCGGCTTGGGTAGATGGTGAATGCGCGTGCCGCGTTCGCAGATACCATTGATATGCAACCAGGCCAGAATTTCTACCAGGGAGATGCTGGCCTTGGTCGGTTTGCTCCATCGCTCGGTAGGAGAGCTCCGATACAGCTGCCAGCGCGCCGGTGTGTCGCCGCTGCGGCGTAACCACAGCGTGCGCTCGGAAAGGTCACGTGAAATGCCAGGATTGACACGATCGATCTTACCCGGTCGCTTGTCGAGTGCGGCATAGAGTTTACGGCCCAATAGCGCCAGCTCGCGGGTATTTAGGTTGGCCACAGCATCTTGCTCACGGGCGAATTCAATCAACAGGCGATAGCTGCGGGAGAGTTCGGATACTAGGGCATTACGCTCATCGACCACCCGGTCGAGCTTCCACTCCGAGCGGGTATCGAGCTGAGTGATCTCGGCGCTGCGCCAGCCCCAGCCGGTGCACTGCTTGAGCATCTGCCGATACCGCCAGTCCGTGCATGGATGGGGCCTGGTCAGGGTCTGCCCTACCTTGAAGTAGAATGCGCGCCGGGCGAGTTGCAGGCGGTCGCTCTCGTTGCGTTCGCTCAAGTATCGGGTAATGCGCCTTAGAATCAGCAGGTAAGGGTCCAGTTGATCGGCGTCAATCTCGTCGTCACTGTAGACCGCCCGCTTGGTCTCCAGGCAAAGCCAGTCGATAGCAGGATACTCGGCGGCATAGGCCTCGAGCAGCATGAGTTTTAGTAGCGATTTGTAAGGTGCATCGATGCCTTTGAATAGCTGCCAATGTGCGACGCCGAAAAACTCTTCCGCGGGGAGACGGTTGAGTCCGCCGAAATCCAGCCACTTGCCGGGTTGGATAAAACGCTTCTCGACAAGGTGCTGACTGTAGTGCGCGTAGTCACCTTCGTGCTCGGGAGGTACCGCCCACCACAACAGTGGGTTGCCCGCAATCAAGAGGCCGGTACGATAAAACTCCTCGAGAAGGAGCGTATGTTGCGTGTGGCCGCTGCTTTCTTTAGAGAGCTGTTCGACCACGCCGTCGCGGAACGATTGGTCGTGCATGAGAAAGAAGTGTGCATGCAGGCCAAAACTGGCTGCATGTTCCTCGAGGTGATCGGCCTTGCTACGCAGTGCGTCGCGCTCGGCCTGGTCGAGGTCTCCACTGTAGCATAGCCAAAAGTCCAGGTCGCTGCCGGCGGTCTGGCCCAGGCTGCCCATGCTACCCATGAGATAGATACCGCGTATCGGGCGCTTGGCATGGATTTGCCGCTCGTCTTTGAAGCCTCGTACATAGCGACGTGCGAGCAACAGCTGGTCGCGATTGGGACGATAGGCGGCTACGCCCGCCGGGGTGTCGGACGACACGAAGCCAGGCATCATCGGGTGATTAATGTGCCATAGCAGCGGCAGTAGGTCGAAGAAGCCACGTTGTTCGTGGGTCAGGGTCGCCAAGATACGGGATAGCCGCTGGTCGCGTAGAGTGAGAAAGCGGGCGACGATGCGCTTGATTTGTTTGCGACTAAGAACCCTGGCTTGGTCGATCGCTAGCTGTTCCATCACCTGGGCCATCGGCCCGTCAGGTGCCGCTGGTCTCCCGCAGATCTTGCAGCGCTTTTCCTAGCAGCGTGCGAATATCGTCGCCTTTGCCCCAGCAGGCCATGCCGAATGTGAGCCGAGGACGTAGTGCACCGAACGAGGCAGGTAAGCTGAGGTGTTCTTGTTCGTTGTCGACCTTCTTCAGTAATCCACTCGCATCCGTTTCGTCGGTTTCGGGCAGCACCAACAGGAAGACCTGCTCGTCCCATCGCGCAATCTGATCCACCCATCGCAGGCGGTCGCGCAGAAAGCGCGACACGCTGAGCACGACAGGGTTGACCGATAGTGGCTGCACGTCGGCGATCGGGTGCATATCGACATGTACGAGGACAATACTGAGCGGATTCTCATAGCGGCGGCTGCGTGAAATATGCAAGTCCAGCGCCTGACTGATTGCTCGTTTGTTCGGCAGCCCAGTCAACTCGTCGGTGAGCTGCAGGTCATGCACCTGCTGTTGTAGCCGGGCATTCTCTTCGGCCAACTTTTCCTGTGCGCTGACGTCGGTAAGGACCAGCAAGCGTCTGTCACCGCCATCGGCGAATACATCACAACGCAGCCAATGGCCCGAGTCATCGTCGTACAACAGCCGATGTTCGGTGTCAGGGAGAGGTTGCCCGGCGAGTGAAATCTCGCTCGCCGGGCGGCCAATCAATTCTGCTGGCGGCACCCCAATCAACTCAGTGGCCTTGTTATTGGCCCAGACCATCCGATCGTCTGGGCTGATCAGCAGCAGCCCAAAGGGTAGGCCCTCGAGCAAGGTATGGTCGATCTTTACACTATCCGCCTGAGTCATGCTCTCCCCCCGATAGCGCGACGTCCTGAATGTGCTTCTCCCCAGCCTACCGGATCGGCCGATTCTGTGCCGCCTTTAACCCGTTGGGCGTCTCGTCCCGAGGCAGGGGGTGCATCGCACCCCGTTCCATCGCCGTCCGCGGGTGCTCAAAAAATGCATCTGGAGGGACGCCCATTATTCGCGGCCACTCACACCATGGACGCGACAGTCGTAGCGGTAGTCGCCATGACCACGGGTCCAGCGGTTGTCTTTGGTGTATAGACCGACTTCGGTGACTGCACCCGGCGGTATTCCCAGTTCTGGCGTGCTGATTGGCGGCCAGGCGATACGGATGCTGAACAGTGGCCCGGAGCGGAAAACGATGTCCTTGAACACCCGGAAGCCGCGTTGATCCGTGACGGTGCACTGGATCGCCAGTCGATCGAGATAAGCATCGGCATTGTTACGGACCCGTGCCGAGAGTGGTTGCGCCGAACCCGATGGTGAGGTCTCGCTCACGCCCAGCAGCTCGATTTCCTCGACCGTTGGGCCGACGTACTCATGGTCATTGCCCTCCTCGTACTCCAGGTAGTCGGTGAGGCCGCAGGCAGGTAGCAGCATCAAAATCAGTAGGTACTTTTTCACAACAGGTATCTCCAGGTTATTAGATGTTTGAAAAAGAACGAAGAGACGGCCGGAGACGTATCCGGCCGCCCTGGTGGTGATCAGTCGACGGAGCCGATGCTCATCTTCTGACGGTTCAACAGGCCGGACTGGTTCTGGCGAATGTTACGCGCATAAACCTTGGTCGTGACCTTCCCGATGACATTCGAGTCGTTGACCGATCCGATGTTCGCCTTCTGGCTGTTGAGCAGGCCGCTCTGGCTCTGGGCCACCGAGTCAACACGCACTTTGGTATCGACCGCGCCGATCACGCGCGAATCGCGTACCGAGCCAACGTTGAGCTCCTGGCGGTTGAGCAATCCCGACTGACGTTGGGTGGCGCGGAACACATCGACATCGGTCTTGACGGCGCCAATGACTTCGGAGTCGTTGACCGAACCGAAAGAAGCGTCTTGCTTGTTGAGCAGGCCGCTCTGGTTCTGGGTGGCACTGTAAACGCGGGCGTCGGTCTCGACACTGCCGATCACGGTGGAGTCGGCGTGGGTATAGCCAGCTACCGCGAACAGGGCAGCGAAGGTGGCGGACAAGGTAGTTTTCTTCATCATGATCATTCTCCTGAGCTTTGGTGTTTGGTTTACCAGGTCGGCTCATGCCGTCCTGTTGAAGAGCATGATATGGAGACTCCGCTCGAAGCTGATCCAAGCAGGACACCCTGCGGGAGTGACTTTTTCACACGCCGCCGGCTTAGTTCCCTAGAATGGGCTTGTGTCATTCAATTGCCGCCTCCAAGGACCTGATCATGCTCGATAAAGTCGCCTTGTTTTCCTCTCTGTCACCCGATGATGTGGCAACGTTGGAGCGCCACACCAAGACCAAGCGCTATCGCAAGAACACCGTGATCATGGAGAAGGGCGATGAATCGGCCGCGCTCTATGTACTGGTATCCGGGAAGGTACGCGTCTATGTCGCCGACGAAGAAGGTAAAGAAGTTGTGTTGAACGTATGCGATGAGCCGGGTTCTCACTTCGGGGAGTTGGCCCTGTTACGCGATACCACACGGACTGCCTCGGTAATGACGCTGGAAGATTCTCAGTTCTTGATCATCTCCAAACCCGATTTCCGTAAATGTCTGGCCGACC
Source organism: Chromatiales bacterium (assembly GCA_028284585.1). GTDB lineage: Bacteria > Pseudomonadota > Gammaproteobacteria > Chromatiales > Chromatiaceae > Thiosocius. The sequence goes on from JANQRK010000048.1 coordinate 12,935, forward strand.
ACCCGGAGATCGCCTTGGATATCATCGGTGCTCTGGTGGACCAGGTCAGCAACCTGACGGAGCGCGTCAGCGCACTGGCACTCAACGATGTTTATGGACGCCTGGCGGCGACCCTGAAAGACATTGCACGCGAGGAAGACGGCCGTTTGATCACCCAAGCCCTCACCCAACAAGAGCTGGCACAGATGATCGGTGCCTCGCGCGAGATGGTCAGTCGGATCTTCAAGGAACTCAAGGCGGGTGACTACATCCATCTCGAGGACAAGCGGATCGTCTTGAACAAGAAACTTCCCGCGCGCTGGTAGGCGGCGCGGCGCTCGATGCGGCAGCGTTCGCCGCTGTGGCTGGCCCTGCTGGCAGTGGTACTGCTTGCGGTGTTGCTCGGTGCAGCCAGGCAACAAGGCCAGCTGCAGTTTCTCGAGCTGGCCGCCTACGATTTGCTTGTCGCCGGGGTTGGGTCGGGATTCAGCGCGCCCTCGGCGGTGACCCTGTTGTTGATCAGCGAGTCGGACATCCAGGGGCTGGGCAATTGGCCGCTCAACGACCAACAATTGCACGATATCCTGCGCGCAGTCCTCGCCCTGGGGCCCAAGGCGGTCGGCGTCGACATCTATCGCGACCTGGCAGTCCCCCCCGGTGGCGAACGCCTGAGGACCCTGTTGGACGGTGATCCGCGGATCTTCGGCATCGAAAAGTTTCCTGATCCTGGCAGCCCGGGGGTTCCGCCGCCGCCGGCCCTGCTCGATTCCGGGCGGGTCGGGTTCTCGGATCTGGTCAGCGATTCCGGTGGGGTAGTGCGCCGCGGCCTACTGTTTCTATCGCAAGGTGACCGCACAGGTTATGCCTTCTCGCTGCAGCTCGCCCTGGCTTACCTCAAGGACGCGGGGGTTCGCCCGGTGGCCGATCCTGAGGAGCCTAGCCACATGCGGCTCGGTGAAGTGACGTTGGTACCGCTAGAGGGTAACGAGGGCGGCTATGTCGATGCCGATGCTGGCGGCTATCAGACCCTGCTGCGTTACCGTGATCCGCTGCCGGCCTTCCCCGCCTACAACTTGCACGACCTCCGCGCCGGGCGGATCGCCGCAGAGGCAATCCGAGGTAAATTGGTGATCATCGGCGTCTCGGCCGACAGTGTGAAGGACCATTTCACGACACCGTTCGCGATCCTCGATCAACGCGCTGGTACCCTCGCCGGTTCTCTAGTGCACGCACACGCCACTCAGCAGCTGATCGATGTCGCATTGCTCGGCCGCCGCCCATTGCAGACCTGGAGCGACTCGATTGAGTTGGCCTGGTTGTCGACTTGGGTCGGGCTGGGGTTCCTGGCTGGTTGGTTCGCTGGTCCCCTGTGGCGCTTTGCGATCATTGCGCTGAGCGGGACCGTGCTCGCGGTGGCCATCGCCGTGGGTGCCTACCAGTTGGGTTGGTGGATCCCGGTCGTCCCGAATCTGATCGGCTGGGTGCTCGCGGTTACGCTAAGTAGCGTATTGTTGGCGGCGCAGCGGCGGCGCGAACAGCAAGCATTGATGAGCCTGTTTTCGCGCCATGTCTCGCCCGAGGTGGCCGGTGCGATCTGGCGGCGCCGCGAAGAGGTCCTGCGCGACGGCCGCGTACTACCACGCACCCTCACGGTGACGACCTTGTTCACTGACTTACAGGGCTTCACACAGGTCTCTGAACAGCTCGAGCCAGAGCCGTTCATGCGTTGGTTGAACAGCTACATGGCCGCCTTGACCGATGTCATTATGGAACATGGCGGTGTACTCGATGACTATGCCGGTGACGGCATCAAGGCCAATTTTGGCGTGCCCTTTTCTGAGCCGGGTGAGATCGCTGGCCAAGCGCGGCGCTCGATCGAATGCGCATTGGCACTGGGTGATGTCCTGACCCGACTCAATCGTGAGTGGGCGTCCAAGGGACGCAGCAGCGTTGCGATGCGAGTGGGGATTCACACTGGGTTGGTGGTCGTTGGCACCGTCGGCAGCCGGGCGCGGATGAAGTACACCACGGTTGGCCGCAATGTGAATCTTGCCGCGCGTCTGGAGGGCCTGCGCGACTGCCCTAGCCCGAACCCTGACGACGAGCGCAGCAACTGCCGCATCTTAGTCAGCGCAGCCACCGCGGAGTTGGTTGCTGACGCCTTTGAATCCCATGATCTGGGGCTGTTCGACCTCAAGGGCATCACCGAAAAGACCCAGGTCTTTGCCATAATCGGGTCAAAGCCCAAGGAGCACGAACATGCGGATGCGTAGTCTGGACAAATGCTTGATAGCGGCCCTGCTAGTCACTGCTGGACCCGTATATGCGGCTTGTGACAAGGCGAGCCGAGCTGGCACCGAGCGGGAAGCAGAAGCACCGCCGGCATTCAGCTATCAGCCACCCAACCGCGGGGCCCCGGCACAGCGCGTTGGTGGTGGCACGCGCAGCATCAACCAATTGAGCGTCCTGGCGCCGGATCACCTGGCGCTCACCAGCCAGGCACATCCGCGCCTGTATTGGTACATTAACCCGGGCTTTCGCAACAAGCTGCGCTTCCGCTTGGCCGAGGCCGGCGTGACGCCGCCCTTGATAGAGATTCAGTTACCACCGCAACCCGATGGTGGAATCCAATACTTGGATCTCGAGCTGCACGGGGTGAGTCTGGAGGCTGGCCGGCGCTATGAGTGGGCGGTGGTGCTACAACCCTTTCCGCACGAACGTCTGCCGCCTCTGGTGTCTGGCGGGAACATATTGCTGGATGAATCAGCGCCCGAGTTGCAACGGGTGGCGCCGCGCGAACGACCCTACCTGGCCGCCCAACAGGGCTACTGGTACGACGCCCTGGATTGGGTGACGCGCTTGATTGACGCGGCTCCGGACAATACTGAGCTGCGGTTGCAGCGTGCTTTGTTGCTCGAACAGGGTGGGCTGGATTCGGCTGCAATGTATGAGAAGGAAATGGCGCAAAGCGACTACTGAATGTGGTTAGGCGGGCATCTGCCTATCTGTAGCAAGGCCTTTTCAGTCATTCGGTTGTACCGGTTCTGTCGTTCGCCCGGTCGTTGGCAAGGCGACGTTCGGCCTCTTGCATAATCTGGTCATGCAGTTTCGGCTTGCGTTCGAAGAGTCGGTGCAGGTCTTTTGCGTCCAACTCGAGTAGCTCGGCACGGCTCATTGCGATCACGGTTGCGGTGCGCGGGCGATGGTAGAGCAGACCCAGCTCGCCAAAATACTCACTCGCCTGGAGCCGGCGAGGATGCTGTGGCAACTCGACTTCGAGCTCGCCGGATACGATGAAATACATACTGTCGGCGACGTCGTCCTTGTGGAATATCACCTCGTTGGCCATCACCTCGACTGGCCTCAACAGCTGCGTTATCTCGGCAATCTCCGTGGCATGCAGGGCGCTGAACAAGGGGACTTGGGCCACCAGATCCCAGGTCAACATGAAATCGCGGCGCTTGCGTTCTTCAGAGAAGGCCGAGGCCAGCACCCCCGCGGGCAAGGCAAAGGTCCCGACACCAAGTAGCATGATGATCACACCCAAGACTCGCCCCATGGTCGAGACAGGGACGACGTCTCCGTAGCCCACCGTGGTTACCGTAGCCATGCCCCACCACATCGCGTGCGGGATGCTGGCGAAGCGCTCTGGTTGACGCTCATGTTCCAGCAAATAGACCAGGGAGGAGGCGATGAACAGCATGGTAAACATGATCAGCATGATCGCGAGCAAGGTGCGCCGCTCGCGTTTGAGCACTCGGCCCAGGGTGCCGATCGCCGGCAGGTGTCGGGTGACCTTGAGATACCACAGCAGGCGTACGACGCGCATGAAGCGCAGATCTAGTACTGCCACGGGACCAAGCAGCAATGGCAACAATGCCACGAGATCCGCCAGCATCAGTGGCGACAACACAAAGCGTAAGCGACCTCGCAGTGGGTCGGTGTAGAGCCCTTCCGGATGCAGGGGTGCGACCCAGATGCGCAGTACAAACTCAAGCGCGAAGACCGTGATCGAAAATCCCAACAGGGCCCCGAGCCAGACATCCAATCGGGGGTTAGGGTGCGGCAGGGTCTGGGCCACGAAGGCCACAATGTTGAGCGCGATCAGTACGACCAAGAAGGACCGGGCAAGCACTGTGAGGAGGCTGCCACCACTGCGCTGTTCCAGGCACTTATAAACGCGCATCTGGACTCTCTGGAGCAGGGATACTCTGGGCATGCGTCAGGGGCTGCGTTGGCGAGGGCGCACTGGGGCCAAGCATAGCAGCGATGCGGCTCTTTCCTTGGCGGGCGCTGGTTGTTGACGCGAAAAAGGCGCGGCCACTGCTGGCCGCGCCCTGTAGGTGAAAGGAAGCCGGGGCGTTGCCCCGGCGAGCGGGATTGCTCAGTCGACAGAACCGGCGCTCATCTTCT
>JANQRK010000055.1 GCA_028284585.1 Chromatiales bacterium
CCCCCTCCAACGGTGTTGCTGCTCGCTCCTGTGCGAGGGGCACTCCGCGCTCACAGCGCCTTGTTGGCCAGAAAAACGGCCGCCGTCGCTGCTTCTCACATAGTGTGAACAGGCCCTAGCACGCAGCATTTGTCACTGCACTAATTGATGATGACCTGGGGACCCATCAACAGGTTTGGCAGCCAGGTCGAAACTATCGGCACGTAGGTCACGATAGCCAAAAACAAGAACATGATGCCCGCCCAAGGCAGTACCGCCCTGATCACCCGCCCTATCGACATCTCCGCGACGCCGGCCGTGACGAACAAGTTCAGACCGACGGGCGGCGTAATCATCCCGATCTCCATGTTGACAACCATAATGATGCCGAGATGAATCGGATCGATGCCCAGAGCGATCGCAATCGGGAACACCAATGGCGCAACGATGATCAGCAGGCCTGAGGGCTCCATGAACTGACCGCCGATCAGCAACAGTACATTGACCATGATCAGAAACGTCAGTGGACCGAAACCGGCCGCGAGTATGGCCTCGGTGATCATCTGTGGAATGCGTTCCTCGGTGAGGACGTGTTTAAGCAACAGGGCATTGGCGATGATGAACATCAACATGATAGTGAGCTTTCCTGCCTCCAACAGAGCCTGCTTGGTATCCTTGTGCCAAAGCACCGAAAGCACGCGCAGCGGCAACAAATGTAATGGTCCCCAGCCCTCGCTCACCGGACCCATATCGCGATACACGAAGTTTGCAATCAGAAATGCATAGACCGCGGCTACGGCTGCTGCCTCGGTTGGCGTAAACACGCCTCCGTAGATGCCGCCAAGGATGATGATGATCAGCATCAGACCCCAAGCGGCGTCACGCGCCGCGCGTAGTACCTCGCCCCAACCCTGCCAGGGGGCCGAGGGCAGTCCTTTGATTTTCGCCCAGAGATAGATCGCTATCATCAACAGGCCGCCGGCTAATAGGCCAGGAAACACCCCAGCGAGAAACATCCGGCCAACTGATACATCGGTCGCGGCTGCATACACCACCATGACGATTGAGGGCGGAATCAAGATGCCCAGTGTACCCGCGTTACAGATCACGCCAGCGGCAAACGCCTTCTTGTAACCGGCGCCGACCATCCCGGCTATGACAATGCTGCCAATAGCCACGACAGTGGCCGGCGACGAGCCAGACAAGGCCGCAAATAGCATACAGGCGAACACTGACGCGATCGCCATACCCCCTTGGAGCGAGCCCACCAAGGCTACCGCGAATCGTATGATGCGCCGCGCCACGCCACCGGTGGACATGAACACGGAGGCCAATACGAAAAAGGGAATCGCTAGCAGTGTGTAGTGCCCTTCGAAGGCATCGAACAGGGTCTGCGCCACAGCCACTAATGAGGCATCCTGGGAGAACAAAAACAAGAACAAAATCGATGCCAGGCCCAGGGCAATCGCAATGGGCACACCGATCAACATAAAAGCGATGACCATGCCGAACAGGACGGCAATTGACATAGGTCAACCTTCCCGATGCGTATGGCCAGCGGTCTGCGCGGCCTGGCTCTCGAGATCTCCTGGTGACGCTTCGACTTCGTGACTGACGATGATCCGGTCGACCCCCCCGGTTAGAATTCGCCACCCTTGTTGTAACAAGCGAACCACCAGTAAGCCGACCCCAAGCGGCAGGGCGAGATAAGGGATCCAGCGCGGCACCTTCTCGTAGCGTTCACCTTCGTTCATCCAATCGGCGAGGAACTGCAGCATCTCCGGCATCGGCAGGTCCTCCACTTCCATCCAGGCCCGATCGGTAGCGAAGGGCAACCAATAGTTCCACGCGCCGATCAACAGCAAGACTGCAAACACCAGGCAGGCGGCAACGGACAACAATGCGAAAACTTTCTTGGCAGGACCCGCGAGATGATTGATCACAACGTCTACACCGATATGAAGGTGTTTTTTAACGCCGTACGACATGCCCATCAACACCAGCCAGGCAAATAGGTATTCCGTGATCTCCTTGGCCCACAGGATGTTTTCAGAAAACACGTAGCGTGCAACTACGTTGGCGAAGGTAACCGCTGTCATTAATCCCAGGCAGATCGCAATACTCGCTTCTTCGATGCCTTCGACTACTCTACCGAGCGCACTTGCTGGTGGTGTTGGCACCTCTTCCCCCCAAGCAGACCTGGATGCCTGCACCCAAGTCTAGTCCAGTGCAACAGCCACTGCGGCTGCGCGACCTGGCCGGCTATGTCTGCGCCGATGCGTGCTCCAACACAAGGCCCCGGGTCGCTAATCCATGCGATCGCTGTCGGCGTGCAGCGCGGCTTTCATCAATTCAGCACCAATGTCTTTCTCGAACTCTTTCCAAACCGGCCGCATGGCATCGACCCAAGACTGGCGTTGCTCAGGTGTCAGCGTACGCACGGTACCGCCAGCAGCGATGATGGCCTGCTTGGCCTCCTCGTTGACCCGAGTTGACTCGGCATTTCGCAGCGCCGTTACTTCATCAAGGATGCTCTTGAACTGACTGCGGACATCACTTGGCAGACTTTCCCACCAGTCCACCGATGTCACGACCAGATAGTCGAGGATGCCATGCTTGGTCTCCGAAATGCCGTCCTGCACTTCGAAAAACTTCTGCCCATAGATATTCGACCAAGTGTTCTCTTGGCCATCGATGACACCCGTCTGCAGCCCCCCATACACCTCCTTGAACGACATCTTCTGCGGCGAGGCACCGAGCTGTTCGAACTGTGCTACCAGCACGTCGGACGCCTGCACCCGGAACTTCAGCCCCTTTGCATCTTCCGGGCGAATCAACGGCCTACTAGCCGATAACTGCTTCATGCCGTTGTGCCAGAAGGCTAAGCCCTCGAGGCCACGGCGCGTCATCGAACGCTTGAGCTTGTCACCGGCCGTCGAACTCTGAAAATCATCGACCGCGGCGACATCCTCGAACAGGAATGGCAGATCGAAGATGCGAAACTTTTTGGTAAAGGTCTCGAATTTTGATAACGAGGGAGCTGCCAGCTGTACGTTACCGTTGAGCATGGCCTCGAGGACCTTGGTATCGTCATACAGGGTAGAGTTGGGGAACACCCGCAAGCAGGCCCTACCGTCCATCTCCTCGTTAACCCGTTTCTCCAAAAGCGCTGCCGCGATACCCTTCGGATGCTTGTCAGTGTTAGTGACATGACTGAACTTGATCACGATCTCGCCGGCATCACACTCAGCGAGTGCTGTGGCCGACGATGCTCCAAGACAGACAGCGACAGTGGTGACGATGAAGTACTTGCGCATGGGTATCCTCCTTTCTTCAATCTGCGGCGACGCATAACCCAATACTCGTCGACACAGAGACAAGCAGGGCAATCGAGGGCCCACCCAGCAGTTACGGGCCCATTAGCGCACAGCTTGCGCCGCTGGGAGCCTGCCGTGATCACAGGGGTGGCTGCAACAAATCTTTAAAGCCTCCACATTGCTTTTCGGCCATGTTATCCCAGTATGCTGAGGTGAGGCTTGGCAGGATTCGCAGCAGGTCCTGCGGTCCTCGCGGCGATGCCCATCTCCATCGACAGCAATCACCAAGATAGATCTGGCCAATGCAAGGGAAGATCACGTGAATGCGATCTCCCCTTATTCACATCGTGCAAACGACACTCGGCGCCGTCTCGTCAGCGGCGGGAAACACCTGTCACTGAGTCGAGAATGACTCATTACAACGCCCGGGGACAATAACGCAGCTCGACCCGGTACGACGGATTGTGTTAAGAGCCATAGCCGTGACTTACTGGCCATGCCTCGCTGTAATTCCGCCCACGCAAACGCGCGTAAATCACGCCCTGCTTTTGGCGCCCTGTCAGTCCAGCGACAGGTCCATCATCCCGCGCGCTAAAAACATACGAAAGTACCCGCCGCCGCCGTCGATACATGCAATGGGTGGACTGAATTTATTGGTACCCACGGACACCGTAGGAGGTGAACGGCAAGGAAAAAACATAATTAGAACGTCGATCGCCCGATCATTATGCTTAGGGCATCAGCTCAAACGATTCGGCACGCAACCGAAAAAAACAGACACCCTCGCGAGGAGAACGACGATGTCATGCAATGCCTCTTTTGCTAACAAAATCAAAACATTCCAACAGCTGGATGTGGAATGGGAATGTGACGAGGGAACGATCTGGTGCTTTATGGTGCCGCAGCCACGGCCTTGCTTCACCCCGCAGCTGCTCGACGAAATCAAGCAGCTGCCGGCTTTGCTGCAGGATGGGGAATTTGGCCCGATGGGCGCATCTGGCAAGCCGCAGTTTTTGGTATATGGCTCAAGACTACCCGGGATATTCAATCTCGGCGGCGACCTCAACCTTTTCCGCGAGTTGATCGATGCTCGAGACCGTCACGGGCTGGAGGCCTATGCACGGGCCTGCATCGATGTCTCCTACCAGGTATCCAGCGGCTTCGGCCTTCCGTTGACGACCATCAGTCTCATCCAGGGCACGGCATTGGGAGGAGGCATGGAGGGCGCGCTGGCGGCCAATATAATCGTCGCTGAACGTGGCGTGCAGATGGGTCTGCCTGAGGTGCTGTTCAATCTCTTTCCTGGAATGGGCGCCTACAGTTTCCTATCGCGTCGCCTGGGTCCAGGAGAGACCGAGCGCGTGATCCTCAGCGGCAAGACCTGGCGAGCTGAGGAGTTGCACGAGTTGGGGATCATCGACTTGTTGGCCGAGCCCGGCCAGGGTATGGAAACCGTGCGACGCTACATCACCGAGCGGCAGCACCGATCGCCAAACACCATGCTGGCCATGCAGCAGGTGCGCAAGGTGGTGAATCCAGTCACCTATGAAGAACTCGAAGAGATCGCAATGATCTGGGTGGATGCGGCCCTACGCCTCACCAAAAAAGATCTCAAAATCATGGACCGGCTGGTGCGAGCACAAAACCGCACATATACGCAGGGTGCACGGGAAGAGGAGTTGGCCAATGTGGGTTAGGCCGCCGGCGCTGCGAAGACGGATCAGTTTCGGGAAACCTGGCTCTTCCGTTCACTGACGTACATATTGAGTGCAGTCTTGGTCTCGGCGTAGGCACTGCGCATCTCGGTTACCGCCGCGGGCGCCATGCGATCAAAATCGGTATCACTGATCCTGCACGCCCGGCTGCTGAGATCACACAAGCGACGTGCGCCCACGCTGCCTGCGCTGCCTTTGAGCGCGTGCGCGAGATCACGAAACTTTTCTACAGCTTGCGACGCCGATGCGCCGTCCAGCTGAGTAAATAGCCCTTCGACATCTTTTTCAAATCCGACGATTAGATTGGCCACGAAATCGAGGCCGCCGCCGAGGGTCTCGAGATCGCGCAGGGTCTGGCGATCGATCTTGGTGCCAAACGCACAGCCGACCGGTTTCTTGCGACGGGCCCTGGCAGCAACCGGCTCATCGCTCGGCAACTGCTCCGACACACTTGCCAGCGCGTCCGACTCCAACGCACCAGATATCGATTCCAATAAGGTCTTGGCCCGTATAGGTTTGGCGATAAACGCTGAGGCTCCCGCCTGGAGACACTCGCCGCGTGCTTCGGGTGTCACATCGGCCGAGAGCATCACGACGGGGATTAACTGCTCATTTACGTGCGCAAAGCGGTAAATCTTCAGTGCCTCGAGACCATCCATAACCGGCATCTGGATGTCGAACAGGGCAATATCGAAGCGGTGGGTATCCAATGCATCCAGCGCCTGTTCGCCATTCTCGACCAAATAAACTCTGTGGCCGGCCTTTTCCAGAATACCCCGCACCACTTTTTGGTTTGTTTCGTTGTCCTCCGCAAGCAGTACTTCTAGCGACTGCAACGCCTTGCGCTCGCGCGCATAGTGCTCGATGAAATTCGCCACATGTGGATCGTCAACTGCGGCGACATAGACCGAATGCAACGCATTGAACAACAGCGTCTTATCGAACGGCGTGGCCAGAACCGCGGCAAAGCCTGTCTCGAGCAGCCGCTGCTGCCAATCGGGGTTCGGCCGCGGCGGTGAAACCAGCACGAACGCCAGAGACTGCAGCAGCTTGTCCTGCTTGGCAGCATGGAGCAGCTGCACTGGGTCTGACCGCAAATCGCGACTATCGATCACCACGGTGTTGTAGGGCTGACCCCGGTCGGAGGCATTGATCAATTCGGCGATCGCCTGTGCAGTACCTTGACGTTGCCGCGCCGCGATTCCCCAACCAGACAACAGCTTCATGACACGCCGATGCTCGGGATGCTCGCCAGTCACCACCAGGACTCGACTCCTGGCTAGTGTCAGCGCATCTTCCTTCTTATCCGGGATATCGGGTAAAGCGACGAACGGAACCTGAAACCAAAAGGTGCTTCCGCTACCGGGCTTGCTAATCACACCGATCTCACCACCGAGCAAATCAACCAACTGCTTACTAATAGCGATCCCCAAACCGGTACCACCATAGCGTCGGGTGGTCGATTCATCGGCCTGGGTAAAACGCTCGAAAATGCGCCCCTGGGCCTCTTCGGAAATTCCGATCCCGGTGTCCATGACCTCGAAGCGAATCCAAGTGTCGCCGGAGCCGTTTTGCCCAGTCGCTGCCGGCGTGACACTGAGGTCAACATGACCGTGATCGGTGAACTTGATCGCATTACCGATCAAGTTCACCAGGATCTGCTGCAAATGGTGCTCGCTGCCGTGCAGCGCGTACGGTAGTTCCGGTGCAACCCGGTAATTGATCTGCAGATTCTTTTGGCCAGCCGGCGCCGCCATCATCTTGGTGATATTGCCGACTAAGCGATGCAGGTCGAAATCGACCTCATCGCGGCTCATTTTGCCGGCCTCGATCTTGGAGATATCGAGCACATCGTCAATCAGGGCGAGGAGGCTGCCCGCGGAAACGCTGATAGTGCGCGCATGTTCCTCTTGTTCAGGATTCAGCGGCGTGGCACGCAATAAATCGACGACCCCAATCACACCATTCAGGGGCGTGCGCAACTCATGGCTCATGGTTGCGAGGAAGCGAGACTTCGCCTGGCTGGCCTCGATTGCCTGCTGCTTGGCCTGGTTTAGACGAGCCAGTAGCATCGCAACGTACGCCGGCAAAACGATCAGGCCCAGCAATAACCCGACACCAAGCGGCGTGTGTGCTTGCCAATAGGGGTTCTGGGTAATGACCAGCGAAAACCCGGCCGCGCTGGTTACCGCGGCCAACACCAGATAGGGAGTCCCGTAACGAAAGCCGTTACCGAATATCACCCACAAATAGACAATGTAGAACGGGACCGTCGTGGTTCCGAACAACAACATGCCATAGGTGGGACCGCCGATATCGTGCAGTACAGCGACTACCTTGCGTACTTGCGAATCCGACGGTTGCACCGCAACCCAAGCAAATAACGCGAAACTGGAAAGCAAAAAGCCTACCGCCGAGTACAGCGCCAAAGAATGCATCTCGGTGGGGTCGAGGTAATTGACCGCCGTCAGATAGACCACCATCGCGGCAATAATGATTATCCGCAGCAGTCCCTGCTCGAGTTCGGGCTCGAACACGGCGCGGCGCCGCGTGATAAAGCTGGTGATTGATTTTAGGTCTGGCATGCTAGCCGCACGATCAGCCGGTGATTGGCTCTGCAGTAGTGCGGAGCAGCTCACGCGAGGCGACAATGCGATCCAGATTGAGCAACAGAGCTTCGACGCACTCCGGATCGAAGTGCTTACCGGACTCACTGCGGATCAGATCCAGGGCGTGCTCGATCGACCACGCCTGCTTGTAGGGACGTTCGGAGAGCAGCGCATCGAAGACATCGGCAATCGCAACAATTCGCGCCTCGATCGGGATATCGTCCCCTGCCAAGCCCCGCGGATAACCTTCCCCGTCGTATCGCTCATGATGGCACCAAGCGATGGTGGCGCCAAATTGCAGATACTTGGAAGGGCTATCGCGCAGGATTTCATAGCCGATTCGGGCATGCTGCATCATGATCGACCGTTCGTGTGCGGTGAGACTACCGCGTTTGAGCAGAATGCTATCGGGTACCCCAATCTTGCCGATGTCGTGCATCGGTGCAGCCTGCTCGATTACATCGCAGTAGTCGGACTCCTTGCCCATAGTCTCTGCGATGAGGCGAGCCGTGTAGGCCATTCGCAAGACATGCCCGTTGGTGTCACTGTCACGGTACTCCCCCGCTTTCGCCAGCCGCAACAGCGTCTCCTTTTCGCGCAGCCGCAGCTCTTGGGTCTTGGCGGTGATCTCCTTCTCCAACCAACGCGCCCGGTCACGGATGATGGTCTGCTGTTGACGCATCTTGAGCAAGTTGCGGCACCGTGCTCGACACTCGTGGTGATCGATGGGTTTGGTCAGGAAATCTGTCGCACCGGCCTCCAACGCGCGGTATTTGGTCGACTGATCGTCCATGCAGGTGACTACGATCACGGGCACATCAACACAGGACGGGGTATTCCTCAGCCACTGGGTGAACTCGACTCCGTTCATGTGCGGCATCTTCAGATCAGTCAGAACCAGATCGTGGGTATTTTCTTTAGCCCACTGGAGCGCTTTGATGGGATCGGCGAACGCGACCGCCTCGGTATCGTCTCCGATGGACAGGATCAGCTGTTCGAGGATCATACGGCTGATCAACTGATCGTCGACTATCAGCACTCGAGACATCGAAGGGATCCTTGTGGACTCACACACCTAAAAGTAGTCTACCTCACAATTCTTTTATCCACAGTCGTTGGCGAAGCTTGTTGCACACCGACAAGGCGTCTGAAGCAGCGAGTGCTGCGCCCGAGTTCGAGCATACAATTACCCCCCGGCTGGTCATGTAAAGGTCAAATTGCAGGTCATGAAATCTTACTAAAAGATATATATTGCAGTTATTTATATATTATTCATAATAATATTTCTAAGTCTAATACAGCGCAAATACCGCGCCCGCAAGCTACTCACGTGCCATCGGGGTCACGGACAAGGTCAATGGGCGACCGTCGCGCAAGACCTGCAGCTCGATCGCCTCGCCGATCTTCAGTCCGCCAAGCGCACCCATGAAGTCGTGAATGGTCTCGATCTCGACACCGGCCAACCCAACCAAAACATCGCCATTGCGCACCCCCGCTCGCTCCGCCGGCGCGCCCTTGACCGCACCCTGCAGTCGTACCCCCTTGACGCCTTCATCCTGCCCATAGGCCGGAATGGTTCCCAGATAGGCACGCAGGTGACGACGCGACAACCCGCTGCTGCGACGCTCAACCGCTAGGTACTCCGGCCGCACCTCGCTGCGCGCGAGCGAACGGGCGATACCGGCCATCAGGCGGGCTACGTCACGAGTACCTTGGTAGTTGAGCCGTTCAGCCGTGTCGCGCGGTGTAGAGTAATCCTCGTGTGCCCCGGTAAAGGCGTTCAACACCGGGACCCCCTGCAGGTAAAAGGGGGTCGAATCTGTCGGTAGATAGGGGTCTGGCTGGGTCGCAATCGGCAGGCCAAGCGGGACATTGCGGCGCTCGATCTCACTTGCCCAAAGGGGGCTGGAACCGGTGCCCTGCAGATAGAGTTTCTCATCTAAGTGCCCGACCATATCCATGTTCAGGTAGGCGCTGACCTTGCCGCGCAGATCTCCGCCCTCAGCCAAACGGTCCACGAAATGGCTAGACCCCAGGGTGCCGAGCTCTTCTCCCGACCAAGCCGCAAATAGGATGTCGCGCCGCGCATTTAAGTCGCCACGCCGCTGTTGGTCTGCGAGATACTGCGCAACCTCGAGCAGTGCCGCCACGCCTGAGGCGTTATCGTCAGCGCCCGGATGGATGCTGCCGCGTTCCGCCTCGCGCGCCAGAGAGCCTGAGATCTCGCCGCGTCCTAGATGGTCGACATGGGCACCGAGAACCAGCGGTGCTGCATCTACAACCTGTGCCGCCGGCAGGCGGGCGACCACATTGCGCCCGGTGCGCTGTTCGCGCTGTATGTCGATGTTCGCCGATACGCGCACCCCCTGGATCACGAAGCCGGCCGACGTCTCGCCCTCGTCGAGCGCGGCCTGCAGATCGGCCAGTTTCCGGTCCGAGCCCGCCAGTAGGCTGGCGGCCAGTTCATCGCTTAGCGACAGCCCAGCCAGGCTGCCACTCGTCCCAGCGGCATCCAACTCGAGTTCGACCAGCCGCTTGCGTGCCGCCGCCTGCGGCCCAGTTACCACGAGCAATCCGAGCGCCCCGCGGCGCTTCGCCACTGCGGCCTTGTAGGACAGGTCGGCGTAGTGCAGCAGGTGCCGGCGCCAGGCGGCAGGCACCGACTCGGGTAGGAAACGCAGCACCATCACCCATTTGCCGCTGACCTCGAGCTCGCCGTAGGCGTCGTAGGCCGGGACTTGGTCAGCACCCGGTGCGACGATCCCGTAGCCCGCGAAGACCACTTCAGCGACCGGAGTCCCACCGCTTGCCGACCAGGCCAATGGCCGCCAGTCCTGATCTAAAACCGGTGTGCGCGGCAGATCGATGCCCTGAATCGCCAAGCGATTATCCTCGCCCAGCCTGGCACCGGCGGTGAATTGAAACCTTTGGAACCAGGTGCCATTGTCACCGGCCGGGTCTAGGCCAAGGTGCTTGAACACATCGGCCACATAGCCCGTTGCCCGAGCCGCCCCCAGCGTGCCGGTCAAGCGTCCCGCCATCTCATCGGCGGTCAGCCTATCTACATGCTGGCGCAAGTCGACCGCATTGATTGCCGCTGCGGTGGCCCGCAACCCGGGGGACTCGGGCGGCTTATCCTCGGCCACTGCCCGATCATCTAACCCCAGCACACGGCGCGCCGCTGCATCATCCCAGTCGGCAATAAAAATCTGACTCTGGCGTTGGGGCGCGCGATTGCTGGTCCAGGACAGGCGTTTGCCATCCGGCGAAAACACCGGCAGGCCGTCGAATCCGTCCGTCTCCGTGACCCGCACCGGTTCCCGGACACCGTCTGCAGCGACGATGAACAGCTCGAAGTTGGCGAAGCCTTCGCGGTTGGAAGCAAAGATTAGGTAATCCCCACTGGGATGAAAGTAGGGGGCCCAGGACATCACACCGAGGCGCGTTATCTGGCGCTCGGTGCCAGTGGCCAAATCCATCGTATAGATCTCGGCTCGGCTACCATCGGCTGAGAAACGTCGCCAGGTAATCTGCGTGCCGTCGGCACTAAAGAAGGGTCCGCCATCATAGCCCGGCGCATCGGTCAGGCGCCGAACGTTCCTGCCATCGGCATCCATCAGATAGATATCCATCATGTACGACTTGTCGTGCTCGAAGATCGCACGCTCCTCGGCCGAGATATCGTCGAGATAGGCGCGCCGATTGGACGCGAACACGATCTGGGTACCATCCGGCGAATAGGCCCCTTCGGCGTCATATCCGGGCGTATTGGTCAGGTTGCGGGGGGCACCTCCGTTCAGATCTTGGGCATAAATGTCGAACATAGAATCGTAGTCCCAGCTATAGCGTCGTTGTTGACCCGACGCGCGAAACGCGAGTTCGGCCTGCATCTTGACCAAAGCCTCGGGATCCTCGTGGGTCGAGGCATACAATACCCGGTCTCCAGACGGGTGAATCCAGGCGCAGGTGGTCTTGCCGTGCCCGGGAGACACACGCTCGATATCACCGGTCGTCAGATCAAGCAGATGGATCTGGTAGAACGGGTTTGCGCTATCGCGCTCGGACTGAAAGATCATCTGGCCGCCATCGGCACTGAAATAACCCTCGCCGGCTCGGCGCCCAGCGAAGGTGAGCTGACGGGTGCTAGACAGCAATTTCGCTTCGCTTCCGGTAGTAGAAACGGCTGGCATAGGTGACGCGATCAGCAGCACCGTCAGCAGCCCGGTGCCGAATAAGATGCCTCGCACATCGGCCTCCATGTGTTTTTCATAGTGGTGGGACGACCCGCGCCCCAATGGTTCTCGCCAACCTTGTATTCGCAGGGCGGTCACAGATTCGCTAAAGGCCTGGCCGGTCTCGAGCACACAGGCACTGCACAGCCAGGCACAGGCACGGGTGATCTCGCCTTAATAAATGCGAATGCTTCGTATTGACTTCTTAATGATAACCGCTACACTGATTTGCAAGCAACTACAGCAATTGGTGAACTGGATGAGCAACCCGTTTAGCGAGCCTAAGCAATACAACCCGCCAGCTACTAATGCGCGCAACGAGACACCTGGGCCCTTTAACAGCGAGTCTCTGTTCGCAGGATCCGACCGATTATTGATTGAGCACAACGGCGAGGCCTATCGCCTCAGCAAGACCCGTAGAGGGAAACTGATATTGACAAAATGACCTAGTGGGCCAAGCGGATAATTCTGTAACGCTCAGCGCCACTGTGCGAGCGCGAATCAAGGCGCGTTTCGCAGGCAGTGGCGCGCCCTTGGCAAGAAACGCAACACGGAGTCACGCTCGCACAGTGGCTCCCAAAGGGCCGCGGCACAAGCATCGTGGGCTGTGTTGCCGTCCTTGGAAAGGGCCTGCCATTCCCGGCGGACTGCGCCTTGCCCACAATGCTTGTGCC
>JANQRK010000074.1 GCA_028284585.1 Chromatiales bacterium
GTAAGAGAGCCGCTGATGATGGATGGATTAGGCCGGCGCAGTTTGTACCCGGCGTGGTTCTATCCCGATGCCGACGGCTTCTCGCACGCCGTGGCTTGGTTTTCACGCAAGCGATAGCTATGGCTATCACTTTATGTTCCAAACTGGCACCACAGCGGCTGCGAATTCCGTCGGCTCTCGGGATAATGGTGAGATGTTCGGGCTAGGGAAGCCGTTTGGCAGAACCTCGGCCCAGCGACCTCTGGCTGCGTACCTGCCGGCGACGCTGGTGGGGACGTCGGCGACTCCATAGCATCAACCCGGTGCTCGCCAAGAAGACCATGGCCACGGCGGCCAAATCCATCACCATGGCCCCCGACACACCTAGCGCACGACCACTGTGGAGATCGGCCAAAACCCGCTCCCAGTTCAAAGAGTCCGCCAGGTAGCGACGACGGAATACATCGCCGCCCGGCACGGGCTCTTGTGCGCTGTCTGCGAACGCTTCTTTGATCGGTAGCAAATGCCAATCGTCGAAGCCGTCCGCCAACTGGTAAATGCGCCCGTTGCGCGTGGCCACCTGCACGCCTTGGTCCTGAGACAACGCCAAGCGGTGGATCTGCGCGCCCGTTGTCGGGAGCGGCAGCCGATCGGCTGCACCATCGGTGGGATCGATCAGCAACACACTGCCATCGACCGCCGCGATCACTAAACCGTCGACTTCGGTGACGCCGTGCAGACTTTGATAGTCGCCAGCTACCGCGTGTTCGCCGACATACAGACGCGGCGGCAGAAGGGCCACAGACTGGCCCGCTGCGCGATAAGGTCCCTGCACCGGCGGGACCTCGACACCGTACCAGTTGGCCAATGTGGCCAGGCCCAAACGTCTTTCGTTGAGTCGCCAATCATCGACATGATTCAGCAATACCCCGGTGATCGCCAAGAACACCACGAACAAGGCCGCCAGCAAGCCGGCCGTACGGTGCCACCAAAACAGCGAGCGCAGGCGCCTCATGCGCCGCCCCGAGTGACCTGTCCGTGTAACATGAGTGCGAGCCGGGTCAACTTGGTCAATGCGCGCACCGAAAGCGTGGCACCCGAGATACCGTCTATCGAGCGATCCAGCCGATCACCATCACGCAGTCGGGCGTCACTAAACTGTTCGAGAAAGAACGGATAGCGCACCTCCCAGCCGCGCGACTCGCGGTAGACCAGCACTTTGATGCGTTCTAGGTTTCCGTCGTTCACCACTAAACCGACGGTGATGGGTTTTTCCTTACCTATCTCCTCAAGCACCCATGCCGATCGTGTGCCGCTCAACCAATAGCGTAACCGCAGCTTGGAATAACGGTGGGCCATGATTTCGGCGATGCGCTGTTTGAGTTCACCGCGTAACCATAGCGTGGCTGGCGCCGGCGGCACACCATCGAAAGTCTCGGCTATGAAGGCCTCCGGCGTCTGATAGACACCAATCGCGTCCGGGTTGTCGGCCTTGTCGGCCAACGCGGCCGACGTCAGCAAAAAATAAAAGGCTGCGGCGTTTGCCGCAGCCAAAGCCCGCTTCGTGTACGTGGCGAGCGGGAGGTGCTCAATAGAACTGATAGCCGATTCCCAAGTTGAAGCCGTCTTGATCGGCGCCGTCCTCGTTATCCTGGTGCTGATAATCCGCCTTGACCACTGCGTTTTCATGCAGCCACCAGTTGACACCGAAGTCGTATTGGCGTTTTTCGCCATCGAGGCTGCGATCACCTGCTTCGTTGTCATACTGGCTGTAGCGTGCAAAAAAGCCCAGGTTATCCGTAACGCGGAACGACGGCTCCAGATAGAAGCCCCATTGTTCGTCGCGGCCAATCGCCTCGGCCGCATCGGCATCGATATCCCAACGCGCGACTAGCGCCCGCATACCGAACGGACCATTCTGGTAGACGATATGCGCCTCGAGCAAGCTCGCATCCGCCGTCTCCGGTGCTCCATTGACACGGTCTTGGGTGATGTCGGCCTGGTACTGGGCAGACGCCGCTATTTCGAGGCCCGGGATACCGGTGTACTTGACGCGTGCAGTGAAGGCCGGGTCAGTGGCCTCTGCTTCAGCGACCTTTTGTCGCCCGCCGCGGATCCCGTAGTCGCTCTCAACCGCCAGGCCCGAGTGGCCGTACAGATCGTAGGACCAACCCTCGCCGAAGTTGCCATGCAGGCCGACACCACCCTCCCACCAGGTGGTGGGGATGATACGCGCCTCGACCGGGTTGCGCTCAACGCCGTAGAAGGTGTCGGGCTCATGGGTCTCGTTCAAGATACCGACCGGCAACAGAAACACACCAGCGCGCGCGGTGTGGTTGTCGGTCAAGTCGTAGTCCAGATAAGCCTGTTCCAACTCCACTTCACCCGGCTTGTCGTCGCCAGACAGGGCATGCTCGACCTCGAGCTCAGAAAAGAAGCGCAGGCGGTCGGTGAATTCGTGACCGAAAAACAATACGAATCGGTGAAAGTCGATCTCGTCCTTATCGCTCGCGCCACCACTGCCATCCAGGTTGTTGTAATGCAACTCGCCATAACCGCCAATCGTGGTGCGCTCGGCCCACTGCGCAAGCTTGGAGGTAGCGCTCGATTCGACCGCCTCGGCCGTGGCGGCCACTGCCTCGGCGTTTTCGCTGGCCTGCTGCTTGGCCTCGGCCGCCTCTTCGGCCACGCTTTGGCTCTGCTGCTTGAGTTCGCGGACCTCATTGGTCAGGGCGCGAATCTCTTTTTGTTGCTGCTGCAACATGTCCCATAGTTGTTCATAGGTCGGTGGCGCCGCAGCGACACTCGACGCTGCGGTGGCCGCGGCAACCGCGGCTAACAGACGTTTCTGCATTGGTGTTTCTCCCTTGGTGAACACGAATTTTTGCGAGACTCTAGTCAAATTGTAAATTTAATGCAAATCGTTCTTTTTAACGAGATACAAATCATTACTACCACAACATTTATAGTTGTTATCAAAAACTGACGGCACAACCCCCTGTGGCGGCAATCGGCGGACCTACATGGCATCGCGGGAGACGAAGGCTCACTCGCCGCTTTTATGCTGAATGAGGGGCAGGCGACCTTAGAGCCAGTTCGGACAACCAGCAGGCGTTACTGGGATGGCAACTCGAATGGCCGGGACTGCTGCAACGCTTGGCATCGCCCTGCACCATGATTGGCGAAACGTCGAAGCCCGCGGAGCCCGGGCGGAATTATGGGATGCCGGCTTACTTAGACCGGCAGTGTGCTGAGGCGCTCCGTCGGCACAAGGAAGACTCTCATCCTTTCTCTTGGGGTGTGCTGCTGGCCACTTTCCCGCTGCGCGCGGCCTCGCACGCCGAGCCTGCGTTCAGTACTCGCTTGGCTAAACCTTCGGCCAGCACCGAGGCACCGCCGGTGGAGATGGCTGCGCCAACAGCGAGCCCACTCTTGAGCGCACCAACGGCGTCCGCTGTTGGGCGCGGGCGAGTCAAGGTGCCGCCCAGCTTCAGAAACTTCACCAGGCTACCGACGTTCACACCGATCCCTGATTTGGCGTTGGGCGCAAGAGTGAGATTCAGCCTTTCCTTGCCTAGGTCGACCTTACCACTGCCGACGATCTCCATCTTGGTGGTCTCCAGCACCAGTTGGTTTTTGGTCCTCAACACTCCCTTGTCCGCATTGAACAAGATCAGCGCACACTGCAGTTCGGTAGTCGGATCCTTTTTTACGAAGGGGTTTAGCTTGCTCAATATCTCCATCAGCAAATCGGAACCCGCCAGCTCGATGAAGTCGTTCATCAGCGTGGCTTGCTCGACCAGAATCAGCATCTTGCCGTTGAGACCCCCGGCCAGGTCATGCGCACTGTTGCCGGTACTGCGTAGGTCGAGATCGACTTCGAGCACACCCCCTCTGAGCTCTTCCTGCGGCACAAAGCCGAAACTCTCCAAGGCGACACCATCGACCTTTAAGCGTGCGCCGGCAGCGACCGGCCGTGACTGATCTACCGCCTCTGCACCCCCGGCACCCGATAGGCCCAGGCTAAACTCGCCATCAAAGCCACCTTTGCCAAGGCTGGCGGTAAACGGCTTGACGGCCAGACGGCCGGCATCGTTACGCGCCCGGATGCGCAGGCCTTGAAACTCTGCTTCTTGCAGACGCAACTGCGCGGCATCCAGGTTTACATCGATCACACCAGTCTCCAACCAGGTCCAATCGATTGGTTCGGTGCTGAATACGCGCTGTTCGGCCACGGGTTTTTTAGACGCCTGCTTCGCAGCAGCCTCCTGAAGCTCAGCCGGTTGCCCTTGGGCATCGCTGCCTTGAATCAGCGGCAGATACAGTCGCTCGGCATCCAAGTCAGCAATCAACTTCAGTGGCTTACCCGGGCTGAAGGTGATGGCGCCGGATAGCGCATTGGCTGGCGTCTCGAGATCCAGATCATCGAGTACGAACTCGCCATCTGCAACCGCCAGGCTGGTCGTGAGCTTGAGCGGAAACAGATCCTTGGATTGGTACGGGGTGGTCGCAATGCTACTCGGCAGTCCATCGCTGCCGATGCGGACCCTGCCCCGCCAAGCCGCTGGCGACGAGGTTGGGTCGGTACTGACATCGATCTTAGTAGCACCCGCGGTGATGGCGGCTTTCACATCCAGGCCGCCGGCCGGCTGCGAGGCCCTACCCTGCACACTCACGGCAAGGGCTTCACTCCAGTTCGGGCCGAGGTAGTTGCCGCCGAAGTCCTCTATAACGAGCTGATCGACACCCCCCGCCGACGTCACTGCCAGCTCCCCAGAAAGTTTGTCCACGCGGTGGGTTTGCCCATCAGCCTCGAGCTGCAGCGATCCATTGGCCACATCAAGCGTGAACTTCGCTTTGCTGGAGAAGGTGCCTTGCAACTGCGCCACCACAGCGGTGGAGTCGGCCGGTGTCGACGTAATCCTCAGGTCAAAACCGAGATCGTCGACGCCGCGAACCAAGGTGCCTTTGATCTCGATTGGGTTCTGCGCGACTTCTGCCGCGGCCAGGAGCTCGATTTCCTGGCCGGCTCGCACCGCATTGAGTTGCGCCTTGAGCGGCGCCTCACCAGAAACCGTGAGCGTACCAATGCGAACCTTGTTGAAGGTGATAAACGGCATGATGTCGATGACCCCCACTGCGCCCGATTCGGCAACTTCCTCGGTCGTCGGATGTTGATCTATATGCACCCGCTCTACATCGACATGCCAGAACGGTTGATCCGTCCACCAGGCGCTCAAATTCACCGACGTACTGGCGTCATTGACGGCGATATCCTGCGCCTCCATGGCCACCTTGAGATCGGCTACGGACAGTGTAAAGGGCGCAAAGTTGACCACCAGACCCTCGGCATCTACCTGAGCCAGGTCTTGCACCTGATTCGCCCCGGCAACCAACCAGTCCGGCCGAAAGCGCACCAGTGCCACCACCGAAAGGAGCAATAGCAGAAGGAGCACAAATAGATAGCCGAACGACTTGAGCAAGAACTTCATGACACACCGTGTAACCAATTAACCAGGGCGCAATGATAGCGTAAGAGCTACCCGGATCTGCGCATGCACGAGCCACTGGCTGCAAGATTCGTCGAGGATTGCCACCAACCACCCAGTGTGCTGAAGTGGTGTGCGGAAATGGCGGGTATTTTATGGTTGAGGCTCAGCAATGACTGGGCCCCAGTAAGTAGCCGCGGTTTTGAGCATCGGCCATTCCAGAATTCAGGCGAGGAGCGGCCTCGCCCTAACCTCGTTGGCACACACAGGTTATCCCGGTGAAGTTCGGCAAGACGGATCATCCCGAGGACATAGACTTTTCGCTGCCTGGCGATCACGCGGACACTCGCGTGACATTGCGGCATCGAG
The DNA here is from genome assembly GCA_028284585.1 of Chromatiales bacterium. Classification (GTDB taxonomy): domain Bacteria; phylum Pseudomonadota; class Gammaproteobacteria; order Chromatiales; family Chromatiaceae; genus Thiosocius. The sequence goes on from JANQRK010000074.1 coordinate 5,838, forward strand.
GTGACAGCCGGCCTACCGAGCTGTATGTGGGCTGCGCCAAGTGGAACAAACAAGACCTCAAAAACTTCTACCCACCCGGCACCAAGGATGAACTCAGCTACTACAGCTCACAGTTCAACTGTATCGAGCTCAACGCAACCTTCTACCGGATTTTTCCGGCTTCCGTATTTGCTGGCTGGCGCGACAAGACGCCGGACAACTTCGTGTTCTACCCCAAGCTGCCGCAAGTCATCAGTCATCGACAGCGCCTGCAGAGCGTCGAGCCCCACGTGGACGAATTCTTGCGCAATGCAGCCCATCTCGGTGACAAGCTCGGTACCAGCTTCCTGCAGATGGCCGAAGACTTTGGACCACACCAAGGCCACAACCAAGCCAACCTCATTCAGTTCGTACATAACTGGCCCAAGGCCTTTTCACTGGCTATTGAACTGCGCCACGCGGACTGGTTTTCAGATCCGGTAGTTTCGACTGAACTATACGAGCTGTTCGAAGAACATCGTATAACCACAATCATTACCGATGTTGCCGCACGGCGAGATCTCTTGCATATGCGTCTGACCTCAGCCCAACCATTCATACGCTACGTAGGGGCCAACCATGCGTCAGACTACGCGCGCCTAGACGATTGGGTCGACAGAATCGTCACTTGGTCGGCCCAGGGTGTAGAGAAAGTTGGATTCTTTGTGCACCAGAATCATGAACTGGAATCGCCGTTGCTGGCGCGCTACTTCATCGAGAAAATCAACCGACGGATGGGGTCACAGCTCCAGCTGCCCGACCTGATGCAAACACAGCAAGAATCATTGTTTTAGATCACCCCCGACAACGAATCTGCCCCGAAACCTCTGGGTGGACTATTGCATTGCCGCGTAACGAGGCTATCTTGATTCTTATAAAGAGTCGATCAAGCCAAGGCTGCACTTGAGTAGATGAAACCTCAAGACATGTGATGCCATGGTCAACAATGCGTGGCAATAGCAGTGTATCGAAGTCTTAGCGTCGCGTCGCTCGGCAGAACCTTGACTCCCAAAGCTGAGTGCCACTCGCGGTTTTTCTCGTGAATTCGCGGACTGCTGTCTTCTCAACGCTAGGCCCCATATAGCAAGGAAACGCACATCTTGACAACGATCGAAAGGAGATTTCATCATCTTTAACGAATCATCGGATGACGCCACACCAAAAGATCAGTTCCTGGACAGCTTAACTCGCTGTGCCCTTGATGCTAGTTTTGTCCCTAGGTTCTATGACCGGTTCATTAACTCGTCTGACGAAGTTCGTCACAAATTCCGCTTCACTGCACTCGACAAGCAACAGGAAAAACTGTTGCGGTCCCTACGGGTCTCAGCGGCTGCATGCGATGGAGACCCGGAAGCCCTGAGGGAGGTTGCAGAGCGTTCGCAAACGCATGATCGTCACCATCTCGATATCAGGCCGGTGCTCTATGATTTATGGCTGGATACGCTGATCATTACCGCCCGTGAATTCGACCCAAAATGGAACGAATCGATCGAAAATGCTTGGCGAACAGTTCTAGGTTTCATAATCAAACATATGGTTACAAAGTACTAGCAAATGCTCGGCAAGATCCAGGGCTGGCAAACGGCTGGGAGCGATGGACCGAAGTCAGCGAACGCTTATCCGCGGATCACTTTCGATTCAGTTAGCACGTATCGGACGTTCGAGTCCTCAAGTACGCCCCGACCCGATGCAATCTGCAGCAGATCAAAATCGCCTACGTTGTTGATCTCGAGAACCACCGGACCCGTTGGGGTCACGGCGATATCCAGACCGGCCATGCGCATACCAGGTATGGCCAGCATCACCTGCCGACAAAGTGCCATCACTTGCTGCCAATGCGGCACCTGAAATCCTTTGATGGCCTTGCCTGTAAGGGGGTGGTGTTCTACCGTGCATAGATTCTCACCCGCACCTTGGAATGCCGCAGATACTATACCGGTTTCAATGTCTACATCGGCCAGCAGGTTGCCCGACTTGCCGTGCTCAAAGTTGTCGGTAATCGAACGACCAGAGTTGATCTTGAGCACGGCACAATAGATGCGTGGCTCGCCATCGCGTTCGACCATCGCGACGCGCAGTCCTGACAGGCGCTCGCCCGCCAAATCCGCAAGATCTGGATGAGGTTGCACCACTCGCTGCAGCAAATAGCCGCGTCGCTTACGGCCACGGAAGTGTGTCTCGATCTCGTCCAAGAGCTCCTCGAGCGCTACCGGCCCGCGGTCGCCTACATGCAGCATACCGGTGTCCGGGTCGTAGCCCTCTAGCAGGTAGGCGCCAGAACCATAGATCCCCCGCACTGGCTTAGCGAACAGCGGTAGCACAGCGGCAGTAGTGAGGTAGGCGCTCAGCTCGTCCCGATTCGTCAGCGTTTGAGTAACACTTGGTACTGGCGGTGCGGTAGGGATGTACGCGGCCATGGTTTCAGGCACAGGTAGCTCGACCGCGTGCATAAGACAGTAAAAGATCAGCTTGTCCTCTGCGAGAATTCCGGCCTCCGATGCATTTAGTTTGTCTTGAATGCGCGAGATGCTTCTCCAGCCCATAAAGCTTTCGCGTTGCGCTTGGTCGAATTGAGTGTGATTGAACAACCCGTAATCGTAGTACTCGAAGAAACCGATTTGGCCTGGGGAAAAAAAACGTAGTCGGATTAAGTCCTGCAATTGTCGCCACACGGGCAAGGAACTCACCTTGGTTGCATCGCGAGTGGTATTTAAGGCAAGCACTACTTTGTCAAGCATGATGGTCAACCAAGGCATTGAGTACGCGAAGACTAAGGGTATACGCAGCCACGGCTGAAATACTCATTGCGGAAGACCAACGACGCGCTGAAATTCCCGGAAGATACAGTCGCAGCAAGCATGGTAGACGTAGGTAGCACTGTCTAACGATGCTAACGCTGCTCAAATTACCTCAGCTTGTGTTCCGAATCTGTGCAATGCCGCACGTCTCCGGGGCGTATTGGGTTCAGTGAGCCGTTCTACCTTGGCCTCGATTTCCGTGTAACACGCAACGAGTTCGAACACCCGCTCTAACCTCGCTACTCGCTCGCAAAAAGGCGAGGCATGCGGCTTTCGGATGACAGTCAAGCTTCCGTTCGACATGGCGCAGCTGCGGGCAAACTGGTGATGTTGACATTGCGGATTATCGACCTTCGGTCGGCGCACCCTAGCCGACAGTGCCCTATTCTTCCCTCGATTGACCGAGAGTACCTGGGTTGATATACACTCTACTCGGACCAAACAATAATCAGGGAGTGAGCCGTGCCGCGAAGACTACACCCTCTCCGACACAGTCTAATTTGGCTGATGGCTGCAATGCTCACAGCTGCGATAGCTTCCGTTGCGCTGGCAGAGGCCGGTCTGGATTTTCCGGTACCGGCGGCGAATGCTCCGGTGGAGATCAGTACACAGAAATTGCCGCTGGCCGATGCCGATCTTCCTTATTCAACGTTCCTTGAGACAACATTAGATTTAGTCGGTTTACTTTGGACCGTCGATGGGTCTCTGCCAGCAGGGCTAGAGCTCGACCGCTGGACCGGCGAGCTGCACGGTGTGCCGCGTCAGCCAGGCAAATACATATTCGATATCCGCGTGTCGGATGCGTCCGGCAGGTCGCACAGCCGCTCCTTCGAGTTCTATGTGCTCGACTACATCCGGGACAAAAAGGAACTGCCTCCCACGCCACCGGCATCCGATGGTCGCAGCAGCGTTCAGGCACCATCGGGTGGCGCGAGAGCCAAGTTGTCCGCTCCAGTGGCAGCGCAGCAACAGCCAGCATCTGCGTCGACACCGAATCTCAGCGGCCTGCTGGATATTCTCGAGGCAACGGCAGAGGGTGATTGGGTCAGGGTCAACCTGAACTTTTACAATGATGTATGGGCGCCACCGGAACTGCAGCCGCTCAAGGGCCTCGGACCTTCTTCACCAAGCAAGATCATCTCCGCCTGGAGTTCGTTTGCATGGGATTCGAATCGTGGAGATCTCGTGCTTTTCGGCGGTGGCCATGCCAACTCGACGGGCAACGACGTCTATCGCTGGCGAGGCACGACGCGGCTGTGGGAAAGGGCCTCGCTACCGAGCGAGATCAGGCTGCTATCATCAGAATTCAATTATTGGGAAGCGACTGACGGCGCCGAGAATGCCCCAGCATCTGCGCACACCTATGACGGCAATATCTTCTTACCGGTCTTAGATCGTTTCGTGACCTTTGGCGGTGCGGCCATCAATCACGGCGGCCCCTTCAAGACAGATGACCCCGCGAGCCCCACAGGCTACCGCTCCACCGGTCCCTATCTTTTTGATCCATCGAAAGCAGATCCTGACAAGGTCGGCGGCACAACCGGATCGCACGTGCAGCGTGTCGATCCGTACCCAAACATCATTGGTGGTGAGATGTGGGAGAACCGTGATGCACCAGGCTACGACGCGGCAAACCGAGCGATACCAAAGTCCCTGATTAATAACGCAACTGGCTATGCACAGGAGAACGGCAAGGACGTCGTATACCTCAGCGCGCGTTCCGGCGGCACTGCGGCGGCCCTCTACAAAGTCACTTTTAACGACATTGACGCGCCAGAACTCGACACTTGGGAATTCGTCGGAAGGTTTTGGAACGGTGGTTCGAGAAAAGGGGCTGGCGCCTTCGACCCCGCGCACAATATTTTTGTCAGGGCGACTGGCGACCGCTTCTTGTACTGGAGCCTTGACCAGCCTGGGCCGTCAAATCGCGATGTGGTCTTTACGCCTATTGATCCAAGTGGCGAATTCGATCAGTCGAATCTGGAAAACTATGGCCTGGACTACGACCCAGTAGACGAAAACTTCGTCATCTGGAGCGGTGGTGGCGATGTGTGGGTGTTAGACCCGCCCGCTGTCGTGGGCCCGGATGGCTGGACCCTGGTCAAGCAACCCACGCCGCAATCCGCGACTCCTACGAATGATCTTGGTACCGGCGTTCTCGGAAAATGGCAATACATCGCCGGACTCGATGCCTTTATGCTCCTGCAGGATCAGAATCTAGGCAATATCTGGCTGTACAAACCGGTCGGCTGGCAACGCCCTGGTGATGGAACCGGTAACAATGGCGTGCCGCCTACGGCCGATTTCGGCTCTACCTGCAACGGCCTGAGCTGCGACTTCGTAGATAGCTCGAGCGACAGCGACGGTAGCATCGTCGCCTGGGTATGGGACTTCGGCGACGATAGCACCTCGACCGCACAGAACCCCAGCCACAGCTACGCCGCCGACGGCAATTACGCAGTGACGCTGACGGTCACCGATGACGACGGTGCCAGCGACACCACAAGCCAGACGGTCACAGTAAGCTCCGGCGGCGGTAGCACGTCCATTGAGCTGATCGTCGACAATCAGGACGCCAACACCGAAAGGACCGGGACCTGGCAGAACTCCAGCGGTGCTTCGCCTTGGGCGGGTCAGTCCGTATATAACAACAGCGGCTCGGTATTCCGCTGGCTGCCGGCAATTACCGAGAGCGGACGTTATAAGGTCTATGCCTGGTGGACTTATCATACGAACCGCTCTGACGCAGTCCCCTATCGCGTTGGTCATGACGGCGGGGTAAGTACTGTCATCGTCAACCAACATGACCCAGCACAGGCAGGGCAGTGGGTGCTGCTGGGTGAACACGAATTTGCCGCGGGTACGGGCTATGTCGAGGTCTCGAGCGAGAATGGTCAGGCCAGCGCGGATGCCGTGCGCCTGGTCAAGAGTGGCGGCGCATCGAACACACCTCCGACCGCGGACTTCAGTTCCACCTGCGAGTTACTTGCTTGCTCCTTCACCAATGGCTCGACCGACAGCGACGGGAGCATTGCGTCCTGGTCTTGGTACTTTGGCGATGGGATGACCTCGACTGCTCAGTCTCCCAGTCATAGCTATGCTTCGGACGGTAGCTACGAGGTGACGCTGACGGTTACCGATGACGGCGGTGCCAGCGATACCACCAGCCAGACGGTCACAGTCAACGCGGGTGGCGGCACGGCCACTGACCTGATCATCGACAATCAGGACGCGAACACCGAGAGGACCGGGAACTGGAAAACCTCGAGTGGTGCCGACCCCTGGGCAGGCCAGTCCGTGTACAACAACAGCGACTCGGCATTCCGTTGGTTGCCGGCGATCGCCGAGAGCGGGCGCTACCAGGTCTTCGCCTGGTGGACCTACCACGGCAACCGATCCGATAACGTTCCGTATCGCATCGGCCACGACGGCGGGGTGAGCACGGTCATCGTGAACCAACATGACCCGGCGCTAGCCGGGCAGTGGGTATTGCTCGGCGAGTACGACTTTGCGGCGGGCACGGGTTCGGTCGAGGTGTCGAGCGAGAATGGCCAAGCCAGCGCGGATGCGGTGCGGCTGGTCAAGATCAGCGGCAATTAGTCCGGCTTGCCGGCGTATGTTTGATACAGCCTACGGCTTTCTGATGCTTGAACGCCTGGCCGGTAGTAAAAAAAACACCGCTCGCTTCAAAGCGCCTCACTTACCCGAAGGCTTCCGCCCGCGCGGGGCTGGGGTCAATGCAGCGTCATAAGCCCACCTCAATCGCCACTTGTCGCTGCCGGATTGCCCGTGTCATTGCGCGATCACTGCAATAGTGACCCTGTCGTGGGCAGCGAAAGGCTCGGAGCGATTCACAACACAGTAGTATTAAGTAAACCTGCCAACGCCACCGCCTACTGTCGCGCTCGTCATTGACCAAATCGAGAACGGCGAATACGGCAACGGCTGGGGCTAGACCCAGCATCCTAGTGGTGCTCGTCACCAGGTTCGATGCCACCGGAAACGACCATCTGAACCTGTCGACAGACGGCCATGACGTCGACTACGACGACGAAGTCTCGGTCTGGTTGAGCGGCACGCGGCTAGGATACCTGCGCACCGGCCCCGACAACAGCATGAACGGCGGTGATATCTAAACCTACCCGCGGAGTCGCTGATCTCGGGTACGAACATCGTCGAGTTTCGTCAACGCACACTCGGTTGGATCTGGGGCGTGAGCAATCTACTGCTGGAGTCCGTCCCTTAGCCACGCCGGCCACGCGCACATGGTGCCCCCGCCCAGCCCAGCCTTGGCGAAAACGGGGGATCACTCATGTATTCGCTTCTAGAATGCATGGCAGCCGCGGACTATGCTTGACTGATTACTTAGTAGCTCTAGATCCGATAAGTGACACGGAAGTTATGTTGCAGACACTGCGTCCTAGTGTCAGTAGGGATAAGCTTTCGTGATCGAATCCGATTTGTCGATCGGCTCGCTTTCAGGGCGTTGGTCAGGACCCATTCGGCAGCTGCACTGCGCAAGTGCTTGGGCACAGTCATCATTCACACTGGAGTCCCTTGAACATGGGTATCGTAGAACCTACTCAGCCCACACGCAGCAGTGCCGATGGATGGGTCTCACGACTGTTCGATCGCGTGCTTGGCTACGACTTCTTCATCTCTTATGCGCACGCCGATGCGCCTGGGTATGCTGAAAGCCTGTACGCTCAGTTACGCACAAAGGGATTCAAATCGTTTCTCGACAAGCAAGTCTATGTTGCTGGGGACGACCTGAATACCGTCACACTGCGCCGGGTCAGGGCAAGCAGCAAACTGGTGGTTATCGTCGGCCCAAAGGCGTTGACATCACACTGGGTGTTGCAAGAGGTCGAGGCCGCCCGGGAGGCACAACGCCCCATCATCGCCATCGACTTGCTGGGCGATCTGGGCGCGAGGGATGCCTCTTCGGTGCTTGCCGAAAGACTACGCGACATCATTCATATCCGTGAAACTGGTGGCCTAGAACAGTCCGTACCGAGCGAGGAAACGCTAGACGCGCTGGCGCGCAGTTTTCAGGCAACGCGACGCGAGTCGCTGCGCTGGCGCTTGGCATGGGCGGCGATGCTGATTCTCGCCACATTGGCCGCTTATTCGTACTGGCAAAAGCGCCTGGCGGACGATCGAGCGACGCAATATCTCGCCTTTTGCAATCGCGTGGTCAGCTTAGTCACCATAGGTCAGAAGAAGATCGACGATCTGCGTATCAGCGAGTTCGGTGGCCTGATCGCCGATGTCACCGAGACCCTCGCCCAGCTCCCGGACCCAAAGACCGACCCGGATTTGCGCTGCATTCCGATCGGCGTCAATCAGCCACCAGGCTGACTAAGGCCCAAGCCGAATATCAAGCCTGGCCCTGCCGTTCAGGATGACGTCGGCCAAAATCGCCTCCTCACTCACCCAGACTCGGTCCAAGTCGACCGACAGGCTGTCGAAATGCAACCGGCCTCGCGTATCAACCGGTATCTCGGTACCCGCCTGAAACAGATCCAAGCGGCGTCTGAGCAAGCGCATCTGCTGGTGTAACTTCGCGGCGCCCTCGACACCTTTCCATAGGCTTGGATCGCCCAGCCAGTCAACGATCTCGTCCAGTACATTCGACATGCTGCGGTCGTATACGTGTACCTTTCCAGTCGGTGGCTCACGTGCCCCACTCAGCCAAACCACATTCCCGTTCACACCCGCCTCACACCGCTGCAGCACGGCCAGGTCCCGACTGCCTGGCACCGAACTCAGCTTAAAACCGCCGACGCAACCCGATACCTGGCGCGAACTGGGGTCAGGCAGCAGGCGCGGATCAGTTGGAAACAACAGGCGTGCCGGGAGATGAAATCCAGCATCGGCTGGTTGCTCAGGCAAGGCAGGCGCCTTGACCCAGGTGTCACCGAACACCAGGCGCGGTCGGCCTTCCAACACACCCGTGACCCGATACTGGTCGCCTTTTGCAGCTACCTGCGTTATCCGCAGCTTCGGCGCATGGATTCCCAAGGTCAAGGCATTGCCGAACATCGCGGGCTCACGTAGCAAGGCACGGAGATCGTCTTCATCCGGGAGCAAGGCGTTGAATTCATCGGCCCGTGCCCGCAAGGCATCGCGCCCGAACGCCTTGAGCCCGGCCTGGATTCGGGCTGACACATCGACATCGGCCACCTTACTGTACTCTGGCCGTCGCCCCAGCCCGAAACCCGATGCGAAGAATTCCCCGATATGTTTACCGGCATCGGCAGCACTGTTCGAAACAATGCTGCACCGATAGCGACGATTATTGTTGCTTACGCTGCCAAGCCTGTAAGAAAGCGTACCCTCTGGTGTCACAGAGGGCACGAAATCTGCGCTCAGGGTAAAGGTCGTTGCTTTGCAACCGTCCGCGTAGACAGCGAGTTCGGCCCCTCCGGTAACTGCCGTATCGACTCGAACCCTTATGGGCACGCTGATCCGGATGGCCCCGTTTGCCCGACCAGTGACCTTGAGACGGTTGGGCACCACACTTGGCGTCACTTTGACGCGCACCGTCTTAGGACCGTAGGTCTTGGCAGGAGGCGGCGATTTGCCGATCGCTTGTGCCGTCGCGCGGCGCAGCTTCTCCTGCAACGTGCCAAGCGACAAGGTCGCTCTAAAGTCGATCTGGCTAAGCGCTAGTTCCGTGCTGGCCAGCGGCTCAGCAGCGGCGCAATACACCCACCCTAATAACATCAAGGCAGTGCCGTACCAGCCCACGCGCATCAGAGCGTCGTGCTAAAAGGTTCTACCTGAACCATCTCACCTTCCGCCACGCCCTCGCATTCCGCTGACAATATGACCAGGCAGTTGGCCCGACTCATAGAGCTCAAAATGCCCGAACCCTGGGCACCGGCCGGGCGCACGGTCAGGAGACCCGCCTCGCCGTCGCGTTCGAGAATGCCACGCACAAACTCCGCTCGACCGGGGCGCTTTCTCAAAGCCACAGCTGCGCGCGCCTCTAACGCCAGGTGGCTCGGCCAGTGTCCGCTAGCCAGAGAGCGCAACGCCGGATACACAAACTGACGGAAGGTCACCATTACCGAGACCGGATTGCCTGGTAGCCCAAAGAACAGGGCCTCTCCGATCCTACCGAATGTCAGTGGGCGCCCGGGTTTCACTGCCACGCTCCAGAACGCGATCTCACCGACACCCTGCAACAGCTCCTTGATGAAATCCGCTTCGCCGACCGAGACGCCGCCCGAGGTAATCACCACATCGGCCCTGGCCGCCGCCTCGGTCAAAGCAGACCCTAAGGCTTGACGATCATCTCTGATCACACCGAGGTCGATGATCTCGACCCCAGCCTCGCGCAACATTGAATACAGACTGTATCGGTTGCTGTCGTAGACCTCTCCCTCCCCCAGCGTTTCTCCGATCGAGCGCAGCTCGTCACCGGTCGAGAAAAAAGCGACCTTGGGACGCCGGCGCACACGGAGTTCGGAAAACCCCAGTGAGGCCAGCACACCGATATCGGCAGCGCGCAACCAGTGGCCGGCCTGGAACACACGCACGCCGGCGCTGATATCCTCGCCGGCCTGACGTACGTTCTGGCCTGGGCGGTGCCGGGCATCGATCCGCACTTGTTGCGTATCAAGCCGTTCGACGTGCTCCTGCATCACGACGGTATCGGTACCCCGCGGCATCGGCGCCCCCGTCATGATACGGACACATTCGCCCGGACCACAGCCAGCGGACAGGCCGTGACCAGCAAATGCCGTCCCGATCACCTTGAGATCGCGCGTCCCTTGCGTCGGCAGCTCGGTGCCGGCCAGCGCATAGCCGTCCATCGCCGAGTTGGCGTGGCCAGGTACGTCTATTGGGGATACACAATCGACACCGAGCACGCGACCCAACGCCGAACGCAATGGTAGCAACTCGATATCCTCGATTGGCTGCAGCGCACTGCGGATGGCATCTCGCGCCTGCTGGACACTGAGCGAGGTATCCGTGGGATCGGCGCAAGACGGCTGTTGACTAGACTTCGGCGGGTTCATGGGTGTCATCGTTTTATTGCTACGCAGACGATAATTGGCCTGGCAGGAATAGTCCATCCACTCGGATGACTCTGGTCAGGAAGCAGTCCCATCGCCCGCGGCAGGAAGAACAGAGCCCGCGGCACGCTGATAATCGTCGGGCGTATTGATATTGGCAAACTGTTGCGGGACATCGCTGAAATCGACTTGAGTCCAGCGATAGCGCTTCACCCAACGCTCGACCTTGCGCTCCCCGTCGCGCAGAGCCGTACGCAACTCCGGCAACACCTGGCGGTGCAGCAACGCATAGAGCGGCTGCAGCCGGCCACCATCGTGGGCGGCTGCTATCTGCGCATCGCTCTGCAACAGCGCATTGCCAAGGCGCTGGGCAAGATCCGTTACGACAACCGGGCCGTCACATGGCAGGGTCAACAGATAGTCGCTGTGCATATTCTCAAGTCCGGCAAGCAGCCCTGCCAACGGGCCCTGATACCCATCGAGCGAATCAATGAGCACCGGGTATCCCAATGCACGGTATCGGTCTTGGTTGCGATTAGCGCTGATCAGTACACCGCCTACCTGCGGGCGGACCGCCGCCAACACATGATCAACCAGCAACCCCTCGCCGAGCGGTAATAAACCTTTGTCGCGCCCGCCCATGCGGCGCCCCTGGCCGCCAGCCAGGATCAAGGCAGTAATGTCTTCCGGGTCTGGCAACGAACCCCTCATTTGATGACGTTAGGTAACGCGGGACATCAAGAGAGATCCATTCTCACCAACCGACATCAGGTCCCAATCGCGCCGGTACATCTTGCGACCGCACAATGCACCCGGTGCAAGGGCGATGCCAGTGCTGGGACCTGCACACCTATGGCTTGGCCTTGGCCCGGATACATTGAATTTAACAGGGACATGGCGCGACATTATGTCTCTCGGTCAACTAAACTAAGTGGTCAGGATAGACCAGGCATTACCAAGCGTCCGTCACCGTCCCAATCAAGCTCAGCGCGTCTTTTCATCGCTATCATAAGGGTGCGGATCGGCCTTGGATAACACCGATACCGAAGGCGGACCAAGACGACACCCTATGGTTGTTTCGACTGAAAATCTGCGCAGTGCGCTTGCCGAGCCCATCGAGTCGCTGAACGACCCGGTCGGGCCATGCAGACGGCTGAGCTCGGTGCTGATTGTCGAGGGCGAGTCGGATATACATGGCTTACTTAAGAAGGGGCTTGCCGGCTGTTTTGGCCGCATCGACGTGGTGGATGATAGCGATGCAGCCGACGCCTTGCTCGAGCACGCCCGCTACGATCTGATTATCTCAGACACCCAGCTGCCAGGTCGCTCCGGCGTGGAGTGGGTTCAACACCTCACCGCCAGAGACCTGTCAGCTCCCGTGATCTTCACGGCCACGCAGCCTGACCTGGATACCGCAATTCAGGCACTGCGCGCCGGTGCAGCAGATTTCATACCCAAGCCCTTCCGAATCGAACAGATGCAAGCCGCGGTAAAGCGTTGCCGCGAGCACCAACGACTGCGCAGAGGACGTTTTCTACTCCAGCGCCAAGTCGCTTACCTACAAGAGCGCAGCGGCATCGTTGGCTCCAGCGAACCGATCCGCGATGTTTGTGAAATAATCAAGCGGGTTGCACCGATGCCGTCTACCGTGCTGCTGCATGGTGAATCCGGCACCGGCAAAGAGCTGGCTGCACTCGCTATCCACAACTTCAGCGGCCGCCGCGGATCCTTCGTACCGATCAACTGCGGCGCCGTTCACGCGGAGCTTCTCGAGAGCGAGCTGTTCGGTCACGCCAAGGGTGCCTTTACCGGTGCAATCAAGGCGCGCGAAGGCCTGTTTTACCATGCCAACGAGGGCACGCTGTTCCTCGATGAGATCGGCGAGATGCCGCTGGCGATGCAGACCCGATTACTGCGCGTCTTGGAACACCGTGCAGTACGGCCGGTAGGTGGCAATCGCGAGATCCCAGTCGACACACGGATCGTCGCAGCGACCAATCGTGATCTGAAGGCCGAGGTAGCAGCTGGGCGCTTCCGCGAAGACCTGTTCTATCGTCTAGACGTCCTGAGTATCGAAATGCCGGCATTGCGTGAGCGGATCGACGATCTGCCTCAACTGGTCGATCACTTCGCCAACAGCATAGCCGCCGAGCTCGGGGTAGCCGCACCTTCGATCGACGATGCAGAGATTCGGCGTCTGAAGCTCCACGACTGGCCGGGCAACGTCCGTGAGCTGCGCAACGTGATCGAACGCTGCCTGTTGCTGAGCAGGCCACCAAGCGAAGGACTGCCGTTCAACAGACCACCCCCCTGTGAGTCGGTCGACGCAACATCGAGCGAAGATCTATCGCTGGAGACCGTCGAACGCCGGCACATACAGCAAGTACTCGAGATGCAGGGCGGTAACAAGTCGGCCGCTGCCCGCCTGCTCGGGGTGTCGCGCAAGACCCTGGAGCGCAAATGCCGGATCTGGGATGTCGGCAAAGCCTGAGCCAAGGCGTAACCCGTTCGGCGGTTTGACCACTCATTCACAGGATGTAACCTTTGCGTCCAAAGGTCTATTTGGGACGCGTAAGCAACAGTGGAGCCCGAACAGCGCCAGCGCTATGCCCGCCAAGTAAGGTTGTCGGCGGTCGGCGAATCCGGGCAGGAGCGCCTGCTTGCCGCCCGGGTATTGATCATCGGGCTTGGTGGTCTAGGCTCACCGGCCGCAATGTACCTCGCCGCCAGCGGGGTAGGCTCGCTGGTGCTGAGCGACTACGACCGCGTTGAGCCCTCCAACTTGCAACGTCAGATCGTCCACCGCGAGGCCGACCTTGGCGAACTCAAGGCCAGCTCGGCGAAACGCACACTCGAAGAGATCAACCCGGCCTGCGACGTCATTGCACTGGATTGGGAACTGGACGAGCAGGAGCTGCAGGATCAGGTCCACGCCGCCGATCTGGTGTTGGACTGTACCGACAACTTCGCTTCCCGCTTCCTGCTCAACCGGGTAGCGCACACCGCAGCCCGACCACTGGTCAGCGGAGCCGCAATTCGACTGGAAGGGCAGATCATGACCTCGCTGCCCAAAGGCGGACCCTGCTATCAGTGCGTATACCCGGCACGGCTGGAGCACGAGGAGACCTGTGCGATGGAGGGGGTGTTGGCACCAGTAGTAGGTGTGATGGGGACCCTACAGGCACTGCAGGCAATCCGGATCATCACCGGCCATGCAGAAACCCTGCGTGGCATGCTATTGATCTTCGACGCCGAGACCATGCAGTGGCAGCAAATTCGCGTCCCGCCGCGGCCCGATTGTCCGGTATGTGGAAATTCCGGCTAGGGCCGCTCAGGTGGTGCCCACATGGCGATGCCTGGGGTCAGGTAGGTTTCTCGGCTTGGCCCCCCTAGGGTAGACTCTTACCCGCCTGTGTGATTCATATGGCGGAAAATCACGGGCTTGGCTTCTAAATCGAAGTCGTGCCCGCGTGGCTTGATATCCATCGACCCCACGATCGCCCGCCTTAAGGCATCTTGGTCTCCCGGGTTGCCACGCACCACGCGGCGCAGGTCGACGCTGTGCTCCTGACCGAGACACAGCAGCAGCCGTCCCTCGGAGGTCAAGCGGACGCGGTTGCAGGTGTCGCAAAAATTGTGGCTGTGCGGAGAGATAAACCCAACCCGAGACTGGACGCCCGGGATGCGGAAGTAACGCGCGGGCCCGCCGGTGCTCTCTGCCGTGGGTATCAGCTCGTAATGCTGTTCTAGATCTTCTCGGATCCGGTCACTGGAGTAGTAGGACTCGGCGCGGTCGTGGTCACCCACTACACCGAGTGGCATCTCTTCGATGAAGCTGATGTCGATCCCCTGCTCGATCGCGAACGCGACCAAATCGTGAATCTCATCGTCATTGCGATTCTTGAGTATCACGGTGTTGATCTTGACGCGTTGGAAATCTGCCTCCTGGGCGGCATCCAAACCGGCTAAAACGCGTTCGAGGCGGCCGTTCCGTGTCAGGGCGCGGAAGCGTTCGGGACGCAGGCTATCCAGGCTCACATTCACGCGAGTGACTCCAGCCGCCTTCAGCTCCTTCGCAAACCGTGGCAGCTGGGTGCCATTGGTCGTCACCGTGAAGTCGCGTAAGCCCTCGAGTTCACCAAGTTCGCGGAATACCTTTAGAATGTTACGCCGATGCAATGGCTCGCCACCGGTTATTCGGATCTTGGTCGTCCCAAGCTCAACAAAGGTGCGCCCGATCTGCACGATCTCTTCTAAGGACAATAAGCTGGCACGCGGCAAAAACTTCATGTCTTCGGACATGCAGTAGACACAGCGCAAATCGCAGCGGTCAGTGACCGAAATCCGCAAATAGGTTACGCGCCGACCAAAACGGTCGGTCAGCCCGGCAGAAGTCTCGGCGGAATGGTCATTCTCGTTAGTCATCTTCCCCCCTGACCGGACACCTATGCGACTGAAGATAATAGCAAAAAACGCTCCGGCTGGCGCCGATTGCGAGGACTCTCCCGCGTTAGCCGCATTAGTATGCCACACAGCGGCCCTCTCTCAACGGCGCGCCCAATGTGGGGAAAATTTGTCCTTGTTTCCTCAAGGAAATGCGACAATTTGCTGCACCGCGGTCGCAGGAAACCCGCGATCGCCGAACCGCGACGTCTGAGAACCCTCTAACTTTTATCGCTGTCAGTGCTGCCCCATCCGCCTGCGTTCGGTATCCGATCCGCGGGTCCGCTTATGACTAGGATCAAGCTGCGCGCCGTTGCGTCGATTTTGCGACACCTGACTCCCCACTGTAGCTTGACGGCGACAAAATTCGTCCATAATGGAGGGTACAAATCGACAACCAACGAATGGGGCATGCATAGAGGATCGATGCGCAGCGCCATCTGCGTAGCGTTCACCCTGGCCGTATCGGCCATCGGCCTCGCGGTAGCCGATTCGTCGCTGATCGCGTCCAAGTTGGCCTTGTGGGACGACGTTGATTTCCAAGTGTCGCGCCTGCGCAATGAGCTTGGATTCCATCGCCTCTCGCCGCAGGTGCGCGAGGCCTTACGGGACGTGCCACGAGAGGAGTTTGTCCCGCAAGACCAGCGACCCGCGGCCTACCGCAACCGCCCGCTGCCAATCGGCTACGGCCAAACGATTTCGCAGCCACTCATCGTGGCGATCATGACCGAACTGCTCCAGATTCGGCCTCGGCAGCGGGTCTTCGAACTCGGCACAGGCTCGGGCTATCAGGCAGCAATCCTAGATAGGCTCGGTGCCGAGGTGTACAGCGTGGAGATCGTGCCCCAACTCGGCGACCGGGCACGTCAAACGCTCGATCGCACAGGCCGTGGCGCAGTCAAGACACGTGTCGGCGATGGCTATTTCGGTTGGGAGTCGGCTGCACCCTTCGACGCCATCGTGGTAACCGCAGCGACCGATCATATACCGCCTCCGCTGCTGCAGCAGATCAAGCCCGGCGGCAGGATGGTGATACCGGTCGGTGGGCGATACCTGACCCAAACATTGGTCTTGGTTACCCGCGACTCCAAAGGCGGGATCCGCACCCGTGAAATCATGCCGGTAACCTTTGTGCCGTTGACCGGCGACCGCTGACAACAGCCGAACCGGGCGCCAGCAAGGCGATGCCAGCCGGAAAACCGCAACCTCCGCTGGTGGCAATCGCCCTCATAGCGGCGGCGGCGTTGGGTTACGAAATCCTGTTGACCAGGCTATTCGCGATCGCCCATTGGCATCATCTCGTCGCCATCGCGATCAGCCTTGCGTTACTGGGCTATGGCGCCAGCGGCACCTATCTCAGCCTCACCGGCCCGCGCTCGCCAGACCGCTTCGAGGTTTTCTTTTTTACCAATGCCGGACTGTTCGCGATCTCGGCATGGGTCTGCCCGATGCTTGCGTTGCAGATCCCATTCGACCCGCAGGCAGTAGCCTGGGATCCAAGGCACATGGGGTACCTCAGTGCCTCGTTCCTGTTCTTGGCCGTGCCATTCTTCGCTGCGGCCAATTGCATCGGCGCCGCCCTCGGACAGTTCGGCAACGCGATCCCCCGCATCTATGGTTTCGATTTGATCGGTGCTGGCGTGGGTGCGTTCGCCCTGCTCGGCTTGCTGGCTGCGTTGCATCCAGCAGACGCCCTTTTAGCGGTCATCGCTGGCGGATTCCTCGCTGCACTGCTCGGCGCTGCCCGCCTGCCCAAACGATTGGCCCCGGCGACCTTGCTGCTAGTAGCCCTGACCAGCCTCGCTGGCTTCATTGGACGACCCAGCATCCAGCCTGCCCCCTACAAAGACCTGGCCCGAGCAGCATCGGTGCAAGGCGCCATGATCGAAGACAAACGCACTGGTGTGCCCGGGGTAGTCACGGTACTCCGCAATGAAACCGTGCCACAGCGCTCGGCACCTGGCCTGAGTCTTCAGGCAACCGCATCCCCGCCCAACAGGCGTCGAGTGTTTGTCGACGGTGAGGCCGCCGGCAGCCTGGCGGATCCGGAGACTTCTAGCGGCACATCGAATTACTTTGGCCATCTCCTGTCGGCCCTGCCATTTGAAATGCGCCCACAGGCTCGGGTCGCAGTGATCCACGCCGGGGCTGGTCTCGGCATAGAGCAGGCGCTCACGCTCGGTGCCAGCAAGGTCACGGCCATCGAGCCCAATCACCTGGTGCATAGCCTGGTCTGTGAGCGCGAGCATGGCCACTCCCTCGGCACCTGCGATCCTCGATCGGTTGACTGGCAGCTCAGATCGCCACGTCCGTTCTTCGCCAGCCACACCGGCGAATTCGATCTGATCACGCTGAGCATGCATGCCGACCCCGCGGGCGTCGACGCGCTGGATATCAATTTCACTACGACGCATCAGGCGCTTGACGACTATCTAAGTCGTCTCAGCGACGCTGGACTGCTCGCGATCGAGGGCCCGACCCGCGTCCCACCGCGCCTTTCGCTCCGCCTGTTGAACACCGCTCATAGGGCCTTGAGCGACGCTGGATTGCAAGAGCCCGCACGACATCTGGCGCTGCTACGTGGCTGGCAGCGTTTCCTATTGATTGCCTCACCCAGCGCCCTGAACGCGCGCGACCAAGACGCAATCCGCGATTTCGCGAACAGGCTCGGCTTTGATCTGGTGTGGCTGCCGAATCTTCGGGTCAACGAGGTGAACCGCTTTCAGATCCTGCCCGATCCATTGTTCTACGAGGGCGCGGCAAGGCTATTAGGTTCGCCACCTGGCCAAGGCGCCCATACCGCGCCCTATCGACTGCAAGCGATCAGCGACGAGCGACCCTTTCCCAAACTGTCTACCCATTGGTCGGAATTGATCGCCGGGCTGCTGAAGCCTGACACCGCGCAGTGGGCGCGCCTGGACACGGCGCTGTTGATCGCGGTCCTCATCCTGATGGTGGTCACCGCGGCCGCTGTCGTGTTGATCTTGCTGCCGCTCTTATGGATGCGACCGATCGCGGGCCCGACCGCACGGACGGGACTATGTTGGCGCACTTTGCTTTTCTTCACCCTGATCGGGCTGGCGTTCTTGTTTCTCGAGCTGGTCTGGATTCAGCGCACCCAATTGTTTCTCGGCCACCCGGTTTACGCGACCACAACCGTACTCGCGGCCTTTCTCGTGTTTGCTGGCCTTGGCAGCCTGTGGTCACAGCGACGCAATCGCCAGCGGACTGCTCACACCCTCCATCAAGCAGTGGCGGTAATACTGGTATGCAGTCTCGTCTATGGGCTGTGGCTGCCCTCGGTGCTCGAACCCCTGTCGAGCCTGGGACTTGCCGGGCGTGTCCTTGTCGTCGGGCTATTACTGGCACCCCTGGCATTCGCTATGGGGGTGCCCTTTCCTTATGCGCTGACCCAGCTCGCTGCAAGCGCGCCGCAACTGGTGCCCTGGGCTTGGGGTATCAACGGCTGCAGTTCGGTAATCGCAGCCGCTGCCGCACCCCTACTCACTCTGGAATTCGGCTTCAGCGGGATGACGCTGGCCGCAGTTGCGGCCTATCTCGTACTGCCAGCGCTCGGCCTGCACCAAGCTGCGCGGCACCAGGCCACATGACTGCTGGGCAAGGCCAGTCGCACAACAGGCTAGTGGCCTAGAAATACTTGGCTGGGCAAAGCGTCAGATCAGGGAGTCACGCGCCACACTCGCTGCGTAGCGCCCGAGGATCTTTTCCACATAGCGGCGCGTTTCGGCGTAGGGCGGTACGCCGCCATGGCGCTCGACGGCCCCTTCCCCGGCATTGTATCCGGCAAGCGTCAGGCGCAAATCGCCATCGAAGCGCTTGGACAACCAACTCAGGTAGGCCATGCCGCCACGCAGGTTCTGGATCGGCTCCAATGGGTCATCTACCCCAAAGCGGCGTGCAGTTGCCGGAATGAGCTGCATCAGTCCAAGCGCCCCTTTGTGCGACACCGCCTTGGGGTCGAAATTGGACTCGGCACGGACCACCTCGAGCACTAGCCCGGGGTCCAGCTCGAACTGCGGCGCCAGCTCATAGATCGCGATCAGAAAATCTACCCGACGCAAATCCGCGACCGGCAGGTCCGAGCCATGACGGGTACGGCATCGCAATGGCTCGGGAGGTACCTCGGCGAGGTCACGCTGAACCCGCGGCGGTACTTGCTCACCCAAGCGCTCGGCCTCGCGTAACCAGGCCGCTGCAAGGCCATCATCGCGCGGCAAATCGCGCCCTCGGTAATACAACCAGCCCAGTTCGAAGGCCGCCGCGCCTTGCTTGCCACGCGCCGCGGCGCATAGATAGATCAGCGCGCGGTCGAGATCACGGGGGACCCCTTCGCCGTGCAAAAAGCGCAGCCCATTGTTGGTCATTCCAACCGGGTTCGGTGCCGACCCAGCAGACGCAAGACCACAACCGAATAGCCCCAACAGGAGCCAGCCAGAAAGCGCCAGGTAATCGCACAGCCCCCTTAATACACTCTTGTTCTTTGAGTCCGTCTTTGCCATCGCCGCGATACTGCAGGAACCATGCACAAGCAAAAACATTTAATATTTATTAGATACTTATGGAATTTTCATGATTAATTTAATTTAAAGTAATTTATCACTATGTTAAATTTCTAGACAGTCGTCGTTTGGAATTCGGCATCAGGCAAAGCGCCCCGGCTAGGGCCTGTTTGAAGTGTGGGTACGTACAAGGCCCACAGGACCTTCTTGGCCTAGAGAAGATCCTCGTCCGCACCCAATGGGTCGGGTACGGCCTGCCATTGCGATCGCAGATTCTTGCGAAACAGCAGCTTGTCTTGCGCCGAGGCCGGCAGATCGGTGAAACGGAATACACCGCGCGACACCAGCAGCTCGATGACATCCTCGAGCACTCGGACCAAGCCGATGTCGAGTTCACGCATGAAGGCCTGTACCTCCGGATCATCGATCATGGCCGGCTCGGTGTGTTCCCCGGCGGTCGCCGACAGCCCACTGACCCTACCTTCAGGGTCACGTACTACATAAATCTGTTGCATAGCCTGCACAGCTTCGTTTCGACCATTCGGTCCCATTTAGGATTTCGGTTACGTGTTTAGGATTTCGGTTACGTGGCCGATTACTTTATTTCTACCTGAGATGGGTGTTTTACGGGCGAGTATGCGGAAAAGCCGGCGTGACTGAATTAGCGGAACAATTTGAGCGAAACTCAGATCCGGCAACACCAGATCCCTTGGTCGGCTGCCTTATCCTGCTCGCCCGAGAGCATGGCCTAGCCGCCTCCGAGGCTACCGTGACTGCGGGGCTACCACTGGAGAACGGGCGCCTACTACCGTCGCAGTTTGACCGAGCGGCACGCCGCTTAGGGCTGCGCAGCCGCTTGATCGAACGTCCATTGGATGGGCTCGACCGCTTGATGACACCCGCGGTGCTGTTACTCAGCGACGAGCGCGCCTGCGTCCTGATCGCACCATTTAATGAAGAGACCGCAACCATCCTGGTGCCCGACAATCCGGACGGGGTGCAGCAAATCGACCACACCGAGTTGGCGGCGGCCTATACCGGCTATGCCATCCTTGCCAGCCCGGTCTATCGCTACGATGCGCGAACGCCTGCCGCCTGCGACGGCGCTGAAACCGAGAGACACTGGTTCTGGGGGACCTTGAGTGACTCTTGGCGCATCTATCGTGACGTCCTGCTGGCATCCGCAATGATCAACTTGTTCGCGATCGCCAGCCCACTGTTTGTCATGAACGTCTACGATCGCGTCGTACCCAATCATGCGATCGAGACCCTGTGGGTACTGGCCGCCGGCGTCATGGTGGTGTTCGGGTTCGACTTTCTACTGCGCAGTCTGCGCGGGCGGTTTGTAGACGTTGCCGGCGCCAAGGCCGATGTAGAGATATCAGCGCGTCTGTATGAGCATGTGCTGGGACTGCGGCTCGACGTACGGCCAATGTCGGCCGGGGCCTTTGCCAACAATCTGCGCGAATTTGATGGCATCCGCGAATTCTTCGCGTCCCTGACCGTCACTGCGCTGGTCGATGTGCCCTTCGCGGTATTGTTCCTACTGGTGATCTGGTGGCTGGCCGGGCCCATGGTCCTGGTGCCGCTGGCCGCTATTCCGGTGCTCGTCCTGTACGGCCTGTTCGTGCAGCCACGACTGCGTCACGCGGCACAGCAAGGGATGCGCGCGGGGGCTCAAAAGAACGCCACCTTGGTGGAGGCCCTGGTCCAGGCCGAGACCGTGCGGACATTAGGCGTCGAGGGGCGTCTGCAAAGTCAGCTCGAAGGGAGCGTCGCGGAGGCCGCGCACTGGACGGCCTATGCCCGGCAGTGGGCCCTCTCGGCAACTAATCTGGCCACTTTCTTGCAGCAGGTGGTATCGGTCGGCGTGGTCGTGTTCGGTGTCTACCTGATAGCCCAAGGTGCACTGTCGCTTGGCGCCCTGATCGCCGCCGTGATCCTTAGTGGGCGCGCGGTGATGCCACTGGCGCAGATCGCCGCATTGCTGACCCGTTTGAACCAAGTCAGCACTGCCCTGCGGACCCTCGACGATGTGATGGCCATGCCCAGCGAACGCACACCGGGCAAGGTCTTCGTAACGCGTGCGGCGCTCAGCGGCGCTATCGAGTTCGACCATGTGAGCTTCACCTACCCCGGCCAAGAGGGCCCGGCCTTGGTTGATGCGAGCCTCCGTGTCGAGGCCGGAGAACAGGTCGCGATCATCGGGCGCATCGGCTCGGGTAAGACCACGGTCAACCGGCTGATCGCCGGGCTCTATCACGCGCAGTCCGGCGCAGTGCGGCTCGACAGTGTTGATATCCGGCAACTCGACCCGGCCGACCTGCGTCGCAACATCGCGTTCGTGTCTCAGGATTCTCAGCTATTGTTTGGATCGATCCGCGACAACCTGACGATGGGCCTGACCCATGTCGATGACGAGCGCATCCTGCACGCCGCCGAACTATCCGGCGTGGCCGCGTTCGTGAATCGCCACCCACTGGGCTTCGATATGCCGGTCGGCGAACAGGGAGCGCTATTGTCCGGCGGACAACGCCAGGCGGTTGCACTGGCGCGTGCACTGGTTCAGGACGCCCCGGTCTTGTTGCTCGACGAACCCACAGGCTCGATGGACAACAGCAGCGAGGAACACATAAAGCGCCACCTGATGGATGTCGTTGAAGGGCGCACCCTGGTCTTAATCACCCATCGTGCGTCATTGCTGGAGCTGGTCGATCGCGTGATCGTGATCGACGGCGGCAAGATCGTCGCAGATGGCCCGAAGGCGCAGGTCCTGGACGCCCTGCGCGCCGGTCGCATCAAGCAGACGTATTGAGGAACCTTGGTTGGCACGCATGTCCGGTTCAGGCAAATCTGCAGACGGCGATCGCTTCGCGGTCGATTCAGCGACGGCGTTACGAACACGCTCGGTACGGGGAGAGCAGCTTCTGGTTTGGGTGATGGGGTTGTTTATCGTGGCCTTTTTCATCTGGGCCTATTTCGCGGTGCTCGATGAGGTGATCCGTGGTGGCGGCAAAGTCATACCCTCATCTCAGGTCCAGGTGGTACAGAATCTCGAGGGTGGGATCGTCGAGCAGATAGCGGTCGCCGAAGGTGACCTGGTCGACGCCGGTCAAGTGCTGCTGACGATCGACGACACCCGCTTCGATGCCTCACTACAGGAAAGCCGGGTACGCCTGCTGACGCTTCAAGCCAAGTCGGCCCGTCTGCGCGCCGAGGCGGACGGGCTTGCCGAGATGCCGGCCTTGGCACCGGAAATCACCACCGTGCTGCCGCAAATCCATGCCCGAGAGACCCGCTTGTTCACCGAACGGCGCGCCGAACTGCACGCTAATCAGGGCATCCTCGCCGAGCAACTCACGCAAAAGCGCCAGGCCGTCGCCGAACTCAAAGCGCGGCGCAAGCGGCTCGCCGGCAATCTCGGGCTGACCCAGAAAGAGCTCCGCGTCACACAACCATTGCGCGAACAAGGGGCCGTTTCCGAGGTCGAGATCCTGCGCTTGCAGCGTCAGGTCAACGACCTCAGCGGCGAGCTCGAGGAGACGCGGTTGGCGATACCCAGGGCCGAGGCCGAACTCGCCGAGATCAGTCAACGACAGGCCGAACTCGGCGCAAGGTACCGAAAAGAAGCACGCGCCGAACTCAACGAAGTCGCTGCCGAACTGAACGCACTGGGTGCCGGCAATGTGGCACTGAAAGACCGAGTCGAGCGCACCCAGGTGCGCTCGCCGATCCGCGGCGTCATCAAATCGTTGCTGGTGCGCACCGTCGGCGGCGTGGTGCAACCCGGCATGGACTTGGTCGAGATCGTGCCGGTTGATGAGAGCCTGTTGGTCGAGGCCAAGGTCAAGCCCCGCGATATCGCCTTTTTACGTCCTGGCCTCCCCGCCACAGTCAAATTGACGGCATACGATTTCGCGATATACGGCGGGCTGGATGCTCAGGTCGAGCACATCAGTGCCGATACCTTTGTGGAAGAGGATGGGGAATCCCACTACCTGGTTCGGGTACGCACCGCGGACACCTCGCTGGTGCGCGGCGACAGGGCCTTGACGATCATACCGGGCATGACAGCGGAAGTAGATATCCTTGTTGGGGAGAAGACTGTGTTGACCTATCTGCTCAAGCCCGTATTGAGGGCCCGAGAAAATGCCCTCAAGGAACCCTGAACATGGCGACCGTGATCGCGGCAGGCGCCGACGAATCGATGCTGCGGCGACTGTCGGCCGCTATAGAAGAGGCTGGCTACAGCTGCGCCCGGCTCCCTATCTCAAGTGTCGAGCGCGGTACTGGTTTTGGTGCCGGCATATGTCTTTATGATCTCGGCCAGCGCCCGGGCGCGAACCAGCGTCCATTGCGCAATACGATTTCCGCAAATCCGCAGACAGATTTCATCGCATTGACCGCACGACCCAGTGCAGACGAAGGGCTTGGTCTACTGCGCGCCGGGGCCCGTGGTTATTGCAACCGATTGGTCTCCAAGGCACTGCTAGGCACTGTGGTCGCAGCCGTCGACCAAGGCGAGGTATGGGCCGGACGTGAGGTCACCGCCTACCTTCTCGACCGCGGGATCGTCGAACAGAAAACGCCAGAATGGCAACAAGCCGAACTGTTGGCACAGCTCACACCACGCGAGGCGGCGGTGGCGAAACGGGTGGCGGCTGGGCAAAGCAACAAAATGATAGCGATCGACAACGGCATCACCGAACGCACCGTCAAGGCCCACGTCCACAGCATTTTTCGCAAGCTGGGCGTCCGCAATCGCGTGCAGCTTGCGCTGACTTTGGCACAGACAGGGTCTGAGCAGCGCGCACAGTCCGGTGGCTAGACCAAGGTCCAATACCGAAACGGCGACGTGGCCTACCTGTACCAAGGTTCAATATCACCAGCGCCCACGGTGCACCAGACTGTTGACAGCTAAATCTGCGCTGTTCGGAGACCATTATGGCCAATCAGACCTCAACCGCCCCTAGTGCCGCGATCGTCGGCGAAGTAACCACCGTGACCGGGCATGTCGTCGCGATCGGCGCCAATGGACAACAACGCGACCTGGTCCGCGGTGACCCGGTCTACGCCGGCGATCTGATCAAGACCATCGGCGAGAGCAGCATCGTCGTGACATTAAACGACGGTACCCGTTTCGACCTCGGGCGAACCGGCGAGGCGCTGCTCGACGAGAGCGTGTACGGTAGCGACATCGAAGCACTGCGCGCTTCGGCATTGGCGGATGTCGCCGATATTCAGCGTGCAATAGAGTTGGGCGCCGATCCGACTGAGATCACCGACGCACCCGCCGCGGGCAGTGAAGAGTCGACCACCGAGGACTCGCTCCAGGACCCGGTAACCGTGGATCGCACCGGCCGCATCGGTGCGGTCGAAGCCGGCTATGAGACGCGCACCAGCGCCGACCCCCTAGTCACAGATGAGATCGATCTCGGCCTAGACGATATCGAGCCGACTGAGCCCGAGGTGACGATCACGATCACCGGTGTCGCCGGTGACGGCATACTCAACATTGCCGAGGCTGCCAGCGATAGCGTCCTGGTGGTAGGCCAAGTCACCGGCGACGTCGTGGACGGCGATATCGTTTCGCTCCTGGTCAATGGCAACCAGTACCAAGGACCTGTCGCGAATGGTCAATTCGCGATCGGCGTCAGTGGCGCAGATCTGGCTGCCGACAACAACGTTGTGGCGAGCATCACGGTCACCAACGGCTTCGGGATCAGCGCAACTGATGAAGATGATTCCTTCGTCCATGACATCGACCTGGTGCCGCCCACGCTGACCCTCGATGTCCCGGAATGCACCAACGACAATACGCCCAGGCTGACCGGTACCAGCGATCAGCCGGACGGTGCCATCGTCACCCTCACCGTGACCGATGCCGACGGCAACTTCCAGACAATCACGACCACAGTGACCAACGGCCGCTATGCCGTCGATGTCCCCACGCCTCTGGTCGACGGCAACTACGATGTGCAAGCCAGTATCTCGGACCCGTCTGGAAACACCACGACCGCATTCGATGATGGCGCAATCGATACCATACCGCCCGAGATCTCGATCACCCTCGATCCGAACATCACCCCAGACGACGTGATCAATGCCGCCGAGGCCGGCAGCCAGATCACGATCACCGGCACGGTCAGCGGTGAGGTCGAGGACGGCGATATCGTGACCCTGACGATCAACGGCAGCACCTACAGCGGGCCGGTAGGCGATGGGAACTTCAGCATCCCAGTGCCGGGTGGCGATCTGGCGGCCGACCCGGACAGCACTATCGAGGCCAGCATCACGGCAACCGATAAGGCAGGTAACTCAGCGACTGCGACCGATACCGAGGGCTACGGGGTCGATACCACAGCGCCCACTGCCTCGATCACACTCGACCCCAACATCACGTCGGACGATGTAATCAGTGCAACCGAGATCGGCACTACTGTAGCCGTGACTGGGACCGTCGGTGGCGATGTGAAGAATGGCGACATCGTGACCTTGACGATCAACGGCAGCACCTACAGTGGGCCAGTAAACAATGGCAGCTTTAGCATCCCGGTGCCCGGTAGTGCCCTGGCGTCGGACCCCGACAGTACCATCCAGGCTAGCGTCACGACACGCGACGCTGCTGGCAATTCGGCGACAGCGACCGACACCGAGGGCTACTCAGTCGATACCGAACTGCCGAGTGCCTCGATCACCCTCGATCCGGATATCACGCCCGATGACATCATCGATGCCACCGAGGCCGGCGAAAATGTCCTTGTCGAAGGCAGCGTCGGCGGTGATGTCCAAGATGGCGATACCGTGACCCTGACGGTCAATGGCAATACCTACAACGGTCTGGTCAATGGCGGTCGCTTCAGCATCAGCGTGCCCGGTAGTGATCTGGCCGCCGATCCCGATACCACCATCGAGGCCAGTGTCACCACCACCGACAGCTCGGGCAATTCAGCAACCGCGATCGATACCGAAGGCTACTCAATCGATACCGAGCTGCCGAGTGCCTCGATCACCCTTGATCCGAACATCACACCCGACGACATCATCGATGCCACCGAGGCCGGCGGTGACGTCATTGTCGCCGGCGGCGTTGGCGGCGATGTCCAAGATGGCGATACCGTGACCCTGACGGTCAACGGCAACACCTACACCGGGTTGGTCAATGCTCAGCGCTTCAGCATCAGTGTGCCCGGTAGCGACTTGGCCGCCGATCCCGATACAACCATCGAAGCCAGTGTCACCACCACCGACAGCTCGGGCAATTCAGCAACCGCGACCGATACCGAAGGCTACTCGGTCGATACCGAGCTGCCCGAGGCCTCGATTGCGCTCGATCCCAATATCACGCCCGATGACATCATCGATGCCACCGAGGCCAGCGGTGACGTCATTGTCGCCGGCGGCGTTGGTGGCGATGTCCAGGATGGCGATACCGTGACCCTGACGGTCAACGGCAACACCTACACTGGGTTGGTCAATGCTCAGCGCTTCAGCATCAGCGTGCCCGGTAGTGACCTGGCCGCCGATCCCGACTCAACCATTGAGGCCAGCGTCACTACCACCGACGGCTCAGACAATTCGGCGACCGCAACCGATACCGAGGGCTACTCGGTTGATACCGAGCTACCCGAGGCCTCGATCACCCTCGATCCGGATATCACACCGGACGACATTATCAACGCCGACGAGGCCGGCGGTGACATCGATATCACTGGCAGCGTGGGTGGCGACGTGCGTGACGGCGATTCCGTCACCCTGACGGTCAATGGCAACACCTACAATGGTCTGGTCAGCGGCGGCACCTTCAGCATCCTGGTACCAGGTGCCGACCTCGCTGCAGACCCCGATACCACCATCGAGGCCAGTGTCACCACCACAGACGATGTCGGCAACTCAGCAACGGCTAGCGATACCGAAGACTACTCCGTGGACACAGAGCTGCCAGAGGCATTGATTACGCTGGATGCCGCTATTACGCCAGACGACACCATCAATGCCGCCGAGGCCCCGGGCAACGTCAACATCACCGGCACCGTCGGCGGCGATGTCCAGGATGGCGATATAGTGACCCTAACGATCAATGGCAACACCTTCACTGGCGCGGTTAGAGGCGGTGCCTTCAACATCCCAGTGCCCGGCAGCGACTTGGTTGCCGACCCGGATACGACCATCGAAGCCAGCGTCACTACCATGGACGCTGCTGGCAACTCAGCCACAGCAACGGACACCGAAGGCTATTCGGTCGATACCGAGCTGCCCGAGGCCTCGATTGCGCTCGATCCCAATATCACGCCCGATGACATCATCGATGCCACCGAGGCCGGCGGCAATATCGATATCACCGGTAGCGTCGGTGGCGATGTCCAGGATGGCGATACCGTGACCCTCACGGTCAATGGCAACAGCTACACCGGGCTGGTCAGCGGTGGAAACTTCAGCATCAGCGTGCCCGGCAGTGCCTTGGTTGCGGACCCGGATAACGTGATCGAGGCCAGCGTGACCACCACCGATGCTGCCGGCAACAGCGCCAGTGCGAGTGACACCGAGGGATATGCGGTAGCGAAGACTATCGATCCCAGCCTGGTAGGCCTGCAGGCCGAGTACTATGGCTACAACGACCGCCGCGTACCATCAAGCTATGTACAGCATGACGACGACCGCAGCGTTGGCAATCTGAGTAGCACCGCTGAGATCATCCAACTGATCAACGGTCGGGCCGGCTCGACCGTGGCTGGAACGATCACGCCCGGTGCCCCGGACGCGACCTATACCGCAACTCGGCTGGACTATGGACTGGTCAACGGCAACCTGGGGACAGGGAACACCCTGCAGAACTTCCTCGCCGCCGACGCCGCCTCGCTATCGCGCAACCCTGGCAACACCACCGATGCCATCGTGCGGATTTTCGGCTACATCCTGATCGAGTCCCCTCAGATGGATTTCCGCGTCCTTGCCGACGATGGTTTTTCGATTCGTATCGGTGGCACCGAGTTCGGGGTACCAATCATCCAACCCCCGACCACTGACGTCTTCAACAATGTGAGCCTGGAGACCGGCCTACAGGAGATCGAGATCCTTTATTGGGATCAAGGCGGTCGGGCCGTATTGGAAATCGAATCCAAAGCGAGCGGCCAACCGGTGTCGGCCTATGAAATCGTCGGCACCGACCAGCAGGGCTTGTTCGATCCGGCAATCGTCGACGGACTGGCGGCAAACGAGACGGTGATCGAAGATCCGGCCAATCCAGGCGAGTACATTATTCTCCAGGGCTCCAACCTGCGCGGCGGCGATGAGGCCGACACGCTCAGCGGCGGTGACTATCTCGATATCTTGGTCGGCGGCGGGGGCGACGATCTGCTCGAAGGTGGCGCAGGAGCCGACACTTTCGTGTGGAACAGTGGCGATCAAGGCGGCCCGAGTAGCCCGGCCGTCGACACCATTAGCGACTTCAGCCTCAACGAAGGTGACACTTTGGATCTCGCCGACCTGCTAAGCGGTGAAAACAGTGGCAACCTGACCGACTACCTAAGCTTCGAAACAAGCGGCACGGACACCGTGCTGCATGTCAGCAGTAGCGGTGGGTTCGCCGCAGGGTACACGCCGGCGGCCGAGGATCAAACGATAGTCTTGGAGAACATTGATTTGAGTACATTGGGTGTCAACGATCAGCAGATTATCGATGCCTTACTGGCGGGGAACCACCTGATAACAGGCACCTAACAATAGACGGGCAAGAACTAAGGGGAGACGAAGGGGAGATGCAATTGAATCGACGAGGGGCTTTACAGCAGCGGGACATGGATCGGCGAGTTGCCTTACGGCAGCGATACGACAATAAGATCTATGGAGCCCGGAATCGGCTGAACGCTGCGTGCCCCAGGATCCGCGCACAGTTTGCTGCAACCCTGCTCGTTGCGATGGCACCGTTTACGCAGGTGCTAGCCGACGAATTTAACTTGGCACAGGTGGTGGGTGATGCACTAGCATCGAATCCCGATGTCGCCGAGGCACGCAATCAGTGGCTGGCACGACGCGAAGAAGTCCGATTTGCCCAAGGCAGTTTTCTCCCCAGCGTCGATCTGAATGCCGGGATCGGCTACGAATACACCGATAGCCCAACCACCCGGGCGGTGGTCGGCGGATCCAACGAACTGACCCGCAAGGAACTCGGCTTGTCGGTACGCCAGATGCTGTTCGATGGCTGGGGCGCCAAGAACGAGGTCGACCGGCAGCGCGCCCGAACGGATTCGGCCGCGGCCCGCCTGTTGGCCGTGGGTGAGTCGACGGCGATGCGCGGCGTGTCGGCCTTTGTCGACCTGCAGCGATTTCAGGAGCTACGCGACATCGCCCAGGAAAGCCTCGATACCCATCTACGAATCGAAGATCAAATCCGGCTGCGCAGCGAGTCCGGCGTCGGGCGGCGCGCTGACTTCGACCAGGTCAGGTCGCGGGTCGCCCTGGCCCGGGTCAACTTAGTCGCTGCCGATGTCAATCTGCGCGACGCCAAGACCACCTTCGAACGGGTCGTTGGTTACCTTCCCTCGCAAACTTACGCGACACCCGAAGATGCGTCGGACGCCTTACCAGCATCTCTCGAGCAGGCCCTGGAGATCGCGCAGGCTGATAACCCCGTCCTGCAGGTCGCGGAGGCCGATATCCAGGCCGCTGTCGCACAGCATGCAGCAGCGAAGCAGTTCGATTATCCACGCTTCGATCTCGAACTCG
This sequence comes from Chromatiales bacterium, assembly GCA_028284585.1. Classification (GTDB taxonomy): domain Bacteria; phylum Pseudomonadota; class Gammaproteobacteria; order Chromatiales; family Chromatiaceae; genus Thiosocius. Next base: position 36,369 of record JANQRK010000074.1, read on the forward strand.
GCGGCAACATGAACGACGACTTGGACGGCACAGAGGGCCATGTCGACGACCTATCGGCAATGGTGCGGATGCGCTACAACCTGTACCGTGGTGGATCCGACAGTGCGCGCAAACGCACGACGGCCCACAACATCAATGAGTCTAAGGACGTACGCGATCGTTCGCTGCGGCAGTTGACCGAGAGCATCCGCTTGGCCTGGGCCGCACTTGAGGCCACAGCGGCCCAATTGCCTTTACTAGAACGTCAGGTCGAATCGGCCAAAGCGACGCGCGAGGCCTACGCCAAGCAGTTCAATATCGGCGAGCGTACCTTGCTTGATCTGTTAAATTCGGAGACTGAGGTGTTCCAGGCGCGGCAGTCGGTAATAGATACACGCGCGGAAAACCTTCTTGCCCAGTATCGATTGCTCGAGGCGATGGGTGCCCTCATTGACCGACTAGGCGTCGCAGAGCGCTTGGCGTACGAGCCACAGCCTGAGGCCAGCCGCTTCCCTTAAAGGCCTGTGCGCTTGCGGTCCGATGCTTGCTGGCTGGGAATCCACGGCCTGGGCGAGGGATAGAGTCAGTCGTTAAATCGCTCACTGCTTGCCCGACCTCGGACCGAGACGCGGTGCCGGAATGACTTAGGCATCTCGGCTGGTCAATTCTTGCGGTGCCTTCTGATTGAGAAGATCGTTGGCACTACGATCGCTTTCCTCGGCCACCTTCCGCTCGATCTCGCGATTCGGGGAGACATCCTGCTCGATATCGTCGGCTGTTTTTGGCGCCGGGCTTCCAACCCTGGCTCGCTTCGAAGACGCCGTGTGCCGATCGATAGGTTGCACCACGCCCTTTTCACCATCAAAGCGCAGTCGGTAGATGGGCTCAGGCAGGCCAATCCCCTCCCCTTCGAAGGCCAGCTTGACCTTTCGAATCGCCTCACTGCGCGCCTTCGCCAGGCTGCTCTCGCGCTGATCGATCCATGCCCCGAACCACAGGATCATTGAGGAGTCGCCGACATCCTCGATCCAGCCTTCCGGCTCTGGCTCCTCCAGTACAAAGCTCAGCCCACCAATAGTCTGCAGGCCGAGCGAGATGGCCCGCTGCAGATCCTCGGTTTCAACGCCGAACCTGAACTCGAATCGGCGATCCGGGTTCAGTGAATAGTTGGTGATTTCACCCTTGAAGACCGTCGCGTTGGGGATGCGTACATGATTGCCATCCACGGTCAGCAACACGGTCGCCCGAGACGTCAAGGAAATGACAAAACCTTCGTAGTCGCCGATCTTCACATAGTCCCTGGGACGGAAGGGTTGTCGGAAGCTGAGCAGGACAGAGGCGATGTAGTTTTCCACGGTGTCGCGTACCGCAAAACCGATCGCCAAACCCAAGATACCGGCAGCGCCGAGGATAGTACCGAGGATTGCAGTCGCCCCCATGACGTCGAGCGCCAGCACCAGCCCCAGGAGGATGAAGGCAATGCGCACGAACTGACGTAATAGGTCTGCGATAAAGCGATTGGGTGCGATCGCATCCCACGGGTTTTTTAGCCGGGCCAGCAAGAAGCCGACCGTGGCGACGACAAAAAAGATGCCTAATCCAATTCCGATCAGCGGCAATACTGAAACAAACTGATCGATCCGCTTCTCGAAGCGTTCCAGTGCCGGGGTGAGGCGCTCCTCGATAGAGGTCTCGACTTCTAGCAAATTGTTGACGGAGACGACGCCATCGATCTTGGACACCAGCTCTTCCGCACGCGAGACATCTTCGAGTTCCAGCACGATCCCACGCAGTGAGACAACACCACCATTGACCGAGACGACGACTCGGTCGTAGGCAGGAATCTGGGAGATGCCGCTCCGCACCCGCTCTGCTATAACGCTGTCTTCTTGGGCCACGCCCGTGGCATCGGCGGCAGCAACGCTGTCCTGTACGATGGCGGCTGGCAAGAGTGCCAGTACTATTACTACTCCCAAGACAGCGCACTGGTGAATCCACGGGAGCATCCGCTTGGGCTCAGCACCTGAGCAAGAATGATTCATCCCATGATCGCCCTGGTCATCCACATCCCCGCGGTAGCAGAAACTGCAGTCAGTGCTGTTCCCCATGCCATGTCGACGAGGGCTACTGTGACCGTATAGCCCCTGAGGGTTGCGAGATTGGTGAGATCGTAGGTGGCATAGGCCAAGAAGCCGAAGAGCGCACCCAAGCCCAGGGTCGTGAGTAGGCTGCCAGATTCCAGTTGTTCAGCGAGAATAAAGTCCGTCACAGCGGAGAAGTCTAAGCTATTGATTTGTCGAACATCGATTTTCGCGCGAAAGTCCGTCACGATTTTCGACCTCGCATCGTTCCTTCTGCCCCGGTCGAATCGCAGTGGACCGGCTGAACGAATGGCGCCGAAATCACTGGAAAAGTCCAGCACAGCTTCGCCTTGTAAGCCGTTACCATTTGCAGGAAAAAATGAGAGAGATAAGTGCCGACAGTAGTGATGTTCACAACCTGTTTAATCGTCTGAATATTTAGGCTTGCGGGCTATCAGCGTCCGATGACGTGGATCGGTCGCGGCAGAAACAACATGCTCGAACCCACTGTCATACAGGGCCGACTCTACATCAAATGTGTAGTAATCATCACTCCAAGGCTCCGTGCTCTTCATCAAGGTAAATAGCACCGGCGGCAGGCTTTGGATAACGGCAGATTCCGGGTTGCTATCGAAAATCGCGATACATCCACCAGGGCGCAGGAGCCGTTTGGCTTCTTGAAGAATAATCGGCGTGATGCCGTGCGGTAACTCATGCAGAATAGACTGAAGTGCAATGACATCGAAAGAATCACTCGGCAGACCGGTTTCCTCTGCATTGGCATGCAGCCATTCGGCAATGCTGCCATCTTCATTCCGCAAGTGGGCAATCGATAGCATGTAAGGCGATAGATCTAGCCCAACGGTGCGGGGTGGCTGCGCCTGTTTATTGGCATAGTGGGCATGTATGGCCCGAGTCGAGATCCCCACCGAGCAGCCGATATCTAGGACATCGTTGACGGGGTTGGGTGCGTGTTGATCGATTAGCTCAAAAAAGCTACCGCGCATCCGCTGTTGTGCGGTTTCCCAGGTGAGCGTTTCTTGTGGCCATACGCGTAGCGCGGTGGCATAGGTTGCCGATTCGGCCTCAAAAGCCGCCGTCCAGCACAAGTTGCCTTCGTCGTAAGCGTGAAAAGGTTTCTTGTAGTAGTCCGGATAGTCCTTAATGTTGGGATTGGAGACGCTGGCGAGGGTTTGATCGGGGCCGGTGCGGGCGATCGCATTCTCCAACTTCTGCACATTTTGCTTCCACGGAATGTTGTTCTTCTGGGCCGTTTTGATCATCACCCGCCGGGCCTGCGACCTCATCACCGCATAAATGGGCTTGGTGCGAATCAACAAATTCACAAAGCGAGAGAGCTTATCTTCCCCGGTCCAGGTTGGTTTTGCTTGGCTATTCATTTGTGTGCCTATCCCCAAAACGCGCCGAATGCCTTTATCTCAAAGGACTATCAGAGCCCTTCTGGCAAAGGAGTTCGACTTAGTAATATTGAACTCTTGGGCAGAGATAACACTCGTAAGGATGCATTCTTACAAGTGCAAGTCGAATTGCCTGTTGATACATCACGGCCTCAGCCGATAATAGTGTCATAAGCAACTTGATAGCTGCGATCGCTGCTTGAATCACCCCGGGTTCTCCGGAGAGATTTTGTCTTGACTCAGGCGGCTAATGCCGGAGCCTGCTCCTGATAATACATCGCCCCGTATTCTGCTGGCGGCATATCACCACTCGATTCTAGCAGTCGACGGTTGTTGAACCAGTCGACCCACTCGAGTGTGGCGTATTCGACTTCATCGACGTTGCGCCAAGGACCACACTTACTGATCACTTCGGTTTTGTAAGACGATTGATCGTCTCAGCCAGCGCATTATCGTAACTATCACCCACACTGCTAACTGATGCGGTGATGCCAGCCTCGGCCAAGCGTTCGCTGAAACGTCCCGACAAGTATTGGCAAACGCGGACGCCCTTCTGTTCGTCAAGTCGCAATTCGGGTTTTTGCAATCTCACGATGTTGCCGTCGGATCAGATGGTACACCTCTCGGGCAAGCTATCGTTTCACGGAGCGAATTGCTTCAAGCTTTGAGTGTCTTTCGGCGATTTTCGGGGCGACATAGGCCTTTGTCCGTGCGTCGGTCCGCAGTCACCCAATCGTAATGATATGCAGCGCACTGTTTGCTGCTCGATCACGGGACTTGGGGAGCAATGGAACAGGCAACCGACTCAACGCCCTGTTTTGTGCACCGTAACACGCCGGAGTGCGACTCTATGTAAAGCTTTTCATAAGGTCGCGTTGCTGCCGTTCAGCAAACTAATAAGCTGCCGGTCGGCCAGCCTTCCCAGGCCCACTACGGGTAACCATCGCATTGCGATCATAGACAGGCGGAGCACCCAATGGTAGCTTCGGCAGAGCAAGAGACGGCTGGGTTGCCGAAGGTGAACGGGTGATTTGGTCACAGCCGGGACGCTCGGCGGCACTTTTGAGGTAACGTTACCTTCGAGACGGATACTCAGCGGCACAGGCCCCTCGACATCGGCTTTTTCACCTTCAGGTCAACCTCTGAGCCTCCGGAGTTTTTTCGGCTCGCTGGTCAACCACATGCGAAAATTTCATCCCCGAAATCTGTGAGTGCCCGTGACGGACTATATTCCTTGGAACCAATATCTGTGACGGACTTTATTCGGATGTGACGGACTTTATTCCCGCACAACACAGTCCCGGCCGTACCGCGAATATGATGATGCCGACTCCATACAGCAGATGGAAGACGGCTGCATAGCCTATTCTGAAGTCATCCAGCAAGAGCGGCCCAATCTGACCACGATAGAAACTTTTGGCGACGCTGACGAGCCAGACAAAATCAATGGCGAAGAAGACCACCATGGTCGCGAAGTAGGCGATGAGGTAACGGGCCATGAGTCGGGCCTTGTGAAAGCTGGATGCGTATCAGCAGTATAAACAGGCTTTCCGTTCGACCGAACCGTTTGCTCCTGCTGGCAGCCCAATAGTCAATCGAGTGTCAATGCCCAACAGCGACCGGTACTCGCGCGTCCCTAGGGCCTGTTCACACTACGCGAGGCGCAGCATCCTGTGGTCCCATACCAGGAAGAGCACGAAGCCAACTAGGCCGAACCAATGTAATAACGCCTGTTGTGGAAACAGCAGGCAAACGGCAAATACCGCAAGCAGGGTCCGGGCGGCCACTCCGTGATCACGCTCCAGGTGCCCTTGAAAGGCCGCCGCAAAGGCATACAGCCCCACTACCCCGAATAAGAAAATCTCCAGCGCCTGACTCCAATCGCCGTACAGAAACGGGGTGTAGGCGAACAGGATCGGCATGATGTAGAGCCCCTTGGCCAGCTTCCATGCCGTCAGGCCGGTGCGCATCTGACCGCTACCAGCAATTGCCGCCGCCGCGAACGCGGTCAGGCAGACCGGTGGCGTGACATTGCTGTCCTGGCTCAACCAGAAAATGATCATGTGTGCGGACAGCAGAATACCGAGTGCGAGGCCGGGATCCAGCATCTGCTCGCGCAACATGACCAGCAGCGACGGATCGACCGCGCGCACCGCATCCAGGACCTGGCCGGCCTCGCGGTGCGACATCACTTGGGCGAGCTGGCCGACTTGCTCAGGTACAGCGAGCATCAAGACTGCCCGAGTCCCGTCTGATAAAGGCTGACCAGCAGCGAACAGCTCGACCAGGCGCGCGTCGGCAATCAGATTGTAGAGTGCGGGTGCCGACAGCGTGGCCAGCACGATGTAGGCGGCTGTCACCGGTAGCCCCATCCCCAACACCAGAGAGGCCACCGCGATCAGACATACAGCAAGCAGCAAGCTACCACCCGCCCACTGCTGGATCATCAACGACAGCGTATTGCCCAGGCCGGTCATCGCGATCACATTGACTATCAGGCCAACCGCCACCAGCAGCAGTCCGGTCGTGATCATATTGCGACTGCCCAATGCCAGTGCGTCGAGGATGGCTCGCGGCCCCATCGGACGCGGCGTCAACCAGCTCGCCGCGATAACCGAGAGGATCGCGACACCGGCCGCATAGGTGGGAGTAAAACCGGCCACCAACAGACAGATCAACACCATGATCGGCAAAAGGAAAACGATCCCGCCCGCGCGCAACACTGCCAGCAAACGGGGCGCCTGCTCAGAATGGTCGGGCGAGAGACCCAGGCGCTTGGCCTCCAATCGCACGAAGAAGGCAACCGACAGGAAATACAGCAGGGCTGGCAGGAACGACACGACCACGATATGGGTGTAGGGGATTTGCGTATAACTCGCCATAACGAAGGCGCCGGCACCCATAATCGGGGGCATCAACTGGCCGCCGGTACTCGCCGCCGACTCGACCCCCGCCGCGAAACGTGCCGGGAAACCCGCGCGCTTCATCAACGGGATGGTGATCACCCCGGTCGAGACGGTATTGGCGATCGCTGATCCAGAGACCGTGCCGGTCAGCCCGGACGACACGACCGCCACCAAACCGGGTCCGCCGACTACCCGTCCAGCCATTACCTTGGCCATCGCGACAACAAAATCACCGGCCCCGGAACGCACCAAGAAGGCCCCAAACAAGATGAACATGAAGACGAAGGACACCGAGATCTCGGCGATGCTGCCGAACATCGCTTCGTCACCATAGATGCTGCGGAACAACAATGTCTCGACGCTCAGCCCAGCGAAGCGAAAGACATTGTCTAGCCAGCCGCCCCAAACGGCCACGTAGCTCAAGGCCAGTACGATCAGGACCGGGATCACCGGCCCGGTCGTGCGTCGCGTCAGTTCGACCGCACTGATGATCGTGAGCAGCGCCAATGCCTGCTCGCCGCTGCTCATCTCGACCCCGCGTTCGTAGATCGCATCCTCGGCGGCGACGATCAGGACGGCCGCAGCGACGAAGGCTAGGCCGGCCAGCACATCCAGCCACAACAGCCAATGTCTGTGGGCCAAACTTGGGTTGCGCAATGGTGGATAGAGCAACATCGCCAGCAGGGCTAAGCCGGCGAAATGCAGGGTGGTTTGCCACTGGGTCGAAAACAACGCAGTGAAGTTGATGACCAAGTGAAGCACGGCGATCGCGACGCCGAGCCAATACACCGTCTGCCGCACCCAGACCTGCTGACGCAGGCCATGCTCGAAGCTTGAGGTCTCCCCTAATTCGCTGCCACTGCCCATTGCAAAGGGCTACCGCCTGTAACGACCACTACTGCTAACCATTGGTCACTCAACAATGAGGCGGTCGGGGATCTCAAGGCCGGCCTCACGATAGTAACGCGCAGCGCCCGGGTGCAACGGCACCGGCAGGCCGGTCGTGGCCTGGTCAAGCGTCATCGCACCGGTCGCTTTGTGGATCGAACGCAGAAACCCGAGGTTTTCGTAGATCGTCTTGGTGATTTGGTAGACGTCCTGCTCCGAAACATCGGCGCGCACTGCGAGAAAGTTGGGCTGGGCGATCGTAGGGATGTCGCTATCCTGGCCAGGATAGGTCCCGGCCGAGATCACAAAGGGGCTCCAAAGCGCCATGCCGCCATCGGCTTGCGCCGCTTGCTCGGCGGTGAAGCCGAGCAGGCGCACGCCATCGCCCTTGGCCGCCAGCAGCTTGGTAACGGCCCCAACCGGTGCCCCGGCCGGCGTCCCGATCAGGTCCGCCTTGCCGTTCTGCAGTGCACCGGCGAGGGCCCCGTAGCCCCCGTAGAACAGCTTGAACCGCTGCTCGATATCGACCCCGAGGTTCGCGAACAGCGTACGGCTCGAACCCAAGGAGCCCGAGTTCTTTTTGCCGAAACCAGCAACGCCTTCGACGGCCAGGGCGTCGGCGATCGTGCCGCTCTCGACATGCTTGGCAGCGACCACAAAGTGCTCGACGTTCTGCCAAAGCGTGGTAACGGCCCGCAACTCCCGTTGTGGCCCATCTCGGTGCAAGGGCCCGGCGCCGTTCCAGGCATGGGCGCCATACAGGCCCTGCAGGATCGCGAACTGGCTCTCGTCGTCGCGCAATAGCTTGATGTTCTCGCCCGAGCCGGCGGAGTTGATGGCCGACATATTGATACCGGCTTGCGACTGCAGTTTGAGCTTGACCAGTGTGGAGAGCGCGACGCCCACCGGATAATAGGTGCCTCCAGTGCTCGCGGTTGCCAAGAGATAATCGCCTGCCGCCACTGCACGAGTCGCTACACCTGCCCCTAGCAAGGTGATCGTCAAGAAGACTAAGGCTTTGTTGAATACCGCCCGCATCCCGTCTCCTCCTGCGGCGAATAGGGTCGAGCTCGAGCGCATAGAGAGACTCGGCGCAGCCCAATTAGACATATGACACAAAGTGAACGCCAAGTAGGCCCCGAAATGCGCGAGCCCGGTCAGAAATCCGCAACTGCGGGAATCAGGCGTCCTCTCGGTGGGGACATTTTTTACGCGTACAGTCCCCATAAATGATCAATGAGTGGTCGGTGATCTTGAAACTGTGCTTGCGGGCAATGTCGTTCTGACACTGCTCAATGGTGGCATCGACGAACTCCTCCACCCGGCCGCATTGAACGCATACGATATGATCATGATGACTACCGCGATCGAGTTCGAAGATCGCTTGTCCGCCCTCGAAGTGATGTTTTTCGGCCAGTCCGGCGTTTACGAACTGGGTGAGCACCCGATAGACGGTGGCCAGGCCGATCTCCTCGCCGCGCTCGAGCAGGGACTTGTACACATCTTCAGCGGTCATGTGCCTGTCTTCGTTGGATTCCAGGATCTCGAGGATCTTCACCCTGGGCAGCGTGACTTTGAGGCCCGCTTTGCGAATGTCGTGGTTCTCCACCTTCACCTCCGCCACATGTTTTTCAGCCGCTAATTCGCTATGATTTCGCGGTTATCGCCAATCTGCAAATTTGACCGCCAAATCATGCGTAAGCTTCTCATTTTGCTTGCTGTCCCCGCAACCACAGCATTCTTCGGCTGCAGTTCGCTCAGCATGGTTACCGATGCGGTTCCCAATGCCCTGGACCGCGCGCCCCTGATCTATCGCCCCCAAATTCAGCAGGGCAATGTCGTCGACCAAGAACAAATGAATGCGCTCAAACCCGGAATGACCAAGCGCCAAGTGCGTTATGTCTTGGGCTCGCCGATGTTGACCGATGTGTTTCACGCCAACCGCTGGGATTATGCCTTCACTCAAGGCAAGGGCAGTCGGCCGTCTGAGTTCCGGCGCGTCACGGTGTATTTCGAAAATGACCGGCTGGCACGAATCACGGGCGATCTTCGGCCACAGCCGGTCGAGGAGCGGGTCGAAAAACCCAAAGAAGTGATCGTGACCGTCCCCGACTGGGAGCCGGAGGACAAATCGCTTTGGCAGCGGACCCTCGAGCTAGTCGGAATCGAACCCGACTACGATTGACCGGGCTTCGCCGCGGGCTCGCGGGTCGACGCCCTATCTATATTAGCCGATTGCTCGCGCGCGCCCTTCTTCATTGCCTTGCCCTGTGCGGCGCGTTTTTTTCGCGCTTCTTTTGGATCCGCGATCAGCGGGCGGTAGATCTCTATGCGGTCGCCCTCGGTAAGCGTGGCCGATAACGGCGTCGCTTTGCCGAACACACCGACCTTGTTGGACCCTAAGTCAATCTCCGGGAAACGCTCGAGGAATCCCGATTGGTGTATCACCGATTCGACCGTTGCCTCGGCCGACACCTTCAGTTGCTCGAGCACCTGCTCATCCGGTCGAGCGTAGACGATCTCGACCAGTATCTGTGCTTCAGCCACCATAGATATCGCCGGCACGCTTCACGAACGAAGCGACCATTGAGTTGGCTGCCTGATTGAATACTTTGCCGAACGCGACATCGATCAAGCCGCCGGAGAATTCGAAATCCATCCTTAGCATGACCTTGCAGGCATCCTCACGCAGCTCCTGAAAGTGCCAATCACCATGCAGGTGCTGGAACGGGCCATCACGCAACGCAATCTGCATATGGTGTGGTGGGTCGATGTCATTACAGGTCGAGAATGCTTGTCTGACGCCGAGACGCGCTACCTCGATCCAACCGCAGATTTCGTCCTCTGTGCGCGAAATCAGGCGTGAGTTGCTACACCAGGGCAGGAATTCCTTGTAGCGTTCCACATCGGCCACGAGCTCGAACATTGCCTGTGCCGAGTAAGGAACGAGCGCCGTTTTCTCTACCCTAGCCAATCAAGCTACTCCAAGTGCTTCTAACAATCCGGTCACTTGCAGGAATACGAGAGCAATGGCGATCGGCGACACATAGCGAATCAGAAACCACCAGGCGTTGAACAAACGCTGGCGCGAAATCGACAGCTCGTTCAGTGCCATATGTCGGCCAGCACCATGCGCGATGAACAAAGCGATCAACAAACCGCCGAGCGGCAACATAATGTTTGACGTGAGGAAGTCTTTCAACTCAAACAGGGTCTTGCCCAGGATCTGGTACTCCTCGCCTGACCACAGGTTGAACGACAGCGCGGACGCGATGCCGAGCAACCACGCACAGACACCGGCCAGGGTGGCTACGGTTGCCCGCCGCCAACCACGGCTTTCGACCAGCCAGGCGATGGCCGGTTCAATCAGCGATATCGACGACGACCAGGCGGCGAACACCAACAAGACGAAAAACAATGTGCCAAACCAATACCCGCCCGGCATGCTACCGAATGCGATGGGCAACGACTGGAACAGTAGGCCAGGCCCGGACGAGGGTTCCAGGCCGCTGGCGAACACGATCGGGAAGATGGCCAGACCAGCCAGCAAGGCGACCAGCGTATCCGCACCAGCTATGGCAATCGTGGCCCCAGTGATCGACGCGCGATCCGGCACATAGGCACCATAAGCCATGATCGCACCCATACCCAGACTCAGCGTAAAGAAGGCATGTCCCATTGCCACCAACAGGGGCTCGCTACTGACGCGACAGTCCTGCGCGTCGGCCGGGCCGCTACACACCTGAAACAGCTTGCTGAAGTCGACATCGAACATGAAGTGCACGCCGCGTGCGAAATCGCCTTCGAGATAGGCATACCCCACCATCACAAACAACATCACGAACAGCGCCGGCATCAGGATGGTGACGGCCCGCTCCAGCCCATCTCGCACCCCGCGCGCGACCACTGCGATGGTCATGATCATGAACACCGTGTGCCAGAACAACAATTGGCCAGGTGACCCCACCAGATCGTCAAACAGCTCTCCAGCGCGCTCGGGGGACACGTCATTCAGCCCACCACCGATCGCCTGAAATACATAGGCCAGCGCCCAGCCCGCAATCACGCTGTAGTAAGACAGAATCAGGAAGCCGGCCAAGACCCCGGAGAAACCGACCAGGCACCAAGCTCGTGAGGCGCCCTCCTCCTTCGCCACATAGCGCATCGCATTGATCGGGCTAGCCCGCCCCCGGCGCCCAACCAAGATCTCGGCCATCATGATCGGTATACCGACCATTGCGATACATAACAGGTACACCAGCACAAAGGCACCGCCGCCATATTCGCCGGTGATGTAGGGAAACTTCCAGATGTTGCCAAGACCGACCGCCGAGCCGATCGCGGCGATGATGAACACCCACCTGGACGACCACATCCCATGTACTGACTCACGCGCCTTATTCATGTTATTCCTCGCCCAAGTGCGCTATCTCGCGCAGAGTTGGGGCATTTTCCCGGATCGCCCCGAACCAAACAAGGTACCGTGCTAAACTCGCGGCGCATGGCGAAATCGGGCAAAAAGAAGGCCGCCGGTGGCACCGGCAACTCGACCATCGCACTGAACAAGAAGGCGCGGCACGAGTACTTCATCGAAGACCGCTACGAGGCCGGCGTGGCGCTCGAGGGCTGGGAAGTCAAGAGCCTGCGCGCCGGCAAGATAAATATCAGCGAGGCCTATGTCACGCTCAAAGGCGGTGAGGCCTTTCTGTTCGGCGCAACCATCAGCCCGTTGCCGACCGCCTCGACCCACATCCGCCCCGACCCAATGCGCACCCGCAAACTGCTGCTGCGCCGCGAAGAACTCTCCAAGCTGATCGGACTGACCGAGCGTAAAGGCTACACCCTGGTGCCCCTGGCGCTGTACTGGAAGCGCGGCCGCGCCAAACTCGAGATCGGACTGGCCAAAGGCAAAAAGCTGCACGACAAGCGAGCCGACTCGAAAGAGCGCGACTGGCAGCGCGAAAAGCAGCGCATCTTCAAAACCGGCTGAGGCTATACTCAAGGGGAACCAAACCGGTTTTTCGAGGGTCTTAACTAACTGATCACAACAGGGGGCGACACGGCATTCGACGTGGGTCGCGAAACCTGAGGTGCATGCCGAGGAACAGCGTACCTCGTAAATCCAGCTGTAACACTTATAGTTGCCAACGACGACAACTACGCTATCGCCGCTTAGTAACCGGTAGAAAGCCGTCTGACTGGAGCCGTGCTTGTGCGTCCAGCGTCCCTTGGGACATTTCAGGCGTCATATCTCACAAGATCGCGATGACGCATGTCCGGGGCCGACTCGCAAAAACCTTACCGGAATCGCCGTTCGGTATGCCCTGTGTGTCGGGCGGTCGTACGGTTAAAAATAATCGACACCACTAAGCATGTAGAGCCAAAGGCAGAGGGCTTGCGGACGCGGGTTCGACTCCCGCCGCCTCCACCACTAAATGTTTTATTTTTCATAGACATATGCTGATTTTATAAAGTATCACATTAATATTAAAACCGCCGAGTGTGTTTCCGCATGCAGGAATCACGCTCTGGCAAATTCAGTCACCCACCGACGCCCCCCGACAGGCGTTCAAGACGCCACCGCAACTTCGGTCCGATACAACACTGGCTGGATGATGACGTCTGAGGTCAACGCCGGTCCTGATACATACCCTTGTGGCTCAACGCGTATCGTCCGAGGATTCGTATCAGATGTCGCGAGCAGTTATCGGTTTTCAGGCGGGGACTGGCTCGATGTCGAACGAATCCGACAAGCTGAAAAGTCTTCGCGCCGAAAACGCGCGTCTGATCGCCCTGCTGGAATCGCACGACATCGATTGGCGGCAGGATTCGACGCCTATCACCCCATCGGCATCTCCACCACCCAAGCCGTCGAATCGCTCGACAGCGGAAAAGGTCGCGCTGTTTCGCCGCCTTTTTCGGGGTCGTACCGATGTGCATCCGATGCGCTGGGAAAGCGCGACCACTGGCAATTCAGGCTATGCGCCGGCGTGCGCAAACGAGTGGCGTCCCGGTATCTGCGAGAAGCCACGTATCAAGTGTGCCGATTGCGGCAATCGTGCGTTGATACCTGCATCGGATGCGGTCATTTACAGCCATCTTGCCGGCGAGAAGACAATTGGCGTCTACCCTCTCCTGCCCGACGACACCTGCTATTTTCTCGCCGTCGACTTTGACAAGGCCGAACGGCGCGAGGACGTCAAAGTCTTTGTTCAATCCTGTCGTGAGTTGGATGTGCCCGTTGCACTGGAGATATCACGCTCGGGCAACGGTGCGCACGCTTGGATTTTCTTCACAACTGCAGTGCCGGCGCGAGATGCCAGGCGTTTGGGTACAGCCATCATCAGTCACGCCTGCAGCCGCACGCGACAGCTCAGCCTCACCTCGTATGACCGGTTGTTTCCAAACCAGGACACTATGCCCAAGGGTGGCTTCGGCAACCTGATTGCCCTGCCCCTCCAAAAGAAACCCCGCGAGGCCGATCACAGTGTTTTCGTCGATGACGACCTGGGTGTGTATCCAGACCAATGGGCCTTCCTCGCTTCGATCAAATCCATGGCTCTGCAGGATATCGAACCGGCAATATTACGCGCCACCGGCCCCATGCACCCGCTCGACGTCACGTTCATCGACGAAGAGGACCTCGCAACGCCTTGGAAGCGCCGGGGCCCCGACAAAGCGACGCTTCCTGGGCCGTTACCAGAAGCGCTCACTATCACGTTGGCGAACCTCGTCTATTTCGAGAAGGCACAACTTACTCAACCACTGACCAACCGTCTGATTCGTCTCGCCGCTTTTCAGAACCCAGAGTTCAACCGGGCACAAGCCATGCGCCTATCAGTTTGGGACAAACCCCGGGTCATCGGCTCTGCTGAGAACTTCCCCCACCACATCGGTCTTCCGCGTGGTTGCCTGGACGCCGCACAGGAGCTGCTTCGAAGCAACGTCATCCGCTGCGACATACATGACGAACGGAAAGACGGCACAGCTGTCGACGTGGCGCTCACCGGAACATTGCGGCCAGATCAGGAAAATGCCGTTGCCGCCATGCTGCCTCATGATGTTGGCGTACTTTGCGCACCGACGGCGTTCGGCAAGACGGTAACGGGGGCCGCTATCATTGCTCGTCGTCGAGTCAACACCTTGATTCTGGTGCATCGCACCGAATTGCTCAGGCAATGGCAGGAACGTTTGAATGCGTTCCTCGGCATTGGAAAGGGGATCGTCGGCACCATCGGTGGTGGTAGGCGCAAACCCACGGGTAAGATCGACATCGCCGTAATGCAGTCGCTTTCACGCAAGGGCGAGGTCGATCCGCTGATCGAGGGCTACGGTCAGGTTATCGTGGACGACAATTTCACCAGGAGCGAAATTGGACGCACGCCAGTGCGCCCGCAGGGGGCGCGCCATGGACGGCGCGCATCAATGCCATCATGTCGGCGCAGTCTCGTTCGACGCCATCCTCAAGCGCGTCAAAGCACGCTACGTCCTAGGACTCACTGCAACTCCGATCCGCAGGGACGGTCAACAGCCGATTATCTTCATGCAGTGTGGACCGATCCGACATGCGGCTGCACCACCGACCAGCGCGCCGCATGATCTCGAGGTCATTCCTCGAAACCTTTCCCAACCAATGCCGATACCAGAGAACACCGGGATTCAGGACATATTCCGAACCTTGGCTGAGGACCAAGAACGCACGGCCGCGATTGCCGATGAAGCGCGCCGCGCCGTCGAAGGCGGTCGCAAGGTGCTGGTGTTGACAGAGCGCACAGATCATCTCGACAGCATCAAACGCTCACTGGAGGAACACGATCTGAAACCTTTCGTGCTGCATGGGCGCATGTCGAAAAAGCAGCGTGCGAATCTCGTCGCCGAACTCGAGGCACTGGCGCCCGACTCGCCGCGGATCCTGCTCGCGACCGGGCGACTCGTCGGGGAAGGCTTCGACCATCCCCCGCTCGATACATTGGTCCTAGCCATGCCGGTGTCCTGGAAAGGCACATTGCAGCAGTACGCCGGCCGCTTGCATCGAGAGCACGCCACCAAGACCGACGTTCGGATCATCGATTTTGTCGATACCGGCCATCCTGCACTACTCCGAATGTGGGAGAAACGCCAACGCGGCTACCGCGCAATGGGCTACCGTATTGCGGAACCCTCGGCACTGGAAAGGGTGTAACAATCATTCTGTCAGCAACCGCCCCAGATGGTATCTTTCACTGCATTCGACTCCGGCGGCTTGAGATCCCGATGAACACAGCGGTGACAAAAGATATTCAGCGGCACCGAACTTTGGTCGCAGCACTTTGCCGTCGCCATGGCGCACGACGGCTAGACCTGTTTGGATCAGCTACCCGGGACGATTTTGACGCCCAGCACAGCGATCTCGACTTCTTGGTCGAGTTCGAGGATCTTGAACCTACGCATTATGCGCAAGCCTATTTCGCGCTTAAGGAAGGGTTGGAACGCCTCTTCGAATGCCCCGTCGATCTCGTTACCGAAAACAGCCTGAGCAATCCCTACTTTCGTCAGCGCGTTCAAAGCGAACGTCAGAATCTTTATGCACGCTGATGCAGCTAAACTGATCTGGGACGCGCAACAGGCCCTGCAACGGATCAAACGGTTTGTCGCGAGCAAAGACTTCGCCGCTTACCAAAGCGATGAGCTGTTGCGATCTGCCGTTGAGCGACAGTTCGAAATCTTGGGAGAGGCCTTGAATCAGCTCTCGCGGCTCAATCCCGATATGGTGGAGAAGATTCCCGAGCTACCGCGCATCGTTGCGTTCAGAAACATATTGATCCACGGCTACGCCAGTGTTGATGACCGCCTAGTTTGGGGTATTGTCGAGAGCCAGTTGGAGCCGTTGATTGATGTAATCGCGGCGCTCTTATCCGAAGACTGAAGGCTAGGATCGAAGTCGGTTTCGCCGCTCGGCAAGAACGAAGTGCAGGTTCTGGCAGTCGGAAGAGCTGTCTGATGGTTTACCAGTGCTGGATTTCGCCAACGGACGAACCTGCCTGCAAGGTGCGTGGCAGGCACAGGAGCAGCGATAAAAGTGTCCTGATTTCAGGCATTTAATCAACCGAATCAATTTGGGGGTATTTGTGGGGGCATAATCGGCATTTCGCATTTTAGGCCATTGATTTATAAGCCAATGTGATTGTCGCTGCCTCCACCAATTCACAATGACCACCCCTCACCTGTTCTAAAAATTTGAAAGGTAAGGTGGTTTTTGCGGTTCTATAGTCCTTGTTTCTGTCATAGGTCGGGCGCTCGCAAATGCGAGTCTCATGACCGCTTTACGCCCTATAAACTGGCCTGAAGCCCAGAGTTTATGAGGGTTTGAGAGAAACAGGCAGGCGGTTCTATAAACTTCACCTACCGTTACCGGATCGGCACTACTTCTTCACTGTAGGTGTAAGTTTTTGAATACCAGCAGCCCGCGCTTGCGGCCCGATTCGCTGTCCATCGTATCCATCGACTTATAAAGCCTTTCAGTCGGCACGAGGAAAGGCCCATATTCATATAACACATCTAAGACGAATACTAAGTCATGTTCCTCGAGATATCCCCCGATGGGCGAATGATGGCCGATGTCCTTATTGAAAAGTGGGGCCCGATCGAAATTGATGATGTAGCGATTGGCTGGATCGTTAGTGTTTCTCAGTAACTGGCGAAATCCTTCCAAGTCTAGATCTCTTTGTACTTCAACTTGGTCCTGTCCATTATCGCGTGCCAGCTCGGCCAGCTCGTCTAGTGTCAAACCGAGAAATCGCGCCTTTAAATACCAGATGTCGGACCGATCGAAGAGGTTCTCCTGCGTGGCCGCGGAGCGCTTGCTTATTGATCCGAACACATTAACCAGTGCAGCGGGGCCACAGAAGGCGCCGTTTATCTGGTACTCGAAGGTGTCTTTGTACATCTTAGCCACCGGTAGCCGCCAAGCGTCTACCAGCAATGTCGGATTCTGGTAATAATCCGCCGCACGAATGTCTTGCGCCGGTGGCCGCCGCTCGTCGGTACAACCGCTGCTCAATAGCAGAAGAATACTCAGCAGGACGGACTGTAAAAAAAGCTTGCACCTAGTGATTTGCATTGTCGTCGTCCCCAGGTGCTTTCATCGGAATTGTCACTAGTACTAAAGTACCTTGCCCTGGTTTCGAGACAATACGCAAATCTCCGCGGAGGCTGACTGCTGGCTCGCGCATACTGACCAGGTGGGCGCCAGCACGTTGCTCGTAGCACTCCGGGTCAAAGCCCTTGCCGTCGCCATCGATGGCCAAGAGGATCCATTTGGAATAGCTGTCAGCCGGGAGATTTAGGCTAAAACTGGTGCTACTTCGACCACCATCATAGTGGCTTGGCCGGCCCGACGAGTACTAGGCCGCAGCCTGCCGGTGACGCGAAGTCGGCAGACGTCGTTGCGGGCGGTGTCGGCGACGGCGCGAACGACCGGCGATGGCGTTGAACTCTTGCGCTGTCTTTGTCTCAGAATGACAAGGAGCGCCGAGTGCATGCTGTGCAGCGGCGACAGGCCGACCCCTGCAACTGGTGCCGGTCGAATGAGAGGAGCGTTTCCCATGCGGAGAATCTGGCTCGGCACAGTGGTTCCCCTGGTGATGCTCATCGCACCGGGCTTCGCCGCGGGCGATCAGCCAAGTGGCGCGGTGCTGGCAAACACGTGCTACTCCTGCCACGGCACCGATGGCCACAGCGCCGGTGCGATGCCCTCGATAGCGGGCAAGGACGCGGGCTACATCGAGCGCCGACTGCTCGACTATCGCGAGGACCGCCTGAAAGGCACGGTGATGAACCGGATCGCCAAGGGTTTCAGCGCCGAGGAGATAGGGCGGCTCGCGCAACACTTCGCGAAACGATGAACGCAGCGTCCGAACCGAAGTTCACCCGTCGTCGGTTCAACGCCCTCCTGGCTACCGGTGCGGTCGCGCTGGCAGGCGCTCCGTACGTCCATGCCGCTGCGCCGAAGGTCGTCGTGGTCGGCGGCGGCTTCGGCGGCTCCACCGCGGCGCGCTACCTGAAGCGGTTCGACCCCGGTATCGACGTGGCCCTGGTGGTAGCCGAGCGCAACTTCGTCACCTGCCCCTTCAGCAATACGGTCATCGGCGGCCTGAACTCGATTGACCACATCACGCACGGCTTCGAGGCACTCGGCCGCGAGGGCATCCGAGTCGTTCACTCAGTCGCCAGCGCCGTGGACCCGAAAGCGCGAAAGGTTCACCTGCGAGACGGCGCGGCCCTCCCCTTCGACCGAGCAATAGTCTCGCCCGGCATCGGGTTCAGGTGGGACGATATGGAAGGATACGGGCCCGAAGTATCCACTCGGATTCCACACGCCTGGAAAGCCGGCGAGCAGACGCTGCTCCTGCGGCGGCAGCTCGAGGCCATGCCGGACGGCGGTGTCTTCATCATCTCGCCGCCGGTGAACCCGTTCCGTTGCCCGCCGGGGCCCGGGGAGCGGATCAGCCTGGTCGCACACTACTTCAGGCAGCACAAGCCGCGCGCGAAGATCCTCGTGCTGGATCCGAAGCAGAAGTTCTCCAAGCAGGCGCTGTTCGAGGAGGGCTGGGCCAAGCTCTACCCGGGAATGATCGAGTACCGCGGATTGGCCGATGACGGGGTCGTGCGGCGTGTCGACGCGAAGGCCATGACGCTCCATACCGACTTCGGCGAGGAGCGCGGCGACGTCATCAACCTGATCCCACCCCAGCGTGCCGGGGATCTCGCAGCCGCCTCCCGCCTCACCGACGAGACCGGGTGGTGCCCGGTGGAGCAGCTGACCTTCGAGTCGACGCGCGCGCCCGGCGTCCACGTCATCGGCGATGCAGCGATCGCGGCGCCGATGCCGAAATCGGGTTTCGCGGCTAGCACCCAGGCGAAGGTCGTCGCGGCATCGGTGTCCGAACTGTTGCGCGACCGAGCGCCGGTCGAGCCCAAGCTCGTCAACACGTGCTATAGCCTGGTTGCCCCTGACTACGGCATCACCGTCGCGATGGTCTACGGCTACCGGGACGGGAAGATCGTCGAGATCGACGGCTCGGGCGGCCTGAGCCCGCTCGGCGCAACGGAACAGGTCCGCCGGCTGGAGGCCGACTACGCCGACGGGTGGTACCGGAGCATCTCCAGTGACATCTGGGGTTGACGGGGTACGGGCAACTTCCGGCTGGAGCCGGTTGGCGGGTCAGAGGCTGGATGGATGAACCGCATGAGTTGGAAACCTGCGTCTTCCGCACACCCAAGGGTGTCTTCGATCTCGTGATGCGTTTTGGGACGTCCAAGTCCCCAAAACGCACTCGATCTTCGACAACCAATTTGGGCCCCGGCCGCCCTGCGTC
>JANQRK010000078.1 GCA_028284585.1 Chromatiales bacterium
TAGGGCCTGTTCACACTAAGTGAGACGCAGCGACGGCGGCCGTTTTTCTGGCCAACAAGGCGCTGTGAGCGCGGTGTGCCTATCGCACATGAGCGAGCAGCAACGCCGTTGGACGGGAAAATGGCCCCGTCCCTTCGGGTTGCGCCCCAAAACGCGCCATGCGGCGTTGCTCGTCGTTCATTTAGACTCACTAAATCGCTCTCCTCGCGCCTTGCCTGGCGCGTTTTGGGGCGGCAACGCTGCGTCTCACTTGGTGTGAACAGGCCCTGGCTGTTTACGATCGGCAGCTATCGCCCGAGCAGCATCACAACTGTCATTGTGTGTGCGTTTACGGCACCTCGGGCACCGCAAAGCACATGATGCGCCGAGTCTCGCGTACACGGGGGCGACGCGCAGTCGGCTAGACGACATTGTCAATAACTGAACTGCTGTAGCACTTCATAGCCGTGCAGGTCGGGCTTCCAACCCCAAAAATGGGCCTGAAGATCACGCACTGCATCCAGCTCGGCCGCTCGGTAGGAGGTTGCGCTAAAGCCACAGCCCATCGCCGATCGCGGCTTGCCGCGGACATCCTCGAATTCGCTACGGATCACGATCACCCGAGCATGCTCGAGGGCGCTGAGGTTTTGCCCGCGGATCACATCGAGATTTCGCAGATAGTCGTCGAAGCCCTTGGCGCGTAGCTCGTCCTCGGCCGCCTCTTGGGCCTCGACCGGATGTGACTTGCCGTAAACCAGGGCATAGTCGAGCGTCTTACCCTGAAATTTGGCCATCACACACGCCGCCCCACCGGCACCCGCTGGCCTGCTCACACACAAGATGGCCAGCACGAACGCGAGCCAGTGTAAGGTGCGAGGCCCGACCCAAAGGTGGATGGTCTGCAACTGCTTTAACATTTATGCGGCCTGAGAGATCGCGAAGAAACGCCCTGCGTTGCGGATCGGCCAGGCACTGAGGTACTTGAGGTGCCTACGGGCCGACTTGCGACTCCAGGGCATCCGCGGTCAGCGCACTCGGGCGGTTAACCTGCATGTTGCACCAGTCGATCGTGAACGGGTGCGAGCGCTTGGTCAGTGAGGCGACGAAAGCTCTACTGGGGGCGTATTCTTGCAGGGACAGTTGTTCCCCGTTCCCATTCTATCCGGGCCCTCACTTGTCCAGTCGCGCTTGTACTTGCCCTTCGCTCAAGCCGTAGCGATGGCTATGGTTTTCGCTCCAGGGCTACGTCCAAGCGCATCTGGCTGGCGTGATCATCCCGGAGTCTGGAGCAACATGCAGGTTAAGGATTTGCATCTTGCGCCGCATGCCCGAAGAATAGCGACCAGTGTCGGGCGATGCCGTCTCGACTCGGCCATAGAGTCTTCCGCACACGCCGAAATCTCAGGACTATGACGACTGTCTCGAAAGCCAAATACCTCCTCCTGGTGAGTGTCCACGGACTCATCCGTGGCCGCGATCTCGAACTCGGACGCGACGCCGATACCGGAGGCCAGACCAAGTATGTCGTCGACCTCGCGCGCTCACTGGCAATGAGCGATTCGGTCGAGCGGGTCGACTTGGTGACCCGGCGGGTCATCGACCCGACGATCAGCGATGACTATGCACAACCGATCGAGCAAATATCAGATAAGGTCAGGATCGTGCGCGTCGACGCCGGCCCCGCGGCCTACTTGCCCAAGGAGCAGCTTTGGGATCACCTCGATAGCCTTATGGACAACTTGGTGAGCTGGCTCAATGAGCAACCGCGCATCCCGGACTTCGTGCACAGCCACTACGCCGACGCCGGCTATGTCGGCGTCCGCTTGGCGCATCTGCTCGGCATCCCGCTGATCCACACCGGCCACTCGCTGGGCCGCGACAAACGCAAGCGTTTGCTCGCCCGCGGCCTCTCGAGCGAAGACATCGAGCACACCTATAACATTACGCGCCGAATCGATGCCGAGGAGGAGATTCTGGCCAACGCCGACCTCGTGGTGACCAGCACCCACAACGAGATCGAAGAGCAATACGGGCTGTACAATTACTATGACCCGGAGCGCATGAGTGTCATCCCGCCGGGGACCGATCTCAACCAATTCCATCCGCCGCGTAATCAGGAGCGATTTCCGTTCGCCGAACAAGTCGACCGTTTTCTCTCAGCACCGGAGAAACCGTTGATACTGGCCCTGTCGCGCCCGGATGAGCGCAAGAATATCCTGACCCTGATCGAGGCCTATGGCGAATCACGGGCGCTGCGCCAGACTGCCAACCTGCTCGTCGTCGTCGGTAACCGTGACGACATCCGCGATCTCGAAAGTGGCGCCCAGCGGGTCCTGACCGAAATTTTGTTGCTGATCGATGCCTATGACCTGTATGGACAGGTAGCGATCCCCAAGACTCACCGGGCCGATCAGGTGCCCGAGATTTATCGAATGGTCGCGGCTGGCCGTGGGATATTCATCAATCCGGCATTGACCGAACCTTTCGGCTTGACCCTGCTCGAGGCCGCGGCAAGCGGCCTGCCCGTAGTGGCAACCGAGAACGGCGGGCCGGTCGATATCATCGGCAACTGCCATAACGGCGAATTGATCGACCCCCTCGACAAGAGCGCGATCACGAATGCCCTGCTGAAACTCTTGCGCGATCAAGAGGCCTGGTCATTGGCCTCGCGCAACGGCATTGCCGGAGTCAATCGCCATTACTCCTGGCAGGCACACGCCGAGACCTACCTGAAGAAATTGGATGAACTCCCGGGAAAGTCCCAGCCCATACCGCGCGAACAACCGGCTCCGCGCAGTCTGCGCTACCGCGATCGCGCCATCTTCACCGATCTCGATCAAAACCTGCTGGGCAATCCAACCGCACTACAACACTTCGTCGACGCGATGCGCGAGAACCGCAAGTGCGTCACCTTCGGGGTTGCCACCGGGCGCCGGATCGATTCGGCGTTGGCACTGATGAAAAAACAAGGCATCCCAACGCCGGATGCACTGATCAGCAGTCTCGGCACACGCATCCACTACGGCCAAGCGCTGACCGAAGACGACTTCTGGGCCAACCATATCGACTATCTTTGGAACCCGCAGCGCGTCCGGCGCGTATTAGAGGATTTACCCGGTCTCGAACGCCAGCTCAAGACCGAGCAGACCCCATTCAAGATCTCCTATTTCTACGATCCGCACATGGCGCCCACGATCGATGAGATCGTGAAGCTCATCCGACAGGAAGACCTCACCGCGAACGTCATCTGTTCATTCGGACAGTTCCTCGACATCGTGCCATCCCGAGCCTCCAAGGGGCAGGCCCTGCGCTATGTCGCGCAACGCTTTGAGATACCGATCGAACATATCCTGGCGGTCGGGGGCTCAGGTGGCGACGAAGATATGATGCGCGGCAATACCCTAGCGGCGGTCGTCGCCAACCGCCATCATGAAGAGCTATCGCAGCTGGTCGACCAGGAGCGGATCTACTTCGCATCCCAGCCGCATGCCGCCGGGATACTCGAGGCGATCGATCACTATGACTTTTTCGGCGCCTGCAATGTGCCGCCAGGCAACGCATGAAACAACTGCTGGTGTGCACTGATTTGGACCGCACTTTGATCCCCAACGGCCCACAACCCGAGTCCGCCGATGCACGACAGCATTTCGCCGCTCTCGTCATGCGCCCCGAGGTGCTCTTGGCCTATGTCACCGGAAGGCACCGCATGCTAGTCCAGCAGGCAATAGACTACTACCAGCTGCCGGCGCCCGATTTCGTGATCGGTGACGTCGGCACCACCATCTATCGGCTGGGTCCACAGCAAACCTGGACCTGCGATGCCTCCTGGGAGGCCGAGATCAGCAGGGACTGGGAGGGCCACGGCCATGCCGATATCACAGCCCTGCTGAGAGACATACCCTCGCTACGCCTGCAAGAAAGCGCCAAACAGAACGCATTCAAGGTCAGCTACTACGTCCCGATGCAAAGCGACCGCGACAAGCTGGCACGGCTGCTCGAAGAGCGTTTGCAGCAGAAGGGTATTGCGGCACGTTTGATCTGGAGTGTGGATGAGCCTGCCGGTGTCGGGCTGCTCGATATCCTGCCCGAGCATGCTTCGAAGTACCACGCAATCGAGGCGTTGATGCAGATGCACGGATTCGACGCGGCCAATACCGTTTTTTGCGGTGACAGTGGCAACGACATCGAGGTACTGGCCAGCCCCATACCCGCGGTGTTGGTGGCCAACTGCCAAGTTGAGGTTCGTGATCTCGCCTGCCAACTCGCTAACGACAGCGGCAACCAAGAACAACTATACGTGGCGCAAGGCGATTTCATGGGTCTCAATGGCAACTACAGCGGCGGCATGCTCGAGGGCATTGCCCACTACCATCCGGATACCCTGCCCTGGATGGCTTTCATGGACCTGGAGCCCCAGGGATGAGCGACGGGCGTCTGTGTATATTCGGTGAGGTGTTATTCGACCATTTTCCGGATGGCAGCCGGGTACTGGGTGGGGCCCCCTTCAACGTCGCCTGGCACCTCCAGGCATTCGGCCTGCAGCCCTACTTCATCAGCCGCGTGGGCAACGACGCCCAGGGCGTCGAGGTGCGCGAGGCGATGCAACGCTGGGGCATGGATCTCGAAGGGGTGAGCACCGACCCGCATCAAGCCACCGGACGGGTAGAGGTACGTTTCGTCGACGGCGAGCCAAACTACGAGATCGTCTGCCCGACCGCCTGGGATTCGATCACGACGGAACCAGCCGCACCCGCTTGCCGCCTGCTCTACCATGGCAGTCTCGCCCTTCGTCAGTCGGCCTCCAAAGCGACCTTGCAAGCACTACGTGCCCAACATCCCGAGACGGTTTTCGTCGATGTAAATCTGCGCCCGCCCTGGTGGCAGCGCGCTGATTTGGAGGCCGTGCTGCACGGCGCGCACTGGGTGAAATTGAACACCGACGAGCTCGCCGAGCTGCTGCCGAACGGAGCATCGAAGGACGACGCCCCGAAGGCCTTTCTGGCGGCCTATGGATTGAGCGGGCTGATTCTCACCTATGGGTCACAGGGGGCCGAGGTCTTGACGACAGATGGCAAGCGCCACCGGGTCAGCCCCGGAGTGGATATCGACGTGGTGGATACCGTCGGCGCCGGCGATGCCTTTGCCTCGGTCGTGATTCTAGGCATCGTCAAGGACTGGCCACTCGACCTCGTACTGCAGCGCGCCCAAGCCTTCGCATCCGGTTTGGTGGGAAGACGTGGTGCCACGGTGCATGAACAGGACTTCTATCAAGCATTCTTGGACCAGTGGAAGGTGGACAACTAGCCATGTACGAGCAGGTATCCCATTCGCTGCTAAACAAGATCCTCGACCGACTCAAACCCGATATCCGCAAACGCGATCTGCGCCATTTCTACACACGGCTCGGCGCCAATTTCTATGCGATCCATTCGCTATTCCACCATCTGTACGGGGAGCGTGAGGATTTTATCGACCAGATGGTGCGTCTAGTCGAGGTAATGGCATCCAACTACATCAAACGTGACACCGACCTGAAGCAATGCGACATCGAGCGTGAGAACAATCACAATTGGTTTCTTGAGCCACAGTGGGTCGGCATGGCGCTGTATACCGACGGCTTCGCCGTCGATCTCAACGGACTGCGCAAACGTCTGAGCTATTTGCAAGAACTCGGGGTGAACATGGTGCATGTGATGCCGGTTCTGAAATGCCCTACGGGTGCCAGCGACGGCGGCTATGCGGTAAGCGACTTTCGCGATATCGACGAACGCGTCGGCACGCTTGAAGACCTGCGCAACCTGACCCGCGAGATGCGCAAGCGCGACATGCTGGTCACCCTCGACGTGGTAGTCAATCACACCTCTGACGAGCACACATGGGCTCAGCAGGCGCGCGCCGGTGACACCCATTATCGTGATTACTACTACATCTTCGATAATCGCGAGATACCGGACATGTTCGAAGAGACCATGCCGGAGATTTTCCCGGAGACATCGCCCGGCAACTTTGTCTACGACGAGACCATGGGCAAATGGGTGATGACAGTGTTCAACCACTATCAGTGGGACTTGAACTACAGCAACCCCACCGTTTTCATCGAGATGCTCGACATCATCTTGTTCTGGGCCAATCAGGGTGCAGATATCGTGCGCCTCGATGCGGTGGCCTTCCTGTGGAAGAAGATCGGTACCGTTTGCCAGAACGAACGTGAAGCCCACCTGATTCTGCAACTCATGAAGGACTGCAGTCAGGTGACCGCGCCGGGCGTCTTGTTCATCGCCGAAGCGATCGTTGCGCCGGTCGAAATCGCCAAGTACTTCGGCGAAGACGCGGTGATCGCCAAGGAATGCGAAATCGCCTACAACGCGACCTTCATGGCCTTGCTTTGGGAAACCGTCGCGACCAAGAACGCCAAGCTGCTCAACCAAGGCATTCGCAGCCTACCGAACAAACTCGACCGCGCGACCTGGCTGAATTATGTACGCTGCCACGACGACATCGGCTTGGGATTCGACGACGCCGACATCGTTCGGGCAGGCTATGACCCCTATGCCCACCGGCGCTTTCTGGTCGATTACTTCACCGGTGTATACGATGACTCGCCGGCCCGCGGCCAACCCTTTGGTCGCAACGAAAAGACCGGCGATGCGCGCATCTCGGGCTCGCTCGCTTCGCTAGTCGGCCTCGAGGTAGCAATCGAGACCGGTGATGAGCAGGCGATTCAGCGCTGCATCGAGCTGATCTTGTTGCTACACAGCATGATCATGTCGTTTGGTGGCCTGCCCCTGCTCTACTACGGAGACGAAATCGGCACGCTCAACGACTGCACCTTTCTACAAGATGAGATCAAGGCCAAGGATAATCGCTGGATGCACCGACCGCGCATTGACTGGGACAGGGCCGAGCAGCGCAAACGGCACGGCTCGGTGGAGCAACGCATCTTCACGGGCATGCAAAAGATGATCGCGGTGCGCAAGAGTACGCCGGCCTTTGCCGACTTCAACAATCGCTTGCTGATCGAGACCGGCAATCCTCATCTGTTCGTGTTCCTGCGCCACAACCCGTTCAAGCTCAACGACCATGTCTTGGTGGTGGGCAACTTCGACACCAATCCGCAATCGCTCACACTCAGCGACATTACCCATCGTGGTCATTTCGAGTTCGGCGAGCTACGCGATCTGTACTCAGGGCAGTCGCCCACGCAGTTCAAGGATCAACTCGTCGTACCACCGTTTCGGTTCTACTGGCTGATCAACCCCGCCAACTTTTGAGTACGCCCGATCGCGGCCCAGTGCGACACCTCGCCAACGCCAAATCGATCCATGCGGGCTCGCAAGCCAAGCCCGGTTAGCCACTGGCCGCGTCCACGGCCGCCCGGTCACCCTGGCGTTTCGCATTGCTCCCCTGCTTGCGCGACCGTGGATACGAGACTTTGCCATCGTTCACCACGATGTGATTGCGCTGCTCAAGCTCCTCCACCAATGCCTTGAGCTGTTGCTCGCTCAAGTTTTCGGTGAACAGCGAATTGATGGTATTGCTCAGGGTCTTCACCCTTCGCGGACGGGAGTGGCCGCGACCGGATAGGTTCTTGACGATGGCCGCAATTTTCTCGTGGTTCGAGGTAGCGCTCGACATCTGCAAGACAGGTATCTCCGCGAGATCACGTTCTCGCTGGACCCGTATCTTCTTACCCTTGAGATGTTTGATCAACGGATCGAAGCCGGTGTCTCGGGAGATGATGTGGAACGCGGCCCCCGGCTCCTTGATCGCAAGCTCGCCCAGATAATAGGCAATGTGAAAATCCAGCGCATTCTTGCCAGATCCGGCGATCTTTACATATTTTCCAGACTCACCCAACGCCTGCACCGCCGCAGCGAGATCAAACGGCAATCTGACCTGGTTAGCGCCAACAAACACCAACACCTTGAACGGGTGATGCTTGAGGATATCGAGATTACGCGGCTGCACATTTTCGAAATCAATCAACACATAATCGGTAGGCAAGGCTTCCCCCTGATCCATCGCCGTCCGGGCCGGGCCGACACCAGCAGTCTACCAACTCTGCCGATCCGGCCTATATGCCATCCAACTGCCATCAGCCAGGCAGCGTGTTGTCCGCATCCCTTGGCTCCCCGCGCTGGCATTTTACGCAGAACAACGTCTGGCCAAGCATCGACTCGCGGCCTTCCACACTGACGACCCAGGGCCGGTTGATCCATGGCGGATTGTGCCGGGTATGCTGAAAGTGGCCACAGGCCAACTCGGCAACCCAGTCTTGCTCGTCGTCCTGATGAAAACCCGTTATCGCTTGATCCATGCCGCTCAAATGTCTTCAAGTCCATCGGGTATCCGCGCCCACACCGGTGCATCGTGAGCGAAGGCCTTCTTGGTCGGTTTGAATTGACTCTTGTCGTCCAGCGTACCTGCGGCCACGCTGATCAAACCAAACTCGGTTTCGCCCCAAAGATTCGAACCACAGGTCCCACAGAAATGCCGGGTCACCGTCTTGCCCTCTTTGGATAGCTTGTCGTGGGCCGTCGGGTTTCCCTTGATCAGCGCGAAATTCTTGGTCCTTACCATGTAGCCTGCGTAGCCATCGGTTCCGGTTATCGCCAGGCAGTCCGAGCAAAAGCAATAGAGCTGGATCACCGGATAGCCCGTGATCCGATAACGCACCTCGCCGCAGAAACAGCCGCCCTCCAGGTTTTTCGCCATTTGCGTGACCTCAGCCTTTGTTGGGAAAGCTCAGCACAAGTCTACCCGGAACTTCACGGAGCCTGCCCCAACGCCAATGTGATTCGCACCTCGCGTCGACGTCGGCCGCTTACCGCGGTCCATGTTGGCGACACCTTCCGGTGTTACAGGGGCCTCTGATGTTTCAGAGGCTCCCTGGTGGGCCAAGCGGATAATTCTGTAACGCTCAGCGCCACTGTGCGAGCGCGAATCAAGGCGCGTTTCGTAGGTAATGGCGCACCCTTGGCAAGAAACGCAACACGGAGTCACGCTCGCACAGTGGCTCCCAAAGGGCCACGGCACAAGCATCGTGGGCTGTGTTGCCGTCCTTGGAAAGGGCCTGCCATTCCCGGCGGACTGCGCCTTGCCCACAATGCTTGTGC
>JANQRK010000105.1 GCA_028284585.1 Chromatiales bacterium
GACAAACATCCTACCAATCCAGGTCAGCTTTCTTGCCTAATTTCAAAATCTTATCGAAGCTCGTCCACGCCACAATTCCTTAAGTCAGTGCCATTGCCCGATAGGGGATCTGTAAACCCCTCGCCTTTAGGCGATGGATAGGTCCGGTGAGATAAGCTCGGTGGAGGGGATCATACAAGAGCAGAAGTCATACGGTCTGGGACTGCAAGTACCACCTGGTGTGGACTACGAAGTACGGTATCAGGTGTTGGGCGGTGATATCGGGCTGAGATGCCGAGAGTTGTTGCGGGAGATCGTGCACAGCAAGGAGATGCTGATCTACGCCGGGTCGATTAATCGTGACCATGTGCATATGCTGATTGGGATTCCACCGCAGTTGTCGGTATCCAAGGCGGGGCAGTATCTCAAGGGTAGGAGTTCACACCGCCTGCTCACGGAGTATGCGGCTTTGAGAAAGCGCTATTGGGGCCAGCATCTCTGGGTGAGGGGCTATTGGGTGACGAGCAGCGGAAATGTGACGGACGAGGTCTGGCAAGAATACATCAAGAACCAAACGCCGCCAGAACCGGACGATGATTTTCACGTTGTGTAGCGACAGCCGTCGGCCGCATGGCCGACAAATCCGGCTTTCAGCCGAAACCCGAAGCCACCGGCTTTAGCCAGTGGAGTATTCACAATCTAGTTGCACGAGCCTTCATTATTCTCATGGGTAAAATGGTCAAAGCTACAAGGCGGTTGAGTTCGCTCTGGCCTGCGACCTCCGCCGGACGTCCCGCTTCGTGGGCCGGCACTCACCTTGGTCGTTATGCGCCTAGGAGACTGGAGTGAAATACCATCAGGGTAGGCTGATCGATCATATCGGAGTTAATGTCTCAGACCTCGAACAGAGCAAAGCCTTCTACGTTGCGATTCTCGATGCGCTTGGTAAAAGCGATGGGTTTGGGTGCGATGATTCCAGCTTCTATTTCGACGAGTTCTATGTTGCAGCAGGGGACTCGCCAGTAACGAATCTGCATCTCGCGTTCCAAGCTGACTCAGTTGAGCAAGTGCATGCCTTCTATCAGGCGGGATTGAATGCGGGTGGCAGAGACAACGGAGGGCCGGGCTATCGAAATTATCATGATTCCTACTACGCTGCGTTTCTGCTAGACCCTGATGGTAACAACATCGAAGCTGTATGTGATGTTGGTGCAGAGCGATCTAGCACATCTGTTATTGTGACACGCAAGGCTAGCGGCGCGTAATATGCTGCGGAAACCGTTTTATCCCACAGCTATGCTGTGTTGTACATTGCTTCGGCACGGTTGTGCAAAAATCTATGGTCGGAAGTGGTGTCTGGGTGTGTTGAAGGATAGCAGCGTATCTGGTTGAAAATGGTTGTCGCGACACAGCCAATCCAACCCTAAAGCGATTGAAGTGCCAGCAGGATGAAGGTCGCCGCGCCCGGGTGGTGCGTAGCGGCTGTCAGTCGAGACGCGAGATCTGGACCGAAATCGTCCCGGTGACGGTGAGGGTGCCGAAGGTCCGCAGCCGCAGTGGCGAGCTGGGTGCGTTTCGTTCGGTGCTGGTTCCGCCCTACGTGTGCATGACTCAAGAGTCTGGAGGCGGGGCTGCCGTAGCTGTACTTGAAAGGGATCTCGACCGGCGAGAAGCAATCGGGGCTGGAAGCGCTGGTCGGTCCTGAGGCGAAGGGATTGTCGGCGGGCACGGTGTCGCGGCTGGAGCAGTGCTGGCGGGAAGTATTGCCAGGACTGAAGCACTGAGGCCGCAGGGCCCCGGAGCTGGTAATTGGTGACGGCGCCCTGGGTTTCTGGGCCGCCCTGGGCGAGGTATCTCGGAGGCCCGTCAGCAGCGTTGCTGGATGCACAAGACAGGAAATGTGCGGAACACGTTGCCGAAGACCGTGCAGGCCGAGGCCAAGTGGTCGCTGCACGGCATCTGGCAGGTGCCGACCCTTGAAGATGCCGAGGCGGCCTTCGATGCCTTGATCGAGACCTACGAGCCGAAGTACCCGAATGCGGTGGCGCTGGTCAAGGACCGCGATGTCCTGTTGATCTCCTATGACTTTCCGGCACCGCACTGGCAGCATCTGC
This sequence comes from Chromatiales bacterium, assembly GCA_028284585.1. GTDB lineage: Bacteria > Pseudomonadota > Gammaproteobacteria > Chromatiales > Chromatiaceae > Thiosocius. The sequence continues at coordinate 2,094 of JANQRK010000105.1, forward strand.
GGCCCGGTTGCCGCTTGACTTCGACTTCGTGCACCAGATTGGACGATAGCCCCGTCGCGATATGGCCGAGGGTTAGAGCCCAGCGATGAATCAGTGGCCGGGTGAGCAGTTGGTGGGGCATGATCATGACTGGGTCGGTGATGCGTAGGACTGCCGCTTTGATCGGTGCAATTCGTCGCTCGATGACATTGGCCCGACGCACACCGTCACTAAGATGATAAGAACCCACGAACGTGTGCGCTAAACTGATCGGGCTTCTCCATAGAAGGTAGGTGTGCCGTTCCAGATATTTCTACCCGCACGCTGCCAGCGATTGCGGAGCTGAGTGTTTGATGACGCTGATGGATCATTTCGAAATCTAGCTCACCCTCAATCAACAGTGTCGGGCAGCTTATGTTTGATAGTTTCTCTCCCGCTCCCGGTGGCTCGATTTCCTTCGTTAGTTCTCCTGCTGCGAGCGCAATTCCGTTCATATCTAAAAACAGCTCTCGCAATGATTGTGCAACGCGTCCACTTCCTGCTGATGGTCCATCCAACCATAAGTGCGACTCCAATTCGTTGATCGCGTCTAGATCTCCGATCTGCTCTGCTTCGTGAAGCTGCTTTGCCAGCTCTTTCTCTCGCTCGGTGATCTCTTCCCAAGGGGCGCCGGTATATGTGGCGCCAACGAGAACTAGACGTTCAGCCCTTCCCGGATGTGCGAGTGCGAAATCTATAGCAATTCTTGATCCCTGCGAGCAACCACAGAGAATCGCTTTGTCGAGCTCATGATGGTTCATCAGGGCCTCCAAATCATCCAAGTGGCGAAACGGAACATCTAGAGTGGTAGTTTTTCCAAAGCCGCGTCTATCGTAGGCAATAGCTGTGTGGGTGCGCCCGAACTCGTCTATCTGGGGTGTCCACATCCTATGATCGGCTACGCCTGCATGGAGAAAAACAATGGCGCGACCGGAGCCGGATCGAACTCCTGCAATCTTCGCTGAGCTTAAATTGATTTCAAACTGTTCGTTCATCGGCTCATCATACAGATGCGTTTTCGATGTCACCATCGAGTGCCGAAAAGCCAGCGATTCGACGGCGCAGAAGTCAGCCTGCAGCAGATTGCCATCTGTGGACGAACTGCTTACAAGCGGCCGATCAGAAGAACTCACGCCGGGTCGACTTGCATCATCGGCCCGAGGACGCACACCTAAGAGCCATTGTGCGCATGAAGGCCAAGACGGACAGCCTGGCGAGCCAGATGATCTACAGCAAGCGGTTGGGGGCCATCGAACCACTGCTCGGCGCTCTGCATTGCCGCGGGAGGCGAAATCGTTGCACCTCTTCACCCCGCCAGCTACAAATCCGGCAGGTTAGGTCAAAACACCCTGGTCAATTTTCGGTGCGCAGATCCCTCGTTTCCTAGTCAATTTTCGGTGCGCGGCAACACGGTTTGCCTTAGTGCGCAACATTGAGCAGTTGGCTCACTATGGCTAGTGATGCGAAGGCTGACGCTACCGCCATGACCTGCTCAATGCGGACGGAGATGGCGCGAATCCGCTTATGTGGGCACTGCTCGCACAAGACGCCATAATCGGATGAATCGTGGCGTCGCCGTTTCAAAGGAGCCGAGATTATGCCGTAAGGGCGTCGACTATAATTGAATCAGGAGTTCGATGGCCTTATGAAGCACTCCCAGTATGGAGGTTTTATGTACAAGATATACGGTGACATACTGTCAGGGAATTGCTATAAAATTAGACTTCTAATGCAGTTTATTGGGCTCGGCTATAAATGGTTCCATGTTGATGTATTGTCTGGTGAAACTTACACAGAAGAATTCAAGCGAATGAACCCGAGTGCTCAAATTCCAGTAGTTGATTTGGGTAACGATCTTTATCTTTGGGAATCAAACGCGATATTGAATTACTTCGCTGAGGGTACAGAGTTTCTTCCTCGAGACGACCATTTAAGGGCAAAGATACTGCAATGGCAGTTTTTCGAGCAATATAGTCACGAGCCCTACATCGCGACAGCTCGATACATCCATAAATATCTTGGGCTGCCTGACGAGAGGAAGGCTGAGTATCAAGCTAAGCAAGCAGGTGGTCATAAAGCACTTTCAGTTATGAACGAGCACTTGGACCATCAAAAATATTTTGTCGGAGACAGTATGACAATAGCGGATATTACCTTGTATGCGTATACGCATGTAGCGGAAGAAGGTGGTTTCGAACTATCGGCTTATTCAAATGTCATTCGTTGGATTAAAGATTTCGAAAGTACTTCAGGTTTTATAAAGATGGTGATGGAAAGTCCTTGATTTATCTCCAGATAGGCTATCTAGTAAAATAGAATATAGGGGAAAAAGTAATGGCTGTGAATCTAGATCAAGCGCTCGTCGATGTCGCTATCGATCTCCTAGAAAAGCGTTTCCCTGGTGAAGAGGGAATTGCCGCAGCCATGTATACCAATGACAAGGAAATATTGACAAGCGTTTTTTTCGAGCCTGAATGGGGCAGTGGAATGCTGTGCGCAGAAACGGGAGCTATTTGTGAGGCTGAGAAATTAAGTAAACGTATTGTCGCGTCCGTATGCGTTTCAAGACAAACGGGAAGTTCGCCGATTTTAATACTCACTCCCTGCGGCATTTGTCAGGAGCGGCTTTTTCATTGGGGGCAGGATGTAGAAGTTGCAGTTCCAACTATCGGGGATGGCACAAAATGGGATGTTAAGACATTAAAAGAAGTACAGCCTTACTATTGGGTAAATGCATTCAAACAGCCGGACGGCAGAAAATAATATCAGTTCAGTTGATTGCCGATAGTGCGATGGCCCTTTGCCGTTTCAAGTGAGTTCGATCATCACCGCCCTGCTGGGCATGTCTGGCAAGCATCTGCGTGTGCTGGTGTTTGCGCGCCCTAGCATGGGCTGCTTGGAAGGGGTCGTTGAGTCGTTCACTGTGATGCTGAAAGAAATTGAGGTGCCGCCACGTTTTGGGGCCCGACACTTTGTCCGATTCGCCGAGCAGCCCGTTCGTAGAATCCTCGACCGATGGGCTATCGCGGACGGCCGATGGGGGTTTTGGATGCGTTCGTATTGCTTTGCTCAGGGGGCTTTTCAAACGTCTATCGCTTTAGCGGCTGACGGTCGGCATGGCTAAACCGTCGCAGACGATAGAGTTCCCAGTCATCGGGGTCACCGCTGCCGCAAAGACCGTAGCGAAAAGGCGGCGTCAGTCCGGGCAGCACATAGCGCAGGTCTGTGTACCAGACACAGCGTTCGCCCTTGATCAAGTCGACCCGATAGAACGCTGGAAACTTGGCGAAACGTCGGAAGTCGCGCAGGGGTTCCAGCGACCATACCTCTTCGATGAGTTCGCGCGGATCGTCTCGGTTGCCGTAGCGGTTGTGGCTTTCCCAGTCAGGGCTCTCTACCGGTTGGTAGGCCGACCAAATGTGACCCAGCCACCCCAATCGATCGGCTGCCCATGCCAGGTGGCTGGGGTCGAACGCCAAGTTGACCCGAGCAACTCGATAGCCCTGTCCCTGGGTAACGATGACCAGCCAGTTAAAGGGTGTCAGGGGTTGTGCCAGGGCAGCGACGGTTGCTTGGTCCCAGTGATGTGCGTCTACGAAGTCCTTGCCGAGCGACTCGGCACGCTGCTGCCAATAGAGTTGGCTACCCAGGTAGCCGGCCAATACGAGCAGGCCGACACCTGCGCTGGCTGCCGGGCGGGCCAATCCGATCGAGGCGATCAAGCCGGCGAGCACGATCGCAGTGAAATAGGGGTCGATGACAAAGGTGGTCGCATAGGCCAGGCGGAGATTGCTGACCGGCCAGAAGACCTGTGTCCCATAGGCGGTGATAGTGTCGGATGCGATGTGGGACATCAGTGCGATTGTCGTTATCGCGAACAGGCTGCGCTGCGCGGCCGGCCTGCGCAGCACTCGGGCGAGTAAGACACTCAACAGCAAGGCCCATACCGGCACCATGAGCAGAGAATGCGTCGGGCCTCGGTGCCAATCGGCCAAGAAGATCAGGGGGTCGATCCAAAAACTCAGGTAGTCGATATCGGGGAACGCGGCGACCAAGGACGCGGTCAGGGTCGCGGTCTTGCGGTCGACACCACCCGACCAGCCTCTTTGGGGGGTGACCGCCCTGACCACCAGGCCCCCCAGCAGTGCATGGGTGAGCGTATCCATCGCTGCAGCCCTCAGGGCTGGTTAGGAGGGAAGCAACCCCGGGCCTGGCTAGTCAAGTGGCGGGATCATAGTCGCCGACCGGGGATGGCCGGTCGGCTGTGGCGCGGTGCTCGGTGGTTTGGACAGGGTCGGTGCCGCAGCGGCAGCTCAACAAGATCTCGGCGTGGTTGAGTCGTCTCCTCAGAAACCGGTCCGTCCGCTCCGAGTTCGCTGAGCCGTCGAACATCCAGTAGGTGAAGGTTGCCAGGTAGATGCTGGTGTGGAGGGTCTCTTCGATCGCACGTCGCGGAAAATCGGCGTCATAGCCCGCCGCTTCGCGCATCCACTGCACGGTACGGCTGATCCTCATCAAGCCGGGTATCTGTAGGTGGATATGACCCGGTTCCAGCTTGCCCAGGATCATCTGCCGGGTGACCCGCCGGTGACCGGACAATGCCTCGAGCCAGGCCATCATCGCGCGGTGGAAGCGCAGCCGGCGGCTGAGCCGGACGGGCGCGCTTGTCGCCGCATCGTTGAGCATGGCGCTGTCGGCCCGGTCGAACCAGGCATCGACCAACTGATCCTTCTCGCTGAATTCGAGACGGATGTCCTCGAGTGACATGGACAAGCGGTCGGCCACGTCGTGCAGCCGCACGGCTTCCCAACCCTTGTGCTCGGCCAGTGCCACCGCCGCATCCACGATTCGTTGTCTGTTGGCTGTATCGTTCATCGTCAAACACCCATCTTAGCTCGTCGCCTGGAAATCATAACGCCTTCGCTCATTTGGCAATGGTAGCTGGTGAAGGAAAGTATGCGAGTGCTTCCATGGCAGGGCCGGGGCCGGGGCCGTGGCGTCCGGCCCCGGTCAATCACTCTGGATAGGTTTCCTTGTCCAGGGTACAGATGCTGATGTGCGGCCATTGGGCACGGCCGGGAAAGCCGTCTTCGCGCGGACGGAAGAAATTCAGCATGACGACTTGCGCGTACTGTAGGCGTAGTTTGGGGTGCTTCGCGTTACACGAGGGTTCATCCAATTCCTGAATCCAGAACGTGGATTTCATCGATACAGGCTCGGCCTCTTTCTGAGTGAAGGGCATGTTTTGCACGCCGGCCCCTGCGCGTTGGGAATCGAGCGTGAGGGCAGTGGTCTTCTTGATATTTATCCCCTGGTTGGCAACGCGCAGGATCTCGGTCATGTCGCGCGGGTTGAAGCCGGAAAAAGCACTGTCGGTGATATTGCCCATGAATGGATCATTGATGAAGTGTTCGTAAGGGTCCAGATAGTCGTCATCGAACACGTCGTAGCCCGGGGTGGACAGGTCTTCGAAGCGGCCAAGGGGCAGGGCATTGATCGGGGCGATTGTGAGCATGCCCGTGTGTGTCTCGCTGTCGCCTAGGGCAAGTACCGAGTTGCCATGCGGGATTGAAGCTAGGCGGGCCACATCGATGTCATCGGTACGGTTGTCCTTTACCCAGATGAACAGCCCTGGTTCGTGGTGGATGGGCAGGCCTGGGCCGCCGGACTCCGCGCTCGGCGGGAAGTCGGCTGCTGCCTGCTGGGCGATCTGCTGTTGATAGTCGAGCGTGGCTACCCGTTGATCCGCTGCGACGCCGCGATTGGGTACATTGTCATCGACGAAGGCAAAGGTCAGCTCTTCGTCATACTGGTTCATCAGGATGCGATAGGGTGCGGCCCCGGCCGGGGCGTCCTTGAAGGGCAAGGCGATCATGTTCCATCCGGTACCGACCGCCTTCCATGTGCCGGGAAGATTGCGCAGCGGGCCAAGCTCCTGCTCCATTTCCAGCGTTGCACTGGTGAACTGGCGGGTATTGCCGCCACCCGGTTTTTGATCTGGCATGGTGTGCGTCCTTACGCGATGAGTTGTTGGAGTTTTACGATGCCATGGCCGGGTGGGGCGGTTCCGTGAGGGAACCCGCATTCACTGGGGATCGGTACCGAGAGCGCGGTCACGATAATGCACCTTGGCGGGGTCGAACTGTTGGCGCCGCACTGGGTTTGTGAACAGTCCACGATCATCGAGTAGCTGGTGCTACGACCGCCGCCAGGGTCTTTTTGCAGCGCGCCACGATTGATTAAATCGAGAATGTCTCGATAAGCCGTGTCTTGTGAGCATTTGGCGGGCTTGGCCCATCTTGAGGTGGTGAGTTTGCCGATACAAGGCATCCATGACTCGGTTCAGCACCTTGATTTGACGTTCGTTCGACGGCGTTTTTGAGAAGCGCTCGCCAAAACCGCGCTTTGGCCAAAACAGTTTCCAGCGTGTCGTGGGCGCCATCGATTGCGCGCTGCAGACAATTCAGAAACCATAGTTGCCATGCTGTGACATCGCATGGACCTTTCTGCACGGCTACTATCTGCACGGCTACTAGTTGATCACCGCGCATAGCCGCTGAGCTCCAGGTAGCCAACCCCATTGTGGCTGCCGGAAACGCCGACCGCCCCCTCCCAGTAGCGCACCGAGTGGTGCATCTCTTGGTCATCGAATGCGGTCTCGACATGCAGGTCCAGTCCCGCATCGGGCACCGCCAGCCGCCAGGCGACCGGGTAGCGGATGCCGTCATCGGTCTGCCAATGACGTGTTGCCTCCAGTCTGACATCGGCCGCTTGCAGCTTGCGGTGTGCGCCGTCGGCAGAGACCAGCACGCCGCTGCTAAATGCTTGGGTGCGGCCGTCCTGGTCGCGCAATCGGTAGAACATCAGCTCGCGGCCGTCGGTCAGTTGCAGCGCGAACCAGTCCCAGCCGACTTGGCTTGCGGGCATCGCCGAGCTCGCCCACTCTCGATCCCACCAGGAGCTACCAGACACAGCGAAGCGACGTTCGCCGATAAGGATCTCGCCGTGGGTCGGCAGGCGCGTGAACGAGTAGTAGTACGAGGCCTTGCCCGGTGTCGCGCCCTTGCGCGCCAGTCCCTGTTCACCTTGATCGATGCGCGGTTTCGCTCCTCGTTCGAGTCGTAAATCGATGGCGAATCCTTCACCCTGCGCGCTCAGGTGCAGCGGGAAGGTTGCCACCGGATCACCGCGGATCGACCAGGGCCCCAACCAGACATGCAGTGGACCGAGCTCGGCGCCGGCCAGGCCGGCGGCGGCGCGCGCGAAGCGCTCGGCGCTGTGGTGCCTACCGCTCCCGATATCACTGACGGCCAAATGTCCCATGTAGATTTGGTGCGTGCGCCAGGCCGAGTCCGTCACAGGCATACCCGGCTCCAGACCGATGCGAAACAACGTCAATTGATAGCCGAAGCGATGTCCGGTGCTGGTGTGCAGGTTGCCGGTAAAGTACCACCACTCGGTCGCGTACTCCGGATGCGGACCATGGTCGCGCGGGAAGGTGAATTCCGGCACTGTGATGGCGCGCGCAAACCCCGGGTCTGCGGTCCCGCCCATGCGTTGGTCGACCCGAACCGTTCCGACAGGTCCGGGGTCCGGCGGTGCCGTCGCTTCGCAGGCGATCAACACGAGCACCGACACTAGGGTGAGCATCAGTCGCATCGTCAATCCTCGCGCAACATCGGTGCCGGGTCGCGCCAGGCCGAACGCCATGCTGGATAGATGCCGGCCAATAGCGCGGCCAGCACGCCGAGCACGCTGGTCAGCCATAATGGACCGGGCGAGACCACGAACGGCATGCTCCAACCGAAAGCACGCAACTGAATCGCGTCGGTCAGGATCCAGGCCATCGCGATCCCGAGCGGTATCGCGAGCAGGCCGGCGAGTAGGCCGAGTGCGCCGGATTCGAGCAGGATCAGCGTGCTGACTTGCTGGCGAGTCAGACCTAGTGCGCGCAGCACGGCGTATTCTTTGCGCCGCTCGAGCTGCACCGCCATCAGCGCGCTCAGCACACCGATGAAGGCCACCAGCAAAGACAGCCAGCGCAACACCTCGGTGATGCGAAAGGTCCGGTCGAACACCTGCATCGACTCTTGATAGATACCGTCTGCTTCGGTGACTTGCAATGTCGGGTTGTCGCGCAAGACCGGGTCGAGCGCTCGTTGCAGGCCCTGCCCGCCTTGGTCGGAGAACAAGGCCAGTGAGTCGACCCGATCGTCCGACCAGATACCTTGGTACTTGCTGCGCTCTAGGAAGGCCCGGCCGTGTTCGCTGGCGAAGTCGCGGAAAACGCCGGCGATCGCGAAGTCGATTGGGCCGGTCGGCGTCGGTAGGGATAAGCGGTCGCCCGTACTCAGCCCCAGGCGATAGGCCAAGGGTTCGGATACCAATAACTCGCCACGATCAAAGCCGGACCAAGCCCTGTTCTGTGCGCCCGAGGTAAAGTCGAACCCGGTGCGCGTTGGCGGCGCCAAGTCGGCGGCGATCAGTGTCATGCGTCGGCCGGCGACTTGCAGGCTGCGGTCACGGTAGCGACTGATTGCGCTGACCTGCGGCCAGCGTGCCGCCTGGGCTGCGACTGTCGCTGGCAGTGAAGCACCATCCTGGAAGCCCTCTGCCGCGACATAGAGGTCGGCGCTCAACGCGTCTTGCAGCCAGTCGCTGACCGCCAGGCGCATGCTCTCGACCATGACCGCGACCCCGACGCTGGCGGCTAGCGCCACCATTAACGCGGCCGCGGCCGTGCCCAGGCGCGACAGGTGGCGGTCGAGGTCACGCACCGCCATGCGCCAGATGCCGCTGCCGGGCAGCCGGTCGAGCAGCCGATGGGCGAGGCGCAGACCACTCGGTGTGACCAAGGCGGCGCCGAGGATCAATAGGAACAAGCCAACGAAGCCGCTCACTACGCCGCCCGGTACCCGAAAGGCAATGATCAGCCCGAGCAGGATCAGTAGTCCGCCGCTGAGTGCCAGCCGTGGCAGGCGCGCTTGCACACGCTGTTCCAGCTTGGCCCGCGACAGGGTCGTTAGCGGCGGAGTGGCTGCAGCCTCGCGCGCAGGCAACCAGGCGGCGAGCAGGGTGCCGCCGAGGCCGAGTGCGACCGCCTTAAACAGTGACAGTGCATCCAGCTGTAGCGCATCGGCAGCGGCCTGGTAATAGAGCTGGCTGACGGTCGCCGCGACGATCCTGGTCAGGCCCTGACCGAGCCACACCCCGAGCACAATCCCCAGCAGGGTACCTATGCAGCCGAGCACGAACGCCTCGGCGAGGACCAGGCGCAGCACCTCGTCACCGCGCACACCAAGTGCGCGCAATCGGCCGAGCAGGTTGCGTCTTTGTACAACGGAAAAGCTGATCGCGTTGAAGATCAGAAACAAGCCGACCAGCAGTGCCAGCAGGCCCATCGCGGTCAGGTTGAGCTCGAACGATGCCGACAATCCCAAGGTGCTGCGGGTCTGCTGCGCGATGTCGACGATCTCGAGTCCCGGCGGCAGGCGCTCCTTGAGCCAGGCTAGGGCCGCGTCGTCGGTGAGTTTGAGATCGATGTGGCTGATAAATCCTGGGCTCCCGCGTACCGCCTGCGCAGTCGCGATATCGGTCAGGATCAGGTCGCGGCTAGCAACCGAGGTGGTTTCGATGATCGCGAATACCGCGAGCTCATAAGGGCTGCCCTCGAAGCGCACCTGGATGCGGTCGCCCAGGCCGACGCCGAGCGTATCCGCCGCCGAGCGACTGAGCGCCGCCGCATTTGGTTGCGCCAGCCAGTCGCCGAGCGCGACCTCGCCGTTGATAGCACCCGGCAGTTCGTCACGAAACGGGCCTTCAGCAAACAGATCCAAGCCGACCAGTCGATAGCGGCCGGTTTGCCCGTCTATCCGGAGTTGCCCGGTGACCACCGGGGCCATAGGCGGGTGGCCAGGGTCCACCGCCCACCGCGTGTAAACGATCTCCGGGACCTGGTCGTCGGCACTGGTCGCTCGGTGGGTCGCGGCACCGCGCAGCTGCTCGGCGGACAGCGCAAACGAGGCCTTGGCCGCCTCGTTGGCCAGGTAGACAGCCAATACCACGGCAACGCCCATGACGATGCCGATCAGGGCCAGTGCCGCCTGCCAGGGATGTCGGCGCTGGTAGCGCAACCCGGCGCGCAGCAGCAAGGGCGGTAGGCTATGAGGCTTCACTGCTCGCTCAGGCGCCCGCGATGTAGCACGAGGATGCGGTCGGCCGCCGCGGCGACCGTGCGGCTATGGGTCACGATGACCATGGTCGTCCCTTGTTCGCGTGCCAGGCCCGTCAACAGCGCGATGAGCTTGTCGCCGGTCGCCTCGTCCAGGTTGCCGGTCGGCTCATCCGCCAAAAGCAGCTTCGGGCGGTGTGCCAGGGCCCGGGCCACTGCGGTGCGCTGTTGTTCGCCGCCGGACAGGGTCTCGGGATAGCGTGCCGCCATGCCGGACAGGCCGACTTGGTCGAGCAGTTCGGCGGCACGCTCCTGAGCTTCGTCGGCGCTGTGGCCGCACAGCTCCAGCGGCAGGGCGAGGTTCTCGCCCACTGTCAGGGTGGGGATCAGGTTGAAGAACTGGAACACGAAACCGATCTCGACGCGGCGCAGCAGGGTGCGCGCGGGCTCGCCGAGGGCGTGGATTGCACGGCCGTCGAGCCGGACCCCGCCGGCATCTGGTGTATCGATGCCGCTCAGTAGATTGAGCAAGGTGGTCTTGCCGCTGCCGCTGGCGCCGAGTAGGGCGACGATCTCGGCGCGCTCGGCCGCGAAGCTCAGTTGGTCGAATACCTGATGCTGGCGTGCGCCGGATTGGTAATGCTTGCTGAGTCGGTCTACCTCGAGCACGGCTCGGTGGTCTCCTGCTAGGGCGTCCTGAAGCGGAACAGCGGCCCGTTGCCGAAGCTTACTCCCGACGCGGCCCATTTCACCGCGCCGAATGTGCGGCAGTGGGCGCCGCACGGGATTCAACCCTACGTTTGACCTATTTAAATCGGGCCACCAAACCGCCAAACTAAAAACCGAGCAAATTACTTGGGATTTGAGCTAGCCATGGGTTCGACAGCGACTGAGATGGACGAGCTCGTAGCGCGCGGCTACGAGCACGGTTTTGTCACCGATATCGAGACCGATGTTATACCTCCCGGCCTGAACGAGGATGTGATCCGGCTGATCTCGCAGCGCAAGGGCGAGCCCGAATGGATACTCGAATCGCGCCTAAAGGCCTATCAGCACTGGCTGACCATGACGCCGCCGGACTGGTCTTCGGTACGCCATCCGCCGATCGACTTTCAATCGATCTCTTATTTCGCCGCCCCGAAGAAAAAGCCAGAGCTGCAAAGCCTGGACGAAGTCGACCCGGAGTTGCTGGCGACCTACGAGAAGCTGGGTATCCCGATCGAGGAACAGAAGGCGCTGGCCGGGGTCGCGGTCGATGCCGTGTTCGATAGTGTCTCGGTGGCGACCACCTTTCGCAAGACCTTGGCCGACGCCGGTGTGATCTTTTGCTCGATCTCCGAGGCATTGCAGGAGCACCCGGACTTGGTCCGCGAGAACCTGGGGTCCGTGGTGCCGCATACCGACAATTATTTCGCCGCGCTGAACGCGGCGGTGTTCACCGACGGGACCTTCGTCTATGTGCCCAAGGGTGTGCGCTGTCCCATGGAGCTGTCGACCTATTTCCGCATCAATGCGCAAAACACCGGGCAATTCGAGCGTACCCTGATCGTCGCCGAAGAGGGTAGCTATGTCAGCTATTTGGAGGGTTGCACGGCGCCGCAGCGCGATGAGAATCAGCTGCATGCGGCAGTCGTCGAGCTGGTTGCCCATACGGATGCTCAGATCAAGTACTCGACGGTGCAGAACTGGTACCCGGGCGACGCCGAGGGCAAGGGTGGAATCTACAACTTTGTGACCAAGCGCGGCGACTGCCGTGGCGATCGCTCCAAGATCTCTTGGACCCAAGTCGAGACCGGTTCGGCGATCACTTGGAAATACCCGAGCTGTATTTTGCGTGGCAACGATTCCATCGGTGAGTTCTATTCGGTCGCCGTGACCAAGGGAATGCAGCAGGCCGATACCGGCACCAAAATGATCCACATCGGGCGCAATACGCGCAGCACCATCGTGTCCAAGGGCATCTCGGCCGGCAAGGGTCAGCAGGCGTATCGTGGATTGGTGCGGATGACCCAGCGGGCCGAGGATGCGCGCAACCATACTCAGTGTGACTCTCTGCTGATCGGCGATCGCTGTGGAGCACATACCTTTCCGTATATCGAAGTGAAGAACCCCAGCGCCAAGGTCGAGCACGAGGCCACGACCTCGAAGATCGGCGAGGACCAGCTGTTTTATTGCCGTAGCCGTGGTCTGTCCGAGGAGGACGCGGTCTCGATGGTCGTTAACGGTTTCTGCAAAGAGGTATTCAAAGAGCTGCCGATGGAGTTCGCGGTCGAGGCACAAAAACTACTGGCGATCAGCCTTGAAGGCGCGGTCGGATAACCGAGGAGTTAGACAAGATGTTATCGATTAGGAATCTCACGGCGGACGTTGATGGTAAGGCCATCCTCAATGGCTTGGACCTGGAAGTGAAGCCGGGAGAGGTACACGCGATCATGGGCCCAAATGGCTCGGGCAAGAGTACGCTGGCGCATGTCTTGGCCGGGCGCGACGGTTACTCCGTGAGTGGCGGCGAGGTCGAGTTCGAAGGTCAGAGCCTGCTCGATCTAGAGCCGGAGGAGCGCGCCGCGCGCGGTATCTTCCTGGCTTTTCAGTACCCGGTCGAGCTGCCGGGGGTCAACAATGCGCACTTCCTCAAAGAGGCACTGAACGCCCAGCGCCGGGCGCGCGGTGAATCGGAACTCGATTCAGTGGCCTTCCTGAAGCTCATCAAGGAGAAGATCGCGCAGGTCTCGATGCAGCCCGAACTGATCAAGCGCCCGGTCAATGCCGGTTTCTCGGGCGGCGAGAAGAAGCGCAACGAGATCTTGCAAATGGCGGTGTTCGAACCCAAGTTGGCGATACTCGACGAGACCGACTCTGGCCTTGATATAGATGCGCTGCGCACGGTGTCTGACGGCGTCAATGCCATCCGTAGCCCGGAGCGCGCGATCGTGTTGGTCACCCACTATCAGCGTTTGCTCGACTACATCGAGCCCGACGTGGTCCATGTCTTGGCCGGCGGCCGGATCGTCCGCACCGGGGACAAGGCCCTGGCCAAGGAACTCGAGAGCAAGGGCTACGGCTGGTTGACCGGTAGAGACGAAGCGGCATGACGACCGGCGAGCAACGTGCGACCGACTTAGAGAAGGTCTTGCGTCGTGGGCAACAGCAGCTGGCGGCTGGTTCGGCGGCCGACAATTGGCTGAGTGCGGTACGCGAGCGCGGTGCCTCGGATGTGATGACGATGGCGCGGCCGGACCGCAAGCAGGAGGCCTGGCGGTATACGCCGACCAGTTTCCTCGACAAGGCCGAGTACGCGCCCGTCGTGGAAGGGCCATTCGGGGCGATCCAGCCAGCCGATGTCGAGGAACTGATGCTCGGCGATCAGCAGGGCACCTGCCTGGTGTTCGTCAACGGCTACTATGCGCCGGCGCTTTCGCGCTTGGCGCCTGGCCAGCACATGCCGCAGGTCGCGGTGTTATCGGGCCAGCTCGGCGATGTGCCGGCACAGCTCAAGGCACACCTCGATGGCATCGCCGAACATCACCATGTGTTCGCGGCACTGAACAGCGCGCTGATGTCGGATGGGGCCTTACTGTATGTGCCGCGGTCGGCCAGCGTGCAGGCGCCGATCGAGATCCTGCATGTGTCGGTAGGGCTGGACGAGCCCGGCATTTGTCATCCGCGCCATCTGATCGTGCTGGAAGAAGGTGCCCAGGCACAGGTTATCGAGCGCTATTGCGCCCTTGGTGAAGCGGTGTACTTCACCAATGCCCTGGTCGAAATCATTCTCCGTCCTGGCAGCAGGTTGTCCCATGAGCGGCTGCAGGAAGAGAGTGCGTTGGCGCAGCACCTGAGCGATCTACATGTGCGCTTGGACGAGGGCAGCCGTTACAAGCACGTGAGCGCGACCCTGGGCGGTGCTTGGTCACGTACCGATCTGCGGCTCAATTTTGCTGGCGAGGGCGCACAGGCCGATCTCGATGGCTTGATGCTGGCCCGCGACAAGCAACTGAACGATGTGCATCTCGACATCCAACATACCGCTCCGGGATGTATCAGCCGCGAGTCCTTCAAGGGCATCTTGGATGGCCGTGGCAAGGTGGTATTCGACGGGCGGATCCTGGTCGCGCAAGACGCGCAACAGACCGATGCCAGTCTGTCCAACCATAATTTGATGCTTTCACGCTCGGCCGAGGTCGATACCAAACCGCAGTTGGAGATCTATGCCGACGATGTGAAGTGCAGTCATGGCACCACGGTCGGTGAGTTGGATCACAACATGCTGTTCTATCTGCGCTCGCGTGGTATCCCAAGCGCACGGGCGCGCCAGATGCTCTGCCAGGGCTTCGCCGAGGAGATCCTCGACCGGATCGAGAATCCCGCGTTGCACGGCAGGGCCACGCGGCTGCTCACCGAGCGGCTGATGACCTACTCCGAGTAAGCGAGCAAGAACATGAATGTAGCGGTACCCGAGCTACCCCGAAGCGAGCCATCGGTTGATGAAGCAAACGACGGAGACCTGCTGGAGCGGATCATTGCTGCGCTGCGAACCGTGTACGACCCCGAGATCCCGACCAACATCTATGACCTCGGCCTGATCTATGCCATTGATGCGGTGGGCGACCACGAGATCGCGGTTCGCATGACCCTAACCGCGCCCGGATGCCCAGTGGCTGGGGCTATGCCCGGTATGGTGGAGCGGGCTGTGGAAACGGTGGAGGGCATCGACCGTTGCCGGGCCGAACTGGTTTGGGATCCACCCTGGACCAAGGATAGAATGACTGAAGAGGCGCGGTTGCAGCTCGACCTGCTGTGACTGCCTGACTGATTGCGGTAGAGGGGAAGTGCACCCATGAGTGTCCAATTGACCGAGACGGCGGCTCGCCATGTCGCCACCGAAATCGCCAAGCGCGGTAGTGGCGAGGGCCTGCGGGTCAGCACCAAGAAGAGTGGCTGCACCGGTTTTGCCTATGTCGTCGACTATGCCGATCATGTGGATGCCGATGATCATGTATTCGAGAGCCATGGCGTGAAGGTCGTTGTCGATCCAGTGACCCTGCCGCAGCTTGACGGCATGGTGATTGATTTCGTCAGGACCAATCTGCTCAACGAAGGTTTCGAATTCCGCAACCCGAACGTTAAGGAGATGTGCGGTTGCGGCGAATCCTTCAGCGTCTGAGTCTGCCGTGCTGACACCGCAGGAAGTTATTGAGAACTTCGAGTTCCTTGACGACTGGGAGGCGCGCTATAGCTACCTGGTCGAACTGGGCGAGGCCTTGCCAGCGCTCGACGATGCCTATCGCACCGAGGCCAATCGCGTGCAGGGCTGCATGAGCAAGGTCTGGATTTGCCCAATACCTAACCCGGACGATCCTGCGCGCCTCGACTACGTCGGCGACTGTGACACCGCCACGATTAAGGGTGTCCTCGCCTTGCTGATCGGTTTGATGTCGGACCGTACCCCAGACGAGATCGCGGCACTGGATCTCGACGATCTGTTCGACCAACTGAAGCTGGCCGAGCATCTGAGTCCTAACCGCCACTTTGGTATCTACGCGATCGTCGAGATGATGAAGGCCCAGGCGGCGGACTCGGCCACCGCCGCGCGCAGCGCCGCTTCCTGACGCCTGCCAATCCACTATCATTACCGACCGGCCAATCCTCAATGGGTGGTCGGTTGCACTGTGCGCCCGATGTCACCGGCGTCGTGAAGACCGCCGCCTGCTGCTGCCTCGAATGCCAATCAAAAGAGAACCCGCATGAAACGATTCAGCGCCTCGGTGAACCCCGAAGGCAGCCTCGAGGTCCTGTCCCAACTCGAGGTCAAGACCCTGCTCGACACCAGTGCGCGGGGGGTATATCGCGTATTCCGTAGCTGCGCCTTGGCGGTACTGAATACGGGAAGCACGACCGACGACGCGCGCGAGATCTTCGAGACTTACCGGGATTTCGGCGTAAACCTGCAGCAACACAACAAGGGCGTCCATCTGCGCCTGGAGAACGCCCCGGCCGATGCTTTTGTCGACGGCAAGATGATCCAGGGAATCCGCGAGCACTTGTTCGCGGTGCTGCGCGACATCGTTTACACCCACAACGAGATTCACGGCAACGCGGCGCTCGATCTGGAGCGTAGCGATCACATTACCTCGGCGGTGTTTCACATCTTGCGTAACGCGCGGGTCCTGAAATCCGGGGAAGAGCCCAATTTGGTGGTCTGCTGGGGTGGTCATTCGATCAGTCGTGAGGAATACGATTATTCCAAGGAGGTGGGCTACCAGTTGGGCTTGCGCGGGCTCGATGTTTGTACCGGCTGTGGCGCCGGAGCGATGAAAGGGCCGATGAAGGGGGCGACCATCGGGCATGCCAAACAGCGCATCACCAGTGGTCGCTATGTCGGCCTGACCGAACCGGGAATTATCGCCTCGGAGGCGCCGAACCCCATTGTCAACGAGCTGGTGATCTTGCCGGATATCGAAAAGCGTCTGGAGGCCTTCGTCCGAATCGGGCATGGCGTGGTGATCTTTCCAGGCGGCGTGGGCACCACAGAAGAGCTGTTGTATTTGCTTGGCATTTTGCTGCATACGGACAACGCAGATCATCCCTTCCCGCTGATCCTGACCGGGCCTGCCGCCAGTGCCGGCTATTTCGAGGCCTTCGATCGCTATGTCCAAAGTACCCTGGGCGAGGCTGCACAGCGCCTCTACGAGATTGTGATCGATGACCCGGGGGAGGTCGCTCGCCATATGCGTGAGGCAATGGAAACAGTGCGTGCCTTCCGCTGCGACGGCAAGGATGCCTTTTATTTCAATTGGCAGTTGCGTATCGACGAGGCCTTCCAGCGGCCGTTCATCCCGACCCATGATGCGATGGCTGCGCTGTCGCTGACGCGCGATCAGCCGGTGCATCGGCTGGCGGCCGACCTGCGGCGTGCGTTCTCCGGCATCGTCGCCGGCAATGTGAAGGAGGATGGTCTGCGGGCGGTCGAGGAGAAAGGGCCGTTCCAGATCCACGCCGAGCCCGACTTGGTAGCGGCGACCGATGATCTGTTACAAGGCTTCGTTGCCCAACGTCGAATGAAACTCAAAGGGGAGTACACCCCCTGCTATCGGCTCGTTAGCTAGCGCGTGTAGAGCGATCTGCTTGTTTGACCTGCGGCAAATCCAGCCCCTTGAAAGGCGCTGTTGCAGACCTATCTATGTGTCAGGCGGGGCTAGTGGGCCAAGCGGATAATTCTGTCACGCTCAGCCATGGCACAAGCATTGTGGGCAAGGCGCAGTCCGCGGGGAATGGCAGGCCCTTTCCAAGGACGGCAACACCGCCCACGATGCTTGTGCCGTGGCCCTTTGGGAGCCACTGTGCTAGCGCGACTCCGTGTTGCGTTTCTTGCCAAGGGCGAGGCCATTGCCTGCGAAACGCGCCTTGATTCGCGCTCGCACAGTGGCTCTGAGCGTTACAGCATTATCCGCTTGGCCCACTAGATCCAGCCGAATTTGACACGAGAGTAAACCCGATAGGGAGGGAACAGTCATGAGCCTGACCAGATACGAGCCCTGGAGCCTTTTCGAGCAGATGCGCCGCGAGATGGACCGAGCGATGGATACCCGCACCACCGAGGGCAGCAATGTGGCGACCAGCGACTGGGTGCCGGCGGTCGATATCGCCGAAGATCAGGATGCCTTTGTCATCCGGGCCGATATCCCGGGGGTGGACCCCAGGGACATCGAGGTGCACATGGAGAACGGCGTGTTGACGATAAAGGGCGAGAAAGAGGCCGAGAAGCGTGAAGAGAAGGACGGCTACAAGCGGGTGGAGCGCAGCTACGGTAGCTTCTACCGCCGCTTTGGGCTGCCCGACAGCGCCGATCCGGAAAAGATCAGTGCCAAGAGCCATCATGGTGTGCTCGAGGTGCGGATTGCGAAACACGAGAAGGTTCAGCCGCGCAAGATCGCGGTCAATAGCTGATCTGCGGCCCGGCCCGGTGCGCCGGGCCGGAGGGCTGGCCGCCTGATACTCAGCGGACCGTCGCGGGCAATCCTGTATGGACTACAAAGACTACTATGCCGTGATGGGGTTGCCGCGCGACGCCAGCCTGGACGAAATCAGACGCACCTATCGCAAGCTGGCGCGCAGGTACCACCCGGATGTCAGCAAAGAGGCCAATGCGGAACACCGCTTCAAGGAACTCGGCGAGGCCTACGAAGTCCTCAAGGACCCCAAGCGGCGAGCGGCCTACGATCAGTTGGGTAGTGACTGGCGTGCGGGACAGGATTTTCGCCCACCGCCCGACTGGGATGCCGGATTCCAGTTCACGGGCGATGCCTTTAAGCAGGGCGAGCAGGCCGCCTTCTCCGATTTCTTTCAGGCCATGTTTGGGCACGGCGGGTGGACCGGCGCGGCGGGATTCCGTCCAGGCCGAGATGCGGCCGGCGGTGGGCGCGGCGCGGATCACAATGCACGCATCGAGGTTGGCCTGGAGGACGTGTTCAACGGCTCGACCCTGAGCCTGCAGCTCGCCATCCCCGAGTACGATACACGCGGCCGGCGTCGCGATCGGGTACGCAAGCTTCAGGTCAAGATCCCGCGCGGCGTGACCAACGGCAAGCGCATTCGGCTACCTGGGCAAGGTGCTGCCGGTCGCCCAGGCGGGCATGCCGGTGATCTGTTTTTGGAGGTGCATATGCGGGCACACCCGTTGTTTCAGGTAGACGGCAAAGATCTGCTCCTGAACCTGCCGATCACGCCATCGGAAGCCGCGCTCGGCGCCAAGATAGAGGTTCCAACGCCCGCTGGGCGGGTCGATCTCAATATTCCGGCGGGTGCACGCAGTGGTCAGCGGTTGCGTCTCAGGGGCCGTGGTATCCCGGTGCCGGGCGGGGCGCCTGGTGACCAGTTGGTGGTCTTGCAGATCGTGGTGCCAGCGGCCGACACGCCGGCCAAGAAGGCATTGTATGAGCGAATGGCCCAAGAGATGCCGTTCGATCCGCGTGCCCATCTCGCTGGCTGATTGCAGCAGCCGCCTGTAGCCTGATGCGGCGCCGCGAGCTTGCCGGGTTGCAGGGCACACGGCACCATGGTGCCGGTAGTTTCCAGAGACAACAGTGAAAAAAGAACCGGAAAACTATCTGCGCGGCATGCGCTTGGTTATTTGGGGCGCGGTGGCCTTGCTGCTTGTCTGGTACTTCGCACCCTGGGCCGAGCGCGAGCTGGTGCGCTTGACGACCGAACCGCGCGCGGTGACGGCACGCGGCGATTTGGCCGCCGATGAACAGGCAACGATACAGATCTTCGAGCGCGCCAGCCCGTCGGTCGTCTTCATCTCCACGCGACAGCGGGTCATCGATGCCTGGACCCGCAATGTGACCAGTGTGCCCAGGGGCAACGGGTCCGGGTTCGTGTGGGATGCGCTGGGCCATGTCGTAACCAACCATCATGTGATTGCGGGTGCGTCGGAGGCGCGGGTCCGGCTCAACGACGGGCGGGTCTACCGCGCCGGGCTGGTCGGTGCCAGCGCGGCCCACGATCTCGCGGTATTGCGCATCAAGGTGCCGATCGATCGGCCGCCGCCGGTCCCTATCGGTAGCAGCGCGGATCTCCGGGTCGGCCAAAAGGTGTTCGCCATAGGTAACCCCTTCGGCCTGGACTATACGCTGACCAGCGGCCTGGTCTCGGCGCTCGACCGCGAACTCGGCGGCCCGGACGGTGCGCGCATTGAACACCTCATTCAGACCGATGCGGCCATCAATCCCGGCAATTCGGGCGGCCCGCTGTTGGACAGCGCCGGGCGCCTAATCGGGATCAACACCGCGATCTTCAGTCCGTCCGGTGCCTATGCCGGCATCGGCTTCGCGGTGCCGGTGGATACGGTAAACCGGGTGGTCCCGGAACTGATTGCAAAGGGCCGCTACACCCGCCCCAGCCTGGGTATCTCGGTCGATGTCGATGTCAGCCGCATAGTCGCGAGCCGGTTTGGGGTCCAGGGGGTCTTGGTGCTGGAGGTGTATCCGGGCTCCGGTGCCGCAGCGGCCGGACTGCGGGGGACCCGGATCGATGCGCGCGGCGAGCTGATCCCGGGCGACATCATCTTGGCGATCGATGGCAAACCGGTGGCCGACCTGTCCGACCTGCTGTCGGTGCTGGACGACTATCAAGACGGCGATAGCGTCTCGGTGCGGGTCTGGCGATCGGATAAGGAGCGCGAGTTGACGGTCGTGCTGCAGACCGAGTTTTGAGCCATAGGTGACTGCTTTCGCACACTGCGTAGTCGTGAAAACCTTACCAATTCAACGGGTAGCGAAATCTCAATCGTGGAATATCTATGTATTTGATATAGATGTATGGAGTTTTTCAGTCGATATGGGAGGTTTCCGCTAAACTGTCCTGATTATGCAGGAGCGTCGACTCTACCCGCGTTTTCCCTGGGCCTGCGCGCTGGAGTTGCGAGGCCCCCAGGATGGCTGCCATGCCGCACAGTCGACCGACTTGTCGGTCACCGGGATCGGCCTGCAACTCTGTCGGGCGGGCGTAGTCGGCTTGGCCCAGAGTATGTCCATCCTGGCCCCCGGTGATCGCCTCAGAATCTTGGTTTCGGCGCGCAGGGCCGGCATTCCCAACGATCTGGATCTGGCCTGTCGAGTCCGGGAAGTGCGACGCCTATCGATTGACAAATACCTGATCGGGACCTGGTTCGAAAAGCTCGATGCCCCCGGCCTCGTGGCCTTGGAGACCCTGGTAGATAGCGCTCGACAGCGGCGCTGGGGCTAGTTGGCTCCATACCCGCCCGAGGCGGGGCCGCTCTGGTTGCCCGGGCAGAATCGCATTCCTGACCCGCGGGGGTCCTGCACGCCCTAGTCACAGCAGACGCCGGGCTTCACCCTCGCCGGCCTTGGCCGCTACTTGACTCATGAGGCCGCCGGTCCCGCCCAGATCGATACAGATGGGTACGCGCGAAGGCAGCTCTGGACGAGCGGCGGCCATTGGCCGGGAGGGGCAAGACATGCTCAGATTGACCTACAGTACCTTGATCGTCAGTGCCATGCTGGCAATGCTGTTGTTCGGCGCTATGCCCGCCAAATCGGCGTCGGCCGGCAGCGCGGCCACAGGAGGCGCGACTAGCCAGTCCCTAACGGTAACGGTTAGATAGCAAGATCGCCCCAAGAGCCGTCACCGTCAGGTGCCGCGCATCCCCCCATAAAGACCATCAGCCTGTCATTCCGACCAGCGCACGGGTGAATGAAGAGATGCCCGAACTGCGTAAGAACACATGGGGTTTCTCGTATCGCTTGCAATAGCGTTTGAGTCGGTAGTAGGCGTCATGGCTGACCGAATCCGTAGCGCAGACCACGGCATCAGCCGACAACAACAAGGCATCTAGGCGCTGGCGATTGTCCTCGACGCCCCCGTCATAGTGTTCGAAACGGCCGTTACAACGTGTGACCATCTCTCGGTATTGCTCAATCAGGCGGACACGGCCGCCGACGCAGAGGATACGTCGCCCGGCCAGATCTGGGTTGTCTTCGCAAGCCGACTGCTCGCAGCCGTCGCAGACGTTGAGCGATTGGGTAATGAATTGCTCCATCGCCGCGCACTCCGCGGCCAGCTCCTTGTTGTCGGTGTGTAAAGTCGTTGCCCTTAGCTCGGCGGTGGCGAGTGCCCTTTGCTGCACCTCGAGCCGTTGCAATGTCTTCGAGAGCTGCTGCTTGCGTTCGGCCAACTCGGTTGCCAGCTGCTCGCTATGGCGCTGCGCTGCACGGGTATGGAGCTCGCTGATTTCGTTGCGCAGTTGCGCTGTGCTCGCGGCGAATTCGCGGCGTTGCTGTTCAGTGTCTTGTAGCCTTTTTTGCAATTCGAGAAGTTGTTGATCGCGTGCTTCCAGCTGGTGACGATGGCGATGCTGGGCCGAGTCGAAGTCACGCCTCAGCTGCACCAGCTCGGCTTCGGCCTGGGTCAGGCGCTTCAGATCCGCACGTTGTCCGGCGCCGATCTGATGCGACAGCATATGGATCTCCTCGAAGGCGCGTGCCTTGAGTTCACTGTCGCAACGCGGGTGGGTCATGGTAGCCCACAGGGTCGCAGCGACCTCGCCGCATGCCAGGCCTTTGTCCCATAACTCGGTCAGTTTCTCGACGGTCTTGGCGCGGGCGAAGCGTTTGACATGCCGTGCATACTTTTTCTCTAGTACCTTGTGGGTGGCCAGCGACAGCGGGTTTTTGTCCTCGGCGGCAGCCACGAACCCGACATGAATGTCGTAATCGGTGACCCTATCGAGGGACTGCGCCGCGACCTTACGCGCGATGCCACGCAGTTCGTCGGTATCCAGGCAGGTACCAATCACTGGGCAATGCAGCTTGTGCGCCAGGTCCCAGAGTTTGCGTCGCGTCTTGCGCTGTTCGTCTTTGGCGCCTTCGGTCATCCTGTATTCCAGCGCCGTGGGTATCGCGGCCGCAGGTGAGTGCTTGAGCAGCGGTTGTGGCTTGGCGAGTGCCGTGACCAGCTGGTCGGCGATCTGAGATAGCGCCGCTCGCGTGGGATTCGACGGGTCTTCGCCCTCACGAAGCTCCAGCTTGTTGGTGGTTCCATCGAGTTCCACCAGTACCTCGCCGCTGGCGCAATCGCTGACGCGGAGGAACAGCGGTGATTCTTGTAGCTCCACGGACAGTTGCAGCGCGTGATTGGGCCTAAGCGCAGCAGCGAGCGATGGCGATCCGGGTGGGCGGGAGTCGATGTTGTGAGAAAGACACATTGTGGGCAGCCTCCGTTGGGGTCCTTGCTGATTTAACGGTGGCTGGCTGGCGGTCGCCGGCGACGGCGGCCCTGGCTCGCTGCGCGGTCCTTACGACCGCACTCTGTTGGAGGCCAGTGTATCGCAAAGGATAAGAAAGTCAATACGAATCATTCGCAATTATATCAATTATTTCCATGACGGGCGACGGTTGGTCCTTGGGTTCCTATGCGATCTATCTTGTGAACGGGTATTTAGCGACTCTCACCGATTATTGTCCGGAACTCCCGGCGCAGCCGTACGCGCTCTTCGGGTGATGCATCTTGGTAGGCGTCGACCAATTGCCGTATGCGCTCGCGTTGCTCCGGGCCCATGGATTTCCAGCGCCGGCGCAGTTTCTTGCGGCGTTCCGCGGGTAGCGAGCGGAACCAGTCGCGTTGGCGTATTAGCCGTTGCTTCGCGTCGTCGCTGAGTGCATTCCAACGCTGCAGGCGCTTGTTGATGCGCTCTTTCTGGACCGGCGTCAGCGACTGCCAGCGCTCGAGGTTGCGGCGCGCGCGGGTGCGTTGCGCCGGAGACAGACTGGACCAGCGCGCCGCACCGGTCTGTAGCCGGGCGCGTCGCTCCGCCGGCAAAGCATCCCATTGTTGCTCGAGCGGGGCCAGCAGGCGCTGTGCTTCGGGGTCGAGGTCCTTCCAAGAGAGACTATCCGCGGCGACCTCCAAGGTCAGCCCGAGGACCATCACAGCGTAAAAGCAATCTCGGATCCGCGCGAATCTCATGGTTCGCCCCCCGCGGGCGACGGGCTTTGGCTTTGCTGCGGGCTGCTCGGCGCCGGTAAGGCTTCGGGGTACGGCTCGTCCGGGACCTCCAGCGGATCGGTCAGCATACCCTTGGCATCGGGCTGCCAATCGGCCAAGTACAGCAGCAGATCGATCGTTGGTGGCGACTCGTCGGCGATCGCCGGTGCTGCAATTAGCCCGGCTGCGAGCCACAGTAAGCGTTGTCTCATGCCGAATCACCGTCGTCCTGCATCAACACCAACCAGTCATAGAACTCGATCTCCTCGAGTAGCTCAATATCCACATCGCCGGCCGCCATCTCGATCAGGGCCGCGGGGGCCGTATCCATGGCGTTTGCGATATCCGTCGTAGTGGGTTGGTCAAGCCAAACTGAGAGACCAAAAGCAACCGCCAGTAGCGACGCCAGGGCACCGCCCGGCAGCACCCGTCGCGACACGGATGGGCGCTGCCAAGTATTTTGGTCGAGCCGCGATTCGAGCGCGTGGTGCCGCGCTTGGCGGAGCCGTGACAATGAGTCCGCGCCGAGTGCGTCCGTTCGGGAATCCAAGGCCTTTCTCAGCTGTGATTCGAGACCGTTTTCCTCTGTCATCTCATCGTCTCCAGACTCTCACGCAGACGCCTAAGGCCGCGTGACAGGTGGGTCTTGACGCTGCCGGGGGAGCAGCCCATCGCGGTCGCTGTCTGGGCGACATCCAGACCCTCCCAGATCCTCAGCAGCACGGCCTGTCGCTGACGCTCCGGCAGCGTAGGCAGGGTCGCCAACAGCACATCGATCGCGGCATCGCCGTCGATCAGCTCTTCGGGCCTGCGACCGGTCGGATCGGGTAGTGCCTGCAATGGATCCGGCGCATCGGGCGCTTCGCTGTCACCTTGCAGCCAAACGCGCCAGCGGCGGCGCAACTGAGTGCGGCGGCCCCAGTCTCGCGTTTTGTTTTGCAAGACCCGATAGAACAAGGGCGCCCACTGCGCTTGCGGCTTGTCCGCGTAGCGCCGAACGAAGGCCAGCATCGCGTCTTGTACTAGGTCAAGCGCTTCGTCGCGATTGTGGGTCGAAAGCTCAGCCATGACCAGTGCGCGTCGTTCTGTATCGGCGAGGAACCGATCGAGGCGCTGTCTGTGCTCGTCATTCATGCTTGCATCGCCAGCGCCAATCTGGAAGGGCTTGCTCGCCACAACCCCTACGTTGCGGAATCGTGTTTGTCCGACCCGTTATCGAATTCAACGCACGACCACCGGATCAGTTGACAGCCTGGTATCCCAAATAGTCTGTCAACCGATCGTAAGCCTGTGCGTTGTTGTGGGTGAAGGGGAGGCACTGGGCCGTTCCCCGCAACCATCCAAATCTCACTGGGAGAATCACTATGAAGGCTATTGTTACTCTCTTTACGGTGCTGTGCTTGCTGCCCTTATCGGCCAATGCACGGGATTTCGGCGATCGCGTCGAACGCCATCTCGACCGCAAGGGTGACCGCATAGAAAACCGCCTGGACCGGCGCGGCGACAAGATCAACAATCGACTCGATCGCCGCTCGGATCGTCTAGCGGCGCGCGGCCATGAGCGTGCAGCGGCACGCCTGGACCGACGCGGTGATCGCATCGACTATCGTTTGGATCGCGCCGGCAGCCGTACCGATGCACGCTTGGACCGACGCGGTGCGCGCTTCGATCGGCGCTGGGACAAGTACCGTTAACCTGTAGATTGGTCCGATGCCCGGGTCTTGCCCCGATGCTCAGGACCCTGGTGCCGAGGGCCGGCGCTGTCCGTCATGCTCCGAGCGATACGACGGGCGGCGCCCGAATTTGGCTTGGCGAGCCGCTGGAAAAACAGCCTGGGTCTGCGGGTACGCGACGCAGAGCGATGCCGGGCAAGGTGCAGTGGGGTGACGCCAAGGCGCGAGACCTTGCTTGACTTCACCCACGTTCGCGGCGCGCGAACATCAGGCTGGTGATCTGCTCGGAGACGATCCCGATCAGGAAGGTCAACAACGAGGTCATGTACAACAGGGCGCTCATGTTGGTGAACCGCCCGGTATCGAGATAGGTGACGCTGTACAGGGCGGTTGCCGTAGCGAACAAAAAGGCGGCGATCGGTAAGAACAGCTTGAGCGGCGAATACAGGGCGCCAATCTTGAAGATGATCACCAGAAAGCGCGCGCCCTCCCGCCAGATCTTCAAGTGGCTGCGGCCCTCGCGCTGGCGCACATCGATCGGCTCATAGGCCACGGTGTAGCCCGAGCGGAAAAAGGCCATGGTGCTGGTCGTCGGGTAGGAGAAGCCGTTTGGCAGCAGATGCAGAAAATCCCGGAACTGGTGGGTCCGCGAGATCCGCAGCCCGCTGGTGAGGTCGCTGATCGGTTGGCCCGTCATCCAAGACGCCAGGCGATTGAAGACGAAGTTACCGAAGCGCCGGAAGGGGCTGGCGTGATCACGCGCGCTGCGGGCGCCGACGACCATATCGATGTCCGCGGATTTGATACGCTGCCACAAGCGCAGCACATGATCGGCGGTGTGCTGGCCGTCGGCATCCAACATGGCGAGATAGCGGCCGCGCGCAGCGCGTGCACCGCGCTTGATGGCTGCACCATTGCCCATGCGGTAGGGATTGCGGACCGACCGACAACCCAGCCTGTGGCATAGCTCCGCGGTATGGTCCGAGGAGCCATCGTCGACGACGATCAGTTCCGCGGCGGGAAAGGTCTCCCGTAACCGGGGGAGGAGCGTCGCGAGGCTGCTTGCCTCATTTAGCGCCGGCAGGATGATGCTCAGTTCGACATCTGGTTCGCTCACGTCACTGTGGCTTCATGATTTCGATTGGGCGGTGATCTCGGCGCGCAGCGCAGCGGTTTTCAGCTTCTGTGATTCATGCTCGGCGAGGCCGGCTGCGCGGTCGAGTGCACGCAGGGCCTGCTCCGTGCGGCCCAGCTTCTGAAGTACTTGCACCATCTGCATATGATAGCTCCATTGCGCCGGCCAGGCACTCACCGCGGCCTTGGCGTGCTCCAAGGCCGCTTCGAGGTCACCGGTGACGAACTCATGGTACTTACGATAGGCGGCCTCGAGCCCGGCCCGCCCGGTATAGCTCCAGCGGTCATTGGCGAGCGCAGCGTCGAATATCGCCTCGAGGTCGGCGTTGGCAAGGCTCGAACGGCCGCTTTCCTGCCACTTCACTAAAAAGCTGAACTGGCTGGAGGATACCTCGGTGGGTCCCACGCCACCGGACCGCAATGCTTCTTTCAACTGCTGGACTATCGTCGGGGCCGGCGGTTGCTGAAGGTGCATATCGAGCACGATCAGACCGAACAAACAATTAACACACTGCGCATCAGCGGCAAGGCCTCTCTGCAGGAAGGTCCGCGCCGCGTTAGCGATCTTTGGTACCTGGTCTCCTGCATTCGGGAGTGCAGTGATCAGAACCTGGGCGGCCGTAAAATTACTGCGCGGCGAGTTTGGGTGATTGGCCGCTGTACTGAGCGCGAAGCTCTGATAGCTAGCCCAGTTGCTGGCGCGCACGTAGGTGGCTACGCCGTAACTACACACTAGCAGGGTGCCGAGCAGGACTGCCAGGCGGTGTACTTTGAGCTGGTGGGAGGTAACGGTCACCAGATAGGCGAGCAGCAAAATCGGCCCTAAGCTGGGTAGATAGTTGCGATGTTCGAATACCGGCTCCAACGGAAGGATGCTCGACTCAAAGGCATGCCCCGCGAGGAAGAACAGCACAGCGAACGAGAACACCTTTGCCTTCTGGCGCAACAACAGTGCACTGAGCACGAGTCCCACCAGCGCAGCGATGGAGATCAGTGTTGTGGGCGGATTGACCAGCCCAGTCGATAAGCGAACATCGTCATGAAATAGGCCATAGGCGGAGATATCCGGTACGTACAACCATTGCAGATAGAGCCATAGGGCACGGAACTGGGTGAGCAAGCGCTCCTCTAGGGTAAATGGTCGCCCATTATAGTTGATGTAGTAGTCTGGGTAAGTAGCAAGATAGAGCAGGCCAGCTATTAGTGGCAGGGCAATGAGGGTTGCCCAGACGGCGAGCAGAAACCGGCGTCTATTGGGTGCCCCCAGGCCTCGCAGTAGGGTGAGTTCGCTGGCCAAGAGGAGCAATGGCAGCAATGCGGCGTTTTCTTTTGCGAGAAAGGCCAGGCCGGCCACGGGTACCGCGGCCAGCATCCACATGGCCCCCGGCTTGCCTTCCGCGATCCGTATGCGTCCCCAGAAGTAGCAGCACAGGGCGGCGAGTAATCCGAGGCTAGAGATCTGCGTCATCCGTTGCACGGTGTAGAGCACAGTGCTGACGTGCAGCGGGTGTAACAGCCATATAGCGGTGGTTGTTATGGCCAGGAGATTACCGCGCTGCGGGTCAGCGGATTGACCGGCGACTGCCCGATAGGCAAGGCGGGCAAGTACAAACACCAGCATGCTTGTCGCGATGTGCACGGCGAGATTGGTGGCCTTGAAGGCCCAGGGGCTCAGGCCCGCCAGTGCGTGATTTACCCCGAAGGTTAGTTGCGCCAACGGTCGATTGGATGGAAACGGGCTGAATGACGAATTCCAGGCTTGGACGAGATCAGCCCAGGCTAGCGAAGTAATCTTGACCCACCGATTCTGGGTAATGTGTACATGGTCGTCGAACAGGAAAGGGCCATTGAGGCTGTCTGCATAAAGGAAGATGACTATTGCAACGAGGACCAATGTGGCGAAAGCGGTAGTTTTCGTTGCGAGCATTGTGATCATCCTTACATTTCCGGAGATGAGGACAATTCTCTTGTCGGCAAGCTACCGGGGGCCTTGATGTCACGTCAGCGCTACACGCCGAGACACGCCGCATGCACGCGGACAGTCACACGCTAAGCTCCAGGTCCGCGGCAAATAGCCAAGGGATTTCGCCAGCTATGACCTTACACCTGGAGTCGTAGGACCCATTCACGCCGCTTAATCACCGTGCGCACCGCTCTGCGGCGCCCTCTAGGTAACTGCAGGCAGCGGCCGACTTGACCAGAAGCAACTTCAGCGACCATGGCAATAGCGTCCAGTGTAACGCCCAGGTGGCGATCTTTTCTGCGGGACGAGCGCCGTATCGGCCGGCTCTGCGCATAATGCTGCGCAGCGGTTGCACTGCCAGGTCTGGGTCGAGACGCGCAAACGACAGATATCGATAGGCCTCCGGGTGCCGGGCGTGAAACACCGGCGCCGAGTAGCGGGCCGCCTCGCGCATTTTTTGGCAGTAGCCAGCGACCGTATTGCGTGCATCGTGCAGCACTGATAGGCGCGGATCGAACACGACCCGGGGACCGCGCTCCAGCAGACGCGCAATCAGGTCCTTGTCCTCGAAACCATAGTGCCGATAGGCTTCACAGAAACCTCCCACCTCGAGGAACCGGTCACGCCGGACCAGTAGATTGCCGGTGGTCATCGCCAGCAGATGCAGCCGCAATTCGGCCTGGCGGCTGCGCCTTCGCTCGACCAGCTGGAGATACCGTGGCCAGAACCCATCCCCCCTGTCGGTAATGGGCCCGTAAACGAGCTCGGCACCGGCTGCGGCCTCCCTGGCAAGTACCGTGAAATAGTCTCTCTGCTCGGGCCGACAGTCGGCGTCGAGAAACAGAAGGTACTCACCGTTTCCCAGCGCCACCCCTTGATTTCGGGCATTCGCACGCCCGCCATTGACCGGCAGGTGAAAGCATCGCAGTCTCGGGTGCAGCATGGACTTGAGCGCTGCTCCGGTCCCGTCAACGGATCCGTCATCACACACCAGAATCCGTATGTCCGCCGATACCTTTTCGGACAGCTGCAGCAGATATCGGATGTGCCGGTCAATCCTGTCGCCTGCGTTGAACACAGGTACAATGACATCGACTGATGGATACGCCCGTACCGTCAAGCCGCATCTCCGGCGTGACGATCCAGCCAGTCCTGCAGCATCAAGGCAGTCCAAAGAGGATAATGCAGGTCCTGCTCTCCCGACTGGTGCATCTCCCATGCAGCATGTACCGGACCGACCTGCAATACTTCATGTTGCTGCAATGCAGCAGGAGACAACAGGCTCCAGGCCCACTCCTTGAGTGGTCCACGCAACCAGGAGTCGATCGGCACGCCGAAACCCATTTTCGGTCGATCGACGAGCGCGCGCGGTACGTAGCGGTGTAGGACCTCCCGCAGGGGCCATTTCCCGCGTCCATCCCGCTGCCGCATAGCGGCCGGAATCCGCCAGGCAAATTCGACTACACGGTGATCCAACAGGGGTACTCTGCATTCGAGACTGACGCCCATGCTGGCCCGGTCTACCTTGGTCAGGATATCGTCGGGCAGATAGGTGACCGTGTCGATAAATTGCATGCGGTCGAGCATTTCGGGAAAGCGCCGTTCCATCGACGGATCCGTGGCCACGCTCAAAGGTTCCTTTGCACCGATCACTATTTCATCCGGACTGCGCCATAGAGACAGAAGGCCGGTATAGATCTCGGTTGCCGTGGTACTACGGGCCCGACGCGCAAGACGGTGTACCCGCATACCGAAGGCGGACGGTCGGACGGGCCTGGGCAACACCCTGGCCAGGCCATCCCAGGTTGATTCCGGCATAGCCTGCAGCGTTTCGGACACCCCGTGGCGGATAAGCCTGGGCACCCGGCCGATTTTTTCCCACATCTGCTGGCCGAGCGGATAACGCTCGTAGCCCGCGAAGCACTCATCGCCACCGTCTCCCGATAGCGCCACCGTGACGTGTCCCCGCGCCAGTCTCGATACCAGATAGGTGGGGATCTGCGAACTGTCGGCGAAGGGCTCGTCATACAGTTGTATGGCGTCGGGCAACACGTCCCGCGCATGTGATGGTTCGACGTACAGCTCGTGGTGATCTGTTCCCAAATGCTGCGCGACTGCCATGGCATGCTGTGCCTCGTTGTAGCCAGGCTCGTTGAAGCCGATCGAAAAGCTAGTCACCGGCCGCATTGACTCGGCCTGCATCAATGCCACGACCACTGAAGAATCGATACCCCCAGAGAGAAAACCACCTAGCGGTACGTCCGATACCATCTGGCGCCTCACGGTATCGCGCAGGAGATCTTCTAGCATCGCTACTGCCGCGTCGGGCGTATCGCGCCATGGATTACGGGCCGCGGTTTTCCACACATCCGCCATCGACCAATAGCAGCCCGTCTCCACACCATCGGCCTGCCGGTAACTCAGGTAGCAACCGGGTTCGAGCTTATGTGCCTGCTGCCAGATGCTGCGGGGTGCGGGCACGTAGCCGAAGCGCATGTACAATGCCACGGCTTCACGATCTAACGTGGGCCGCCATGACGGATGTCGCGACATGGCGCCAAGTTCGGATGCAAAAACGAACAGTCCGTTCATCTCACCCCAGTAGAGGGGTTTGATTCCCAGCCGGTCACGCGCAAGCATAAGACGGCGCTCGGACCGATCCCAGGCGGCGATAGCGAACATGCCATTCAACCGCGATAGGGCTTCCGTGAATCCCCATTGCGCAATGCATTCGACCAGGGCCTCGGTATCCGAGCTGCCGCGCAGGCTAATGCCGCTCGCCAGCAATTCCGCGGCAAGCTCGGCGGCATTATACAGTTCGCCGTTGTAGCAAATGATCCAGCGGCCGTCGGCCGATGTCATTGGCTGGGCCCCACTGGGGGAGATGTCGACAATCGCTAGCCGACGATGGCCCAGATAGACACCCGCATCCGGGTCGATCCATGTACCGCACGAATCCGGCCCACGGTGACGTAGCGCAGCATTCATGTCGCTGACAATGCCCCGATTGTCGGGCATTCGGTCCGCACTGAGGAAGCCGGCGATACCACACATGGCTTTACCTGTTCTGATCCATGGCAGGGGCTTGTGTCACAGCGTCTGCCGAAAAAGCAATGGACTCGGGGAGTCCTCTACCTGCCATCAAACTGCGGTACAGCGTGACATGCTTGTCCACACATACCTGGATGGAAAAACGCCGCGCACGGTCCCGGGACTTGCGCGAAAACCGCACGCGCATGTGCCTGTCCGCCAAGTCGGTCAACGCAGTAGACAGCGCCGCAACATCAGCTGCTGGGACGATCATGCCGGCATCATCCAGCAACTCGACGCTGCTCCCTAGGCCTGTAGCCAATACCGGAAGTTCGGCCGCGAGGTACTCGAGCAAGGCATTCGAAAACCCTTCTACATGAGAGGCCGACACGCCGATATCTGCCGCGGCTAGAAAGGGTCGGACATCATCGCAGTCACCGACAAACTTCACTTTCTCCTCGATCCCCTTCCGGGCACACTGCTCCTGCAACGACCTCCCCACGCCTTCATCTCGGCCAACGATGTACAGGTGCCACGGCACTTCGAGACTGGCTGCCGCCAACGCAGCGATCAAATCTGCATGCCCTTTGCAACGCCACAGGTTCGCCACCTTGAGGATCACAAAGGTATCTGGGGTGATACCGAGCCTGGCCCGGGCGACATCACGCTCGGGCAGATCACCAAAGAACGCCATATCAATGCCGTTGTTGATGATCCCGACACGATCATGCGGTGCCCCTTCGGCGACCAGATCTCTCGCGACTTCACGGGAGTTTCCAAGAACGCCGTCCATATGGCCGTGCAGAGTACCTTCTAGCCATTTTGCGAATGGCCGGCCGGTCAGATAATGACTGGTCGTACGCCTGCTCATCAGGCGGATCTTCGGCCCGATGAAGCGCGCTGTGTAACCACCAATGGCGTAGGCAGTTGGCGAAAAGAAATGGATTATATCCGGTTGCGACCGAACAATGCGGGTCGCCACACTGATCATCGCTGCAAAAGCCTTCAGCTTCCTTGCGAGCGCACCGTTTAGCCGGCCGAGCGACTTTGGCATGGTCGTTACCCGTACCCCACGGCTGCGCAGCGCCGGTGCCAGTGCACCAGCGATCCCCAGGCAGTGGAGCTCAATCTCAAAGCCCTGTTGCCGCAGACCCGGCAGAAGCATCAGCAATTGACGCTCAGCGCCACCCATGTCCAGCGGGCCACCTAGCACGAAAAGGATCCTTGCGTGTTCGTTCAAGGTCGGCCAATGAATGTCGTCACGTACTCGCGAGAACTGCTCGACCGGAACAGGCGACCAACAAAAGCCCTGGACCGGATACCACCGCGGCTCGGGGCTGCAGGCTCAACTGCTGAATCCATAGGCATGTTTCGTCTCCGCGACCATCCGTTCGATTCCAAACTTCTTGGAGGCATTCTCGGGGGCCGTTGCGCGCGCCTCTTGAAGCCACGCCGAGTCGCCGAGGCTTTCCAGCACCCGGTCCGCGAGTTGCCGCGCACTCCGTTCGGCAACCACCCACCCGGTCTTTCCGTTCTCGACAGTCTCCGCACTACCACCGGCAATCGTTGTAACCACCGGGCAACCGAGATACTGAGCCTCGATCAGGACGTTCGGGGTGCCCTCGACATGAGAGGTCAGAAGAAACATATCCATCGCAGCCATGGCTAGCGGCAGATCCCGTTGCGTACCGGGCAGCACCAACCGGGAGCGAATGCCTAGCTTTTCTGCGCGCTGCTCCATCTCGGCCTGCATCGGACCGGCCCCGACTAGCAGAAAATAGGCATCGTCTCGGTGCTCGGCAACGATCGCAGCTGTTTCCAGCCAAAGTAGCGGATCCTTCTCCGGCCAGAAACGAAAGACGCTGCCGACCACCACCGCATCTGCTGGAATCCCCAGGCTCAGGCGCCAAGACGTGATCTTGTGGCGGGGCGGCAACTGCAGCTCGCCGATACCGTTGAGGATCACCCCGACACGTCCGTGAGCGATCCCCAGCCATGACGCGTAATCCAGCGCACCCGCCTCGCTGTTATTGATCATCTCCACGGCCGGACAGGATGCCAGTGCACGATAGACTGGCGCCATGAACGGATAAAAATGGGGGAAGCGAAAAGGTGCCATGCTGCGCATGCCGAGAACGACTTTCGGCACCCCGAGCAGGGCCGCTGCCAGTCCGCCCACAACATTTGTGTAGTCCTGCCAAAAATGCACGACACCTGGTCGCCGGACAAGCAGGTTTGCTGCCTGCACAACGATATCATCAACAACCCAGTGTGGCAGTGCAGTTGTCAGCTGAACAAAGCCGGCATCGTCGATCATTCTGCCAAGTGCCTCGGTTTCTGCTGGCTCGAGAGTAGCTACGATGTCGAGCAGACTCTGCGTGCGAAACAGTGGTACTGCCGGCTCAATATTGTTCCGGTAAAAATCGAATTCCTCAGAGCCTAACTCATAGCACTGAATGGAGACGCCGCGGCCTTCGTTGCTCAAGGCAAGGGCGGTGTTGACCAACTGACGCTCCGTTCCACCTGCGGCGAGGTTGTTGTTGACCAGCATGATCCTCGTTTGATCGAAAAAACCGTTCGGCATCGAAGCCTTTTTTTGCAGGAGCTTCCCTAGCCTTCGCTCTGTTAGCCGGGCATGAAGCGTCGACGACATACGCAGGTAACGATCGGCAAGCCTCTGCAGCTTGGAGCTCAGGAGTACGAAAAAGCGCTGCGCTATTCGTCGATGTAACCGGGCGCGGGTCACCGAATTGAGATTGTCGAGCGTAAACACATACCGGATTCCCGATCGCCAGGCGCTCAATCCGCGCTTGATGTTCAGTATGCGACCGCCGGAAAGCAACAGAAGGCTGTGGGCCCCGACACACGGAATGAGCCAGTTGCCGTCATCGGTGATCACGCCGATCCGCTGATCGCTACCCAATCGTCCTGCGACGGTCTTGCCGACGATTGCGCCGCTGACCTCGGACAGACCCAGCAGTGCTAGGATTTCGGAAATCTCGCGGGTTTCTGTCAAGACCAGCACAGCCGGTAGCTCATTACCGGGTCTGCCACGAAGGATGTGCCGTACGTGACGTGAAATTCCTGATGACAGGTGTACATCGCGGTCAGTCTGCATGGCCGGCCGCACGCTCATGCGTAATCCTGACGTTCTGAATAGGAAGCTCGAGGCGAGCTGATGCGCCTTTCAGATAAGGGTTTTCATAAACAGTGCTGGCTACCAGCACCTTTCGCCAGGTTCTGCCCCCGGAAACGTCGGGATTCCTCGAATCTACCGGGGGGCCGAGATAGACGTCGAAAAGATATTCGCCCTCCCCGACACTCCAGTGGGGAATGGTCCAGACAATTTCTGTCTTGCCCTGGTCGAGACGAACGTTGTAATCCGCGTTTGCAAACTGCGCTTTCTCGAGCAGGATATGGTCCCGCATCAGATAGGCGACTAGCTGGTCGTCTTTCATATCGACCAGACGAACATGCAGAAACTGTGGGCCGAGATCAGCCTCGCTATCGATTCGCAGGCGCAACTTCACCGCCGCTCCTATCGCAACGCCTGTGATCGGCAATTCGAGTGAAGCCGCCTTGCGACAACATCGCGTTCAGAGAGTCCGCCGTAAGAGAACGCAGGTGTTGCCAGCGATGGAAGACCTTGTTGGAAACCGGACAGTAACAAGCCCCCAGTTCAAGATCCTCGTTATTCGGTGTGGTGACAATCAAGAGTCCCCCGGGCTTCAGATAACGCCGAAAGGTGTTCAGGACCTCCTCGATCTCCTCTTCCAGGATATGCTCCACCACCTCTGCAGCGATGATCACATCAAAACTGCCTTCGCCCTCCGTACCCACGGTACCGAGATACAGGGTGTTCTCCTCGAGAGATTCGCGGGCAATCTGAGAACGGCTTAGGGTCGAGGGCTCGTACGCAGCCGTCGGGCATCCACGTTCAACCAGCAGCTTGAGCAGACTGCCGTCGCCGGCTCCAAAGTCTAGGCAACGTGTCCCGGGGGTGAGATAGGCGCTTAGATATCCGATCGGCGTCTCACCGCAGATCCTGGAGAACGACAGCTCGGTGAGCCGCGTCTGTGACACGCCATCCCAGAACCGGTTGATCAGCTCCCGGGTCCGTACCAATTGCTGTGGTGAAGTGGCCACAGTTCCCGTCGTATCGCCTGCGTCCCAACGAGTCCTATTGCTCATGAGGAAGCAACCTCGGCGTACAGTTGAAGGTATGCGGATGCGGTATCGTTGGCCGTCGGCCAGGCGGTGATTATCTCCCTGGCCTTGGCGCCCATCAGCCGGCGACGGCTTTCGTCCTCCAGCAACGCGGTGACGGCATCCACATAGGCATGTAGCTCCTGTGGGTCATGGGCGATTGGTATGCCCGCATCTACACCCATAAGCTCGGATAGCCCCCCTACGTTGGTATAAACCTGAGGCAGTCCCATCGCCATGGCTTCGTATGACACGTAAGCGATGCCCTCCATTCGGCTCGGCAGCAACAACAGATCCGCACTGGCCATGAGGGGTGCTACCGGGGCTGTTGCATCCTCGATCATTACCGAGGCACGCAGGACGCCATTCGACGCTAATCTTCGCCGGACCACCTGCTCGAGTGGTCCTTGACCCTTGAGAACGAAAAATGTGTCCGGACGTCGCCGTAGCACCTGCTCGGCGATATCGAGGAAGAATTCGGGCCGCTTCAACTCGGAGAACCGACCCACAAAAGCGACAAGGGACCGCGATTTCGGCAGGTTGTTCTGAGCGCGCCAATCCGTTTTCGGCGCCATCGCCGTTCTCAGTTCTTCTTCATCGATACCGGTACGGATGACACGCACGCGGTCTGCTTTTACACCCAGCTGCCTCGACAGGTAACGTGAAAGGTGTTCGGAAATCACCGAGTGACAGGTCACGAACCTGTCGAAACGCGCCGCCAGGGCTGGAAAATCCTGGGTACCAGGCTCACCTTCGGCATGCAGCTGTGTCACCACCTTCAGTTCAGGGAAGTCGTTGGCTATGGCCGGGAGTTGTTCGTAGGTCCAATGGCTGTTCATCACATGCAGATGCGTAATCCCGCGCGTCAAGACGATGCTGCGAAAGAAGCTGTACCAGCAACAGGGGGCCAGAAACCCGGGAAGGTCGAATAACTCAATCGGCGCATCCCGCAGACGAACTCTCCAGCTGTTTTCTGCGGCGATGGTGGTCAACATCACGACCCTGGCACCTTGCGCTGATAGACAGGTCGCGAGTTCGATGATGTTTTTCTCTGCGCCGCCCGGATCCAGGCGCGGCACCATCATCAGAACGGTGGGAGCGCCGCGCAAGGACACCGGTACCCTATACAACCCCGACAGGACTGGCAGTGAGTGATCCAAGATACAGGGAGCCGATCTGCGAATATGCCTGACCTGCTCGCCAATTCTTTGGTAGGCGCGCTGAACCAGATTCGTGGCCCGTTTCCCTAGCACCCGCTGCAGGCGGTGCTTCAATCGCTCACGTCGTGCCACGCTTTCCGCGTTGGTATCGAAAAACGGCATCTGCCACATGATGCGACCAAGCAATGACCCAGGATCACCGCCCGCCGTGTGCGGCGGCGGGAAAGGGAGAACTGGGGCCGGCGCAGCAGCAGCACAGTCTACGCCACCCTCTATCCAGGCATCACGCCAGATACGCGGCGCTTGTGAGCGCTTCTTTGCCTGGGACGTGGTGCGCGTGAAACGCGCCACCACCACGCCGGCGACCTCGTCTTGCAGGTATACCTCTTCCAAATCCGGCCAGCACAACACGCCCCATGTCAGCTTTTCAAGGGCGTTTCTGTCCAGGCGCGGCACAAAGCCCTCGAGCCGGCCCAGCAATTCGTCTGGTGCGCACTCCCCGGCGCGCCAGAGGTTGTTCAGGGTCTGACCAGCAAGGTCGTGATCGTCTAGGCCCTCGACAAGCACCCGAATCGGCTGGATGTCGCCGGTTGCAGATTGGGTGACACTGATGCTCAAAACGAAGCCACGCAGTTGTCAGAATCCCGCCACAGGAGCAGGCGCGGTTGGCCTCTCAGGTGGTTTCCAAGGCCCTCACACTCCGGCATTGTCAGTACCAAGGTACGGATTTTGCGGTGAATGAATCTTTCGGTTTTCGTCACCAGATCGTCCAAGTTGCGGCGGTCTATGTCGCCGATCAGCAACAGGTCGATAACGCCGGTATCCTTGCCTTCGGCATAGTCCCCGGTGAGATACGCCGCCTCGAGTTTGCCGAGTCGCTCAATGATGCTGTCGAGGATGCGATCCATCCCCAGGGCCTTGCGTACCATCGACTGCAGTTCCGGAAACAGAGGATGCGCCTGCTCCGCCCGGTATAGCACCTGTCTGCCCTTTCTCATGCTCGACAGCAGGCCGGCCCGGGTGAGTTGCTGAAGCTCGGCACGCACATGGCCCGGTGAGGCCTCGAAATCCTTGGCCAGTTCGCGCAGGTAGGCACGGCTGTCGGTGTTCAGAAACAGCCGCATCAGGATCTGAACTCGCATCTTGGAGGTGAACAAGCTATCGAGCATGTCTTTAATGTTCGATTATTTGGTACAAAACTTTAGTACACAATGGCACATTCGCTGTTTAGTGACTTCCGCTGCGTACCAGGGAGAGCGAAGCGATGGCGCGTAGTCCTTGGTAGCGACAAGTGTTTCAGCCTGCTGCGGCGGCCTACATCGGCGAATAACTTGGTGCCACCTGG
Organism: Chromatiales bacterium; assembly: GCA_028284585.1. Classification (GTDB taxonomy): domain Bacteria; phylum Pseudomonadota; class Gammaproteobacteria; order Chromatiales; family Chromatiaceae; genus Thiosocius. Next base: position 40,294 of record JANQRK010000105.1, read on the forward strand.
CCATTGATATTAGGTTACCCACTGCGTACAAAGGAGAAGAAACCGAACGCCTACTGGCGCCCTGTGCCCGACAGTGAGTGTGGCCGGGGGCTTGCGGTGACATCATTGGTGGCACGGTACCCCCGCGTTCAAAAGAGTGCACTTTAATCAACAGCCCTGCTCCGGCGCACGCACCGGGTTTCCCGTCGAAGAGGGTCATGCCATTAAACGCAAACTCACAAAGAAGGTCCCCGCGCAACGTGCCAAAGCGTGCCTCGGAAAACACCTGAAGCAGATCAACCTCTATGCGGCGGGGATTGACGTAGGGGCACTGACGCACTACGTGGCGGTGCCGGAAGGGTTGGATGATCGATGCGTGCGCACCTTTGCCTGTTTCACGGCCGATCTCAACCAGATGGCGGACTGGCTAGTTCGCATGGGTATTCAAACGGTGGTGATGGAGTCGACGGGAGTTTATTGGATTCCCGTCTTCGAGCTTCTCGAGGAGCGCGGTCTCCAAGTGTTGCTGGTAAATGCCCGACACGTGAAGAATGTGTCCGGACGCAAAAGCGATGTTCTGGATTGCCAGTGGCTGCAGCAACTTCACACCTATGGTCTCTTGGCAGGTGCCTTGCGTGCCTCGGAACAAGTCTGCGCTTTGCACGCTTATCTGCGTCAACGTGAGACGCTCGTTCGCTGTGCTTCGTCTCAAGTTCAGCATATGCAGAAGGCCTTGAGGCGGATGAATCTTTTTTCGAAAACGCCGGGGACAAGGAACTGCCGGCACCCCCGCAGCGACCGACCGGCAGGCGCGGACGCTTGGCCAAATCGGACGCGCACAACCTTTGGGAACGTCTCAAAAAACACGAAGCCGCCGTCTTACTGTTCGCCCGTGACCCGCATGTTGCTTTTACCAATAATCGCGCTGAACGCGATCTGCGCATGGCTAAGGTCAAACAGAAGGTATCCGGCTGTTTCCGCACCGAATTGTACGCGAATGCCTATTGTCGGATTTCCAGCTATTTGCAAACCATGGCTTCCAAAGGCTACCACCCGCTTGTCGCTATTCAGATGGCCCTCAACAGCGAAACGTCTGCAGCGGGTGAGTAGTTACCGCCCAAGAGAGAAACGCGTATATGAAAGACCTGACCTGGAGCGAGAAGCCAAGCGTGGGTGTCGACGAGATAGACGACGATCACCGGCGCCTGGTGAACTTGTTCAATCTATTCGCACACGAGAATGCTTCTGGTGAGAATCCAGACTACCTCGAAGCCATATTGGAAGAACTGATCAGCAACACCCTGGGGCATTTTCGGCACGAAGAGCGCTTCATGCTGAAACACGGCTACGAAGACCTGGATGCGCACAAGGATCAGCACCAGCAGTTGTTTCTTGGGGTGGATGAGATTCGGGACAAGTTTCACCGCTAGGGCGGGCGCCTGCTGGAAGAGGATATCGACTACCTTGAACGTTGGCTGGTGAAACACATCGTTGTCGACGACATGAAAATGGGGGCATGTCTGGAGAAATGTCTCGACGCGGCTTAATCTTGGTCGCAGGCTACCTATAGTCCACCGACCAACGAGGAGACAACTCCACCCGTCCGTTGTTCTTGCTAACCTGTTGGATAGTGAGTCGGTTCTCTCTGCTCCAGGCCAGCAGTTCGCCATCCGGGTGTGACCACACAGACACACCAATCAACAGGGAACCACTGGCGGCCAGCATCTGGTCGAGTTCAATGATGAAATGGCCGCTGTCGCCTTTTTGCCCACCGCGAAACACCTGCGGCTCCAGCTCCGACTGGTAAAACATGCCGTCGTAATCAATGATGCCGAAACCGATGGCAACCTGGCGTTGCGCCATGTCGGCTTCAAGTTCATAGGGCACATGAATTCTGATCGGCTGAGTGGGGTGTATCCGGGAAACCTGCTTGCCTTCATCATCGGTGATGCGCGCAGCCCCCACGACCAGTCCCGACCCGGAATGCACACCACTTGGCGTGTGGTGGCCGGATGCCACTTCGATGTCTTCCCGGTACTTTGACGATACGTTCAGGATCCCGCCAGACTGGAGCAGTTCACCGTTACGGATATACACGCCGATATCGCAGAACCGCATGATGTTCACCATGTTGTGAGAAACGATGATGATGGCGGCACCATTGTGTTGCAGACGTCGGATAACGTTGATGCACTTGATCTGAAAACGCGCATCACCGACGGCGAGAATCTCGTCCAGCAGCAGGATGTCCGGTTCCATCTGTGCCGCGACCGCGAAACCCAGGCGCACATGCATCCCCGAACTGTAGTTCTGCACCGGTGTTGCCATGAACTCGGCGAGTTCGGCAAAGGCGACAATATCCTCGTACTTGCGATCGATCTCTTCGGTCGTGAGTCCAAGCACCGCACCGGCCACGTAGACGTTTTCCCGGCCGGTCAGCACGGGGTTGAACCCGGCGCCCAGCGCGATCAGGGCACCTACCCGGCCACGCATGGTGATCCGGCCTGTGTCCGGCTTGATCAGGCCGTTCAACATGCGTAGCAGCGTGGTCTTTCCAGAACCGTTGGGACCGATCAGGCCGAGACACTGGCCGCGCCGAACCTCAAAACTGATGTTGTTGACTGCCCAGAATTCATCACTACGCAACTGAGCCTTTGCGCTGTCGCGCTGGCGGCTCAGTTCCATCGTGAGATCACGTACACCGTACCAGAGCGATTTCTTCAGGTCGCGACAGAATTTCTTGGAGACATTCTCAACCTTGATAAGCACCTCGTCCATGACTCAGGCACTCATACGTTCGATCAGGATCGGCATAGCGGCTCGGTAGATCACCCACATGACAACGATAGCCAGCAGCACGCCAAGGTTCACGGCGAAGAAGGCACTAAGCATCTCTGGCGGATAGCCGGTCAGAACATCGCGGGCGACCGTGATCAATGGCGTAGCCGGATTCAGCAGAAAGACCTGCCGGGCCAGGCCTTCCGCAGGAACAGTGAATACCACCGGCGTTAGGTACATGAAAAACTGCATCACCAGTGGCAGGCCTTTGCTGATATCGGTATACAGCATGCCAATGGGGGCCAGTAGCAGCCCGACTGTGGTCCCCGCCATAATCAACGACATCAATACCAATGGAAAAAAAAGCACCGACCAGCCGGGAACGACACCCAGCATCACAACAGCAACGAGTAACACGAAAACCTTGATCGTTGCGTTGAAGCCGATCTGATAGATCCCGGAGAGAATGATTGCCTCGTGGGGAAAATTGATCTTGGCCAGCATCGGTTTGGCTGCATTGGTTTGCTCGATGGGAGCATTGACCGCGTCGCTGAGCACGCTCCAGAGGATGGTGCCGGCAAATACGTAAGCCGCGTAGGGTAGCTCGGTCGCCTGCACGGTAACTATCCCGGTACTCTGGATGAACAGCCAGATGGCGGTATTGGCAAGCGCCGGTAGCAAGACCCAAACAAAACCCAGCATGGTCTGCCGGTACTGGGCGCGGACATCCCGTAATGCCAGTTGCCACGCCAGTGTGCGTGCCATCTTGATGTCGTTGATGATCTTCCGCGGAATCGACGCCAAATCCCGTAACGACGATTCGGGCGAGTAGATGGTGGTTTTCACTCTGACCCTGTCTCTGCTGGCCATTCACTGGTTATTGGTGAACGAAGGGAGCCCGGTTGCCAAAAGCGATGATAGTACACGAATGCGGACCGCCCTGAAGCCCTCAAGCCTGCCTCCATGCCATCCGTTGGAGAGGGGAAATGATGTGCGTAATTGGTAAACTGGCGGGCAGAAAGCGCCATTGCATGTGATACAGCTTAGGAATCAGACTTTTGACTGCCCTTTTTGTCCATGTTGGCTATCCCAAGACGGCCACGACAACCCTGCAAAACAACCTGTTCTGCCAGCATCCTGAAATCGATTATCTGGGGAAATTCATTCCAAGTTATGACTACATTGATCCGGTACTCGCGGAAGAACTGAACGGACTCATGACTTGTGATAAGGCCATGTATAAGGGTGTGTCGCGGCTCCGGGAAGTAGTCGACAAGTATTTGCACGAATCCAGCAAGAGGACCATGCTGATTTCTTCGGAGTCATTTATCCATGTGTCTGCCGTCGACCTGAAGTTGGTTGCAGAGCGCATCAAACAGGCCTTCGGGAGATGTCATATCATTATAACAATCAGAAACCAGCCAGACATCATCAGGTCATTCTACAATCTTCATGGGCGATTCGGGCAATACCTTTTCGTTATCAAGGATGAAACCGAGAAAATACCCATTCCCATGTCGTTTGAACGCTGGTTGGAATACTGCTTTCGCGCATTCGAAAAGAATTTTCTGTCAATACTTAGATATCATGATGTCATCGAGTGTTATAAGAACCTGTTCGGCAAAAATAATGTATCGGTTCTCCTTTTTGAGGAGTTTTCTTTGCAACCCGGTACGTTTATTGAAAAGTTGAGCAATATATTGAATGTCGATTCCGCGGTTTCCCAAGACTTGCTATCAGGAAAACACGACCTTCCGAGTCTCAACAGGTTTGAGTTGTTTCAATTCCGATTGAAATCCATGTTGCTACCCAAGGCAAAAATCAACATGGCGACAATGCAAAGAAAAGGTCGCCCTGGAAGAAGAACCAAACACCCGGAGATTCCAGGCGAAATATATGATCGGTTGGCCAAGCTGTATAGAGAAGGAAACGCGCAACTGGCGAGCGAATACGATTTGCCACTGAAAAAATACGGCTACCCTTTGTGAACAGTTGCCTGGCCCACTTCAGGGCCACAAACATGGGGTTGCATACCGCCTTGGCGTATACTATCTGTTATTCTCTGATAACCACTTAAGCCGGTGCATCAAAAGCCATGACAACAAACCCTCACTTTGATGAAGAAAGGGTAATCTGGAATGACTCCTATAGCGGGCTATACAGCCCCGTCGAATACAGCCAACAATTTGATGATCAGTGGCGACTGTTCCTGGAACGCAAGGCCGGCTTTCACAGTCATACCGGTGTGGATACATCTGATCCATACATTGACGACAGGATTTACGAACTGACCGGAACCACATCTTTCCTGGAAAGAAAGAAGCACCCTGTACTTCACCCGATTTTAAAAATCATAAGAAAACTGAACGGCCAGGAGAAAAGACGCGATATCGGTGGCCGTCTTTTTCTCGAACCGAAGTTTCCTTTATCTTTCTTCCAGGGAAAGCAGTGCCTGGACGTAGGCTGCGGCGCCGGTCGCTGGACTCGGACAATGATCGAACTGGGCGCGAAAGTCAAATCAGCCGACGCCTCGGAACATGGTATAGACTCCACCCGACGATTCAATAAGGATGTCGAGCAGCTTAACTTGTTCGATATCATCGAAAAACGACCGGATCTGCATGAGCGTTTTGATTTCACCTTGTGCTGGGGCGTCATCATGTGTACCCATGACCCGAAGCTGGCTTTTGACAATGTCGCAAAAACGGTCAAGCCTGGAGGGCAACTATATACCATGATTTACGCACCAACGTATCATAATTCAGAGTGGGTTCTGGAAAAGCGGAGTCACTACCACAAGAATTTGACTACAATCGAAGAAAAAATAGCATATGCCTATGAAATTGCCGATAAGCCTGAGAATGCCATCAACTTATTGGACATGTTGAATACATTTTATAATTGGACGGTAACCGAAGAGACCATTCACAATTGGTATAGAAAGCATGGTTTCGGCGACATCATCACCCTGAACAGGAACGAGCCTGATAAATGTGCTTTCCATGTCGTGGGGACGAAAATACCAAAGGTGTCACCCTGATACCTCCAGACCCTTGATGATAAAGCCACCGCCACCAGACATGACGATCATCTTTTCCGGGCAATTCTGCATGTATTCATCAATCGCCCGGGTTGCCCCCGGACAGATGTTGGAGCCATAGTCGTCACAGACAATGACACCACCCTCCTGCATTCTCGGATAGAAGAAACGGATGCTGTCGCTGGTGGGCTGATAGAGGTCGACATCGATGTGCACGAAAGAGAACTGGCGGTCTACCACATCGGGGTCGTCAAAACGTTCGGGAATCCAGCCCTGCTTCAACACCAGTGACTCGAACTGAGCCAGGTTCCGTTCCACCTTTTCGACCGGATAGCTGAGGAAACCCTGCTGCCAATGATCCCCATCGGCCTCTCCCGGTTCGGACAGGCCACTGAAGGAATCGAAGCCGAAATGTGTTCTGTTACATCCCTGGGCTTGGTTGTAATGACAAATCAACCAGGAGGTCGATCCACTGTAGAGGCCGCATTCAGCGGTATCGCCGTCCAGTCGACCAGTCAGGCGCAGCAGCTGATGAACCATCCATCTACGGTCGATATTATGAGACTTGTCCTCATCGAAGCGTCGGGCATACTCATTGAACCAGGCATCGGACCACCAATCCACCTGAGGCCATTTGAAACGGTACTCTGGCAGCATCACGTCAGCGATACGGGTCAATTGTTCAAAGCGCCGTAACAGCTCTTCGTCTTTGTGTTTGGCGGCGATTTCCTGCTTCGCAAGTTCTTCGAAGTCCCTGTCTTCAAGAATGTGCAACAGGGCATATTTCTTCGCATCGTAGATCAGACGCTTGAAAAAGTTTCTCATGACCTGCTTCCGGGCGTATGGAGGGTGATTTTCAAGGCGACTGATCCAATGTTGGCGGACAGCGTGTATTGTAGGGCACCTGTAACGGGAAAAACCTATAATCATGCGATATGAAGGATAGTGTCGAGCCACCGACCCTACTGGTGTCCGGCCTTTCGGCAGATAATCTTGCGACACAGACACTGGCCAATTTCATCTCGGTGGAAACTCTCTTCTGCGTCCTGTCTGGCCCGGCTGCAGGGCTGCGACGGTACGTTTTGTGACGACCTGTTGGAAAAAGTCACCTGGGTGCTGCTCACCCATCACCAGGTGAATGCCCTACAGCTTTTCGATACCCGGCTCAACGCTGTAGTGGCGACGATCTCCCGCTGCGTGTTGAATGACGAACAACCCTCTTCGACAAACTAGGTGTGGAAAGACCAATGGCTGGAAGGGGATGTTTCGCTGAAGATGTCCTGCGCTGAAGCCGGCCCTGACGCACAGCTGTCCCCGGCGGGAAGGCACAGGCCATCACCGTTGGGACTGCACAATCTCACTGGCCTGAATGAGTCGTCACTGGCCCTGCGGGAACGGATCAAAGACCTGATCCAGGCCGTTTTCGGCCGCAAGGCTGCTCATCTGGCACACCGCTACTACCAGGGCCTGGGCGATTGGCTACGCAGGCATAAGGCGACTGGCGGGGATTTGCAATTGCCGGTGGAGGATCTGCTCAGTCTGGCCGCAGCTTCCAGGGCGACTCTACAAGCCGAAACCCGGGTACTGCTGTTGCTACCCCGACTGGCCCCGGGAGGTGCGGAGAAATCGGCCTTGGACCTGATCAGAGGACTGTCCGAACAAGGGGTGACGGTACATGCTGTTACCACCTTTGGTTCCGATAATCCCTGGGCAGGGCGGACCAGGGAAACCGGGCGAGGCTGGTTCAACTGCCCGGTTTCCTGCCACGGGGCGATTGGCTGGCCTTCCTGAACTACTATAATCGTCTGCATTCGATCCAACTGCTGCACATCAGCAACAGTCATTGGGCCTTTGATCATATTGGTGAATTGAAGTCATCCCACCCCGACTTGAAGGCTATTTCCCAATTACATGCCGAAGGGATTTCCGGCATTCTGGATGATCCTGCCATGGCAGCGCGAGACGACAGGCATATCGACTGTCACACCGTCATTTCGAAATTTCTGCAACAACGTATGCAAATGCGATTCGGGTTGCGGCCTGACAGGGTATCGGTCGTGCGCACCGGCATCGATTTGCACCAGGAATTCGTCGTAGAGGCATATCCGAGGGGGGAATGGCGTCGCATCAATGGTGTCCAAGCGAGACGCAAACTGGTTGCCTTTGTCGGGCGTCGGCGTTTTTCCGACTTAAAACGCCCCGCTCTATTTATGGAAATCGCACGGCGGATGTTGCCGGATTTCCCCGATGCCTTGTCTGTTCTGAGAAGGCGAAGGCCAGTTGCAGAACGGCCGCGGCCGGCAGATAGCCGCCGACCCCACCTTGGCCCGCGGTCTGATGATGGAAGATGCACAGAAACCGGTCGGGACCCTGTTGCGCGATGCCGACATGCTGGTGCTGACCAGCGAAATGGAGGGGATCGCTTATGTCTCCTACGAGGCTATGGCCTTCTCATTGCCATTGGTGTCATCCGATGTCGGTGCGCAGTCGGAACTGATCGATGCACAGACAGGCATATTGTCGAAACCGGAAAAGGCGAGTTGGAGCGCTATGTTACCGCCGCTGCCAATCTTCTTGAGGATGATGAGAGGCGTCGTCGCATGGGACAAAAAGGCAGGGAGCGGTTGCATGCCTGGCCGGGGGTCGATGATATGGCGACGGCTTATCATCAGTTGTATCCACGAACTATATTTTGGAACCTTACCGAATTCCACCCGTAGTGCCGTCGGGTGTGCAATCTGGCCAGGAGAGGAGTATGTCTGAAGAACGGTTTGCCTTTGGCAGGAACTGGCGCGATTTTATCGACAAGAACCTCAGCGAGGAACGCATCGGTATTTCGCAGTCTTATATGCTGGATTTCCTCGACAGAGACAATCTCGAAGGGCTCTCGTTACTGGATATCGGCTGTGGTAGTGGTCTGCATTCCCTGGCAGCGATTCGTGCCGGTGCAGATGAGGTGCTTGGCTTCGACTACGACCAGGATTCGGTCGATACCACAAAACTGGTCAAGCAGGAAAAAACGCCTGCGGCAGACAATTGGCGTATCGAGCAGGGGTCAGTGCTCGACAAGGCGTATCTCAACAGCCTGGGACAGTACGACCTCGTCTATTCCTGGGGGGTGCTGCACCATACCGGCGATCAGTGGAATGCGATCCGCAACGCCGGGCAGAGGGTCAAGCCAGGCGGCTTGTTCTATATAGCCCTCTATTCGGCCGATGCGCAGATCGACCCGCCACCCGAGTTCTGGCTGGACGTCAAGCAGCGCTATATCAAGGCGGGTCGGCTCAGGAAGTTTGGCATGGAGATCTGGTACCTCTGGCGCTTCTCCCTGGGAAAGAATCCACGCCGTATCCCGGGATTGATCAAGACCATGCGTGAATATCGCAAGAGTCGGGGCATGAGTTACATGATCGACGTACGTGATTGGCTGGGTGGCTGGCCGATGGAATTTTCCCACGATGAAGATGTGCTGAAGTTCTGTCGCGATGAGTTATCCATGGAATTGGTGAAGATAAAGCAGGGCGAAGCCAATACCGAGTATCTGTTCCGCCGGGCAGAAAACGCCTGAGTTACTGTCCGGCCCTGTCATGCACAGCCCGCCTGATCACGATGCCCTGCTGGACAGCGTTGCCAATCTGTTGGCAGGTCTTCGATCCCGACTGTTGCCTGCCATGCTGGTAGTGCCTTTCGATTGCGAAGATGCCGAACTACACGCCTTGATGCGGCTGCAGGGGATTGCCAGTGTTGTGGCGCGCAACCCGGTGATCGATACCAGCATGCAGGGCAGGATAGAACATAACGGCGAATGGACTTACCCGGCAGGCGCAGCGCGCTCTGTTTTATATCTTGGCTGGCGGCGTGCTATTCGGCCAAGGCGCCTTTTCGAGGCAATGCGTGCCGGCATGTCGCATATCACGGCACTCGATGTAGGCGGACGCTGGCATACGCTGCGCATACCCGTCTGGTATCTGAAGTATCTTCAATCAAGGCTGCAGCAATACCGTTACCAGTACCCCTTCGTGTATCCCCGGCCAAAACCCTGCGAACGGCGTGCCATGCTGGACCCCCGCCGCGGCGACCGGCTGGCCCGAATGCTTGAAGAGATCCATACCGATGTCGAGCCGTTGCCACGGCGCAACAAGGTCTTGCTGGTGACCTATGGCCTGTGGGCCGGCGGGGCAGAACGACAGTTGATGAATACCGCCTTGGGGCTGAAGGCGGCGGGCATTGACGTTGAGGTCTTGAGCATCAATACCGAAGCGCAAGGTGCGGAATTCTACCGTTCCAGAATAGAGATCCAAGTACCGGTTCACGACCTGTCATATCTGCCATCGAAGTTGTTACGAGAGTCTTCCGGCACCCTGAACACATACTTTCATTCCATACCTAGCACGGCATTGAAAGGGCTTTATAGCCTGTTACCACTGGATTTCATTGACGATATGGTGTCGATGGCGGCAGTGATTCGCCTGATACGGCCGGGTGTCGTGCACCTGTGGCAGGACTACACCAACCTGGTGGGAGGAATGGCAGCGGTGGTGGCCGGTGTGCCTCGTGTGATCATGGCAGGGCGCAACCTGGCACCCTGTAATTTTGCCTACCATACGACCTATATGCGTTTTGCATACGGGGCACTGCTGCAAATGTCGGGAGTAAGTTTGATCAATAACAGTCATTCGGGTGCCGCCAGTTACTGTAAATGGTTGGACATGCCGCAAGAGCGGGTGGCGGTGGTCCACAATGGGATTGATGCCAACACCTTTGCCCATGACGAAGACCGGGGGCGATCGTTTCGTGAGCAATGGAAAATACCGCAGGACTCGCCGCTTGTCGGTGGGATACTGCGTTTTTCTGAAGAAAAAGATCCGTTTTTATGGTTGCAGGTGGCATCAAAGGTGCGTGAACGCATACCCGGGGCCAGGTTCTTCCTCGCCGGTGATGGCAAATTGTGCCAACAGGTCGGGGCACGCATTCAGGAACTCGGACTGGCCGATTGCCTGGTACAACCCGGGGTTGTGCAGGATATCGATGCGGCGTACTCGGCAATGGATGTGCTGTTGCTGGCATCTGCCAAAGAGGGATTACCCAATGTGCTGATAGAGGCCCAGATGGCGGCATGTCCCGTGGTGGCGACGGATGTCGGTGGTGTGGCAGAGACCATCGATGATGGCAACACAGGCTGGGTGGTCCGCCAGCGCGAGGCCGACCTGCTGGCGGACAGGGTCTGTCAGGTGCTGCAAGACCCGGAATGGCGCAAACAGGCAAGGCACCTGGGGCCGATCCATGCCAACAGGGAATTTGGCCTGGCGCGCATGATGTCCGACACCCTCGCCGTCTACGACCTGGAAACAGCGTGAGCGGGTTGCCGCGCATCCTTGTCGTGCTTGGCGCGAATGTCGCAAGGTTCTGGCGCATACCCAGGCAGGTGATGAGTCGTCGGGACATGAACCTGTACATGGCAGACAACCCGCGACTGCAGCGCCAGGAGGCAACACTGCACGGGCATATGGCGGCAGTGCTCGGCAACTCCCCGTTTGGTGGTGCGCGAACTACTGGATGAAGGGGCACCTGCCGATAGTGTGGGTCTGATATACAACGGCATCGACCTGCAGGCACTCGCCAGGCTGCCAGACAAAGGACAGGCCCGTCGGCAACTCGGGCTGCCGCAAGATGCAACTTTGGTTGGTCAACGTAGCGAATCTGTGGCCCTACAAGGGGCAGGGCGACCTGATCGATGCCCTGTCTGTGCTCGAGCACCTGTTAAACCCCTGTCGGTTCCTAAAGGAGTGTCATCGGGTCCTTGAGTGCCATGGTCGCCTGATACTCTTGACCCCCAATATCAGTACCTATTTCACGGCAGCCCTCATCCTGGCCGGCAAGATGCCGTCGAGTGGCCCGCATCCGGATTCAAACCGGCTCCTAGAAACGCAGATGCCTTTGGCGCGCGCTGCTGACGAAGGAGAGCCGGATATCGTACCGGACACACCGGTGCATCGACATCTCGTCGTATTCAGCTACCGCGCGCTGCGGCGGTAACTCGCGATGATAGGATTTCGTGAGATTCAAGGATACGGCTTCGGCCTGTACCCCTTTCCAAATTTTCTCCAGAAGCCGTTGGAGCGGATCGACCCCTATCACTGTCACCAGATGGTGTTTGTCGCACGTAAGTGACTGGCACGTAAGTGACTGGCACGTAAGTGACTGGAGGAATCCAAGGGGTGCCCAGTGGAGCGCGCTCCATATCGGATTTCAGCCGACTCAGGGCAGTCGGTATGATAGCTCTAGAACAACGCGCAATGGCTTTACCGCGTGGCGTCGCGGAGAATAGCAACCTTGAATCCATACGCACCTTAGGTGACCTCGTCTGAGGTAAATGCTCGAGAGTTCGCACAGTGTCTGGGAACACCATCGGAAAACTGTTCACGGTAACCTCGTTCGGCGAAAGCCATGGCCCGGCGATCGGCTGTATTGTTGATGGTTGCCCGCCTGGCATGGCGCTGTCAGAGGGCGATATCCAGCCTGACTTGGATCGCCGCCGGCCTGGGACCTCGCGCCACACGACGCAGCGCCGCGAGCCCGATCAGGTACAGATACTCTCCGGGGTGTTCGAGGGTCTGACCACGGGCACGCCAATCGGTTTGCTGATCGTTAATAAGGATCAGCGTTCAAAGGACTATGGCGAGATCGCCCACAAATTCCGACCCGGGCACGCCGATTACACCTATAACCAGAAATACGGTATCCGCGATTACCGTGGTGGAGGGCGTTCCTCGGCCCGTGAGACGGCGATGCGGGTTGCCGCTGGGGCCATCGCCAAGAAGTACCTCAGTGAGCGCTTCGGTGTACTGGTCCGCGGTTATCTCTCTGCGCTAGGACCGCTGCGGCCCAACGGCTTCTCATGGGAGCCGGTCGAGGGCAACCCGTTTTTCTGGCCCGATGCCGCGCAGGTTTCAGAACTCGAGGACTACATGGATGCGCTGCGCAAGTCGGGCGATTCGATCGGTGCCGAGGTGTCGGTGGTTGCCAACGGTGTGCCACCGGGTTGGGGTGAGCCGGTATTCGATCGCCTAGACGCAGAGATTGCGCGCGCCCTAATGAGCATCAACGCGGCCAAGGGCGTGGAGATCGGGGCCGGCTTTGCCAGCGTGACCCAGACGGGTACCCAGCATCGTGACCAGATGACGCCGGAAGGATTTCTTTCGAACAATGCCGGCGGCGTATTGGGTGGAATCTCCAGCGGCCAGGATATCGTCGCTCGGGTGGCCTTCAAACCGACTTCTAGCATTCGGCTTGGTGGACAAACGGTGGATGTCGATGGACAACTGACCGATGTGATCACCAAGGGACGGCATGACCCCTGTGTCGGCATCCGGGCGACGCCGATCGCCGAGGCGATGCTGGCCATAGTGCTGCTCGACCATGCCCTTCGTCAGCGCGGGCAGAATGCCGATGTGCAGCCAGGCACGCCGGTCGTTCCCGCATCATCGGAGTAGGCGCGCTGCGTGCCGTCGAGGTAGTACAAGCCGCGGCGGCGAATCTGGACTGACGAAATCTCACCATGCCCTATTGGCGCCTGTCCGGTTTCTATTTTTCTTATTTCGCGGTGCTCGGGGCCTTGATCCCCTATTGGGGTCTGTTTCTGCATGGGCGTGGATTCGACGCCATCGCGATCGGCGAATTGATGGCCATCCTGTTGGCGACCAAAATCGTTGCACCCAATGTTTGGGGCTGGGTGGGAGACCATATCGGCCATCGCATGCGGATCGTGCGCTTTGCCTCCCTAGTCTCGGTGTTGGCCTTCACCGGGATGTATTGGGCGGAGAGTTTCTGGGCAATCGCGGTGGTGATGGCTTTGTATAGCTTCTTTTGGAATGCCTCGTTGCCCCAGTTCGAGGTCGTTACCTTCAGCTACTTGAAAGAACGCGTCGCGCGCTATGCGCGAATTCGGGTTTGGGGCTCAATCGGCTTCATGGTGACAGTCGTACTGCTCGGCCTGTTGGTCGATCGGCAGGGATCGGAGGTCGTATTGCCGGCGGTCCTGATGATCTTTGCCATGGTCTGGTTGAGTACCCTGGTGGTGCGCGATCCCGATCCCAGCCCACATCCGCAGGTCCAGCCGTCACTGGCGGAAGTGCTGAGAAGACCGGCCATCATTGCGTTTTTTCTCGCCGTATTCTTGATGCAGGCTAGCCACGGACCCTATTACGCCTTCTATTCGATATTCATGAAAGACCAGGGGTACAGCGAGACCCTGATCGGTCAACTCTGGGCGCTCGGTGTCCTTGCCGAAGTGGCGCTGTTCATCGTGATGCACCACATACTGGTCCGCTACGGCGCGCGTCTGGTGTTGATAGTCAGCCTGTTACTGGCGGCCTGGCGCTGGCTACTGATTGCCTATGGCGCCGATTCGTTACCCCTGGTGTTGTTTGCCCAGCTACTGCATGCCGCGACCTTTGGCTCATTCCATGCCGCGGGCATTCACTTAGTGCATCATTATTTTCGTGGGCGCCTCGAGGGGCGGGGACAGGCGCTGTACAGTAGTGTGAGCTTCGGTGCCGGAGGTGCCCTGGGTAGCCTGCTCAGCGGCTATGCCTGGGATGGTGTCGGGCCGGCCACGACATTTGCTGTGGCCAGTGGACTAGCCCTGGCCGGAGCCTATGTGACCTGGCGCTGGATAGACGGGCGACATGACCACTGAACCAGGCCCGCCACCACCTGCTCGTGTGGGTCGCAATCCCGGATGCCAGGCCCTGTGTCCGGGACAGATTCGCCGGTTACCTCGTTTCCCGAGCGGACAGCAGGTGCCGGATGTGCTTTGCTTGACAGCCCAATCGGCGGGTTGGTCCCGCGCAGTGGCATCGACTGACCAGGCAGCATTTGGCAGGAAGACAGTATTTTGAACCTCAACAAGCGATCCTCGGTCGAAAACGTACAGCCTTTGCCGACCCAGGCAGCACGGCCACTGCGTCGCCATTGGTGGCTACCGCTGCTGATTTTGCTGGCGGCGATGGGGATCGCGACGGCCACCATCGTCACCAAACCCGAGCCACCCCCGGTGGAGGTCGTGGAACGGGCCTGGTCGGTGCGGGTGGAGGCGGTGAAACCGGCGCGCTATGCGCCCGATGTGACCTTGTACGGCCGGGTCGAATCGCTGTGGTCGAGCCAGTTGACCACGGGTGTTACCGCAGACGTCATGCAGGTCGCCGTGGTCGAGGGCGACCGGGTCGAACGCGACCAGCTGCTGGTAAGGCTGGACGATCGCGACGCGCGCCTCGAGCTCGCCCAGCGCGAGGCCGAACTGCGTCAAGCCGAGGCACGCATCGCCTCGGAGATGCGTCGCTTTCAAGCCGACAGTGAGGCCCTGCCGCGCGAGCAACGCCTGCTCGATCTGACGCGCAGAGAAGTGCGGCGCTTGCGCGGCTTGGTCGAAAGAAAGGTCGGTGCGCAGTCACAGTTGGATACCGCGCGCCAGGCCGCCGAGCGTCAGGCGATCGCCTTGTCGACCAGGCGACAGGCGGTCGACGAGCATGCGTCGCGCTTGGCCGAGCTCGAGGCGGCACTGGCGCGGACCGCGGCACTGCGCGACCAGGCGGCACTAGAGCTCGAGCGTAGCGAGGTGCGCTCACCATTTAACGGCCGGATCGCGAAAGTCCTGGTTGCCCCGGGACGGCGAGTCCGTGTGGGTGACGATCTACTGGAACTCTATGACACCGACGAGATGCTGGTCCGAGCACAGTTGCCGAATCGGCATCTGCCGCGTATACGGGCGGCGCTGACGGCCGATGAGCCGCTGGTGGCAAGCGGCGAGATCGACGGGATCCGGGTCGCTGCCCGCTTGCGCAGCCTGGCGGCCGAGGCGGGTGGTGGTAGCGGCGGTGTCGATGGCCTGTTCGCCGTTACCCAAGGCGCGACCCAGATCAACCAGGGTCGCTTCGTGCGCCTGCAGCTGGAGCTCCCGGCGCGCGACGATCTGATCGCCCTGCCGCACGAGGCGGTGTACGGTTCGGATCGCGTCTATCTGGTCGACGCCGATAGCCGCATGCGTGCCCACAGTGTTGTGCGAGTCGGTGAGGTCCGGCTGGACAACGGTGACAGCCGCGTCCTGATCAGTGCGCAAGGCCTGCCGGCCGATGCACGGGTGGTGGTTACCCAGTTGCCGAATGCACTCGATGGTCTGCTGGTGCATGTCGTCGGTGGTGCTTTCTAGTGCCCACT
Organism: Chromatiales bacterium; assembly: GCA_028284585.1. Classification (GTDB taxonomy): domain Bacteria; phylum Pseudomonadota; class Gammaproteobacteria; order Chromatiales; family Chromatiaceae; genus Thiosocius. The sequence continues at coordinate 56,306 of JANQRK010000105.1, forward strand.
CTAAGGCGCAGCGACTTGATTGGTGTGTTTGCCCGACACCCTGTCGCTGCGAATCTGCTGATGGCGATTATGCTGCTGGCAGGGTTTTGGGGTTTGAGCAATCTCAATGTCCAGTTCTTCCCGAACTTCGAGGTCGAAGTAATCAGTGTTCGCACGGTCTGGTCCGGTGCCCCGGCGGAGGACGTGGAACGGTCGTTGACCGTCCCGCTCGAACAGACCCTGCGGACCACGGATGGCATGGAAGAGATGTCGTCCACCTCGACCCAGGGGCTGAGCGTGATCACGCTGGAGTTCCCCGAGGGGACCGACATGGGCGAGGCGACCAATCGGGTCGAGGAGCTGGTGAATTCGGTGCGCAACTTGCCGAGTGATGCCGAGGAACCCGAGGTATCGCATGCACTGCGTTATGAATCGGTTGCCCGCCTGCTGATCGTTGGGCCCGAGGAAGTGCGTGAGCTGCGTCCCTTGGTGCGGCGTATCGAGCGCGAGCTGCTCGAGCGCGGTATCGCCAAGGTCAACATCACCGGCTTGCCGGAGGATGAGCTGGCGATCCAAATCCCGCAGGCTGCACTCGAGGACCTCGGGCTCTCGCTTCAAGATGTCGCCGAGCGAATCGATGCCGAATCACGTGACCTACCCGGTGGGACGGTCGGTCGCGACGACATAGCGCGTGAATTGCGTGCCCTTGACCAGCGGCGCAGCGAACTGGAGTTCGAGCGGCTTGCCTTGGTCGCGGATCGTGACGGGCGGTTGGTGCGGGTCGGCGATGTCGCCGAGATCGAGCGCCGGGCGCGCCCCAACCAGGTCCGGCTCAGCTATCAGGGTCGACCCGCGGTCGAGTTGCAGCTGATGCGCTCGGCGACGGCCGACTCGCTGGAGTCGGCGAGGATCATGCAGCAGTGGCTGGTAGAGGCCGAACAACGCCTGCCGCCCGATATCTCGATCGTCGCCTATGACCAGAGCTGGACCGTGATCCAGGACCGCATCGGCCTGTTGGTCAAGAACGGTCTTGGCGGTTTGGTGTTGGTGGTCGCCATTCTGTTCTTGTTCCTCAATGGACGGGTCGCCCTGTGGGTGGCCATCGGTATCCCGGTGTCTTTCATGGCGACCCTGGCGATCGTCTATATGGCCGGTGGCAGCATCAATATGATTTCGATGTTTGCGTTGATCATGGCGCTCGGCATCATCGTCGATGATGCCATCGTGGTCGGCGAAGACGCCCTGGCGCATTACCAGTCTGGCGAAGCGCCGCTCGAGGCGGTCGAAGGTGGTGCACGGCGCATGCTGGCACCGGTGATGTCGTCCTCGTTGACGACCATCGCGGCCTTTGTGCCGCTGTTTGCCATCACTGGTTTCATCGGTGACTTGCTCGGCGACATTCCGTTTGTGATTGTATGCGTCATCGTCGCGTCTTTGATCGAGAGTTTCCTGATTCTTCCCGGGCACCTCAGGCACAGTTTCATGGGCCTGCGGCCGGCGTCGCCGGGGCGTTTTCGGGCCCGCTGGGATGCCGGCTTCGTGCGTTTTCGTGACCAGTATTTTCGCCCCATGGTGCGCTGGGCGGTAAACAATCGGTTTGCGATCCTGGCGATTGCGCTGGCCTTCTTGATCATCTTGTTTGGGTTGCTGCGCGGTGGCCGCATGGGCTTCGCCTTCTTCCCGAATGTCGAGGGCAGGGGCTTGGTGGCCAGCGTGACCTTCGTGGCCGGCACCCCGCCACAGCGGGTGCAGGCGTTTGCCGAAGAGCTGGAAAGCGCTCTGTATGAAACCGATGCGGCATTCGGTGGCGGATTGGTTAAGGTTGCCAATGTGGCACTGGGCCGAGCCTTTTTCGCCAACGGCCAGCAGTCGCAGAGCGGCGACCAGTTCGCCGCGCTGACGGTCGAGCTCACACCCTCCGATGAACGCCAGGTGCGCAACGAGGCCTTCATCGAGGCCTGGGAGTCCCGTGTACCCGAAGCGGCGGGACTGGAATATCTGACCATCACGTCGCGCAGCGGCGGCCATCCGGGCCGAGCGCTGGAGATTCGCCTAACCGGCCAGGACCCCACCTTGCTCAAGCAGGCGGTGGTGCAATTATCGGATGCGCTCGCGACCATTCCCGGTATCCAGGCGATCGAGGACAACATGCCCTACGGTCCCCAGCAATTGGTCTTCCGCTTGAGCCCGTTGGGTGAATCATTGGGGCTCACTGTGGAGGAGGTCGGCCGGCAATTGCGTGCGGCCTTCGACGGTGAGCTGGCGCAGATCTTCAACGAGGGTGATGACGAGATCGAAGTGCGGGTAATGCTGCCCGATGCCGAGCGTTATCGCCTGAGTAGCTTGGAGGACACCAACCTGTTCTTGCCCAGCGGCGAGACGGCGCCGCTGTCGTCGCTGGTTGATTTGACCGAACGACGCGGCTTCAAGGTGGTGCGCCATGCCGAGGGGCAGCTCGCGATCACCGTGTATGCCGATGTCAACAAGGCGGTCGCCAATGCCAACGCAGTGCGCGATCGCTTGCGCCGCGACTTGCTGCCCGCGCTGGCCCAGCAGTACGGACTGAACTGGGAGTTCACCGGCCGTGCCCAAGACCAACGCGAGACGGCAGCCGATATGCAGCGCGGCGCCTTGTTTGCGCTGGCGGTGATCTACATCGTATTGGCCTGGGTATTCGGCTCCTATGCCTGGCCCTTGGTCGTGATGGCGATCATCCCCTTCGGTGTGGTCGGGGCCCTGTTAGGTCACTACCTGATGGGCATCACACCGACCATCCTATCCATGTTCGGCCTGTTCGCACTGTCAGGCATTGTGGTCAATGATTCCATCATCCTGGTGGTGTTCTACAAGCAACTACGCGAGAAGGGTCTCGCCGTGCGCGACGCTATTGTCGAGGCCGCGTGTCAGCGACTGCGTGCCGTGCTGCTGACCTCATTGACTACGATCGCTGGTTTGCTGCCGCTGCTTGCCGAAACTTCGTTGCAGGCACAGTTCCTGATTCCAATGGCGGTCTCGATCTCGTTCGGACTCGCCTTCGCGACCTTCCTGGTGCTGTTGCTGCTACCCGCCTTGCTGGCCGGCATGGAGGACCTGCGTGAGCGTGTCGCCGGCTGGTTCCCCCGGGATGGCGAACCGACAGGAGAACCGCGCGGACCGCAGCGGACCTGATCTTGGGGCGCGCGCCTATCCTGTGGCACCAGGCCGGCGGTTCACATCGACTTACAAACCCGGATCATCTCGACCCCGGCGTTCGACAAGCTGCGCCTGCGGTGGGTCACGGCACCCAGCCGGCGCGCGAGCGTCATGCCCTGGACCGGCAGTGCGCGCACCGCATCGTCGAGCAGGGTCGCCGGCAGCAGACTCCAGCCAAGGCCGGTGGCGACCAGCATGTGCAGGGTCTCGAGGTAATTCGTAGCCATGGCGACTGTCAGCCGGACGCCGGCCTTGCGCACGGCTTGCTCGAGGATGCCGCGGGTATAGGTGGCGTCGCCCGGGAGGACGGCGGGGTGGTCGGCCAGCTCGGCCAGTCGGACCCGGGCCCGCGCAGCAAGCGGGTGATCTGGGCCGACCATGACCACCAAGGGGTCGTCCCAAACCGTTTCCAATTTCAGATGGGGCGGTTGCTCGGGCGGCAGGGTCACGATCGCCAGTTCGAGGTCGCCGCTTTCGACTGCGCGACAGGCGGCCTCTGAGTCCATGAAACGGATATCCAGTTCCACCTCAGGGAAGCGCTCGGTGAAGTGTTTCAGCGCTCTGGGTAGACGGTGCAGCCCAATGTGATGGCTGGTCCCCATCACTAGACGGCCACGGACTGCGCCGGACAGGTCGCGCATCAGTCCCTTGAGTTCAAGGGCATCGTTGATCAGGCGGCGCGCGCGCGGCAAGAGTGCGGCGCCGTTGGCGGTCAACGACACCCGTCGGCCGATTCGGTCGAACAGACGCACGCCGAGTTCCGCCTCGAGTTGAGCGACCCGCTTGCTGACCGCGGGCTGGGTCAGGAACAGGGCCTCGGCCGCCTCCGAGAAGGAGCTGTGATCGGCGACCGCGACGAAGGCCTGTAGTGTGGCGATTTCCACTATTCTCTATTGGAATATGATGGATAAAAAACATGACTATACGTTATTGATTCTAGCCGCTATGGTTAGCCTCGTCAGAAACAGAAATCTATCGGCATGGCCAAGACCCTTTACGACAAACTTTGGGAATCGCACCTGGTCCGCGAAGAGCCCGATGGTACGGCGCTGTTGTATATCGACCGCCATTTGGTGCACGAGGTCACCTCACCTCAGGCCTTCGAGGGCCTGCGCTTGGCCGGTCGGTCGGTTTGGCGCCGGGCCGCCAACCTGGCCACTGCCGACCACAATGTCCCGACGTCGGACCGCAGCCGCGGCATCGCCGATCCGGTGTCGCGCCTGCAGGTGGAGACGCTGGATCGCAATTGTGCCGAGTTCGAGATCGTCGAATTTGGGATGGACGATCCGCGCCAAGGGATTGTCCATGTGATGGGCCCGGAGCAGGGCGCGACCCTGCCCGGCATGACGGTGGTCTGCGGCGATTCGCACACCTCGACCCACGGGGCCTTTGGTGCCCTGGCGCATGGCATCGGGACCTCCGAGGTCGAGCACGTACTGGCCACTCAGTGCCTGCTGCAAAAGAAGTCGCGTGCGATGCAGATCCTGGTCGACGGCAAGGTCGGCCAGGGAGTCACCGCCAAGGACATCGTGTTGGCGATCATCGGTGAGATCGGTACCGCAGGTGGCACGGGTTACGCGATCGAGTTCAGTGGCCAGGCGATCCGTGACCTCTCGATGGAAGGCCGCATGACGGTATGCAACATGGCGATCGAGGCCGGAGCCCGGGCCGGCTTCGTTGCAGTCGATGACAAGACCATCGATTACGTACGCGGACGACCGTTCGCACCGGCACCCGAACACTGGGACCGCGCGGTGGTCCATTGGCGAACCCTGCACAGTGATGCGGACGCCGAGTTCGACAAAGTCGTCGTGATCCCGGCGGAGCAGATTGTGCCGCTAGTGACTTGGGGTACCTCGCCGGAGATGGTGGTGCCGGTGACCGGCGCGGTTCCGGACCCGGCGACGGAGGGAGACGCGGTCAAGGCCGATGGCATGCGGCGGGCCCTCGACTACATGGGACTCGGCGCCGGTACACCCATCGATCAAATCGAACTCGACAAGGTATTCATCGGCTCATGTACCAACTCGCGGATCGAGGACTTGCGCGCCGCGGCGGCGATCGTCAAGGGGCATAAGGTCGCTGAGACTGTTCGCCAGGCCTTGGTGGTCCCTGGGTCCGGCTTGGTCAAGGCCCAGGCGGAACGCGAGGGGCTCGATCGGATCTTTCTCGAGGCCGGTTTCGAGTGGCGCGAGCCGGGTTGTTCGATGTGCTTGGCGATGAATGCCGACCGACTCGAGCCCGGTGAGCGTTGCGCCTCGACCTCGAATCGCAACTTCGAGGGCCGCCAGGGCAAGGGTGGACGCACGCACCTGGTGAGCCCGGCGATGGCGGCAGCGGCGGCGATCGCGGGACGCTTCGTCGATGTGCGGACTTGGTAGCCGCGGGCATAGCTGCTCGTCAGGAGGGATTATGAAGACAAGCGCATGGTTGTTGCTCTTGGCATGGCTTGGCAGCGGTTGCGAGACCATCAAGGACTTGGGACGCGATATTAAAAACGCTGGTAAGGCGCTAGAGGACGCAACGAGGTAGATCATGCAAGCTTTTGAGACCTTCACCGGTGTGGTCTGTCCGCTGGACCGATCGAACGTCGATACCGATGCGATTATTCCCAAGCAGTTTCTCAAGTCGATCAAGCGCAGCGGCTTTGGTCCCAACTTGTTCGACGAGTGGCGCTATCTCGACCATGGTGAGCCAGGGATGGACCATGCGCAGCGTCCGCTGAATCCGGATTTCGTGCTCAACGATCCGCGCTACGCCGGCGCGTCGATTCTGCTGACGCGAGAGAATTTCGGCTGTGGATCCTCGCGCGAACACGCGCCTTGGGCCCTGGAAGACTATGGCTTCAGGGTGATTATTGCGCCGAGTTTTGCGGATATTTTCTTCAACAACAGCTTCAAGAACGGCCTGTTGCCCATCGTGCTCGATGCCGCCACGGTCGATGCATTGTTCGCCCAGTCGGATGGTGTGCAAGCTTTGTCCCTCACCGTGGATCTTACGGCTTGCGAGATACGGGGTGCGGCACAGGGGGTGATCGAATTTTCAGTCGACTCGTTTCGCAAGCATTGTTTGCTGGAAGGATTGGATGACATCGGTTTGACCCTGCAACACATCGATGAAATTAAGGCCTACGAGACGCGACGTCGGCGCGAGACGCCCTGGTTGTTCGAATGACCGGGTGGTGCAGCGCCCGATGGGGTAATTAAAAACTCATGAGTAAACGCATTCTGGTGTTGCCCGGTGACGGCATTGGTCCGGAGATCGTCGCCGAGGCGGTCAAGGTACTGGACCGGCTGGGCACCGACGGTCTGGATATCGAGCTCGATCAGGGACTGGTCGGTGGTGCGGCCTACGATGATCATGGGACGCCGTTGCCCGAGCCCACCCTGGCGATGGCACGAGCGGCCGATGCGGTGCTGCTCGGCGCAGTCGGTGGTCCAAAGTGGGAACCGCTCGATATCGCGCTGCGGCCGGAGAAGGGTCTGCTGGGTCTGCGCGCCGAACTGGGTCTGTTTTCCAATTTGCGCCCCGCGATCCTCTACCCGCAGCTTGCCGGCGCCTCGAGTTTGCGGCCCGAGATTGTCTCTGGGCTCGACATCTTGATCGTGCGCGAACTCACTGGTGGCATCTACTTCGGTCAGCCACGCGGTATCCGCACCCTCGACGACGGGCAGCGGCAGGGTTTCAACACTCTGGTCTACTCGGAGCGCGAGATCGAACGTATCGTGCGCTCGGCCAGCGAAATTGCCATGCGGCGCGACCGACGGTTGTGTTCGGTCGACAAGGCAAACGTGCTCGAGTGCACCGAGCTGTGGCGTGAGGTCGCGACCCGTGTCGTCGAGACCGAATTCCCCCAGGTCGAGTTGTCACACATGTATGTCGACAACGCGGCCATGCAGCTCGTAAGACAGCCGAAGCAGTTCGATGTGATGGTCACGACCAATATGTTCGGCGACATCTTGTCAGATGCGGCGGCCATGCTGACCGGCTCGATCGGTATGCTGCCCTCGGCCTCGCTGAACGCCAAGGGGCAGGGGATGTACGAGCCGATCCACGGCTCGGCGCCAGACATCGCCGGACAAGGCGTGGCCAACCCGCTGGCGACCATCCTGTCGGTCGCGATGATGCTGCGATTCAGTTTGGACGAACCGGCGATGGCGGCGCGTATCGAGGCCGCGGTCGAGCAGGTACTGGATCAGGGCCTACGCACACCGGACATCCTGTCCGATGGTATGACGCGAGTGGGCTGTGAGGAGATGGGTGATGCCGTCGTCCGCGCACTCTGAGGGCCGGTTCTAACGATCGAGGACGCCGTACCGGCCTAGCCTGGCCCTTGGCGCAGCCTCGGTCGTCGTACGAAGCAAGGTAGATGCAGATGAAGCGGATCGGGTTTGTGGGTTGGCGAGGCATGGTCGGTTCCGTGCTGATCGAGCGGATGCGCGAGGAGAACGACTTCGCACAGATCGAGGAACCCGTGTTCTTTAGTACCTCGCAGGCAGGACAGTCTGGTCCAGAGATCGGCCGTCCGGTAGCCGCATTGCGCGATGCGCTGGACATCGACCAATTGTGTGCCATGGACGCGATCGTTACCTGCCAGGGCGGCGACTACACCAAGCGTGTGTTCAGCGACCTACGCGGTGCAGGTTGGCAGGGGTACTGGATCGATGCCGCATCGGCACTGCGTATGGCGCCGGACGCGGTGATCATCCTCGACCCGGTCAACCTGCCAGTGATTGAACAGGCCTTGGCGGCTGGCAAGAAAGACTTCATCGGCGGTAACTGCACGGTCAGTCTGATGCTGATGGCGCTCGGCGGATTGTTCAACACTGGCCTGGTCGAGTGGGTAACTGCGATGACCTATCAGGCGGCCTCGGGTGCCGGTGCCAAGCCGATGCGCGAGCTACTGCGCCAAATGGGTGCGTTGCGCGACAGCGCTGATCCTTTGTTGGCTGATCCAGGCTCGGCGATCCTTGAGATTGATCGGCAGGTCAGCGCGGCCCTGCGCGGGTCTGACTTCCCGGTCGAGCAAATCGGTGCGCCATTGGCTGGCAGCTTGATCCCATGGATCGATAGCGCGCTCGATAATGGACAAAGTCGAGAGGAGTGGAAGGGCTTTGCCGAGACCAACAAGATCCTCGGACGCAGCGAGCAGCCGATCCCAATCGATGGTACCTGCGTGCGCATCGGCGCGATGCGCTGTCATAGCCAGGCACTGACCGTGCGACTTACCCGCGATGTCCCGATCGGCGAGATAGAACAGATTCTCGCGGCGGCCAACCCATGGGTGCGGGTCGTACCCAATGATCCTGAGTCGACAAGGCAGGAACTCTCACCGGCTCGGGCCACGGGTTCGCTGACCGTCCCGGTCGGGCGTCTACGCAAAATGAACCTCGGTAGCCGCTACCTGAATGCCTTCACCGTAGGGGACCAACTGCTGTGGGGCGCGGCCGAGCCGTTACGTCGCATGCTCAATATTCTGCTGCAGCAGTGACCCCGGTTGCCGGCCGCTTCCGGCACCTTAGAAAAAGGGCCCCAAGTCGTTTAAGTCTTTGGTTGCGCGGCCGTTAGTAGCGTTGGTAGTCAAGGACGACTCGGCTATAGTTAGGCCGAATTTAATTCATCGATTCTAATGGTTGCATCACAACGGTCCGGGATGGACCGTGCATCCGTGAAATCGGGGCGACGAACCACCCGAGGGGGAATTTCATGGTCCGCAAGTTGGCGTTGGCAGTTTCACTTGCCCTAGGGACAGCCAGTGTCCCGGTTTACGCATTGGGTCTGGGCGATCTCAGCTCGAAGTCTCTGTTGAACCAGAATTTCGAGGGAGACATCCGATTGCTGTCGGTGAAACCCGACGAGATGGAAGGTGTCAGGGTGAAGCTGGGCGACGTAGAGGCGTTCTCTCGCGCCGGTGTGGAGCGGCCGTTTTACCTGTCGCTGCTCAAGTTCGAGCCCATGATTACGGGGGGCGGCAAGCCGGTCATTCGGGTGACCTCGGATTTCCCGATCCGTGAGCCCTTTCTGAATTTTCTCATTGAAGTGAACTGGCCCAAGGGCCGCTTGCTGCGCGAATACACCGTGCTGTTGGATCCACCGACGACGATCGCAAGGCGTGCCCCCAGCGTGGCGCCGGCGGAGCGCACTCGAGCTGCAGCGAGCGAGCCTGCCGCGCCTCAACCCGCGGCCCAGGCGGCACCCGCCGCCGCAGCGGCGTCAGTTACTCCGGCCGCCTCGGCCGATGCTCCGCCGCTTGATCCGGTAGCCGACGGGGTCTCCGAGTATGGTCCGGTGGAGGCGGGTGATACAGCGTGGGGTCTGGCGCAGAAATTACGCCCCGGTGGTGTCAGCATGGAGCAAATGATGATGGCGTTGCTGGCGGCCAATCCGCAGGCCTTTATCGGCGGCAACATCAATCGCCTGCGCAGCGGGCAGATCCTACGCGTACCTGCCCTCGACGAGATTCGCGAACTCAGCCGTCAGCAGGCGCGAGTTGCCTATCGGCAACAGCAGGACGAGTGGCTGGCGCGGCGTGACGAGCGGTTACAGAAGGCCGCCGAAGAAGCCGCCATCGATGTCTTGCCTGGTAGCGATGCAACGCTGAGTGAGGGGCAAGCGGCCGTTGACCAGCTGCGCATCGCTACTTCGCGCCCAGAGGTCGAAGGCCAAGCCGGAGCCGGGGATGGCGAGTCGGGCAAGCCGACCGCGCAAGATCTGCAGTCGCGTCTGATGATCGCCCGCGAGAATGTCGAGACCTCGCGCCAGGAGGCCGTAACCCTCCGCTCGCAGGTTGACGACCTCCAGGCCCGCCTGGCGGATATGCAGAAGCTGCTCAGCCTGAAGGACGATCAACTCGCGCAGTTGCAGGACCGGGTGGTGACCGAAGACTCAGCGGCCGATGCCGAGGCTGTCGAAGCTGTTCCAGGTGATGTCGGCTCCGAGGCATCTGAGGCGACGGCGGAAGAAGCTACGGCAATCGAGGGTGTCGCGCCCTCGGGCGATGCTGAGGCGCTTGCCGAGGCCGAGGATGCCGGTGCAGTGCCCGAAAGCGAGTCTGATCTCGCCGAGATGGGCGATGCCGTAGGCGAGGCGATAGAGGGACTATCGGACCCCGACTTGGCCACATCAGAGTTTGAGATCACGTCCGACGGCGACGTCGTGTTCATCGAAGACGAAGAGACGGCGACAGCGATCGAGCAGGGTGGGGACGAGTCGATCGCCATCGGCTCTGAGACAACGGACATCTTCGAAGAAGCACCGATCGAGTTCGACTCGGCTGCGACCGGTGAGCCGGCGGCAGCCGAGACAGACCCGGCAGAGAGTGAAGTAGTGACGGCGCCTCCGGCGGTGAGCGAGACCGAGCCGGCTGTGCCGGAAAAGGAGCAAAGCGGCTTATTGCCGCAGCCGCTGGCCCGGATCCTCGAAGAGCATACCCTGCCGATCGCCGCGGGAGCTGGCGGTTTGGTGGCGCTGATAGCAGGCTTCTTGTTCGCGCGTCGGCGGCGCAGCTCTGGCGAGCCCGGGCCGGTGCTATCGGCGGTAGAACAGAGTGCTGTGACCTCGCCCCCCGAGGCCGACACCGCGGTCGCAGACGAGGCGGCGGTCGACTCGCGGCCCATGGACGATGGGACCCAGTCGGGGTTGGCCGACAGCTCGTTCCTCAACGAGTTCTCGCCGAGTGATATCAACGCCCTGCAAGACGAGACCGGCGAGGTCGATCCGGTGTCCGAGGCCGATGTCTATATCGCTTATGGTCGCTATCAGCAGGCTGAAGAGTTACTCGGGCAGGCGATGGAACGGGACAAGGATCGGTTGGCGCTGAAGCACAAGCTGCTCGAAGTGCACTATGCGACGCGTAACACCGAGGCGTTTTGCGATCTGGCCGATCTCATGGTCGAGGCGGGGCAAGATGCAGCCGATGAAGAGGCGTGGACACGGGCCCGCGAGATGGGTCGAGAGCTGGCCCCTGACAATGAGCTGTTCGCGCTAAGAGACGGTGAAGCGGAACTGAATCTGGATCTGGGTGCGATCGGTGCTGCGACGACCGCTGTGGCTGCGGCTAGCACCGCTGTCGATGCAGACAGCCTCATGTTGGACGAGTCAGAGTTGACGGAACTCACTGCGGTATACGATGAGGATGTGAGTGCCGCGAATGATCTCGCAAATCCGTCCGACGAGGTCTCGATCTTGCTCGATGTGGACGATGCCTCAGAACTGGCGGATCAGGCCGACGCCGTTATGCGAGACTCGATCGCGACCAGTGAGTTGGAGTCGATGGAGTTCGAGCTGCCCGAGGCCGAGAAGGACGGTGTGGCCTTGGAAAAGGCGGCCGCAGATGAAGTCATTACCGACTCGCTGGATCTTGACAGCATGATGATTCAGGCAGAGGCAGCCGTCGATGGCGAGGATTCTTCGGGCACGCTCGATTCAGACTTCAGTGCCGACGATTTGCAGGCCCAGCTCGATGAGTTGAGCGATCTTTCGGTGCTCGATTCTGAGTTGGGAGATCCGAGTAAACAGGGGGCTGCGGCGGCGCCTGGTGGGCTGGGCCTGGTCAGCCAAGATGCCGGGCCGGTCGCCGATAGCGGCCTGGACGCAACGCTTGACCTGAATGACGCCTTCGATGCCGCTGAAGAGACCGCGGAGCTGGCGCCGACTGCCGAGGCCGAGCTTGAAGGTGATGGCGGTGTTGGAACCGACGATGACATCGCAACTAAATTAGACTTGGCGCGTGCCTATGTCGAAATAGGTGATGATGACGGTGCGCGCAGCATCCTCGAAGAGGTCGTTGCCGAAGGTAACGACAGCCAACGTGGGGACGCAAAGCAGCTGCTATCCAGCCTGGGCTGATACACTGGCCAGCGTGGTCACTTGAGAGGGCGCCGTAAGGCGCCCTCGGCGTTTATGCGAATCGCACTTGGGATCGAATACGATGGCGGTGTCTTCCGCGGGTGGCAGGTGCAGCGCCATGCGAGTCAGACCGTGCAGGCCGTGGTGGAGCATGCATTATCTCAAGTAGCGGCCCACCCGATACGTGTCGTTTGCGCGGGTCGAACCGACAGCGGCGTACATGCCGTCGGACAGGTAGTGCACTTCGATACCCACGCGCAGCGTGAGCCGCGCAACTGGGTCCTGGGTGCCAATATTAATCTGCCGCCCGAGGTGGCCGTGACCTGGGCCCTCGCCGTTGACGATGCGTTTCATGCCCGATTTTCTGCAGTTTCCCGTCGTTACCGCTATCTGATACTCAACCGCGCCACACGCAGCAGTTTGCTCGCACGGCGTGCCACCTGGGAGCACCGGCCACTCGATGCGAGCGCGATGCACCGGGCCGGACAGGCCCTGGTAGGTGCCCATGATTTCTCCAGCTACCGGGCCCAGGCTTGTCAGGCGAAGAGCCCTGTGCGGACGGTTCACAGTTTGGTGGTGCAGCGTCACGGTGAGCTGATTGAGTTGCGGGTGCATGCCAATGCCTTTTTACACCACATGATCCGCAACATCGCCGGCGTGCTGCTGGCGATCGGCCGCGGTGATCGGGATGGTGGCTGGGCAGCGGAGGTCTTGGCACAGCGTGATCGCACGCTTGGGGGTGTGACGGCGCCGCCCGATGGTTTGTACTTCGAACGTGTGCACTACCCGGCGCAGTTTGCGATCCCCGACCCACCGCTGGTACCGATAGTCCCCGGCTCGACCTGAATGGCTTAGACAAAGTGTCTGTAGAGGTGCCTTTAACCCACGTGCTTTTCCGGCATAATGATTGTGCATGCGAACCCGGGTTAAGATCTGCGGCATTACACGCGAGCGCGACGCCATGAGCGCCGTGGAACACGGCGCCGATGCGTTGGGCTTTGTTTTTTACGAATCCAGCCCACGCCATATCAGCGTGCAGCGGGCCGGCGAGATCGTGCGCAAACTGCCGCCCTTCGTAACCTCGGTGGCCCTGTTCGTTGATGCTGACCCAGACTACATCGCCCGCGTCGTCGACCAAGTTGGTGTCGATCTGCTGCAGTTCCACGGTTCCGAAAACCCTGAGTCATGCATTGCCCATGGCCGCCCATGGATTCGTGCGCTTGCGATGAAACCCGCCGTTGACCCGCTCGCCGAGGCGGCACGCTTCGCCGCTGCACGAGGATTATTGCTGGATGCCTACCGTCCGGGTGTGCCCGGTGGCACTGGCGCTTGCTTCGACTGGGAGCGTATCCCGCCAGAATTGGCGCCGCGTGTTGTCTTGGCCGGCGGACTTAATCCGAGCAATGTCGCCGAGGCGGTGCAGCGAGTGCAACCCTATGCCGTGGATGTAAGTGGCGGGGTAGAGGCAGCCAAAGGCATCAAGGACCCGGAAAAGATCAGACTGTTCATCCATGAGGTGCGACGTGCCGGAAAATGAGACTCCGCTGACCGAACTGCCCGACGATCGGGGTCACTTTGGACCCTATGGTGGCATCTTTGTCGCCGAGACCCTGATGGCGCCGCTCGAGGAGCTACGCTTGGCTTATGAGCGCAGCCTGGATGATCCAGAATTCCTGGCCGAGCTGGACGCCGACCTGCGCCACTACGTGGGTCGGCCGTCGCCGATTTACCATGCCGAGCGCTTAAGTCGTGAACTCGATGGTGCGCAGATTTTTTTGAAGCGCGAAGACCTCAACCACACCGGTGCGCACAAGGTTAACAACACGGTCGGTCAGGCGCTGTTGGCTAAGCGCATGGGCAAGACCCGAATCATTGCTGAGACGGGTGCCGGACAACATGGTGTCGCGACCGCCACGGTAGCCGCTCGCCTCGGCCTCGAATGCGTGGTCTACATGGGCGAAGTCGATGTCGCCCGGCAAGAGGCCAATGTCTACCGCATGCGTCTGCTCGGTGCCGAGGTGCGCTCGGTTGCGTCTGGCTCCAAGACGCTCAAGGATGCGCTCAACGAGGCGATGCGTGATTGGGTGGCCAATGTCGACGACACCTTCTACATCATCGGCACCGTGGCCGGCCCACATCCTTATCCGGCGATGGTGCGTGACTTCCAGGCAGTGATCGGGCGCGAGGCGCGCGCGCAAATGCTGGAGATGGTTGGGCGCCTGCCGGATGCTTTGATCGCGTGCGTCGGTGGCGGCTCGAATGCCATTGGTCTGTTCCATCCCTTTTTAGACGATCGCGAGATCACCTTCTATGGTGTGGAAGCGGCTGGTGACGGTCTGGCAACCGGTCGGCATGCGGCTCCCCTGTGTGCCGGTACCCCCGGCGTGTTGCATGGCAATCGCACCTACCTGATGGAAGATCTCGATGGGCAGATCATCGAGACCCATTCGATCTCGGCCGGTCTGGACTATCCCGGCGTCGGGCCGGAGCACGCCTGGCTAAAGGACAGTGGAAGGGCCAACTATGTAGCGGTTACCGATCAGGAGGCGCTCGAAGCCTTCCACCGGCTGACGCGGAGCGAGGGCATCATCCCGGCCCTTGAATCCAGCCATGCAATCGCTCAGGCGATCAAGATGGCACCGCAGATGGCGCGCGAACAGATCTTGCTGATCAACCTGTCCGGGCGTGGTGACAAGGATATGCACACTGTGGCGGCACGGGATGGACTGACACTATGAGTCGCATTGCCACGGTCTTCTCCGCGTTGCGCGACAGTGGCCGTACTGCCCTGATCCCCTTCGTCACGGCCGGTGACCCACACCCCGATGCGACCTTGCCGCTGATGCATGCGATGGTTGAGGCGGGTGCCGACATCATCGAGCTGGGTGTGCCCTTTTCCGATCCGATGGCCGATGGGCCGGTCATCCAGCGTGCCAGCGAACGTGCGCTGGCGCACCATGTCGCGTTGAGTGATGTCATGGATATGGTCGGGCGTTTTCGCGAAACCAATCAGACCACGCCCGTGGTGCTCATGGGTTATCTCAACCCGATCGAGGTGATGGGCTATCGGCGCTTTGCCGAACAGGCCGCGGTGGCCGGTGTGGATGGCCTGTTGACCGTCGATATTCCACCGGAGGAGGGCGACGGGCTGGTCGCGGCAGTTAAAGCGTGTGGGATCGACCCGATCTTTCTATTGGCACCTACCAGCAAGCGGGTGCGTATCGAGCGGATCACCCGCGCGGCAAGCGGTTTCGTCTACTACGTGTCGCTCAAGGGGGTGACCGGTGCCGCCAATCTCTCGCTGGACGCGGTGCGTGACAAGTTGGCGGAGATTCGTACCTGCACCAAACTGCCGGTGGGTGTTGGTTTCGGAATCAAAGATGCTGCGACGGCGGCGTCTATGGCGGCTATCGCCGATGCTGTCGTGGTCGGCAGTGCCTTGGTGTCCTGCATCGAGGACAACCCCACCGATGCGCCCGCGGCGATTGATAGGATCGGATCGTTGCTGCGTGAGATGCGCCGTGCCATGGACGGAGGTTGAATGCAGTGCTCTATTGGAATCGTGCTTGATGGGACCTGGGGGTACCTATGAGTTGGTTCGAAAAATTGATACCCAGCCGGATTCGTACCGAGGGTGGCAGCAAGAAGGTGATGCCGGAGGGACTCTGGACTAAGTGCCCCAGCTGTAGCGCGGTGCTCTACCGGGCAGAGATGGAACGTAACATGGAGGTATGCCCCAAATGTGGTCATCACAATCGCATCGGTGCTCGCCGCCGACTGGATCTGTTCCTCGATCCCGAACCGCGGGAGGAGATTGGCGCGGATTTGGAGTCCAGTGATCCACTGAAGTTCAAGGACAGCAAAAAGTACAAAGAGCGCCTGAGCTTGGCGCAGAAGAAGACCGGTGAGAAGGATGCCTTGGTCGTGCAGAACGGCCAACTGTTAGGGCGCGATATCATCGCCGCGGCCTTCGAGTTTTCTTTCATGGGCGGCTCCATGGGCTCAGTCGTCGGCGAGCGCTTCGTGCGCGGCATCAACAGTGCGATCGACCGGCGTTGCCCGATGATTTGTTTCTCGGCCAGCGGCGGTGCCCGTATGCAGGAATCGCTGTTCTCGTTGATGCAGATGGCCAAGACCTCGGCAGCGCTGAAGCGTATGTCGCAGCAAGCCCTGCCATTTGTCTCCGTGATGACCGATCCCACGATGGGGGGTGTCTCGGCCAGTTTTGCGATGTTGGGTGATGTCAACATCGCCGAGCCGGGCGCCTTAATAGGTTTTGCCGGGCCACGCGTGATCGAGCAGACGGTACGCGAAAAGCTGCCCGAGGGATTCCAGCGCAGCGAGTTTCTGCTCGAGCATGGGGCCATAGATACCATCATCGATCGGCGTGAGATGCGCATCCGCATCGGCAAGCTGTTGGGTATGCTGGTCGATCGAGCGCCTGCCGGAGCCATCTTGCAAGTCTGACGATCAGGCCATGGTCGAATCGCTCAGGGGCTGTGTCGCAGGGCGGAAGATGCGATTCGATACCCTAGAAGCTTGGCTCGATTGGCAGTCCGGACTCCATCCTAAGGCAGTCCAGCTTGGCCTAGAGCGGGTTCGTGAGGTTTGGTCTCGACTCGGTGTACCTGACTTGGGTGTGCCAGTCATCAGTATCGCCGGTACCAATGGTAAGGGCTCGAGCCTGGCCTTCGCCGAAGCCATCCTGGGGGCCGCCGGCTATCACACCGCGTGTTACTCGTCGCCGCACCTGCTGCGATACAACGAACGCATCCGCCTGGATGGCCAACCAGTCGATGATTGGGCGATCTGTGCAGCCTTCGATCGAATCGACCGGGCCCGCGGCGACCTGCCGCTCACCTATTTTGAATTCGGCACCCTGGCGGCCTTGTGCCTATTTGCCGAGGCACGACCGGATGCCGTGATCCTCGAGGTCGGTTTGGGCGGTCGACTGGATGCGGTCAATGTGATCGATGCCGACGTGGCCTTAATCACCAGCATTGGCCTTGACCACCAAGATTGGCTAGGCGACGACCTGGAGTCAATCGGCCGGGAAAAGGCCGGCATTCTGCGCTGCGGCCGCCCCGGGGTGTTCTCCGGGTGTCGGATGCCGCGCAGCATCCGCGACCAGGCCGCACGCATCGGGGCCCGTCTACTGGTGGCCGGTGAGGACTTTGTGACCACCCCTGGCTCCTCTGCTTGGGCCTTATCGGCTGGCCGTTTGCAGCGGCGTGCACTGCCGCTGCCGACGCTGCGGGGGGCGGTGCAGATCGAGAATGCGGCCGGTGTGCTGGTCGCCCTGGATTGCCTCTCGAACCGTCTACCCATCGATCAGCAGGCAGTCCGAGCCGGGTTGCTGGCCGCGCAGCTACCGGGTCGCTTTGAAGTCCGCCCGGGCCGGCCGACCTGGGTGCTCGACGTGGCGCACAATCCGCAGGCGGCGCAGGTGCTGGCTGGGTTGCTGGACAGCTTTGGCGGCGCGGGCCGGCGAATTGCGCTGTGCGGTACCTTGGACGACAAGGATGCGGCAGGTATCGCGGCGAGCTTGGCTGAGTGCTTCGAGGCCTGGCATCTGGTCGATTTGTCGGGCCAGCCGCGCGGTCGCTCGGGACGCGACCTGGCCGAACAGGTCCGCCCGGTGCTTGGCGATGTCCGCATCGAGGTGGCTGCCGATGTCGAAGCGACCCTGCACCACTTGGCTGCAACTGCCGAAACCGGCGACATCGTGGTGGTGTTTGGGTCCTTTGTCACTGTTGCGGCGGCACTCAAGTGGTTGGATGGCGCGGATCCCTGAGGCGGATCACAGAGTAGATGCGTATAATCCGAGCTTTCCACCCGGCAGATCAGTGATGGATGAGGGGTTGAAAAAGCGGCTGATTGGCGCGGCGGTGCTGGCATCGCTGGCGGTTATCTTCATACCTATGCTGTTCGAAGAGCCGCCATCGCAGCCGCCGCCGCTACCACCGTTGCCGCAGAAGCCGCCGGTCCAAGACTTCGCCTCCGCGATGCTGCGCGAGGAGGTACCGGTTGTCACCCCATTGGCACCGGCCAAATCGCCCCCTAACTTGCCCCCCGCGTCACCTCCTAGCAAACCGCCGGTGCAGTCCGTGGCGCCCCGCGAGCCCGCTCTGGTCCGAGCCGAACCGATCAAGGCACGCACTGGGCTGACCGCCTGGGTGGTGCAAGCGGCCAGCCTGTCCAGTCGCGAAAGCGCCGATCGGCTGGTGGCGAAATTGCGCCAGGCCAAACTTCCGACTCCAGATCCGGAGCTGGTCGAGATCCGCGGTAAACGCTATTTCCGAGTGCGCGTTGGTCCTGTTATCGAACGTGCCGAGGCGGAGGGCCTGCTGGATAAGGTCAGCAGCATAGCCGGCGCCAAAGCGCAGGTTCGACAGTATCCCTGATGATGAACGCCGCTGTGGTTCGCGGGACATCACCGGGGGACCGCGGGAATCCTCTTAGGGGCGATTGACCCATGGCCTGGCTGGATATCCTGATTCTCGGTATTGTTTCAGTCTCAGCGTTGATTAGCCTGATACGTGGCTTCGTGCGCGAGGCCTTCTCACTGGCGGTCTGGGTACTGGCGTTTTGGGTGAGTTGGAATTTTTTTCGCGACCTCGAGGTGCCCCTGCAGGCGTGGATCGGTTCGCCGACCGCCCGGCTGGGAATTGCCTTTGCCGCTCTGATGATCGTGACCCTGGTGGTAGGTGGTCTGGTCAACTTTTTGCTTATCCAGCTAGTACAACGCACCGGAATGTCCGGTACCGATCGCCTGATCGGTATGGTGTTTGGTGCTGCACGCGGCATACTGCTGGTCGCGGTGCTCGTGTTACTCGCGGGGCTTACTCCGCTGCCGGATGAGACTTGGTGGGCGCAGTCCCAGTTGGTGGGGTATTTCGAGGAACTGGCGCTTTGGCTGCGGGATCTGCTGCCGCCGGGTCTAGCTGAGCGTTTTCGTTACACTGCGTCATAACGCGGTCGCATTCAGGGGCAGGTGCGAAATGTGCGGAGTCGTTGGAATTGTGGGATCGTCGCCGGTCAACCAGTCTTTGTACGACGCCCTATTGGTGTTACAGCATCGCGGCCAGGACTCAGCCGGCATAATGACTTGTCATCAAGGCCGCCTGCACCTGTGCAAAGAGAACGGCCTGGCACGTGACGTCTTCGACCAGCAGCATATGATGAGCCTACCCGGTGATATGGGTATCGGGCACGTCCGCTACCCGACCGCAGGCTGCTCGTCGTCGGCCGAGGCGCAGCCCTTCTATGTCAATTCGCCGTATGGCATCTGCTTAGCCCATAACGGCAACCTCACGAATGCCGATGAGTTGAAGCAGGACCTGTTCCGTGACGATCGCCGGCACATCAACACCGACTCAGACTCTGAGATCCTGCTCAATGTGTTCGCTCACGAACTGGGGGCGGAGACCTGCAAGCTGACCTTCAATGAGAACGATATATTTCGCGCAGTCGCCGGTGTCCACCGACGCTGCCGTGGTGGGTATGCGGCAGTGGCGATGATCCCCGGCTATGGTGTGGTGGCGTTTCGCGACCCGCATGGTATCCGGCCTTTGGTGTTTGGCGAGCGTGACGGCGACCATGGACACGAAATGATGGTCGCCTCGGAGAGCGTCGCCCTGGATACCCTGGATTTCGAACGGCTGCGCGACGTTGCACCGGGTGAGGCGATTATCTTGACCCATGACGGCGGTTTGCATACCCGTCAGTGCGCCGACAACCCAAGTCTTTACCCTTGCATTTTTGAATTTGTCTATTTTGCCCGGCCGGATTCGATCATCGACAACATCTTCGTGCACAAAGCACGCCTTCGCATGGGCAAGAAACTCGCGAAGAAGACCGAGCGCGTGCTGGGCAAGGACAAGATCGATGTGGTGATACCCATCCCGGACACCAGCCGGACCTCGGCGATGAGCCTGGCACACGAACTCAATGTGCGCTTCACTGAGGGCTTCATCAAAAATCGCTATATCGGCCGCACCTTCATCATGCCCGGCCAGACGGCGCGCAAGAGGTCGGTACGCCAAAAACTCAACCCAATCGATGTTGAGTTCAAGGGCAAGAGTGTGTTGTTGGTCGACGACTCGATCGTGCGTGGCACAACCTCACGGCAGATCGTGCAGATGGCCCGCGATGCTGGGGCGCGCAAGGTCTACTTTGCCTCAGCCGCACCGCCGGTGCGCTATCCGAACGTCTATGGTATCGATATGCCGGCGGCGTCCGAACTCGTGGCCTACCAGCGCACCGAGCAGCAGGTCTGCGATTGGATCGGCGCCGATGGTCTGATCTACCAGGACCTCGATGATTTGATCGATGCGGTGAGCAAGAAGGGCAAGATGGCCGTGGCCGGCTTCGATGCCTCGGTGTTCAACGGTGAGTACGTGACCGGTGACATAACCCCGGAGTACCTGCATCGGCTCGAGGCCGACCGCAATGACGAGGCCAAGGCACAGCGTGAAGAAGATCGCCCCGAGAACGTGATCGGCCTCTATAACGATCGCTGACGGGATGACAGAGAGGCTGTTTGTGGCGATCGAAGCCGTGAGTTGACGGATCGTCGGGCGGCGATTAATCTCCCTATAGAAAGCGCCGATTTGGCTCAGATTGCGGGCGCTCTACAAATACCGCTAAAGCGAGGTGATCGAGAGACCTGCTTTGGCTGGGGCCGGAGCGGGTTTTTTTGTGCCCGGCAGTTGAAGTAACGAAGTGGGAGACAGCGGTTTGAACGAGTGGGAACAAGACTGGGCGATCGAGACCGTGGGGATACGTGTCGGCCACGAGCGCACCCCCCAAGGTGAACACAGTGAACCAATATTCGCTACCTCGAGCTTCGTGTTCCGCGACGCGGCCGAGGCGGCTGCGCGGTTTGCCGGCGAAGATGCCGGCAACATCTACTCACGTTTCACCAATCCCACGGTACGCGCGTTCGAACAGCGCCTCGCGGCGATGGAGGGAGGTGAGGCCTGTGTTGCCACATCGTCCGGGATGTCTGCGATCCTGGCGACTTGCATCGGCTTGCTGCAGCAGGGCGATCATATTGTTAGCTCACGCAGTGTCTTCGGCACCACCACGGTGCTGTTCAACAAGTACCTCGCACGCTTTGGTATCAGCACCGATTATGCTGCGCTAACCGATCTGGCGGACTGGGAGCGGCGAATCAAGCCGGAGACACGTCTGCTGTTTCTGGAGACACCGTCCAATCCGCTGATCGAACTGGGTGATATCCGAGCGCTCGCCGAGCTTGCGCATGCCAATGACTGTCTGCTGGTGGTCGACAATTGCTTCTGTACACCGGCATTGCAAAGGCCGTTGGAACTGGGCGCGGATATCGTCATCCATTCGGCGACCAAGTACCTCGATGGCCAGGGCAGGGCGATCGGTGGTGCGGTGATCGGCGATCACAAGCGCGTCGGCGAAGAGGTGTTCGGTGTGCTACGAACCGCCGGACCCAGCATGAGCCCGTTTGCTGCGTGGATCTTCCTGAAGGGCCTGGAAACGCTGTCGCTGCGTATGCAGGCCCATTCCAGTAATGCGTTGCGTCTTGCCCAATGGCTGGTGGAGCAGCCGGCGGTGCAGACTGTTTACTATCCGGGTCTGACTGATCATCCGCAGTACGATTTGGCGGTCACGCAACAAGTGGCCCCGGGGGGTGTCGTCGCATTCGATGTACAGGGTGGGCGCGAGTCGGCCTGGCGCGTGATCGACGCGACCCGAATGCTGTCGATTACGGCAAACCTGGGCGATACCAAGAGCACCATCACCCATCCGGCAACGACTACGCACAGCCGCCTGAGCCCCGAGCAGCGCGCCGAGACCGGGATCGGCGAAGGCTTGTTGCGGGTCGCTGCGGGCCTCGAGGCGTTCGAGGATATCTGTGACGACTTGGCGCGCGGCTTGTCTGCTTGAGGTGCCGGGATTGGCGAGTCAATCGAGCAGGGTATGCAAGCTTCAATCTAAAAATGGCAGTTCGATTCCTCCCGGTGATGGATTTCCAGTGCTGGTCCACATTTGGCAGCGATGGGGCCCGCTATCCTGGCTCGGGCAGCAGCGCTGGCGGGTCTAAGTGCCACCAGCGCAGATGTTTCACCAGCGCCCGGGACAGCACCCGGCGCCACTTTATTAACGGCATCCACCTGCTCCACACTCGTTCGCAACGTTTGAAAGAAGGCGCTCAAGTTTCGGCAGGCCCTTTCCACCTAGGGTGCATTGGCGTGCATATGGTTAATGATCACAAGGGTTTGCCGGCCATGACAGGTGAGGTGCGCCGGCGTATGCAACACTGACGGACGAACGGTGATCGATTCGGTGTGTTGGTCCGGACCGGCCAAGCGAACGAACACGCTTCACCAGTCATAGACCAAGGTCGTCATCCGGGCAATGAAGCGACAGCGCCTAAGATTTTGGGCCGTGAATCCGACCCAGCCTCAGTGATTTCTTCAACTCATCAAAGCTGCTCTTGCATTCGGCGCAATCACGGTAGTGTTGCGCAATCGATTTCGGTCCAAAATTTTAGCAGGTCAAGACGGAGGCTGTGGCTATGCGGTCGCACCTCCGCGTAATTCCCCGCATGGTCTTCTATGCCCGTCAATTCCGCGCCCCGCATGCTGGGATAGAAGCACAGCGCTGTCCGGTCTGCAGTTCGGGATCAGCCCGCGAGTATGGCGCCCAATACCTGGCTCCGTTACATTGGAACACCCGAGTCGACGAATGGTGAAAGGCGTGTCGCTACCCAGTCAGGTCCAAACCATTGTGCCCAGCAGACCCTGGGTTGCCGCAATCGGGATTCTGGCCGTTCTCCTGCTGGGATTTTACGTCCGTTTCGACAATCTGTTCATCTGGCTGGCCGATCAGGACCGGTATTTCTTTGCGGCAGCACAGACGCCCTTGTTGCTGGGCGTCGACGGATACTACTATCTCGACATCGCGAAGCAGATTCAGGCAGACAACTACACGCCTTTCGATGTGCGCCGCCATGTGCCAAGCGGCTTCTCGCGGCCGTCAATTCCGCCATTGTTGTCGCTCACCGCCGCCGCGATTTCGAGCCTGTTTGAGGCATCGCTGGAATGGGTCGCTATATTGCTGCCCCCTTTCCTCGGCAGTCTGATGGCGATTCCGGTCTTTTTGATCGGTCGCTCGATGGGCCGAACCGCCAGCATACCCTGGGCAGACCCATCCGAGCGAGAACCGGCGGCACTGGTTATGGGCTTGGTGGCGGCCGGATTTGCGGCGCTGTCGCCGTTCATGGTCGCACGCAGCGCCATCGGTTTCTTCGAGACCGATGCGCTCAACGTCACATTCGCGTTGATGTCGGCATGGCTGGCGATGCAATACGGCATCGAGACCCTGCCGAGACGGCGTCTCTACTGGCTGGCGGGCTGGGCGGTCAATCTCGTGCTGTTCTTATGGTGGTGGGAACAGACCCTGATACCCGTTATCGGCCTGGCGGGCCTTCCGATCCTGATCGCCGCGGTGGGTATTGGCTGGAGGTCGATCAAGGATCTCGGCCCGCTGCTCCTCACCTTGGCCCTATTCGCACTGCTGCTGGGTTTCTGGAAGGGTCTCGATACCCTGAATCCTGCCCACCATTGGCAGATGCTGACCGACATCTATCGCTACATCACCGGTGATGCCTCCGACTCGGTGTTCGCCGCCGCGGGACAGTATGTCTCGGAGCAGAAAACGGTATCGCTGGAGCGGTTCGTACGTGACAGTTCCGGTGGTTGGCCTGGATTCATCGGCGCCAGCCTCGGGCTAACGGCTATGGCCCTGGCCGTGCGGCTGCGACTCCTGTACCTCGCCGGACTAGCGATCGTCGCCTCACTGTCGTTTACCGGTTCACGTTTTCTCATCTTTACCGCCCCGTTCTTTGGTCTGGGCATTGGATTCATCGCTTTCCTGCTGTGGAGCGGTGTCTCGCGACGGAGCTGGCGATTCGGCGCCGTTGCCCTGCTTTGCGTCAGCATGGCCTGGGGGGCTGTCGTCGAGGTAGAGAGGTACGATGGATTGGTCCCGAAGCGCCTGCCGGTTTTGTTCGAGGCAATGCAGGCGTTGGAGTCGCAGACCCCGGCCGATTCGGTCATTTGGGCCAACTGGGGACATGGTCACCCGATGATTTTCTATGCCGATCGCAGCACCATGGCGGACGGCATCGCACACCCTTCGAGCGTGCTGTACATGCTGGCCGTGCCTCAAGCCATCAGCGATCCCCGGATGGCAGCGAACTGGATATCGTTTTGCGTGGCGCATGGCGAAGCCGGCCTGAGGCAGGCCAATGCCTTGTTCGGCACAGACTCGAAAGACTGGGCACAGGGGATACCTCGTCTGCAAGAGCTGTTGGCGGCTGGTCCGACGGCGGGCCGCCAACTGCTGTCGCGGGACGGCTCGCTGTCGGCCGATGAGATCGAAGAACAACTCGCATACTTCTTCCCGGGTCCGACCAGACCCGCGTATCTGTTCCTCGACTATCTGTCGATCGAAGGCGGTTGGTACAACCTTGGGAACTGGGACCTCGCCCATGGCAAGCCGCCGAAAAAGGAATCCTACTTTCTGCTGAAGAACCTGAAGCCGGTCAGCGAGACGGTCCTGCGGGGCACAAACCGTTCCAAGAAGGTGTTGATCGACCTGCGCAAGGGGTGGTTCCGGGTCGGTGACAAGACCGTATCGCTACGCGAAGTCAATATAATGGATGGGATGAGGCTGAAACGTGCAGCGTACAACCGGGGCGGCAGGTACTCGGTCAGCATCCTTAAACAGGCCGGCTACGGCGTCTTCGCTAGCGCCACTCCGCTTGCTTCGGTTCTGCACGGGTTGTACTTCGAGCTGCGGTACGACGAGCGGTTTTTCACGCCCTTTTCGATAAAGCCGCCCTACTACTCGATTTGGCAGGTACATGGCGAGAAGGGCGAGGCAGCTCCGGGGAATCCCTGACGGCCCACTCCTGTCGTCTCCGCAGCTCGGCACCCGCCAAGTTTGGGCAGTCTGCGGGTGCCGTCTGGCCCGCGCAGTTTGCTCCGGGGCCGCGCTCTACAGTGCACCATAGATCCGGAATCACAAGAAAGAAGGCGGCGGGGAGCCGGCCCCCTCCGTCACTACTATTCAAGCGAGTCTTCGATCTCGTGATGCGTATATGGACTCCTCCTCGTTTGCACGTGAATCATTTATTGGCGATGAGGTTCGACTACTCACGTATATCCGCATCTCAATGAGGGGCTATCGCCCTCGTGCCCTGATGGAAACCGCGCACTCCTGTCCTCATCATTTGATCGGACTACGCTACGGCGTCCCATGGCTAGATCAGGTTTTCAGTAGTGCAGGACGTGCCTTTCATGCCATCACATGGATCTCTCTCTTCGCAACTCGTTAGGGGGTACTTCGGTCGCTTTCAATCCCGACTCGATCGAGATGATGGTTCATGCCATACAGAGTGTGTGGCGACTGTCGGAGGAACTGGGCATTCCGCGAGACTTCGTGCATCGCGTATGGCGTGCGTTCGGATTGAAACCGCACTTGTCGCATAGCTTCAAGCTCTCGACCGATCCGCATTTTGTTGAGAAGGTTCGTGATGTCGTCGGCGCCGGACAAGGCGCTGGTGCTGTGCGTGGATAAAAAAGCCAAATACAGGCACTCGACAGAACACCGCCTTCATTACCGACGAACTATGGCCTAGCGGAAACGCACACGCACGATTACCGGCGCCATGGCACCACGACCCTGTTTGCGGCACTGGATGTTCCCACGGGCCAAGTCATCGGCAAACTGAAAAGGCGTCATTGCGGCAGTCATTTCATCAGAATCCTACGGCATGTCGATAAGGTGGTTCATGATGGCTTAGATGTGCACCTGATTCTGGACAACTACGGTACGCACAAAACCAAGAAAGTGAAATACTGGCTGGTGCGCCATCCTCGGTTTCATTGTCACTTTACGCCGACGTACAGTTCGTGGGTCAACTTGGTCGAGCGTTTCTTCGCCCGTTTGACGGAGCATCAACTCCGGCGCGACACACACCGTTCCGTGGTCGCTCTGGAAAAAGCGATACAGGATTACCTGGATGCCCACAATGAGCAACCCAAGCCCTTTCGCTACGAAATCAGCTGACAAGATTATCGAGTCCGTCAACAATGTTCTTAAACGAATTAATCGGACAGGACACTAGGCTCAAATGCTAACACGGTTCTCGATCAGATTATCGACCACCGTCGGATCGGCTAGCGTGGAGGTATCGCCCAGGTTGTCCAATTCGTTCGCGGCGATCTTGCGCAGTATGCGGCGCATGATCTTGCCAGAGCGTGTCTTGGGTAACCCCGGCGCCCACTGAATCAGATTGACCTTAGCGATCGGTCCGATCTCGGTGCGAACCAGTTGGACTAAGTCGGTCTTTAGCTGTTCGCTGCCTTGTTCGCCGACCATGAGCGTGACATAGGCATAGATCCCCTGGCCGGTCACTTCATGTGGATAGCCGACAACCGCGGCCTCGGCAACCTTGTCGTGCAGCACCAATGCGGATTCGATCTCAGCGGTTCCAAGGCGGTGTCCTGAGACATTCAGTACGTCGTCGACGCGCCCGGTAATCCAGTAGTAGCCATCCTCATCGCGGCGTGCGCCATCACCGGTGAAGTAGTAACCGGGATAGGTCGCGAAATAGGTTTCATAGAAGCGCTGGTGGTCGCCGTAGACAGTGCGCATCTGTGACGGCCAGGGATACTTGATCGCGAGGTTGCCCTCGGCCGGGTTGCCGCTGATCTCCTTGCCTTGCTCGTCGAGCAAGGCCGGTTGGACGCCGAAGAACGGCCGGGTCGCCGAGCCGGCCTTCAACGGCGTCGCACCGGGTAGCGGGGTCAGCATGTGGGCACCGGTCTCGGTTTGCCACCAGGTGTCGACGATCGGGCAACGCGCATCGCCGACCACGCGGTGATACCACTCCCAGGCCTCTGGATTGATCGGTTCTCCAACGGTCCCGAGCAAGCGCAGCGATTGGCGGCTGGCCTTTTTCACCGGCGCCTCGCCGGCGCCCATCAGCGAGCGGATTGCAGTCGGCGCGGTGTAGAAGGAAGCAACCTGGTGCTTGTCGCAGACTTGCCAGAAGCGCGAGATGTCGGGGTAGGTTGGAATGCCCTCGAACATCAAGGTGGTCGCACCATTGGCCAAGGGACCATAGACGATGTAACTGTGGCCGGTGACCCAGCCGACGTCTGCGGTGCACCAATAGACTTCGCCATCTTTATAATCAAACACCAACTTATGGGTCATCGCGGCCTGCAACAGGTAGCCACCGGTGGTATGCAGCACGCCCTTGGGCTTGCCGGTCGAACCCGAGGTATAGAGGATGAACAGCGGATCGTCGGCGTCCATCTCCGCAGCCGGACAGTCGGCCGATGCCTCGGCCATGGCCTCGTGATACCAGACATCGCGTCCCTTGACCCAGTCGACCGTGTCACCGCCGCGTTGCAACACGATGCAAGTGTTCACCTGGGGACAGGACGCAATCGCCCGATCTGCATTGGCCTTGAGCGGTACCTTCTTGCCACCACGGATGGATTGGTCGGCGGTGATCACCACCTTGCAGTCCGAGTCGTTGATCCGATCTTTGAGGGCGTCCGGCGAGAAGCCACCGAACACCACCGAGTGGACCGCACCAATTCGGGTACAGGCCAGCATGGCCACGGTCGCCTCGGGAACCATGGGTAGGTACAGCGAGACCCGGTCGCCTTTTTTAACCCCGCGGCTCTTCAGAACATTGGCAAACTTACACACTTCGTCATGCAGTTCACGATAAGTGATCTTGCGGTCAACGTTCGGATCGTCGGCCTCCCAAATGACCGCGACCTGATCGGCGCGCGTCGCAAGATGCCGATCGAGACAGTTGTAAGAAACGTTCAGCTTGCTCCCGATGAACCAGTTGATGTGCAGATCGTCCTGCGCGAATGACCAGTCGAGCACCGCGTCCCACGGCTTGAACCAGGTCAGATACTGCTCGGCCTGTTCAGCCCAAAAACTGGCTGGGTCGTCCACTGAGCGCTGGTACATTGCGTCGTACTGTTGTGCGCTAACGTTGGCCTGGGCCGCGAAGTCCGCGGGTACGGGATAGGTCTTGACGTCTGACATGGTTGCTCCTCTGGAGACGCGGTTAGCCGATGTAATCGGCGCATTCTTTGTAGCTGGCGAGAAGGCTGTCAACTGGTCGGGATTCGAGGCGTGCCTTCAGTCGTGGATTTGCCAGCCCGTTCTGTTAATTTGTTGTGTTCTCCCAACCATTTAGCGTGTTCACTGAATGTCCGCGTTTGACTTCTTTGTATTTGGCAGATGCGAGCCGCAACACCAGCGCTGGTTAAGCGATACTTCTGTGTGCTCGACTCGGATCGCTCAGCGGAGACGGTGATGAGACATCCTAGGTATGGCTTTTCGGCACTGGCGGTCACGACACTGTGGTTATCCTTTGCCGTGGTGATCGTTTATGGCTCGCTGTACCCGTTCCATTTCCAGTCGCGTCCGCTGGACAACCTCACACTTGAAAATTTTCTCGGTTCCTGTTGCCAGATGTCTGGGCGTGGCGATGTGCTCGGCAACATCGTGCTGTTTTTACCTTTTGGCTTCCTTGGCATGTTGGCCGGGGGTCACCAGGATAGGACGAGGAGACGCGTAAGGAGCATAGCCTTGTGGGGCATAGCCTTGGCTTTGGCTGTACAAGTCGCGCAGATTTACCTGCCGTCACGTGATGAGAATCTGCAGGATGTGGCTTGGAACCTTGTCGGCACCTTGTTGGGAGCATGGGTGGGTAGGATTGCGCTCAAGCATACCGGAATGGTGCCCGACCAAGCGCGCTTCCATCTCGTACCGGGTCTGCTGATCGGCGCATGGTTGATCTACCGGCTGTTGCCCATGGTGCCAAGTCTTGATCTGCAGGAGATCAAGGACAGCCTTAAACCTTTACTTCTGACACCCCAGTTTAGTGCCGTCGATGCATTTGTTACCGCCATGGGTTGGTTGCTTGTTGCGGCATTGCTGCAGCGATTGCGGAAGGATCAATCGTTGGATAGCCATCTGCCGCTGTTGATACTGGTAGTCCTATTGCTCGAGGTCGTGATCGTCAACAACACCGTGAGCGCCTCCAACGTGGTGGGAGCGGGCTTGGCCCTGGCGGTATGGTGGGGCGGGTTTCGCCATCTGAGCACACAAGCTGGACTGCTGGCGGCCTTACTCTTGGTGACGATCGCCGTCGATGGCGTCATGCCACTGACGTGGAGACCGGTGCCTAGCCGATTCGAGTGGCTGCCGTTCCATGGCCTCCTAGGCGGTTCGATGTATGTCAATGTACAAGCTATCTGCCAAAAAGTGTTCCTCTACGGCAGCCTTGTGTTTTTCCTTTGGCAGACGCGGCTAGCACGAACTTTGAGTGTTGCTCTAGGTGTCGCCGTTCTGGCGAGCGTGGAGTCGATGCAGACACACCTAATCGGCCACACGCCCGAGATTACGGATCCATTGCTGTTAGTGCTGGCCGCCTTGGCCATGCTCGCACTGCGCGAGAGCTCGGCGAACCCGCTGCGGGAAGAGATACAGTCAGCCGTGGTGCCAGCGACCAGACCGACGCGACTACCGGAGGCGTCCGCGATCGCGACCAAGTTCGCAGACAAGCTGGTCGATCTGCGCCCCGTTCAAGCAGAGTTCCTGGAAAATGTAGCCGAGCGAATGGGTGCGAGTGTTACCGAGGTGACGCAGCACATTCTCGACGATTTCATATCTCAGTATGCCGCCGATATGACGAAGATGGAGTGGGAACTCCGTAACAAGGCGACCATGGCGGGGACAGAGTTGCCGGCCCACCAATGCCGATGGGTGGAATGTAAACTGATTCTGCACCACGAACATGCGCGTTTTGTAGAAACCTTGTCGGCCGAGGTGGGCTTAAGCGAATCCCGCATCCTGCGGTACCTTGTAGCACGCTTCATGAGCGAACTCTGAGGGTTGTCCGTGCCTTAGAGACTGGGAAATTTAACGCTCCGCCGCGTTGATGTTTATTGAAGTCAGCGCCTTGCCAGCAGCTCGATCACCACCTGGGCCAACCCGCTACACTGCTGGGGTCGATGGGTTACTCCAAGGCTCATCACCCCACATCGAGATAAAAACTCAGAACAGCCCGCCTGATCAGGATGGCAGAAGCGAACCCTCTGCTGTCTGTGAGAATTCCCACTTACGGACTAGAGATGCCCAGGCATCGTGAAGATTCCAGCAAACCAGCGGTCGCGCAGGCGCAACTGGCGCTCGGTGCAGTAGGGGCCGGCCACTTCGCCTCGGGGCGACCATGCAGCGACTGGCGGACCTGTATGCAACCGTCGACGACGTCGACCTGATGGTAGGACTCTACGCAGAGCCGCTGATCGACGGTTTCGGGTTCAGTGAGACGGCGTTTCGCATCTTCGTGCTGATGGCCTCACGTCGATTGAAGAGCGACCGCTTCTTCACCGACGACTATCGTTCGGAGGTCTATACTGCCGAAGGCATCCGCTGGGTAGAGGATACTGGCATGCGCGATGTAGTGCTGCGCCATGCGCCGAGTCTCGCGCCGGCCTTTGTAGGGGTCCAGAATGCATTCGCGCCTTGGGCGAAGGTCGGCTAGCCGGCCCGCTTGGTCTCGCCGGCTGCGAGTTGCTGCGTAAACCTGAACTGTTCGAGGCACTGGTGGTGCTGGTCAGCGACAGTGATTAAAACGGCCAAAGTGCCAGCAGTGGCTTCAGGAGTGGGGGTTTGTAGAGCTTCACTGTGCCGAGTATGGCGCTATCGGCCAGTAATTCCGGTGTGACTTCGATCAGCGCCAGCTGCTGGCGCTCGCGCTGGCGGAACCGTGGCTGGAACTCGTCGGGCAGCGGTTCTGAGACGTGGGTGAGGGTTTCAATGGTGCCCAGCGCGAAGCGCTTATGCGGCAGACTGACCAACACCGGATCACCAGTGTGGTAACTGACAAACGAGCGCTCGTCAAAATAGCACAGAATGTAGCGCTCTTTGTCGAACAAGCGTAGTGCCGGGGTCCCTGCCTTTAGCACTGATCCCTGCGTTATCTGAAACTGGGTGACGACGCCATCGCGTCCGGCCTTGACTTCGCCATCGCCGAATGCCGCCAGCAATGCTTGGTAATGTCCCTGCACTCGATCGATGTTTTCTTGTGCTACCCGCAAGGCATTCTTCAGTTGGCGCTGCTCGGCCTGGTAGCCGGTCAAGGCTTCAACCGCGTCAAAGCTGCGCTGCAGCTGCGACCCTAATTGGGTCGAGGCGATGAGGCCCTGGCCCTTGACGTTGCGCAAGGTTTGTTCCAGCTCCTCAGAGAATTTGGCGTAATCACTGGCCGCGGCCAGTGTCGCCTCTACCCGCACTCGGTCGATCTGTGCGTTTTCATACTCTCGTTGCAAGCGGCTGATTTGCAATGCCAGTTCGACCAGCTGGCGATGTAGCGCGACAGAGTTGTAGCGCAGCAGCGGTTGGCCCTGACTGACTTGCTCACCCTCGCTGACTGCCAACTCCTGGATCGTGGCGTCGAACTCCAGCGCCACGTCCTCGTTGTCGGCATAAATGAAGCCATCACCTCGGAGCAGATACAGATGACCGAACAAGGTGTGGATAATCACCGTACATAGCACCGTGAGCATGGCCAGATAGACATACTTGCCGAAGCGCACCGGTTCCACCCGCACATCGGCCCGGATGGGGTAGCTTTGCTGTAGTTTCTGTAGGCGTTTCATGAGCAACTAATAACGATAAACCTGATCGCGTACCTTCTTCGGGACATAGGCATCGGTATAGGAGCTGCGAAAGATCAACTCGTTCGCGGTGGCGAACATCTTCACAAAGCGCAGCAAGTACACATTGACCAGGCTGTATAGCGGCACATAAGGCAATAGCTTGGCATCCTCGAGTGGTCGAGTGCTGACGGCCAATGCCATACAGAACTTGATCAGCGCGATCACAAAATAGATGAGCTGTACAGCCACGACGAAGAACAGCGCGAAGCTACCATAGAGCACAATAAGCTGGGTGATATAGAAAAAATACAAAAACGGTACGATCGCCTGGAAAAAATAGATATCGACAAAGCTCAATGCCAGCAGCGGTTTGAAGTTATGGCGGTTGAACACATAGCGGCGCGATTTGCGCCAGCGTAGGCGGATCATCGAGCGGTCCCAACGCAATCGCTGCCGGGCCAGGCGGACAAAATTCTGCGGCACGTCGGTCATGGCCATGGCATGGGGGGCAAAGCGCACCTTCCAGCCCGCGACCCGCAGACGGGTGGCGATATCGCCGTCCTCGCCAGGGCCGAAATCCCAACCGCCGATAGAGCGCACGGTGGCAGTGCGATAGAGCCCGAAAGCGCCCGACGCGACATAATAAAAGTTCAGCATATCCTTCGCCAAGCGGCCCAAGGTGATGCTGTAGAGGTAATTGAGTTGCTGCACCCGCGTCGCCAGCGAATGGTCGACGTTACGGACCCGCAGATTGCCGGCGACGGCGGCCACTTGGCGGTCGGCGAAATAGCTGACAGCGATCCTCAAGGCATCGCGATCGAAAGTCGTATCGGAATCGGTGACCAAGAAATGAGGGTGCCGGGCAAGTTCCAGCGCCGCGTTGACCGCCGATGCCTTGCCGCCGCGCGAGCGAATATGGATATAGGTATCGATAACGCCCTCGCGTTCCAACGCGCGGCAGACGGCATCGGTATTGTCGGTAGAGCCGTCGTTTACCGCGATGATCTGCACCACGACGCTCACCTGTTCGCGCAGTGACAGGGCAGTCTTGCGCAGTGAATCGGCGTCGTTGTGGCCTGGAATCACGGCGCTGATGCGCGGCGCTTCGGCCTGTGGCAGTGTGATCTGGCGGCAGCGGATCAAGCCCAGCACGGTGGCGGCCGCACCCAGCACATAGCGTGGGATCTCGATCGCCAAGATAATCCAAAACATGGCAACCAGGCTGGCGAAGCTCTGGTTGAGCAGGAAGTTCAGGACGTCGCCAAGCATTCGCCTAGGCCGCCAGCGGCAAGGGGTCTTGGATCGAGTGTTTGCTGAAACGCAGGGCTGCAACCGTCTCATCGCCGAACATATCGCGGACAATGGTCTCGAAGTCGCTGATGATCCTGTTGAGGCCCTGCTCGTTACACCCGGGCAGCAAAATGAGTAGCTGACCGAGGTGATAGGCGACCGAGTCGGTGGTACGCAGCCGGGCCAGCTCTTGGCCGACCGCTGTGATCAATTTCACTCGCTGTTCCAGCGAACCGTTTTGGGCAATTTCGGCGTTTTGATCGAATTCGATCTTTAGCAGCGCGCTATCGATGCCATAGCGTTTTTCCACCGCGGCGAACTTGCTCACCATCATCGCCATCACTTCGGGTGAGATCAGTCCGCGCTTGGGTTCCAAGATATCGGTCAGGGCGGCAGTGGTGAAACGGCCTCTGAATAGCGCGTGTACGCCGACCTCGTTGAGCACATAGTCATACAATGCCTGACGTGGGCTTTGTTCGATATCGAAGCGCTTGTCGCAGGTTAGGCAGCGGCCGCGGATCTGGGTCTCGGCCGATTGATGGCCGCAGCTACTGCAGCTCACAATACTGCCCGGCTTGTCGTAGTCCATGCCGAAATGACGCAGGGTTTGACGACATTTCGGGCAAACGTAGTCGCCAGAAGATTGCAAGAAAGCCGATTCATGACCTTGATGGCTGCACGAGAAATGATGCAACAAAGTCTCTTCGCGGATGTTCACGCTAGCACATTGGATGCAGGTATCGCGCAGCAGCACCTGTAGGCTGTCACAGCTCGGGCAGCAGTGCGCCGCCTCGCTGACCTCGCGCCCTAGATAGCCGGCGTGGGCCATATTGATCAGCACTTCGCGCGCCCTGGGTACGGCTCCCTCGCAGGCGTAGCGGTAGCCGCCTGAGCTGTGCCGGTCGAGTTCGAGCTTGGCACGCCGCTCGCGGGTCCAGAGATAGGCTGCCATCGCCAGGTAAGGATCACCGGCAATCGTCTCGCGCACCGTGTTGGGGATCTGTGCCAGTGCGTCAGCGATCGACTCGACGCCTTTGAGCAGTTTGTTGAGCTGCGTCGGGTCGACATCACTCAGCCCGAATTCAAGCCTACCGGCATGATCGGCATCGGTGACGAAAATCACCGGGACGGTTGGCCGTGTACGCCGGCACTCGGCAAGCCAGCTTGGTGGCCGGTCGAGATCAACCAGCAGCGCATCGGCTTTATCCGATTTGTCAGTAGCACGCCAGTTGAGCGGCCAGCTCGGCTCACCTTGCAGGCGGCCGACTGTAGCGTCGTCGAGGTAGCAGTAGTAAAGCTTCATATCCTGTCGTCAAGCGATTGACGTTGCGGCGGTACTCCCTATCGACAAGTCGGCAGGATGGCCGATTTGTAAAGCCGTAGGTTGCAGAAGTGATGGGTGATGGGAAAGCCTAATGGAGACGCTAGGCCGTACCAGGCATCATTCACCACTAGCCGATCGATGAATGAAGGCAGCTCTCGTGAGGAATGCTACTGAGTCGGCAGAGACGTAGCCAAGACATCCTTTCTGAAATCGCCCGTGGCTGCGGTGGTGCCCTTGGGGGAGACTTATTGCCCGACATGCAGGTTCAAAGACCGTTTCTTACGCTGGGTTTAGCCGTCTTCCTGGTGGCCTGCGACAATGACTCTGCGGTTCCAGGGCCCCGACCCTCTCTCGGGCAGGACAGAGTTGTCACGGATGCGGAGCCGGCCATGCCCGTGGGCAGTGGCGCGGCGTATCGTCCTGAAACTCAGCCCTGGGGTGCAAGAGTGTCCACTGATCCGGGCGGTGGGCCTCGGCCAAATCCAGCGGATCTGCCATTGCTCCCGCAGGGCACACACTTCGGCGCTATCGTGGGCTTCGAACCCCTGTCACCAGTCACCCAACAGGTGGTCGATCGACTCTGGCGGGCGTTACTAGCCGCCGGGATGCAAACGGGGCGGATCCATCTCGACTGGGCATCGGTCGAACTTGGTCCGGGCTTGTATGATCAGGCCGCGCTCGGTGAGCCGCTGCACCAGATGGCCACCCAGGGGCTGCATCCCTTTGTGGGCATCTACGCTATCGATTCGGAGGGTCTGACGCTCCCTGCCGACTTGCTCGACAATGACTCGCCGACCGGAATCTTGGGCGGGCGTTCCATCGACGATCCCGAGATCCTAAACCGCTATCGGGCCATGCTCGATTGGGCCGTGCCGGCCATCGTCGCCAAAGGCGGCTATGTGCTTTCCATCGCCAACGAACCCGACGGCTACATGGAAGAGCTGCGCAGCGAAACCGACAATGTTTTGCGATTCTTCGCGGCAGCCCGCAGCCATGCCCACTCGATCGATCCACGGCTGGGGATCACGGTCACGCTGACCGGATCACCGGTCGACGAGAAGAAGTTCTTTCATGACGACCTGATGCAAAACGTCGACGTCGCGTCCTATAACTACGCCTGTCTTGCGCTTACCGATCGTCTTGTGCTGCGCACTCCGCTGGCAGAGACGGTGCCAGCCGATCTCGACGCCTTGGTTGCGGTGTCTCACGGAAAGTTGGTGCTCATTCAGGAGCTCGGCTGCCCAGCGGGATGGGCCGGTGGACCGTCGGTGATCGGTACCTCGAACGCGACCCAGGCGGAGTTTTTTAGACTCGCCACACGAGGCATTCGGGCGCGACCTTCGATCCGTGCGGCCTATGTCTTTCAGTTGGTCGATTGGTCTGAGACCTTGACGAAACGCTATATCCAGCTTCTTGAGAGCGAAAACCTTCCGCAGGTATTCATTGACAGTTTCGAGGAGTGGCTTCGCACTACTGGCTTGGTCACTTTCGAGCAAGGCACAATCCGCCCCGCTTGGTTGGTGTTTTCAGAGGCGGTCGCGGATTAGCGGGTCATTGACTTAGTCACTGATGTCGCGGCCTTTGTCCGTGCCCAGTTTCAGCGGATGCCGGCCGCTGAACGTCGCCTTTTCCAGGGGCGCCTGGGTGACGGGCCCGGGCGCCCTTGCCGATTGGCCTCAGCGCGGGTCGAGCGCGATCGCGCGGCCGTTGCGGGGTTGAGTAGGACGATTGTTGGTGCCGCTCCGGCTCGCGAACTGGAGCTGCGAGAGCGCTTCGCGAAGCTCACTTAGCTGTCCGCGAGAGACCTCGATAGGCTCCGCCATCAGGATCCACAATACATCCTCGGAGCAGGGTGGCGTGGTGAGTGAGCCGCGATAACGGTAGTTTCTCGTATCTGCCGGCAGCAGTGCGCCCAGGTCGATATGCCCCTCGAGTTCGTAGACCACGCCCGGCTCGCGCGGCAGGAGTTGGCCCCAACGGCGGGTGTTCGGCAGTGCCGGGTTGCGGCTGCCCTCGCGGATCATTACCCCGACCACCGCGAGCCGGCCTTGGGTATCGCGATGCACGATGTGCATTTCCACCGGGAATTGTGCCCCACCACGGAGACTGTGCTCGCTCGGTGTATGGAAATGGAACTGGGCGACCTCGTATAGGTTGCGATCGACGGTCAAGCTGCTGCCCGCATGGTAGAGGAACTCGACTGTATGGCCGTTGTTGAGCACCTGAATCTCGCTGGGGGCGTAGTCGAAGACGGGCCCGCTCAGTCGCCTCCGCGTTGTGCCGGAGATATCGATCGGCGACTGCGCCTCGCCCTGTGCACAGGTGGTCCAGCTTGGATCAAGCCCGCCCCAGAACTCCGGCCCTCTTCGGCCCCGGTAGGTGAAGACGGGCCCGTCCTCGGCAGGCTCCAGCACCAATGTGCCAGCCGATTCCTCGCTGGCCGAAACCGGCATACCGCCGACCAGCAGCAGGCCGATGGCCGCCCTTCGCAGCACCGAGGATGGCCCCGTATTCAAAGCGTCCGTATACATATTCGATCCCCCGTTTCTGTGATCACAAATGGACTGCAGATGTGGAGGGCTCGCCTGTGGTGTCCGGCCCTCTCGGAGGCAACGTTAGGAGAGGGGCGGGTGGTTCAGAAGTAATTTACCGTTAGCAGCACGTCGATTTTCGACGGCGCATTGCACCACATGCATGGGGACACCCGGAAGACAAAAGCGTGGCCTCCTGGGTACTGAAAACTCCTCTTCCGTGTGACCGCATTTGCAGGCAGTATCCCGTCCCATCCCGCACGGCTGGCCTGATTCTCGGCCTCCCACGTCGACGCTGACCCGCCCGGTGTCCGATCATCTGCTCGACCTGGGCACGGAAACGCTCGCTTCCCACGGGGGTGCCGGTCTGGACAGAGCTTCTTATCGCATGCACTTGCTCAGGTTCGAGGCTGCTGCGAAACAGCTCGCGGAATCGATGGCGTCTGTGCAGTTCGTCGTGACCCGATTGGGGAAAATCCACTCGGTGGTGCGCGGTTTCGCCTGAGTTGGCCTTCGGGCAAAGTTGCTCTGGTGACTCGGGAGTAGCCTGGCGGAGGCACCTAAAGTTACTGAGCTACACTGGCCCAATTGAAACTCGCCGTTTTGGAGAACCTGGCAAATGCCGGCTCTAGCCATTGCTCATGCTCAAACCTCCATCCTTGTCCGCTCGACGCCGATCCTTTCGCCACCAATAATTGACGTTCAGAAGGAAGTCCTGACGAGGCTAGCGCGTCTTTCCATAGCATCTGAACTCACTGACCCCCAACGCTTCGCGGTATCACGAGGTGGCTCTGCCATCCTTGTTTCCGGGCGCCCAACAAAGGAGCTGTTTAATGTCAAAGCTAGATGAATGTCAGCCGCAAGCTGACCAGACGCCACGCTGGTCGAAGGCCAGCGGGCTGCTGCCCTGTGGATTGCTAAAGGTACTGCTTGTCTTCCTCGCCGTGGTGGTGGAACCGGTTGCCGCATTCGGTACCCACGTTGAGTGGCGTCTGCCCCCATTGGTCCAAAAGGCTGCGCTAACGCTGCCTAACGGTGACGAGGCCGATGTCTATGCACCGCGCATCCGGTCGCCCTCCCGAATTTGGCTTGAAGACGCTTTTCCCGTTGTCGTTGTGTTGCAGGGGGCCTTGGTGGACAAGAGCCAGTATCGCAACTTGGGTCGGCAGCTTGCCCGACGGGGTTTCGTTGTCGTCATCCCGAATCATTTCCGGGCCTTTCCACCACTCTTCCCAGAGCCTCAATTATTCAGTGAGGTGGGTGTTGTCAGCGCGGTCTTTGATGCCATGGTCGCGGCCGATTCCGACCCAGAGTCACCGTTGTACCGCATCATCGATACCGACAAGATGGGCGCAGTCGGTCACTCCCTGGGTGGCCTGGTTGCGCTCGAAGCTAGCGCGGCCGAATGCAGCCCGGCGATTTGCACTGCACCAGGTGGTACCTATGAGCCACCATTGGCCCTGAAGGCTGTTGCAGTCTACGGTGCCAATCTCGTGGATTTCGATGGCACACTGACCGATCTCGACACCTCCCGTGTGCCGGTGGCCCTAGTGCAGGGCGCCTTAGACGGCATCGCTACGCTGGAGGATGCCGAGGCGACGTATCTAACCTTAGAACCACCGCAAGCGCTGATTACCATTGAAGGCGCCAACCACTATGGCATGTGTCGCGAGAACAACCCACTAGGTGCAACGCCGGACCCTGTCGAACCGACGCTCAGCCAACGGAAGGCAAACTTCCATATCGCCCGTTGGATCGGTTTCTGGCTACGAGCGAATTTGAGGGAGGATCCATGGGCCGAGGTTTGGCTGTACGAGATTGGTGGTTCTTTCGACGGCGTTGTTGACGTGCTCGCCGATTGAACCTGGGAGCCGGAGCTGAATCGGTTGACCCTGGATATCGGCTGTGAGCTCGTCGCACAGTGCCATGTACTCGCGAGTCGGCGTCAGCCATTGTCCAACAACGTGGAACGCATTCTCGCGATAGCTCGACCAGCGATAGTCCGAGGTCGTATCAACCATGCTGGCGCGAACCGGATTGAGTTCAACGTATTGTGAACAGGCGAGGGCATAAGCAGACGATTCGATCACTGCGCCCTTGTGACGGCCCTCCCACAGGGCGCCGCTGCGGTGATTGCGGTGATGGATGTATCCGACATGCTTTCGTCCATGGAATAAAATCCTGCGGCTGATGAAGTCGCGGCTTTGCGGAGTTAGCAGCAGATGCACATGGTTTGTCATCAGCACATAGGCGTGGATCAGGCAGCCGTGTCGCTCAGCTCCTTCACGCAGCCACGAAAGATAGGTGGTGTATCTTCGTCGGCAAAGAAGACTGCCTGGCTGACATTGCCGCGTTGCAACACATACATGGGGCATCGAGAAAATAAAAGCGTAGTTTTCTGGGCATAGGGAATTCCGCTTCCGTAGTGCCGTGTTTGTATTTTTTGGCCTACTAACGGGTGCTGACCCTTTTCTTAAACTTCATGCTTGTGATCATGCTTAGGATGTACTGAGTCTTTGATAGTTTCTCCTTCAATTATTTCAACAGATGAAAGCTTTTCCATCAATCTCTTGGCCTCCGCTAACATATTAGAAAGTCTAGAAGAAATATCTTTATCTGTTTCAGGTATTCTTCTAATTTCAAGTTCTATAAGCTTTAGCTGATTAAGTAGATTATTAGTTATGTGCTGTGCGCCGTGAATTGTGGCTAAATAAATTATTTCTTTTTCTTTTTCAATTTTTCGGTTTAGTGAAAAAACTTCATTTTTGTGTTGTTTCCAATTGTAGCAAAGTATGGCTGTAATCCAAATTGCAAACAGAGCTATGGCTCTGTTGAATATCACCTTCCAGAGTTCGCCGCCTGAAGGTGAAAAGTAGAATCCCAGTATCGTAAGCGCACTGCAAATAATTGCGAAAATAATTGTTACATTTTCTTTTGGGTGCCAAAGAGATACCAGAATGGCTGCAATATAGGGAACACCACCAGCCACTCCCAGAGGGACAAGTATGTCAAAATACAACACTGCAGCAACAATCAATACGCAAATAATGTTTATCTTACAAGAGAGTGAAATGATGTCTGCAGACATGACATTCTCAAATATTTATTAGGTCAGAACTTGATTATAGGGCATCTCGAGTAATTCCCTGGTTCGGGCAGATATAGTAACGACCGAGCACATAGAGGAGCGATCAGTTGCCGGCACATGTCAAGGTAGTTGTCGCCTGATTCATGCAGTTTTCGCCAGTTTGTTTTGCCTGACGATCGCGTCGTCGATCACTGCGTCACGCTCGCGTTGCCATCGCGGACTGGTCGCCTTATTCTCGGCCTGCTAAGACGATCCTGTCTCATGCTGACGCCCTCTCGTCTGCTGGAGCTGGGCGCGGAAACGCGCATTTCCCAAGGGTGTGCCCGCCTGGACAGAGCCTTAGCCATGCAATACCCACAGTCGCTCACCAAAGGCATGTGCCGCCGGCGATAGCGGCACGCCGCGCCGTGCGATCATCGCTAGGTGGCGTTCGATACGCAGCGCCTTGACCGACAGTGCGACTACGTCGCCGCTGTGTTCCATGCCCAATTGACTGACGAAGGCCAGGTTGCCGGTGGTCGAGACCATGCGCAGGATCGCCGCGATCGAGCGCAGCTCCATGACGACATTGATCTCGACGCCGGCCTCGCGCAATCGGGCATCGATGAGCTGGCGCACGGCGCTGCCGGCTTCAAAGGCGACGAAGGCCTGGTCGGCGAGCTCGCTGATCGCTATCGACGAGCGCTTGGCCAGCAGGTGATCGCGCCGTGCAACCGGCACGATGTGGTCGGTGGCCAGCGGTGAGACGTCGAGCTCGCGATCGCGCACCGGCAGGGTGACGACGCCCAGTTCGAGGTGTCCGGCCGCCACGTCGGCGGCGATCTCGCTGCTGCCGGCCTCGCGCAGTTGAAAACGCACCCGGGGATGGGCGACCTGAAAGGCCGCGATCGCCTCGGGCAGGATGACCGACACCGCGGTCGCGCCGCCACCGATGCGCACGGTGCCACCGTCCAGTCGCTGATGGCTGGCCACCATCTCGCGCATTCCCTGGTAGCGCGCGACGATTCCTTGCGCCTCGTGTTGCACCAAACGGCCCATCTCGGTGAGCAGAGCACCCTTGCGGCCGCGCTCGAGCAGTTGGACTCCGAGGTGATCCTCGAACTGCTGGATGCGGCGCGATAGCGCGGGTTGGGTGATGCCGATGCGCTCGGCGGCCTCGGTGATGGCGCCGGTCTCGGCAACGGCCAGAAAGGAGCGCATCAGGGTCAGATCCATAGATGCAAATTTAGCATGATAATCATGCAAAGCATCCATTTTACGTATGTATAGGGTTTTGCTAACTTGGCGGTATTGCCTTTGATGTTGTAACCATTCACTGAGCGGGCGGCTATTGGCCAAGTGTCGGTCTGAGGCCCGCGAATCCGCCGAGGTGCACCCATGCTCGAAGCCTATCGCCAACATGCCGAAGAACGTGCCACCCTCGGGGTCCCCCCGCTGCCGCTGGATGCCGAGCAAGTCAACGAACTGGTCAGCTTGCTCAAGAATCCACCGGCTCGCGAGGAACAGACGCTGGTCGACCTGCTGACTCACCGCGTCCCCCCGGGCGTCGACGAGGCGGCTTACGTCAAGGCGGGGTTCCTGGCTGCACTTGCCAAGGGTGAGGCCAGCTCACCGATGATCGATCGCCAACATGCCGTGGAACTGCTCGGCAGCATGCTCGGTGGGTACAACATCGCGCCTTTGGTCGAACTGCTCGACGATGCCGAGCTGGGCGAGCTGGCGGCCGAGCAGCTCAAATTCACCTTGCTGATGTTCGATGCCTTCCATGATGTGGAACAAAAGGCCGAGGCCGGTAGCGCCAATGCCCAGGCGGTCATGCAGTCCTGGGCCGAGGCCGAGTGGTTCACTCGCCGGGACAAGGTGCCGGAACAGATCGAACTGACCGTCTTCAAGGTTACCGGCGAGACCAATACCGATGACCTCTCGCCTGCGCAAGATGCCTGGTCGCGCCCGGATATCCCATTGCATGCCTTGGCGATGCTCAAGAATGCGCGTGACGGTATCGTGCCGGATGCGCCTGGCAAGATCGGTCCGATGCAGGCGATCGAGGCGCTCAAGCAACAGGGCCGGCCGTTGGTATATGTCGGTGATGTGGTCGGTACCGGTTCGTCGCGTAAGTCGGCGACCAATTCGGTGCTCTGGCACATGGGTGAGGATATCCCGCACGTACCCAACAAGCGTCAAGGCGGTGTGGTACTGGGTGGCAAGATTGCGCCGATCTTTTTCAATACCGTGGAGGACTCGGGTGCCCTGCCGATCGAGTGTCCGGTCGATGATCTGGCCATGGGTGATGCCATCGTGATCAAGCCCTATGCCGGCACGATCGAAGACGCAGCCGGCAAGGTGATCAGCGAGTTCTCACTGAAGACCGAGGTACTGCTCGACGAGGTGCAAGCGGGGGGGCGTATCCCGTTGATCATCGGTCGCAGCCTGACTGCCAAGGCGCGCGAATCCTTAGGGTTAGGGCACAGCGAGGTGTTCCGCCGCCCGCTCGACCCCGAAGACAGCGACAAGGGCTTCACCCTGGCGCAGAAGATGGTCGGCCAGGCCTGCGGGGTCGCAGGTATCCGCCCCGGCACCTACTGCGAGCCGCGCATGAGCACTGTGGGCAGCCAAGACACCACCGGGCCGATGACCCGCGACGAGCTCAAGGAACTGGCCTGCTTAGGATTTTCGGCCGACTTGGTGATGCAGTCGTTTTGCCATACCGCGGCCTATCCCAAGCCGGTGGACATCGACACCCAACACAGCCTGCCTGACTTCATCCATACCCGTGGCGGCGTCTCGCTGCGGCCTGGCGACGGCATCATCCATAGTTGGCTGAACCGCATGCTGCTGCCCGATCAAGTGGGTACCGGTGGCGACTCGCATACGCGTTTTCCGCTAGGTATCTCGTTTCCGGCGGGCTCGGGCCTGGTCGCCTTCGGTGCGGCCCTGGGTGTGATCCCACTCGACATGCCCGAGTCGGTGTTGGTGCGCTTTACCGGTGAGATGCAACCGGGGATCACCTTGCGCGACCTGGTCAACGCGATCCCCTATGCGGCGTTGCAGCGCGGTCTGCTAACAGTCGAGAAAAAGGGTAAGAAGAACGTTTACAACGGTCGGGTGCTCGAGATCGAGGGCCTGCCGAACCTGACCGTCGAGCAGGCCTTCGAACTCTCCGATGCCTCGGCCGAACGCTCGGCCGGCGGCTGCACCATTGCGCTGTCGGAAGCGTCGGTTGCCGAGTATCTGCGCTCGAATATCGTGATGCTGCGCTG
This sequence comes from Chromatiales bacterium, assembly GCA_028284585.1. Lineage (GTDB taxonomy): Bacteria > Pseudomonadota > Gammaproteobacteria > Chromatiales > Chromatiaceae > Thiosocius. The sequence goes on from JANQRK010000105.1 coordinate 99,565, forward strand.
GATGATCAGCAACAACTACCAAGATGCGCGTACCCTGGAGCGCCGCGCACGGGCGATGGAAGACTGGCTGGAGAATCCCAGTTTGATGCGTGCCGATGCCGATGCTGAGTATGCCGAGGTGATCGAGATCAATATGTCAGAGATCACCGAGCCACTGCTGGCCTGTCCGAACGATCCAGACGACGTCAGGCCGTTGTCCGAAGTGGCCGGTGAACAAATCGACGAGGTCTTCATCGGTTCGTGCATGACCAACATCGGCCACTTCCGCGCGGCCGGCAAGCTGCTCGAGGCGGCCGGTGGGGTAATACCGACCCGGTTGTGGATCGCACCGCCGACCAAGATGGACGAGCACCAATTAATGGAGGAGGGCTACTACAACATCTTCGCCACTGCAGGTGCGCGCACCGAGATGCCGGGTTGCTCATTGTGTATGGGCAACCAGGCGCGTATCGCACCCAAGTCGACGGCGGTGTCGACTTCCACGCGCAACTTTCCGAACCGTTTGGGGCAGGGGGCCAATGTCTATCTGTCCTCGGCCGAGGTGGCCGCTGTCGCCGCGGTACTGGGCAAGTTACCCAGCGTCGAGGAATACATGGCGTATGCCACCAAGATCGACAGCATGGCCCCGGAAATATATCGCTACATGAACTTCGATCAAATGCCGGAGTTTGTGGAGTCGGCCAAACGTGGTCACGAGGTCGTGCTCAAGCTAGCGATCTGAGGGGTCGGGGCGAGCTGCCGTTCAAGAATTTCGGGGCCAGGCGGAAACCTGCCCCAGCCTGGTAAGCTGTTCCGCACGATGATCTCGCAAGGATGCGATCATGTTGCCTGCGCCGGCCGGCCATCTCGGAAAAGCGCCTGTCGCTCACGCCGCACGGCAACGTTCGGTAAGATGTGAATGGATTCACGAGTGTCGCGGGCGCAGGGATGCGCAGGAGCGACCCAGCTAAAGACGCCGTACCGAGACGGCACGACGCACGTCAGCTGACTCCGGGTATCCTGCCCTTGGCCCTTCGGGTCAGTCTTCGGCTGTTCCAAATCGCTCCAGGCGATTTGGTCGGGATCGACCGCACATCGGGTCCTTGTCGAATTCACTCACCCGGCTGGGTGAGGACCTGTTTCGACGACTTGGATCACATCTCCGACCCGAAGTCGTCCGGTGCTCTTGGGGATCACGTGAGCGCCAAACCACACAGCGCCATCCCACCGGCGATAGGACGCGAGGGTCTTCAAGGGCTCTTTGCCTTTTCTAGAAGAGCCCTCCTCGATCGTTGTGACCACGCAGCGATCAGAGAGTTTCGGCACGGTGCACTTCGTCGAACCGATTATGATCTTCTTCCAGGTGTCTTCTGCGAAAGCGTCAGCGTCCTTCACGACGACATTCGGTCGAAAGCGCGACATCGGGATCGGTTGGTCGAGACGGGCGTTGAGATCAGCAAGTGATTGTTCCGATGTGAGAAGCAGGGGGTACCCGTCAGCGAAGCTCACCTGATCACCTGGATCCGAACGAGCTGGATTCACTTGCCTGAGCGCGGGATCGGGCATGTACACTAGGTCGACGTCACGCCCTAAAAATGCGCTTAACCACGAGGAACCATTGGGGAGAGTTTTCGCCTCAACGGTATCCCGCCAGACGGTGCTGCTCCGGAGTTCGCCGAGCAGCTCCTCGCTGGGCTCTGCGGGGAGAGCGAAGTCACCAGCGCCCGGCGCGAAGACGTGGAAGTCCACACCGCGGGAGTTGACCACGACTTGGGCGAGGCGAGGTTCTTCACGACGAGTGACGAAGCGACCGGACGCATCGACGATCATGTACCGTCGGTCGTGGCGAAGCCCACCCGGGACTACCTCAGCCTCCGTGAGACCGATTCCACCGCATGACTTGATGGGATAGATGAAAAGCCCGCTGACTTGAGTCACGGGATCAATCTCCGCTCAGCGCTCGCCCAACGAGCACTTGTGCACGTCCGGAGAGTGGCAACTGGAACGCCAGCTCATGACCCCGTTCGCTCATTTTGCACCATGTCTTCTCGACGATGTTGACGACCTTCTCGTCTTCGTGATTTGCCGCAAACTCGGGTTTTACCCCGTCTCCACGGACGGTTTGAAAACGGCTGAAAACTTCTGATCCTGCTTAGCGACTCTACCCCGCATTCTTGAGTTGTGGAATCGCTCGATGTAATCAAATACATTGGCCCTGGTCTCGTCTCGGGTGCGGTTAATGACGGTGATTTGTTCTCACCCACCTGGCTGCGAAAGCGTCGGAACCAGAAGCCCTGTAGCGGCCGCCATGGTGGGCGCCGCCGCGGCGGGGGCTGTTCGACGAGACGGGGTGACTCCATGATGACCTCGTTCGGGCTGTGGCGTTAGCGGCACGGCAAGGGTGGAGGCTGGCCGGGTGGCAGGTGCGCAGGAAAAAAGCGCGTCAGCTGAGCGGTGGTTGGGCGGATTCAGGGCCAAAACTGTCGCGCCAAGTCACTTTTCGAGTCGGATCGACAACTGACCGTAGGCTCCTAAGGGCGCAACCAGGAACTGTTAACAGGCAAAAAGGCAGTTATGCTTCCTATACGTCCGGTGGTACAGACCACATAGACCAGGACTTCCTGGGTGCTGCTGGCATACCTTTTCGCTGCAGCTCCCGGGTCGAACGCCAACTCCGTTGTTGAGTATGTCTTGGCCGGCATCTGTGCGGTGGGGCAGCACCTGCAAAAATTGTTGGCAGGGGGCATCATAGGCTACGGACATCTTGGCCGATTGCTGGAACAACGCCTGCATGCCCTTGGTATCCGGGCCAGTGTACACGAACCCTGGCTGGACGATTCGATACTTCCCCGCGGAGTGCCACTGGTAAACGTCCTGTCGAGTAATGTAGTGAGCGTGCACGCGGAGCTGACGGATAGACAGCCCTGGCCCAGTCGTCACCTTATCGGGGCATCGCAATTGCAGGAGATGAACGAGGATACACTGCTTGTTAACGCCAGCCGGGGAGCGGTCGTTGACATTGAGGCGCTGTTGTCGGTCCTCGAGTCAGGCCGTGGCCCTGACACAATCCTGGATGTCTGGGAGGGAACTACGGGTACCGCACAGGCGTTTGACCAGTTGCACAAAGATTATCGCGTACGCCGCGAACTCGCCGGCAGCAGCATGGCGGCCGGTGAACTGGACGTCGAGCCGTGTGAACTCCTTTCAGCTCTGGGGTGCGATCTGAGGGAGTTGAACACGTGAGCGCGCCACTGCATATCGGTCTTCTCATCAATCCACTGGCGGGGTTGGGCGGCAGCCTTGCCATGAAAGGCAGTGACGGCGACACGGCAAGAGAGGTCGCCCTGAAGGGAGGTACCGGCCGCTCCCAGGAAAGGGCACTGCGTGCGCTGAGGATACTCGCTGACAACAAGGATCTCGTGCAGGTCAGCTGCTGGGGCGGGGCCATGGGAGCAGAGGCCGTTGAGCAGGCAGGACTGGTCGCTGCTGCCATAGGTACCTATGACTGCGAATTGCCTGGCCCCGAGGACTCCCGAAGGGCAGCTAGGGCACTGGCGGAGGCGGGCGTTGACCTGCTGGTGTTCGTTGGCGGCGACGGCACGGCCAGGGATATCCATGACGCAGTGGGCAGCGACTTTCCCGCCTTGGGCATTCCGGCTGGCGTGAAAATGCAGTCGGGTGTGTTCGCAATCTCTCCCGAGGCGGCCGGAGAGCTGTTGCTGCAACTGGCGCGGGGAGGGCTGGTTGGACTGCACCCGCGGGAGGTCCGTGATATCGATGAAGACGCACTGCGCAGAGGGGAGGTAAAAAGCAGGTTCTACGGGGATCTGCTGGTCCCCTCTGAGGGACGCTTCTTGCAATCTACCAAGGTAGGTGGGCGCGAAGATCCCGAGCTTGCCGCTGCCGACATAGCCGCGTGGGTGGCAGAGACAATGGATAGCAAGCGCACCTACCTGCTGGGGCCCGGTACGACCACCGCTGCTATCGCCGGTGAGATCGGTGTGGAGGGAACGCTGCTCGGTGTTGACGTCATCCGCGACAGGCAGGTTATCGCGGCTGATGTGAGCGAGAGTGAGCTGCTGGCTGCGATTACCGGCGCTCCGGGTACAGTCTCTATCGTGGTTACGGCAACCGGTGCCCAGGGTTTTCTCTTCGGTAGGGGAAACCAGCAATTCTCACCGGCGGTTATACGCGGGGCAGGGGTGGATAACATCGTCATCGTCGCAACCAAGAGCAAGATCAGTTCGCTGGAGGGGCGACCACTGTTGGTGGATACCAATGACCCTTCGCTGGACCGCGAGCTAGGCGGCTACAGGGAGATCATCACGGGTTATGAAGATCGCCTGTTGTACCGGATCAGCGATGCCCTGGAGTAGTGCTGGAATAGCCCTGGCCGGTGCCAATAGCCGGGTGGGATAGCGGGTTCAAATGAACTAAGCAAAACTTGAAGATCAAAAGCTTACTTGGGCATACGATCAATGCAGCGCCGAGATGTTGGATGATCTGCTTGATGGCCAAGACCCGGCAACGGTACTGCGGTCCGAAGGACTGATCGGTGATCTGAAGAAGGCCTTGGCTGAGCGGATGCTCAGCGCCGAGATGGACGATCACCTTGATGCCGAAGCTGAGCAGACAGCGGGCAACCACCGCCAAGGCTCAAGCCAGAAGACAGTTGGGATGTCCCAAAATCTTTTACGAGATCGAAGACTCGCTTGCTCATCAGCATGGTATCGCTGATCCGCCGCGGCGACCTGGGCGATACGACCAACGGCCGTGGTGGCAAGATGCACTGGGGTGGTCATCATCGCCGGCACCGCCGCCTCCGCTCTGGTGCCGTGGCTGCATCCGATGCTGTTTGGCGTCGCCGTCATCTGATCGCAAAAACCGTCGGGCCAGCCCATACAGGCTGGCCCGACGGTTTCACCTGCTAGCCAAGCGCTTCCTCGATCGACTCGCCGACAGCAGCGGCAATACCTTCCCCATACGCTGGGTCTGCTTTAAGGCAGTGGCGTATATGCCGCCGCTTTATCTCTTTCGGAACACCGTTCATGCTTCGGGCGGTGTTTTCAAACAGCGCCTGGCGCTGGCTCTCGGTCATTAAGCGAAACAGATCACCGGGCTGGGAAAAATAATCGTCATCTTCACGATGATTCCAGTGATCCGCCGCACCATCCAGTGCCAGAGGCGGCTCGGCATACTCGGCCTGTTCCGCCCATTCGCCCTGGTCATTAGGCTCATAACCCAGCGTACTGCCATGGTTGCCGTCCGTTCGCATCTGCCCATCCCTGTGATAGCTGTGGGCAGGACAACGAGCCGCATTAACTGGAATCAAATGGTGGTTAACACCTAACCGGTAGCGCTGTGCATCACCGTAAGAGAACAAGCGGCCCTGCAGCATCTTGTCGGGCGAGAACCCTATGCCGGGCACAACATTGGCCGGATTGAAGGCAGCCTGCTCGACTTCCGCAAAAAAGTTTTCCGGGTTGCGATTCAGCTCCATCACACCCACCTCGATCAGCGGGAAATCCGCATGCGACCATACCTTCGTGAGGTCGAAAGGATTAAAGGATGCATTGGCGGCGTCTTCCTCCGACATGACCTGCACGGCCAGGGTCCATTTCGGGTAGTCATTGGCTTCAATACTGCTGTACAGATCCTGCTGATGACTCTCCCGGTCCTTACCAATGATCGTTTCGGCCTCGGCGTCGGTCAGGTTACGAATACCCTGCTGCGACTTGAGGTGAAACTTCACCCAGAACCGCTCGTTGTCGCCGTTGATGAAGCTGAACGTGTGGCTGCCAAAGCCATGCATATGGCGATAGGTAGCCGGGATACCGCGATCGCTCATAACGATGGTGATCTGATGCAAGGCTTCAGGCAGTGAGGTCCAGAAGTCCCAAGTGTTTTTGGCGCTGCGCATATTGGTGCGCGGGTCACGCTTCACTGCGTGGTTGAGGTCCGGAAACTTCAGCGGGTCACGCAAAAAGAACACCGGGGTGTTGTTGCCAACCAGATCCCAGTTGCCCTCGTCCGTGTAAAACTTAACCGCAAAGCCACGGATGTCGCGCTCGGCATCGGCCGCGCCACGCTCACCGGCCACTGTCGTAAAGCGCGCAAACAGTTCGGTCTGCTTGCCCACCTCGGCAAAAATGCTGGCTCGTGTGTACTGGCTGATGTCATTGGTCACCGTGAAGGTACCGTAGGCGCCCGACCCTTTGGCATGCATGCGTCGCTCGGGAATGACCTCTCGATCGAAATGAGCCAGCTTCTCCAGAAACCAGACATCCTGCAGAAGCTGCGGTCCGCGCGGCCCCGCGGTCATCACGTTTTGATTGTGGGCTACGGGACATCCCGCAGCAGTGGTGAGTTTCTTACTGTTAGCCATGGTTTCTGCTCCTTGGCCGACCCATGCCGGCTTGTGTGTACGGGAACCAAACTAACGGGTGCAACAATCCCAGTAAAATGATTAATATAGAACTATATAATCGTTTTTTTAGGATAATTACGTGGTCTCACTCAAGCAGCTGAACTACGCCCTGGCCGTTGAGAAAACCCGGCACTTTAAGAAGGCCGCGGATCTCTGCGCCGTATCGCAGTCAGCCCTGAGCGCCGCGATTTCCGAGCTTGAGAAACAGCTTGGGATACAGATATTTGAGCGGGATACGCGCAAAGTCCTGGTTACGCCCCTGGGCAAGGAAGTCTTGCGACAGGCCCGGCAAATAAAAATTCAGGCTGATGATCTGTGCCTGCTGGCACAAACTCAGAACGAACCGCTTAGCCGGCCCATCACCCTGGGCGTCATACCCACTATTGCTCCCTACCTGCTGCCGCGGGTGTTGCCCGCCCTGCATCAGCGTTACCCGGCCCTGGAATTACGCATCGTCGAAGAACGCTCCGAGGCACTGACTGAAATGGTACGCAATGGCGACATTGATACCGCCATACTCGCCTTACCCTTCGCGACCCCGGGATTACTGACATTTGAGTTCTGGCACGAAGACTTCTTCTGGATTACCCATGCAGACAGCGCTCACGAACCAGGTCAGGGAATCACCAGCAACGAACTGAAGGGTTCCGATCTGATGCTGCTGGGCGACGGGCATTGCCTGGTGGGCCATGCGTTGTCTGTCTGCGACTTCGCTCCTGAAGAAGTCGACAACTCATTTGCCTCAGCCAGCCTCAACACACTGGTACAAATGGTGGTCGGCAAAAAGGGTTCTACCCTCGTTCCTGCCATGGCGTTGGACAGCTTGCTGCACAACCGCTCGGACCTGAAAGCCCTGCACATTGATGAGCCGGGCCCGCACCGCACCATCGCATTTGCCATACGCCCGAACTACGCGGACCGACAGAACATCGAACTGATGCGCGACCTGTTTAGTGAACAACTGGAAAAGGATAAGGACTGACCTGCCGGCCAGCTTGCTGTGGAGCACTACAATCAGGCCCAGCGTTAGCGCGCTGTCCCCACTTATTGGAGAGCTGCTTCTCCACATGATCGGCAAAACCAACGCCCACTTCCTCATGGTAAATGTAGGCAGCGTCAACATCCGCGGCCAGCAGTGCATCGCGATCTTCCTGATACTTGGTCACCGCACCAATGCGACCGCTGTACCCCACGGTTTTTCGCCAGCGCGCAGCCAGCATGGCATCCAGATGCGCCGCGAGCGACAGCATGACGAGGCGCGGACGAGAATTCACAACCGTGCGCCAGAAATCGAGGTCTTCTGCATCCCCGTTCACGACGTTGTAGTTTTGCAGTTTAAGCGCCGCGACACGTTTGGTGTTCACATCCAAACCGCACACCTTGTCCCCGTAGGTGTCGATCACGGTGCGGTAGGCGCTGCGACCGACACGGCCCATGCCCGCAACCAGCACTTCGGCATCGCCGAGGTCTGTTCGACTGAGTCGGATCACCAGTCGAGTACGACCCGGGGCTGCGACGCCAGCGGCGCGGCATTGGTGGTGGCTGGCCCGTTGGCTGGTGTGGGGCGAATTGCGCGCCAGTGCAGCGGTGGTTGGGCGGTTTCAGGGCCCAAACTGTCGCGCCGATTCACTTCTCTGGTCAGATCGACGACCGACCGGAGGCCCCGAAGCGCGCAAGCAGAGACTGCCACCGGGCGAAAAGGCGGTTGTCCTTCCTGGACGCTGTAACAGAATGATCGGCCCGCCTTTGCCGTGGCCTGGCGAGGTTCGCTATTTTGTTTCAACTGCTTACGCTCAGTTCACGGAGGTGTAACCGGGTAACTTGTTAAACCCCCCCTTCCGGATTTCGCGCTGCCGGTCTGCCGTGGCCGCAAAGGTCCCGGCTTTGGTACCCTGCGGCAATTCAGTCGTATCAGGAGTTGCAGTCAGATGTTGTATTCGAACCTTGGGCCGATCTTACGGACTGTGCTGCTGCTTTGCCCGGCGCTTGTGGTGCAACCGGCTGCCGCCGCAGGCGGCGCAGCGCAGGGCGATGACATCGCCACGCTCAAGCAGCAGGTCCATGACCTGCAGATGCGGGTCGAGCGGTTGGAAAAAGAGCTGGATCAGGGTGTGCCGGTCAATACGGCACGCAAGATCGAGCCTGTTCCCGGTGGTTGGCGCAAGGCGCACAACTGGAAACTGCTGAGCCAGGGCATGAGTGACTACGAGGTCAAAAGGATCCTCGGCGAGCCGGATCGGCAAAAAACGGTCAAGAAGTTTGGATACTGGTACTACGGGGACGGCAAGGTAAGCGTATATATGCGACGCCTCAAGGGTTGGGATGTACCAAGTGGTATCGAAACCGAATACTAGGGCGCCTCTAAAAACAGAGGTGCCCGAGCGGCACAGGGATGTGCTGCCATTTTCGGTCACGACAAGTGATTGAAAATGAAGGAAAGGCGAAAACCGCGTTTTGGCCCTTCCGTCGAGAAAAATGCCATGGAAGGCATTTTTAGAGGTCCCCACTAGTGACAGCCGGCGTTTGGTCGGCTACTGAATCGCTACCAGGTACCGCCCGAAGCGATCTGCAGAGCGTCCAGCGAGTTCAGTAGCCGCGCCGTCAAGGCGGTAAACTGCGCCGAGAGGACGTCCTTGTGTGGGCCTGACAGTTTGTCTTGTCTGGACGCTTTTATCTATCTGGTTTTCTACGATGATGTTGCTGACATCACGAATCGTGCGTGCCATTTTCCTCGACAGGTGGAGCAGACACAATCCGAAGTCAGGAGGGGGTTTTCATGCAGCTCATGAAACAGGTTGCATGATATCTCCAAAACGTATCCGTCTGCTGCGGCTACCGCCTTGCCGGTGCGATCGTGCGACGCGATCATCGCCACAAATCCCATTTCTTCTCCAAAGGAGTGATTGCGGATGAACGCGAATTCGCCCAAATAGAACTGGTATAAAGAGAGGGCGCCTTACAGTACGACGTAGAATTTGTCGCCTTGTCGCCGCGGCTGTTGACCAAGTCTCCCTTGTTCAGTTCCAGTACGCGGCCGTTCTTCAGCAGGAACTCGATGGTGGTATCGGACGGCGCACCAAAAACAGAAGCGCCCTGGAAATATTTCATCCCAAAACGATCGATCAAACGGGTTCCGTTAGCGAGCTTTATACCTGTTTCGCGGACCGGCGCCAGCGGAGCGGTGGTTGGGCGGGTTCAGGGCCCAAACTGACGCGCCGAGTCACTTCTCAGGTCAGATCGACGACCGACCGGAGGCCCCGAAGTGCGCAAGCAGGGACTGCCATCGGGCGAAAAGGCGGTTATCCTTCCTATATGCGCACTACCTGGTTCGCTGCCTTTTGGGCGGGTGCCGCCGGTGGTGGATGGCCGTATTGAAGTGCTAATCGCTGATGAAGCCCGGCGCCATTAGGGCTTTACGGCATAATGCTGCCATTCCAACAACAAAGGGGGGGGGAGCCGATGATCCCGTACGTCCGATTCTATGAAGGGGCCGCTGCCTGTTCCGTCGTGGAACAAACGAAAGCGGACGAGTTCGACACCGGACTCATGGTGGAGCCGAGCGGCGGTGGGGAGGCGGTCCAGGAAGAGGCCGCTGCCCGTTCCGTCGTGGAACAAACGAAAGCGGACGAGTTCGACACCGGACTCATGGTCGAGCCGAACGGCGGCGGGGAGGCGGTCCAGGAAGAGGCCGTTGCCCGTTCCATCGTGGAACAATTGAAAGCGGTCGGGTTCGACACCGTACTCATGGTCGAACCGAGCGGTGGTGCGGATGCGGTCCAGAAGGCCATCGACGATGAGTTCCTCGATGCGAGTCTTCGAGCGCTCGCCACCAAGCAGCTCGCTGAGGGACATTACATGGTCTCGGTGCAGGCGAGCTTCGGCTTGGGTAAGCGCGCCGTCGGCATTCTCGAGGCCGGCAATCCGATCCCCGTCGACACCTCCGTGCGCGTCTCGCCGCGCAACCCGAGCCCATTGTCGGACTCCCTCGGGATCGGAATGCTCTCGCCCGGCAGGTCCGACGTCACGCTTCTCGACAACAGCTGGGCAGCCACCGGCTTCATTCCGCTCCTGTCGCGGCCAAAGAGTGGCCGCAAGTCGGCGCTGGGCATGCCGCTGCTAAGCACGCCAAAGAGTGGCCGCAAGTCGGCGCTCGGCATGCCACTCTTGACCAAATCGAGCACCGGCAAGACCCGCAGCTTCGGCTTCAAAATGCTGTCG
>JANQRK010000016.1 GCA_028284585.1 Chromatiales bacterium
TTTCCGCCGAACTTTGTTGCTGCTCGCTCATGTACAGTGAGTACATCACGCTCGCAGCGTCTCGTTGGCCGAAAAAACGGCCGCCGTCGCTGCGCCTCGTGTAGTGTGAGCAGGCCCTAGTCTACCCGCTCGTAAGGAATCCCACGCGCGGCCAGGCCACTGACCAGGGCCTCGATCGGGCCCTGCAGGTCATTGCGACCACGAAACCCCAACTCGATTAGCGGCTCCGGAGCAAGTCGCGGCAAGCTGAACAACTTGCACTCTGGGAAGCGTGCCGACAGCTCGTGCATGAGATCCACCAAGCTGCTCTCGGCGACCCCCCTTACCCGTATCGCAACCTCGTGCTCGGCCGGCCCACCGTCCGCAAAATGAGTGTCCAACACCCACTGCGCCATCGGCTTGGCCATAGCAGGAAAACCCGGCATGAAGAAATGGCGCTGCAAACTGAAACCGGGAATCCGACTATGAGGGTTGGGTATCAGATCACAGCCGCGCGGCAACTCCGCCATGCGCACGCGGATCGGATAGGCCTCAGCTCCGAACTGCGCCTCGATCTCAGCGACCGCGCCGGCATGCGGTTCCAAGGGCACACCGGCCGCCCGCGCCGCGCAATCGCGCGTGCGATCATCCGGCGTCGCGCCGATTCCACCGCAGCAAAATACCGGCATCGCCTCGGCCATAGTGCGTCGCAGCTCAGCGACCAGATAGTCTGAGTCATCGGGCAAGATCCGCAACCAGGCCACCTTGAATCCGCGCGCGCGTAGCAAGCCACCGAGCGCTTCGAAATGACGGTCACGCCGACGCCCGTTCAGGATCTCGTCACCGATGACGATGATACCGAAGGCACCCTCCATCAGATGATGTTACGCAGGCCGAGCGACTCGGGATAGGGATCGAGATACCACTGCCGATCGATGTAATCGTCCGGGTTGCGGCGAAAATAGTGGCGTAGGAGTTTCATCGGGACCACAAGCGGTACCTCTTCACGTCGGTAGGCCTCGATACTATCCGCTAACTCCTTCTTGTCACCACCGTCGATGCGATCCTTGAGGTAGCCCTGAATATGTTGCAGGGCATTCACATGACGTTTGCGCCCGGCGCGCCGTTTCAATGCCAGCATGAATTCCGCCTCGTAGGCATCGGCCACATGTTCTAGATCGACGCCCTTGAGGTTGGAGATCAACCGACCCAGTCGTCGATAGGCCGCCTGCGAGTGCGCCATCATCATGTACTTGTGGCGTGCATGAAAGTCGATCAATCCCTTGGCGGACAGGCCCGCTGCGCGCAAGTCCTGCCAGCGCCGATAAGCAAACACACGATTGACGAAGTTTTCGCGCAGCATCGGATCATTAAGACGGCCCTCCTCCTCACACGGCAAGTGCGGCAGGCATTCCATCAGGACCCGTGCATAGGCACCGACACCCTTCTTCTCTGCGTAACCCTTGGAATTGTAGAGCTTGACCCGCTCCATGCCACAACTCGGCGATTTGCTCATGAACAGATAGCCACTGATGTCGCTGAGCCGACTGGCCGTGTCGAGTGCGAACTCTTCGAGTGCTTGAGTCACATCGACCGTTGTGTCCTCGACACCGACCACGCGCACTTCATCCGGCGTGCCGACCAGACGAATCGGCGGGCGCGGTACGCCGAGGCCAATCGCCACTTCAGGACAAATCGGCCGATAGTCGACATGTTGACCGAGTTTCTCGACGATCCAACGATGGCGTTTCGCACTGCCATCGTAGCGGACCTCTAGCCCCATTAGGCAACTACTGATCCCGACTGAGGGGCGTTCATCACCGGACACATGGCCCCCAAGGGCGGCCACCGAAAAGCGCGCCCGTCATGCGTCCGGCTCCGGCTTGCTGCGGCGCGCACCGACGCGCAGGCGCAGTGCGTTCAGCTTGATGAAGCCCTGCGCATCCTTCTGATCATAGGCCCCAGCATCGTCCTCGAACGTAGCAATGGATTCATCGAACAGACTGTGCGTGGCCGAGCGCCGTCCGGTCACGATCACATTGCCCTTGTACAGCTTCAGTCGCACCTGGCCATGAACGACCTGTTGGGTCTGATCAATCAATGTCTGCAAGGCCATGCGCTCCGGGCTCCACCAGTAACCGTTGTAGATCATGCTGGCATATTTCGGCATCAGCTCGTCTTTGAGATGTGCGGCCTCGCGATCCAGGGTCAATGACTCGATCGCACGATGCGCCTTGAGCATGATGGTCCCGGCCGGGGTCTCGTAACAGCCGCGCGCCTTCATCCCGACATAGCGGTTCTCGACGATATCGTCACGGCCGATCCCATGCGTACCACCCAGTGCATTGAGATGAGCCATGACCTCGGCCGGCGTTCGGGCCTCGCCATCGATCGCTACGATGTCGCCGTTGCGGTAGTCCAGTTCGACATCAACCGGCCGATCGGGCGCGGCCTGCGGCGACACCGTCCAGCGCCACATATCCGCCTCGGGCTCAATCCAGGGGTCTTCGAGGATCCCTCCCTCGTACGAGATATGAAGCAAATTGGCGTCCATCGAATAGGGTGACTTCTTGCCCTGCTGGGCGAAGTCCACTGCGATGCCATGCTGCTGTGCATAGGCCATGAGTTTCTCACGCGACATCAGATCCCACTCACGCCATGGCGCAATGACTTTGACGTCCGGCTTGAGCGCATAGGCACCGAGTTCGAAGCGCACCTGATCGTTGCCCTTTCCGGTCGCGCCGTGCGAGATCGCATCGGCACCGGTTTCATTGGCGATCTCGACCAGGCGCTTGGCGATCAGCGGCCGGGCGATCGAGGTACCGAGCAGGTACTCACCCTCATAGACCGCATTCGCACGGAATATCGGAAACACAAAATCGCGCGCGAATTCCTCGCGTAGATCATCGATGTAGATTTCTTTGATGCCGGCCGCCTCGGCCTTGACGCGCGCCGGCTCGACCTCTTCGCCTTGGCCAATGTCGGCGGTGAAGGTGACCACCTCACAGCCGTACTCTTCCTGCAACCACCGAAGGATGATGGAGGTGTCCAGCCCCCCAGAGTAGGCCAAAACGACTTTTTTGATGTCTGAATGCGCCATAGCATGCCTCTGCGAAAAATGCCTGCGTAAAACCGCAGTATACCGGCGGCGCTCGGCCTCCAAGCAACGCATTACACCCTGCCGCACTGCGCGGTCGCCGGCACCGCCGCGACCTGCGATACTGCCATCGGTTGCAGTAGATCGAGCCCGCGGAGCGCTTGCATCATGGCCGGGAAACCCTGGGCACGCCGAATCATCCTGATCCTGTCGATCCTGGTGTTGCTTGGTGGCTGGGCCTGGTGGTTGACACGTGTCGAGCCAGTCGCGGTGAGTGTTGCGCCAGTACAACGCGGTGCAGTCGAAAAGACCGTCGCGAATACCCGCGCTGGCACCGTGCGCGCGTGCCGGCGTGCCAAGCTGTCACCCAGTGCTGGAGGACAAATCGCCCAACTACCCGTCCACGAAGGCGACAGCGTCAAACAGGGGCAACTGCTCTTGGAACTCTGGAACAAAGACCTAACCGCGCAACTCGAGCTGACCCGGCAGGAGGCAGTTAGCGCCGATGCCACGGCGCGCGCGCGCTGCATCGAGGCCAAGCAGGCCCGCCGCGAAGCGCGGCGACTGCAGCGCCTGCTAGGACGCAAGTTAGTATCCGAGGAACGTGTCGACCAAGCGGTATCAGCAGCCGATGCGGCCGACGCAGCTTGCCAAGCGGCCCAGGCCACCGCGGCTGTGAGCGCGGCACGGGTCGGCGTCGCCCAGGCGACGCTGGACAAGACACGTCTTCAGGCGCCGTTCGATGGCGTCATCGCCGAGATCAATGGTGAGCTGAGCGAGTACGTTACACCCTCACCGGTCGGCGTTCCCACGCCACCGGCAATCGACTTGATCAACAACGACTGCTTCTATCTCAGCGCACCGATCGATGAAGTCGATGTGGCCGGTATATCTGTGGGGCAGGCGGCACGTGTCACACTCGATGCCTTCGGCCAACGGCGGTTCGAAGGCAAGGTACGCCGCATCGCTGACTATGTCGTCGATATCGAGAAACAAGCGCGTACCGTTGATGTCGAAGTCGAGTTCGTTGACCCGGCAGATATCGAGAAGTTGCTGGCCGGCTATTCAGCAGATGTCGAGATCATTCTCGAGGTACGCGAGTCGACGTTGCGCATCCCGACCGAGGCACTGTTCGATGGCAACCAAGTGTTCCAGTTCTTTCCCGATGAGCAACGACTCGCGCGTCGCGAGGTCCGCACCGGCACCGCAAACTGGGACCACACCGAGGTCCTCGACGGCCTATCGGAAGGTGCGCTGGTGGTCACCTCAGTCGGCCAGGACGGCCTGGCCGACGGCGCGGCCGCGCGGCGCGAGGCAACAACGGCACAATGATCCAACTGCAGGGCATCGAGCGCGAATTCAGGGTAGGTGACGAATTCGTGCATGCCCTGGATGACGTGACTCTGGACCTGCCGAGCGGCGACTACATCTCGGTAATGGGCCCATCCGGCTCGGGCAAATCGACACTGCTCAATGTCTTGGGTCTACTCGACCGCCCGGACGCCGGCACCTATCGACTGGAGGAAACCGAGACCGTGGGCCTACCCGAGGAGCGACGCGCTGAACTGCGCCGAAACTACATCGGTTTCGTGTTCCAGGCCTTTCACTTGGTGCCACGCCTGAGCGCCGCAGACA
This sequence comes from Chromatiales bacterium, assembly GCA_028284585.1. Taxonomy (GTDB): domain Bacteria; phylum Pseudomonadota; class Gammaproteobacteria; order Chromatiales; family Chromatiaceae; genus Thiosocius. The sequence continues at coordinate 4,712 of JANQRK010000016.1, forward strand.
ACATCGGCCTACCGATGCTGTTGGCCGGGGTAGGGCCGCACGAACGCCAGCAACGGGTAGGGGAAGTATTAACGTCTCTCGACTTGGCCGAGCGCTCGCAGCACCGGCCGAACCAGCTATCGGGCGGACAACGTCAACGCGTGGCCATCGGTCGCGCCATCGTGATGCGACCGCGCCTGCTGCTTGCTGACGAACCGACCGGCAACTTGGATCAACAATCCGGCGGCGATGTCGTCGCGCTGCTCGAAAAGCTCAATGGCGACGGCATCACCCTGGTGGTGGTGACCCATGATCCGGCCGTCGGTCGACGGGCGCGGCGTCGCATCAACATGCTAGACGGACGAATCGTCGGTGATCGAAACCATGATGCGCTCACTTGACCAACTGCGCTTCGCCGGTCAATCGCTGACCGGGGCACGCACCCGGACCTTGCTGATGTTGTTGGCGATGAGCATCGGGGTCGGTTCGGTGATCCTGCTCACCGCACTGGGCGAGGGCGCCCGGCGCTATGTCATCGGTGAATTCGCCCAGCTCGGCACCCATTTGCTGATAATGCTACCTGGGCGATCAGAAACCACGGGCGGCGCGCCACCGCTGTTCGGCGAGACCCCGCGCGACCTCACCCTCGATGATGCCCTGGCCTTATTGCGCAACCCCAGCATTACTCGGGTCGCACCGCTCACGATCGGCAATGCCCCAGTCTCACGCGGTAGCCGCGAACGCGAGGTAAACGTCATCGGCGCGACCCAGGACTACTTCGCGATCCGCCATCTGCAGATGGCCAGCGGCCAGGCACTTCCGCTGATGGATCCAACCCAGGCGGCCAACTTGGCCGTCCTGGGCCGCGAACTGCGGCGCGAACTGTTCGGTAGTCAGAGCCCACTGGGCCAGTGGATTCGGATCAGCGATCGACGCTTTCGGGTAATCGGCGTGATCGGCGGCAGCGGACAGTCACTCGGCCAAAATCTTGGCGACATGGTCGTCATCCCCGTCGCGGCAGCACAGAGCCTGTTCAACGCACCTGGGCTGTTTCGCGTCATGATCCAAGCGCGCAGCAAGGGCGACCTGCAACAGGCCGAGGCCGCGGCACGGGCGACTATTCGCGAGCGCCACGACGGCGAAGACGATGTCACCATCATCGCGCAGGATGCATTATTGAGCACCTTCGACCGCATCCTGCGCACTCTAACCTTTACGGTTGGCGGGATCGCCGCAATCAGTCTCGCGGTGGCCGGCATACTGATCATGAATGTGATGCTGGTATCGGTCTCGCAGCGGGTCGCCGAGATCGGCCTACTCAAGGCCTTGGGCGCGGCCGAACGCCAGGTCCTGCGGCTGTTCTTGACCGAGGCGATAATGCTGGCCGGCGTCGGTGCCGCGCTCGGGTTGGCGATTGGCCTGATCGGTATCGCCGGACTGCGCCACGCGTTTCCGGAATTCCCGGTCGCAGCACCGCTGTGGGCCCCACTGGCAGCGGTCGGCATCGCCCTGCTCACCGGCCTGGTATTTGGCGTACTGCCGGCGCGCCGAGCCGCCCGGCTCGACCCAGTGCATGCCCTGACCGGGCGCTGAGATGCACATCCGCGACCTCCTCCATCTGACCGGCGGCGCACTACTCGCGCACCGTACGCGCAGCCTGCTGACCGGGCTGGGTATCGCAGTCGGTATCGCCGCCGTGGTGCTGTTGACCGCAATCGGTGAGGGGGTGCAACGCTTCGTGATCGCGGAATTCACCCAGTTCGGCACCAACCTGATCGCCGTCACCCCCGGCAAGACGCAGACCTTCGGCGTGTCCGGCGCGGTCATCAGCAACGTGCGCCCGCTGAGCCTGGACGATGCGGCCGCACTCGAACGCTTGCCTCAGGTGCGCGCGGTGGTGCCCTTCGTGCAGGGCAACGCCGAGGTCGAGGCCGGCGGGCGGACCCGACGCACCACTGTGTTCGGCACGGGTGCGGCGACCCCCGAGGTATGGCAGATCCGTCTCGCGCTGGGGCGCTTTCTCCCCGACGACGAGCCGCGCCGCGCGCGTGCCTTCGCGGTCCTCGGCAGCAAGCTGCATGCCGAGCTGTTCGGCACAGGCTCGCCATTGGGTGAGCGCATCCGGATCGGTGGCGAAACCTATCGCATCATCGGCACACTGAAACCCAAGGGACAAATGCTGGGCTTTGATCTTGATGACACTGTCTATGTGCCCGTGGTGCGCGCGATGGCCATGTTCGACCGTGACAGCCTGATGGAGATCGATCTGCTTTACCACGCCGGTGTCGATGCCGAGCAGCTCGCCGAGTACCTCAAGGAGCGACTGATCGCGCGCCACGGTCGTGAAGACTTCACCATCGTCACCCAGGATCAGATGATCGAGGTACTGGGCGACGTGCTCGACGTACTGACCCTGGCAGTCGGCGCACTGGGCGCGATTTCACTGCTGGTGGGTGGTATCGGCATCCTGACCATCATGACCATCTCGATCAACGAGCGCACCGCCGAGGTCGGCCTGCTACGCGCACTGGGTGCACCGCGCGGTCAGGTGGTCGCATTGTTTCTTGGTGAGGCCGTGATCCTGGCGACCATCGGCGGCCTCGCCGGCTTGGTCATCGGGGCCGGAGGCGCTTGGTTGATCGGCGTCCTGGTCCCCGGTCTGCCGGCCCAGATCGCTTGGGGCTACGTCGCGCTGGCGCTGGCGATCGCGGCTGGCATCGGCCTGCTGGCCGGTGTCGCACCGGCACTGCGCGCGGCACAGCTCGACCCCGTCGAGGCGCTGCGCTCCGATTGATTCCGGTTACGGTCTGCGGTTAGTCGCAGTCGGCGAGTAAGCCCTCAAGGCAGGCCATGAAGGCCGCCGTTCGGTCGGCATGCACCCAGTGACCGGCATCGGCCACCGCGCACAGCGAGGCCTTCGGAAAGAACCGTCGAATAGCGGGATGGTGCGCGGCCGTGATGTAGTCGGACAAGGCCCCATGGATGAAGCCGGTGGGGCCGGGAAAGACCGCCCCGGCTGGGTGCTCAGGAAAACCCACTATCCGTGCCCGCGCAGCGGCCAAGGCCGGCAGATTGCAGCGCCAGGCCCAGCCATCGGCGCGCTTCACCAGATTTTGCAACAACAGGGCACGCACGCCGCTGTCCGGCACCTGCGCGGCCATCTGTCGATCGGCATCGGACCGCTTACCAAGCCGGGTCAGGTCGACTGCGTCAAAGCCTGCCAATACGGCTTGGAAATCATGATCGTAGCGCACCGGCGCGATATCGACCACCGCCAATCCAGTTACCCGCTGTGGATGGGTCAGGGCGAATTGCATCGCAGCCTTACCGCCCATGCTGTGGCCGACCAGGATCGCCGCATCGATCGCCTGGGCGTCGAACAGGCCAATCAGATCTCCGGCCAGGGCCTGGAAAGAGCAGTCAGGATGGTGCGGCGACCGGCCATGGTTGCGCAGGTCGGGAACGACTACCCGGTAGCGCGACGCCAGCCGTCGGGCGACCGAACCCCAGTTGGATGCCGCACCAAACAGACCGTGCAGCAACACCAGTGTCGGCGATCCCGGATCACCCTCGACTCGGGTGTGCAGCTCAAGCATGCCGAGCCCCCCTGGGCTCTGCAGCAGACGTAGCATGCAGTTTGCACCAGTATCCGAGACGATCATGCTGGCCAGCAGCGTTTGGACGCCGCCCTGGGGCGAAAACCACAACCGTCGCTATGGCTTGAGTGAAGGGCAAATACAAGCGCGACTGGACAAGTGAGGGCCCGGATAGATTGGGAACGGAGAACCAACTGTCCCTGACAGAATACGCCCCGAATAGGTCTTTTGCCGCCTCTCTGACCACCCGGTCACGGCCATTCACGATCGACTGGGCAACATGCAGGCTAGCCAGCCGGGCCGCGTCAACGCCGCTTCGGTGGCAGCAGATCGGTAATCGAACCCTCGGCCATCTCGGCGGCGAAGCAGATAGTCTCGTTCAAGGTCGGATGGGGGTGGATAGTCAGCCCGATGTCCTCGGCATCGGCCCCCATCTCCAGCGCCAGCACGGTCTCTCCGATCAACTCGCCGGCATTGCGCCCGACGATACCGGCGCCGAGGATGCGCTTGCTCTTGGCATCGAAGATCAGTTTGGTCAGGCCCTCATCGCGACCTATGCCCAGCGCACGACCCGAGGCCGCCCACGGGAAAACCCCGGTTTCGATCTCAGTGCCCTGGGCTTTGGCCTCGGTCTCGGTCAGACCCATCCAGGCGACTTCCGGGTCGGTATAGGCAACATTGGGTATCGCCATCGGCTCGAACAATGCCGGCTGTCCGGCGATCACCTCGGCGGCCACCTTCGCCTCGTGCGTCGCCTTGTGGGCCAGCATCGGATTGCCTACGACATCGCCGATCGCATAGATATGCGGCACATTGGTGCACATCTTCGCATCGGTGGTGATAAAGCCACGTTCATCGACATGCACACCGGCTGCCTCGGCGTTGATCTGCTTGCCATTGGGGCTACGTCCGACTGCGACCAACACCCGATCGTAGAGTTTAGGCTCGGGGGCATTGTCGCCCTCAAAGGCTACCTTCAGACCCGTCTTCTGGGCCTTGATGTCGGCTACCTTGGTCTTCAACATGACACTATTGACTTGGCCCTTGAGCCGTTTTTGCAAGGGCTTCACCAGGTCGCGGTCACAACCGGGGATCAGGCCGTCCTGCAATTCGACAATATCAATCTCGCTACCCAGCGTGGCATACACAGTCGCCATCTCCAGACCGATGATGCCGCCGCCGACGATCAGCATTTTTTTCGGGACATCGGCCAGGTCCAAGGCATCGGTCGAGTCGATCAGGCGCGGATCGTCATTGGGAAAACCCGGGATCTGCACCGCGCTCGAGCCACAGGCGATGATGCAGTGTTCGAACTCGACATGGACCACCCCGTCGGCGGTCTGCACTTCGAGGTGACGCGGGTCGGCAAAGCGACCAACCCCGGTGACCACTTTCACCTTGCGTTGCTTGGCCAGACCGGCCAGGCCACCGGTCAGGCGGCCGACTACCTTGTCTTTGCCGGCGCGCATTTTTTCCAGATCGATCTTCGGCTGCGTGTAACGCACGCCCATGTGGCCCAACTCAGCGACCTCGTTGATCACCTCGGCGGTGTGCAACAGGGCCTTGGAAGGGATACAGCCTACATTGAGACAGACGCCGCCGAGGCTGGCATAGCGTTCGATCATCACCACCTTTTTACCCAGATCGGCGGCCCGAAACGCCGCGGTGTAACCCCCCGGGCCGGCGCCCAGAACCACGACCTCTGTGCGGATGTCCGCTACCCCGCCTTGCTCGCTCATAGACGCTCCTCAAACACTCTGTCCACCCGGACTGTCCCTGACGCAATCTGCCGACTCGGCCAACCTGCGCAATCGTTAGTCCAGCATTAACACTCCAATCCACTCGTTCCACACGACAAGGATCTGCAGGCCTCACGGCACTGCGCAAGCCACCCTGGGCAGCTAGAGCAACAACCGCCGAATGTCGCTCAGCAACTGACTCAAATAGGTGGTAAATCGCACACCTTCGGCACCATCGATCACTCGATGATCGTACGACAGACTGAACGGCATGATCAGTCGCGGCACAAAGCCCTCACCGTCCCAGGTCGGCTGCATCGCGGCCCGTGATATCCCAAGGATAGCCACCTCGGGCGCATTGACGATCGGCGTGAACTGGGTCCCGCCGATGCCACCGAGACTAGAGATAGTAAGGCATCCACCCTGCATGTCGGTCGGTGACAACTTGCCGGCGCGCGCCTTTTCGCTGATCTCACCGAGCTCAGCGGCCAGCTCGAAGCTACCCTTGCTATCGACATCGCGTACCACCGGGACTACCAGACCCTTGGGCGTGTCCACCGCAACGCCGATATGGACGTACTTCTTCAGGATCAATCGCTCCCCATCGGCCGACAAGGAGCTGTTGAACTGGGGAAACTCGCCCAAGGCCTTGCAGACCGCCTGCATCAGAAACGGCATGAAGGTCAGCTTGAGTTCCTGGCGCACGGCCGCGTCCTTTTGTGATTTGCGAAATGCCTCCAGCTCGGTGATATCGGCGCTGTCGAACTGAGTGACATGCGGCACATTCAACCAGCTGCGGTGCAAATGGCCACCACTGAGCCTCTTGATCCGACCCAGCTCCTGCTCCTCGACCTCGCCGAACTGGCTGAAATCGATTTCTGGCATCGTGGGCAATTGTGGCGCGGCACCGCCAGCCGGTGCGGCCGTCCCGGCGCTGAGCGTGCGCTTGACATAGGCCTGCACATCGGCCTTTACGATCCGCCCCTTGGGACCGGACCCTTCGACTTGGTAGAGATCGACGCCGAGCTCTCGGGCAAAGCGCCGCACACCTGGGCTGGCGTGGGGTTTACCACGTGGCGCATCCGACGGGCGCGCGATGACCGGTCGGCGCTGCAGCTCTTTATCGCCGGGTGCGCGCTCTACCGTTGGCTCCGCTGGGGCCGGAGCCGCGCCACCCGCGGCCGTCGCTTGGGCGGCCACAGGGGGCTTGGCCTGGGCATCGGCGCCGCCCGGTGATGCGACTACGCTCTCGATGCGGGCGATCGGATCGCCTTGGTTGACACGGTCGCCGATCTTTACCAACAGTGACTTCAGCACACCGCTGAACGGCGCCGGGATTTCGATACTCGCCTTGTCGCTCTCGAGGGTCAGCAAGGACTGCTCGGCCTCTACCTGGTCACCCTCGCTGACCAACAGTTCGATAATCTCGACATCTTTGAAGTCGCCGATATCCGGCAGCAACACCTCGCGTACCACGGGATCGGCCACGCTGTCAGTATCGGTGCCGGTGTCGGCCGCTGCGGCCTGGGTTTCACTCGCAGCCGGTGGCTCAGCGGCTTGCGGTGGTTCCGGCTGCGACTCAGTAGCATCCGCGACGTCGGTGTGCGCAGCGGACGGCGGCGCCGCGTCCGCCTGGTTTGTATCGGCCGCCTCTGGCTGCATCGTGAGGATCAGGTCGCCCTGGTTGAGCCGATCACCCAGCGCGACCTTGATCTCGTTGATGACACCAGCACCAGGCGAGGGGATCTCGACGCTGGCCTTATCGCTCTCGAGCGTGATCAGCGGATCTTCGGCCTCGACCTTGTCACCCGGCTGCACCAGGATCTCGATGACCTCGACGTCCTTGAAGTCACCGATGTCGGGCAACAAAACTTCGTCTATCTGTGCCACGTCACTGTCTCCGTATCACTGTCTGCGCTCGGGGTGTGTCTGCCACTCAGACAGTTGCCGGGTTGGGCTTTTCGGGGTCGATCTTGTAGGTCTTGATCGCCTGTGCCACCGCACTGCTGTCGGCATCGCCGACATCGGCCAGCGCCTTGAGCGCAGCGACCACCACATAATAGCGATTGACCTCGAAGAACTTGCGCAACTGGGAACGCATATCGGAACGCCCGAACCCATCGGTTCCAAGGGTCACCAAATGCCGTTCACCCAGGTAGGGGCGGATCTGTTCCGGGAAGCTGCGCATATAGTCGGTCGCCGCCACCGCCGGACCCTTTTGTTCCTCCAGGGTCCGCGTAACGTAGGGAACGCGCGGCTTGTCCATAGGATGCAGCATGTTCCAACGTTCGACGTCTATGGCGTCGCGGCGCAGCTCAGTGAAGCTGGTTACGCTCCAGACATCGGCCGCAATCTTCCACTCATCCTCGAGCAAAGCTGCGGCGGCGATCACCTCGCGCAGGATGGTCCCGGAGCCGAACAACTGGACGCGTTTCTTTTTGCGCGAGCCCTGCCGATACAGATACATGCCACGGATGATCCCGTCCTCGATACCCTCGGGTAGAGCCGGCTGTACATAGTTCTCGTTCATCACCGTGACGTAGTAAAAGACATTGTGTTGTTCTTCGTACATCTTCTTCATGCCGTCGTGCAGGATGACCGCCAGCTCATAGGCAAAGGCCGGATCATAGGCCCGACAGTTTGGAATGAAGGCGGCTTGCAAGTGGCTGTGACCATCTTGGTGTTGCAGGCCTTCACCGGCCAGGGTGGTACGACCCGCGGTACCGCCGAGCAAGAAACCGCGCGCCTGCATGTCGCCGGCGGCCCAAGCGAGATCGCCCACCCGCTGAAAACCGAACATCGAGTAATAGATATAAAACGGGATCATGGTCACCCCGTTGTTACTGTATGACGTGGCTGCAGCGATCCACGACGACATGGCCCCGGCCTCGTTGATACCCTCCTGGAGGATCTGTCCCTTGGTGTCCTCGCGGTAGTACATCACCTGATCGGAGTCGACCGGCTTGTACAACTGACCCTTTGAGGAATAGATACCGAGCTGCCGGAACATCCCTTCCATGCCGAAGGTCCGCGCCTCGTCCGGCACAATGGGGACCACGAATTTACCGATACCCTTGTCCCTGGTCAGACTGGTGAGAAAACGCACGAAGGCCATGGTCGTCGACATCTCACGTTCGCCGCTGCCGTCGAGCAATGCCTTGAATGACGCCAGAGGAGGAATGGTCAGCTTGGTCGCGTCGGCGCGCCGGGCCGGCACATAACCACCGAGCGCGGCGCGCCGCTCATGCAGATACTTCATCTCTGGACTATCCGCCGGCGGCTTAAAGAATGGCGCCGAGCCGATCTGATCGTCCGGTATCGGGATGTTGAACCGATCGCGGAAGGCGCGCAGCGCGTCCTCGCCCATTTTCTTTTGCGAATGGGTGATGTTCTGGCCCTCGCCCGCCTCACCCATGCCGTAGCCCTTGACGGTCTTGGCTAGGATAACGGTCGGCTGCCCCTTATGGCGCATCGCCGCCGCGTAGGCCGCATAGATCTTGATCGGGTCATGGCCGCCACGGTTTAGGCGCCAAATGTCTTCGTCCGTCATGTTGGCGACCATTGCCGCCAGCTCGGGGTACTTACCGAAGAAGTGCTCGCGCACATAGGCCCCCCCGTGCGCCTTGTAGGCCTGGTAGTCGCCGTCGACACACTCCTCCATGCGCTTCAACAACAGCCCATCGCGGTCGCGTGCCAGCAAGGGGTCCCAGTACCCCCCCCAGATCACCTTGATCACATTCCAGCCGGAACCGCGGAAGACGGCCTCGAGCTCTTGGATGATTTTACCGTTGCCGCGCACCGGCCCATCCAGCCGCTGCAAATTACAGTTGACGACGAACACCAGATTGTCGAGCCGTTCGCGCGCCGCAAGCGAAATCGCGCCGAGCGACTCGGGCTCATCCATCTCACCGTCACCCATGAAGGCCCAGACCTTCCGATCGCCGGCATTTTGCAGCCCGCGATGGTGCAAATACCGCATAAAGCGCGCTTGGTAGATCGACATCAAAGGACCCAGGCCCATCGACACCGTCGGAAACTGCCAAAAGTTGGGCATCAGCCAAGGATGTGGGTAGGACGACAGACCATGCCCGTCGACCTCCTGGCGAAAATTGTGCAGCTGCTCCTCGCTGATCCGTCCCTCGAGATAGGCGCGCGCATAAATGCCAGGGGCGGAGTGTCCCTGGAAGAACACCAGGTCGCCCTCCCGATTGTCATTGGTGGCGCGAAAGAAATGATTCAAGCCGACATCGAACAAGGTGGCACCGGAGGCGAAGCTGGCGATGTGCCCGCCGAGCTCGGTCGCGATCCTGTTGGCCTGGACCACCATCGCCATCGCATTCCAACGCACGAACGAACGAATTCGACGCTCGGTCGAGCGATCGCCAGGGAAAGGCTCCTGATGGGTCAGCGGAATGGTGTTGAGGTAGGCGGTGTTGGCGCTATACGGCAGATAGGCGCCCGAGCGGCGCGCCTTGTCGATGAGCTTTTCGAGCAAGTAGTGGGCCCGCTCGGCGCCCTCGTTTTCGAGCACCCCGTCAAGGGCATCTAACCACTCCTGGGTTTCCTGAGGATCGATATCCGGTTTCGCTGCCATAAGCTGATGGGTATCCGCAGACGGTTGAGGAAGGCGGCGTGGCGCGGTAGGCGACGCATTGGCGGGCAAGTAAAGCAGACAGGTTGCGATTTTGCCATAGTGAATTTTATTTTTATATTTTTTTCAAATACTTATATAAAAAATAAATATAGACAATCATCTTAAATTTTGAGTATGAAGCCGACCTGCTCGGCCCCGATGGGTACTCCCGTTTGCGGGGCATCGGCGATCTGACATGGCCTCATTTGGCAGCCTAAGGGGGACGGGGGCCGCCGTGCCTCAGCGGCAATGCGGTCGATCTATGTGCCGCTACTCAAGTGGCGGATTGCCATCGTAGACCTGATCCTCGCGGCGCTGCAGAAAGGCGTCACGCACGAAGGAATAAGGGTCCAAAGCCGCCTGATCCAGCACTCGGCTAGCGTTCAGCAAGTCGGCGCGCGTGTCCACCAGATCCACCCCTCGCAGACCCCAGCGCACGGCATCGTCTTCAACCAGCTGGATCGGATCTGTGAACCAATCGACCACCAGACCGACGCTGTCGCGCCCGTTGCTCGGGCCGATGAAGGGCAGCACGATGAAGGGGCCCGAACCCATACCCCAGACGCCCAGGGTCTGACCGAAGTCCTCTTCGTAGCGCGGCAGGTCCATATTGCTCGCTACGTCAACGAAACCCAGTACACCGATCGTGCTGTTGACCACCACGCGTCCAACCGTGCTGAAGGCGCGGCCAATCTTGAACTGCAGCAGGTTGTTCAGTGCCGACTGGACGTCGTCCAAATTGTTGAAGAAATTGGTGACTCCGCGATTGACCGGTGCTGGCGTCACGGCGTTGTAGCCTTTTGCTAGCGGCTTCACGATTGAACGATCGACCACATCGTTGAATTCGTATACGGCGCGATTGAGGGGTTCTAAGGGATCTCGCGGGTCCTTATCGGGACCGGTCGCACAACCACTGATTCCGATCGCCATCACCAAGGTCAGAATCAGCACGCTCCACTGGAGCCTAGCAGGCTTACTCATCATTATTTTTTCCTTCGCGTTCGACGGCATCGGCTAATGAATCTGCCGGAGGGCAATTTCGTGCATTATAGGCACACCCAGGTTACCTCGATAGCTACCTTTGCACGCCCTGCAGCGGCCATCGATGGACCTCATAACCGCGCCGCTTGAGGCCGGCCAGCAATCCGGTCTCACCCGAAAGATGCAGGGCCCCGACCGCGACAAAGACAGTATCCTGCTCCAATAAGTTGGCCAATCGCTCCACCATCCGTTGGTTGCGCCGCGCGATCAATTGGTCTTCGAACCAGTGCAACAAATCCACCGGCATATCTTCGTGCTGTGCCCGCGACAAGCGATCGAGCCGATCGAGATCGCCCTCGACGTAACTCTGGGTGAGTTCCTCCAATACCCGGGGTAAATGATCCAGGTCCGCGATCAACACATCGAGGAACGCCAGCTGGAGTTGCTGCGACATGCCTTCAAACACGGCGAGTTGTTCGGCTACGCTTTCCAGCCCAACCACACGCCGCTGCCGGTCCAGTGCCGTCAGATAGATCTCGAAATCTAGAAACCGGCCATCGTCGGTGGCTGGCATGCCAAGGGTCACCGCAGCGGCCCAGGGTTTGAGCCGATCGAACTTATCCAGCGAGATGCCACGCTGAGTCGCCGCCGGGCATAGGCTCGCGAAGCGCTCGTCTCCGACCAGGTCACGCAAACGCTGCCCAGATGGCAGCTTGGTCGCTGCATCGAACGCCAGCATGGTCAGCGCATCCGGCAAGATCTCTATCGCCACCACATCGACTTGCTCGATGAGTGGCGCGAGCTGGTCGAGCAGCGCGATCACTCGGGGGTCGCCGCTGTGCATGGAGCCAACCAGAAAGCCCGAGGGCACGCCGTCGCGCGTGACCTGGTAGACCAAACCCCGCCCAGCCAGACAAGACTGCGCGATGACCAGGGCCGTCACGAGCACGCCGGCGTGTACGACCTTACCCCAGCGCATCGCTATCCAACCCCCGTTTGGGTATGCTGCCGCGCGTGGAAGACGAAGCCTTCAACCCAGCGATCAGTCAGCGCTTTCGCGGCTTTCTGCCCGTCGTAGTCGACGTCGAAACTGGTGGCTTCAATCCGCACACCGATGCCCTGTTGGAGATTGCCGCCACGGTGATCAAGATGGACGACCGGGGTAGTGTGCAGCCTGGTCCTTCGGTGCAGTGCCATGTTGAACCTTTTGCTGGGGCCAATCTCGATCCCAAGGCCCTGGCCTTCAACGGCATCGACCCGGACCATCCGTTTCGGGAGGCAGTAGCAGAGCGGGCAGCACTCGATCATATCTTTCGCCCAATTCGCCATGCGGTCAAAGCGAGTGACTGCAAACGCGCGATCTTGGTCGGCCACAATGCCTTTTTTGATCTGGGCTTCATCAATGCTGCAATCGAGCGCACCGCTTACAAGCGCAACCCCTTCCATCCCTTCAGCACCTTCGACACAGTGACCCTAGCCGGGTTGGCCTTTGGGCAGACCGTGTTGGCGCGCAGTGCGATCGCCGCTGGCATCGACTGGGACGCCGACCAGGCGCATAGCGCGCTCTACGATACCCTGAAGACCGCACAGTTATTTTGCACAATTGTAAATCGTTGGAACGATATGAGCGACGACAGGCCGTGGCTGGCTGCGGTTGCGGCAGATTGAGGCGCGCCTTTAGATACATTGGGGTGATAGACGACGCACCCCAGTCGACTTAGGCAACGGCACCGCCGGATTGCCCGGCAGGCCGCCGATCACAACGCGACGCCTAGCTGTCGGACTCTGCCGCCGGCCACTTCTTGGCTGCCTCGGCAATTGCCTTGTGCAGATCGCCGCTAGCATGCATCTCCAGCGTAATGTCGCAGCCACCGACGAGCTCTCCGTCAATATAGATTTGCGGAAAGGTCGGCCAATCGGCAAAACGCGGCAGGTTTTCGAAGATCTCACGGTCTTCAAGCACATTGACATAGGCGAAGCGCTCGCCGATATCTTGCAGCGCCGCCGATGCGCGCGAGGAAAATCCGCACTGCGGGAACTGGGGCGTCCCCTTCATATAAATAAGAATGGGGTTGTTCTCGACTTGCTCTTTAATTCTTTCCAGCACATCCATAATCATTACCTCAGTATTGGCGCTGACCGGCTCATACCAGGTTGGCTCCGGCCGCTCAAGATCTGCGAGTCTAGCAGCTCGCGCTATGGATTACCCACGATGCCAGTCAGGCAATCGCCCCGCCCTCCGCGCAATCGACATGGCGCTGCAGCCACAGCTCAAGCAGTGCCAGATGCCACAACTTGCTGCCCATGATCCGGGTATGGTGCATCTCCGGCTCACTCAACAAGCGTTCCACATATCTACGCTCGAACAAGCCGCGCTCGCGGCAAGCACGTGAATCCAGGATGGCGCGCATGAAGTCGAGAAAGTCTCCACGCACGAATTTCAGCGCCGGCATTGGAAAATAGCCTTTTGGGCGGTCGATCACCGTGTCCGGCACGATGCCCCGCGCGATGCGTTTGAGCAGGTGTTTACCATATGATTGCAACTTGAGCGCCGGGGGACAGCGCGCGGCTACCTCTACCAACTGGTGATCGAGAAAAGGTACTCGCGCCTCGAGGCCCCAGGCCATGGTCATGTTGTCTACCCGCTTGACAGGATCGTCCACAATCAAGGTCGTTACGTCGAGTTTCAACACCGCATCCAAGAACTCACTCGATAGCGCATCATCCAGATGGCGTTCGACGAATCGACCGGTATGATCGTCGCCTCGATAGCGTTCACCGACCATGGTCAGAAACTCGTCATGGTCGCGGTCGAAGTAATAGCGCCGGAACCGTTCCAGGCGGCTGCCGTTCCGATCGGCCAACATCCGCTGGTACCAGAAGTAACCGCCAAACACTTCGTCTGCACCCTGTCCCGACTGTACAACCTTGATTTCCCTCGCCACCTGTTCTGACAACAGATAAAAGGCAATCGCATCCTGGCCGAACATAGGTTCGGCCATCGCATCAATGGCTTGTGACAGGCGTTCCAACACCTGCGCGTTCGGCACCAGGAATTTATGGTGGATCGGTTGGTAACGCTCGACCACCTGGTCGGAGAACTCGAACTCGTTGCCGCGCTCCTCGGGCTGATCTTCGAAACCGACCGAGAAGGTATGCAACTTGCCGACCCCGATCTCCGCCAACAGGGCAACCAGCAGGCTCGAATCCAGGCCACCAGACAGCAATACACCGACCGGCACGTCGGCAACATCATTGCGTTTGCGCACTGCGGCGAGCAATGCCTCGTGGGTCATCTCCACCCACTCCTGCTCACTGCGTGGCACGGCAGGGCGCGTCGCATCCAGCGACCAGTAGCGCTGCAAAGTCTGACTGCCGTCTGCCGCAATGGTAAGACTGTGCGCCGGCTCGAGCTTGCGCACCGCACGCAGGATGGTGGTAGGCGCCGGAATCACCGCGTGCAGCATGTACTGAAAATGCAAACCCACAGGGTCGATCGTCGGATCGATCCCGCCACCAGCGAGCAAGGCCTGGGGGTTGGACGCAAAGCGAAACCAACGCGTATCCGGTGCATAGTAAAACGGCTTGATACCGAACCGATCACGTGCACAAAACAACTGCTGCCGCGCACTGTCCCACAGCGCGAAGGCGAACATCCCATGCAAGTGGGCTGGGCAATTGGTGCCCCACTCGCGATAGGCCTTGAGTATTACCTCGGTGTCCCCGCCGGAGACAAACTCATGGCCGCGCGCCCGCAGCTGATCACGAAGTTCGCGGTAATTGTAAATCGCACCATTGAAGACCAGCGCCAATTCAGCATCGAGCATCGGCTGATGCGAGCGCGCTGTGAGATCGATCACAGACAAACGGCGATGGCCGAATCCCACCCTGTCGCCAACCCAGGTCCCCTCGTCATCCGGACCGCGCCGCTCGAGTGCCGGCAGCATGCGCACAATATGAGCCAAGTCCACCGCCGCGCCGTCGAGGCGCAACTCACCGCAGATACCGCACATCTAAAGGATCCCCGAACACTATCCCGCAGCGCAGCGCTGCTAACCGGTCAGCCATCACCAAGTGGTACCTCTGCCCCATAACCACCACCGCCCGGGGTCTCGACGCGCAGCCGGTCGCCGGCCGCCGCGCTACCTTCGCACTTGGCAGCCAATGGCCGTCCGTTGAGGCTATTCACACCAGGGCTCGCAGCCGCGCCCCCGGCAATGCCCCAAGGGGCGCGTTCTCGACGCTCGGTCAGCAGGGTGTAATGCGCCGGCGCCAGAAACTGATACTCACGCACCAGACCATCACCGCCTGGCCTGCGCCCGCTGCCGCCTGAACCCCGGCGTACACCATAGTGCAGCATCCTCACCGGGTAGCAGGTCTCGAGGACTTCAATCGGTGTGTTGCGGGTGTTGGTCATATGGGTGTGCTGCGCATCCAACCCACCACCACTCGGCCCGGCGCCCATGCCACCGCCTAGGGTCTCGTAATAATCCCAGGGGTGCCCGTCGCGTGAGCTGCCGATGGCGAGATTGTTCATGCTGCCCTGGCTCGCCGCCGGGATGCGCTCGGGGATGGCCTGAGCCAAGGCACCGAGCACAACGTCGACCACGCGCATGCTGGTTTCCACATTGCCGGCAGCAACCGCGGCAGGTCTACGCGCATTGAGTAGACAACCTGCGGGCGCCAATAGGCGGATCGGCCGGAATGCGCCGGCACAGGCTGGGGTATCTGCTGGCATCAGGCAGCGAAACACGTAGAACACCGCTGCTGCCGCCACCGCGAGCGGACAGTTCACATTGCCAGCAACTTGCGGCGAGGTCCCCTCGAAATCGGCTAGGACACCGGAGTCATCTATGGTCAGGACAACACAGATCGGAATCCCGTGTCGGCCTTGGCCGTCGTCATCGAGATAATCACTAAAACGGTATCGACCACTCGGGATCGTGCGCAACGCTGCCCGCGCCAACCGCTCGGCGTAAGCATTGAGTCCTGCCACTCCCTGTTCGAAGGCCACCGCTTCATAGGTCGCAATCAAACGCTCCATACGCGAAATGCCGGCCCGGTTGGCGGCGACTTGGGCGGCGAAATCGCCGCGGGACTCGGCACAATTGTGTCTAGACTGAGTCACTTGCCTGAGCACCTCGTGCACAAACACATCGCCCCGCAACAGGTGCATCGGCTCGATCACGATGCCTTCCTGATCCAGCGATGTCGAGATCGGCATCGACCCCGGTGAGGCAGCACCAATGTCGGCATGATGGGCCCGGTTGACCACAAACGCCAACAACTCGGAAGCCGCAAAAACCGGGGCTACCACGGTGACATCGGGTAAGTGGGTGCCGCCCAGATAGGGGTCATTGAAGAGCACCTGATCACCCGGCCGCCACTCGATCCCGGCGACCAGGTCGCGCATCGCGAACGCCATACTGCCTAGGTGCACCGGGATGTGGGCCGCCTGGGCGCACAGCTCGCCGGAAGCGTCGAACACGGCGCAAGAGAAGTCCAGGCGGTCGCGGATATTGGGGGAGAAGGCGGCATTGCGCAGCACCATGCCCATCTCATCGCACACGGCATCAAGACGGCTCACAAAAATACTCAGGGCAGCCGGTGTCATACGAAGGATTGTTACAGACCGGCAGCGCCAAGCCTAGCGGACTGACCGGCGATCGCCACCGATCATGATTACTCCCGCGTCCGCCGCACGGTTGCAAGCGTCGCAGCGCCATCCCTAAAATCCGCACCTTGGTGCTGGTTAAAGCCGAGCACGCATACCGTAAAACCACCAAGGAGTTTTATTAGATATGGCGCACGCATTACCCGGCCTGCCGTACCCTACAGATGCCCTAGAGCCAGTGATTTCACAAGGAGCACTGGTAAGCACCCACATAACCTCTATAACCGGGAGTCATTAATGAATCCGTTGAAATCCATTACCGGCACCATCGTCACGGGTCTCGTCGTCGCCGTGATCGTAATGATCATCTTTGCCGACGGCGCGGGCTTCAATCTCCTCGGCTGGAGCGTTTGGCTGCACGCGCTCGCCGGCGTCGCCTGGATCGGGCTGCTCTACTACTTCAATTTCGTGCAGGTTCCCGGCGTCGCCACGGCCGCGGCCGAGGCCAAGAGTGGCGGCCCGGGTCCGGCGGCGATCAACAAGTACGTCGCACCGACCGCGCTGCTGTGGTTCCGCTGGGCGGCGGTCGTGACCTGGCTGTCGGGCGCGTGGATCCTCTGGCAGTACGACATCCTGCACGCGGCCTTCACGTTCCAGGAAGGCGCCGCCGTCATCGGCGTCGGCGCCTGGCTCGGCACGATCATGCTGTTCAACGTCTGGGTCTTAATCTGGCCCAATCAGAAAAAGATCCTCGGCCTCGACGGGCAGACCCACGATGCCGAGGTCATCGCCAAGGCCAAGTCGGTGGCGCTGATGGCGTCGCGCACCAACACCGCGCTGTCGATCCCTATGCTGCTGTCGATGACCGCCCACGCGCACGGCGGCTTTCCGTTCTGAAGCCTGTTCGAATCGGCCGGCCACCCGCTGCCGCGGCGGGTGGTTTTTTTGCAGCCACGAAAAAGCTTGTAATCACGGCAAATTGCTGTTTGTTCGAGCGTTTTTTTCGAGCCTCGATCCGATGTCCGACCATCTCGTTACCGCCTACCGGTCGCTGCCGGCCGGCTTCGCGTGCGGCGACGGCTGCTACCTGTGGGACGACGCGGGCAAGCAGTACCTGGACGCGCTGTGCGGCATCTCGGTCACCAGTCTCGGGCATAGTTATCCGCCGCTGACCGCGGCGCTGCAGGAGCAGGCGGCCAGCCTGCTGCACACCTCGAACCTGTACACGCTTTCCGTGGCAGCAATGGCCCGCCGAGCGCCTGTACGCGGCGGCCGGCATGGCGCGGGTCATTTTTGACAACTCGGGCGCCGAGGCCAACGGGGCCGCGGTCAAGCTCGCGCGGCTCACGGGCACGCGCGCAGGATCGAGTCGCCGCAAATCATCTTCTCGACGCCGCGCTGACGACTGAACTTGGCGAACGGCTGATCGCCAGCATCAACGCATTCATGGATCACTGACATGGTACCCAGGCACTTCATCAGCCTGCTGGATTTCAGCGGCGACGAGTAACGCGAGCCGATCGCACACGCGATCGAGGCCAAGCGGCAACTGCAACGCGGCATCGAGCACCGGCCGCTCGCCAGCAAGCTGCTGGCGATGATTTTCGAAAAGTCGTCGACGCGCACGCGGATATCCTCCGAAGCCGGCATGTTCCAGCTCGGCGGGCACGCAATGTTCCTGTCGCCGTGCGACGGTCACCTCGGCCACGGCGAGCCAATCGAGGACAGCGCGCGCGTGATCTCAAGCATAGTCAACGGCATCCTGACCCGAACCTTCGGCCACGAGCGCGTCGAGACCCTGGCGCACCATTCGTCGGTGCCGGTCATCAACGGGCTCAGCGACCTGCTGCATCCGTGCCAGCTGCTTGCCGACATGCAGACCTACCTTAGAACTGCGTGGCGACATCGGCGGTGCGACCGTCGCCTGGATCGGCGACGGCAACAACATGTGCCACGAGGATGATTTCGCAAGGATGCGATCATGTTGCCTTCGCCTGCTGGCAGGGAAGCCAGTTCGGGTGTCGGCGCACCGCCATATGTGCGCCACAGCCCGGAGCGCACCCTCCTTTTTCAACTTGTCGAGGAATACTATCCCGCAATCAAGGCGCACCTGGCGGCGCAGGGCACGGACCTGCCGGGGTATGTGCAGCAGGAGTTCGAGGACTACCTCAAGAGCCGGCGTCTCGAGCACGGGTTCCTGCGCGTGCGTTGCGACAGTTGCCATGCCGAGCACCTGGTCGCTTTCAGCTGTGAACACCGGAGTTTCTGTCCCAGCTGCGGCGCGCGGCGCATGGCCGAGAGTGCCGCGCCGCTGGTCGAAGAGGGCTTTCCCGAACAACCGGTCCACCGCACGGTTGAAAGCGTCGCAACGGCATCCCTAGAATCCGCAGCTTGGCGCTAGAAATGCCAAGCATAAGTAACGTAAACCCACCAAGGAGCTTAATTAGAATGGCGCACGAACTACCCGCCCTACCTTACGCAATGAATGCCTTGGAGCCAGTAATCTCGCAAGAGACGTTGGAATTCCACTATGGCAAACACCACAATACCTATGTCACCAACCTGAATAACCTGATTCCAGGGACAGAATTCGAGAGCATGTCGCTCGAGGACATCGTGAAGAAGTCGTCTGGCGGCATTTCCAACAACGCGGCCCAGGTCTGGAATCACACCTTTTATTGGAACTGTCTAAGTCCAAACGGCGGCGGCGCACCTTCCGGCGCGCTGGCCGACGCGATCAATCAGGCCTTCGGCTCCTTTGACGAATTCAAGACAGCGTTCAGCAAATCGGCCGCCACCAACTTCGGCTCCGGCTGGACCTGGCTGGTCAAGAACAGCAGCGGAGGCGTTGAAATCGTCAACACCTCCAATGCCGCCACACCGATCACCGATGGCCATACTGCTTTGCTGACCGTAGATGTGTGGGAACACGCCTACTATGTCGATTACCGCAATGCACGGCCAAAGTATCTCGAAGAGATCTGGAAACTAATCAACTGGGACTTCGTTGCCGCCAATCACGCGGGCTAAAACACAGCACCCAGTGCTCTCGAGCCCGGCCCCTGTGCCGGGCTTTATTTTGCCTGCCGCCGGTCCTTGCTAGAGCTAATCAACCTTGTTAACCTTTCGGGTTTTCCGCGCAGACGTGAGGCGCGGAGAATAGTGGAGGCAGCGCCCCGGTAAGTGGGGCTACCTGTTTGTTTTCTATGCCGGTGTGGGGCCCGAGTTACCAGCAAAGCTCGAGCTGGCCGCGCCTGATCCCGAAAGGCCACCCATCAGCCCGATGAGTCACTCACTGATGAGCACTTATCAACGCCTGCCGGTCACCTTTGTCCGCGGCGACGGCGCGCGCCTCTGGGACACCGCGGGAAACGAATACCTCGATGCCTTGAGCGGCATCTCAGTCTGTAACCTAGGCCACGCCCATCCGGCAGTCACTTCGACCCTCTGCGAGCAGGCCGGGCGACTGATCCACACCTCCAACCTGTACGGCATCGCCTCTCAAGAAGCACTCGGCGACGTGCTGACCGAACTCGCAGGCATGGACAAAGTGTTCTTCGCTAACTCGGGCGCAGAAGCCAACGAGGCCGCAATCAAGCTAGCACGCCTGTATGGGCATCAGCGAGGTATCAAGGCCCCAGCGATCGTGGTCATGGAGAGCAGCTTCCATGGCCGCACCCTCGCGACCTTGAGCGCCACCGGAAGCCGCAAGGCGCAAGCAGGCTTTGAACCATTGGTTCAGGGGTTTGTACGCGTGCCCTTCGGTGACCTCGACGCGCTCGCTGCAGTCGCGGCAAACCAATCGGATGTGGTCGCGGTTCTGGCCGAACCTATCCAGGGCGAGGGTGGGGTCAATGTACCACCGTCGGACTATCTTCCCGGTGTGCGCGAGCTCTGCGACGAGCGCGGTTGGTTAATGATTCTCGACGAAATTCAGACCGGCATGGCACGCACCGGCCGGCCTTTTGCCTACCAGCACCACGACTTCAAACCGGACGTCATGACCTTGGCAAAGGCACTCGGCAATGGTGTACCCATCGGTGCCTGCCTAGCGCAAGGGGCAGCAGCCGAGCTGTTCGGCCCTGGGAACCATGGCTCAACCTTCGGCGGCAACCCACTGTCCAGCGCAGTAGCCCTGACAGTCTGCCGCGAGATCAGCACTGGCCAACTTTGGGAGCAGGCGGCACGGCTGGGCAACCGGATCAAACAGGGCTTACTGGCTGCCCTCGACGACGTCGATGGGGTACAGGAAGTGCGCGGCTGCGGGCTAATGATCGGCATCCAACTCGACCGGCCCTGCGGCACACTGGTATTGCAGGCCATGCAACGCGGCCTGCTAATCAATGTCACAGCAGATTCAGTAATCCGACTACTGCCGCCGCTCATCATCGATGATGCGCAGGCCGATCAGTTAATCCAGACCGTCGGCTCGATCGTGCGCGATTTCCTCACCGCGACATAAGCCAAACGCCAGCTAAAGGCTATCGGCATGACGAATTCTACCCAGGTACGCCATTTCCTGACCTTGATGGACCTCGATCCCCTAGAGCTCAAGGCCGTGATAGCGCGCGCCACCGAACTCAAGCGGATGCATCACGCCAAGCAACGCCACACCCCGCTCGAGCAACGCACCCTGGCGATGATTTTCGAGAAAAGCTCGACACGCACTCGGGTGTCCTTCGAAGCCGGCATGGCCCAGCTCGGTGGAACAAGCTTGTTCCTGTCGCCACGCGACACCCAACTCGGTCGTGGTGAGCCGATCGAGGATACCGCCAGGGTGCTGTCGCGTATGGTCGACGGCGTAATGATGCGCACCTTCGATCACGCAGACCTCGAGACCTTTGCCAGGCACTCCAGCGTGCCCGTGATCAATGGTCTAACCGATCGTTGCCACCCCTGCCAGTTGCTTGCCGACATGCAGACGTACGCCGAACACCGCGGTGCCATCGACGGCAAGACCGTGACCTGGGTAGGCGATGGCAACAACATGTGCAATTCGTATATCAATGCGGCTCGTCAGTTCGATTTCGATCTGCGTATCGCCTGCCCTGAGGGTTTCGAGCCACCACCGGACATGCTGGCACTCGGTGGCAATCGCTGCCGCATCGTGCGCGATCCGCAGTGTGCGGTCGACGGCGCCGATCTCGTAGTAACCGACACCTGGATCAGCATGGGGCAAGAAGAGGACAAAGCGCGTCGCGAACAGGCCTTTGCCCAATATACGGTCGACCGAACCCTGCTCGAACGGGCGTCGCCAGACGTGTTGCTGCTGCATTGCCTGCCGGCCTACCGCGGCAAAGAGGTCACAGCAGAGGTGCTGGATGCGCCAGACAGCGCGGTATGGGACGAGGCCGAGAATCGCCTACATGCACAAAAGGCGCTACTGGAGTTTCTGCTCGGCTGATGGATAGCCAACCGGCCAGCGAACACTGGGAGCCCATGCCGTTGTTAGAGGTCGATGCAATCGGAGCGGATTACGGTGGCGAGCCGGTCATTGAATCCCTGTCGTTCGACGTCGAGCGCGGCGAGATCGTCAGCCTGCTAGGGCCTAGCGGATGCGGCAAGACGACCGCGCTACGCACCATCGCCGGCTTCGAACCGCTCCAGGCCGGCGCGATAATGATCGACCAGCGGCAAATCTCTGTGCCAGGGATGACCGTACCGCCTGAACAACGATCGATCGGTATGGTGTTCCAGGACTACGCCCTGTTTCCGCATCTTACGGTGCGCGATAACATCGCCTTCGGCCTGCGCAAGAAGCCAGCAGCCAACCGCCAGGCACAAGTCGGTCGCTTGCTCGATGCCACTGGGCTCGGCAATCTCAGCGAACGCTATCCCCATGAGCTATCGGGCGGTCAACAACAACGCGTGGCCTTGGCCCGTGCACTGGCGCCCCGACCAACCCTACTCTTGCTCGACGAGCCATTCTCTAACCTTGACGTCGAGCTGCGCGAACGCCTCAGTGTCGAGGTGCGTGATTTGCTCAAATCAGAGGGCATCAGCGGTATCCTGGTCACCCACGATCAGCACGAGGCCTTCGCTATGTCGGACAAGATCGGCGTCATGCACCACGGGCGCATATTGCAGTGGGACACCCCATACAACCTGTACCACGAACCGAGTGATCGATTCGTCGCCGACTTCATTGGCCAAGGCCGCTTCATTCCCGGAACCGTGCACAGTAGCCACGCATTGGCGACCGAGCTGGGTCCGCTGAGCGGTAAAGACCCCTGCCGATATCCCATCGGAACCAAGGTCGACATTTTAATTAGGCCAGATGATGTCGTCCCCGATGAACAAGGGGATATCGAAGCAGTGGTCAAGGACAAGGCCTTCAAAGGTGCAGAAATCCTTTACACACTGGAATTGCCCACCAGAACACGCCTACTATCGCTGTTTCCGAGCCACCACGATCACCCTCTGGGCAGCGCCGTTCGGGTCCGGATAGACGCAGAGCACCTCATCTGTTTCCCAGATAACAGCCAACACCAGAATACCCGCATCACGGAATCGATTCAGTGAAGAAAATCGTAGCCCTCGTTTGCATTCTATTAAGCGCCAGCGCACTAGCCCGAACTGCTTATATCACTGACGAACATCGCATTACGCTGCGCAGCGGTGAAAGCGCGACCCACCGCATCCTGCGCATGCTACCCACTGGAGAGCGCCTCACGGTGCTGTCCAGCAACAGCGCGAGCGGTTATAGCAAGGTGCGAACCGCATCAGGTATGGAAGGATTTGTGCTCACCCGAATGCTCGTCAACCAGCCCGTGGCGCGCGATCGGCTGGCCGCGATCGAGGCCGAGGTCAAGGCACTCAAAGCGGCGCCGGGTGAACTCAATGTGCGTCTGGCCCAGTTGACTGAACAATACACCGCGTTGCGCCAACAACACGACACATTGCAGAAAGCAAAGACCTTGGTCGACCAAGAGTATGCCGCACTGCAACGCACCTCGAGTAATGCCGTACGCATCGCCAACGAGCGCAACGAGTTGCGTAAGCAGGTGGCGTCACTGACCCGCGAAGTCGAAGACGTGAAACAGCAAAACCGCGAGTTGGAAAACAAGACCGCACAGAACTGGTTCCTGATCGGCGCAGGCGTCGTGGTCGGCGGAGTTATCTTAGGGCTGATCCTGCCCCACCTGCGGCTCAGACGCCGCAAGAACTCCTGGGGATCGCTCTGAGCAGCAACTGGCAACCATGCTCGAAGTTATCGAGCCGCCCTAGTGGGCCAAGCGGATAATTCTGTAACGCTCAGAGCCACTGTGCGAGCGCGAATCAAGGCGCGTTCCGCAGGCAATGGCGCGCCCTTGGCAAGAAACGCAACACGGAGTCGCGCTCGCACAGTGGCTCCCAAAGGGCCATGGCACAAGCATCGTGGGCTGTGTTGCCGTCCTTGGAAAGGGCCTGCCATTCCCGGCGGACTGCGCCTTGCCCACAATGCTTGTGCCATGGCTGAGCGTTACAGAATTGTCCGCTTGGCCCACTAGTGTGCACGACAGTCGGGTTTTTGATGAACCGATCGATGACGAGCACGCCGACTGTTCCGTTTGGACCGTTTCAGCCAGCCGCTTGGTGGCTCCCGAAGAACAGCTTCGAGATCGAGGAAATAGAGAGCCAAACCCATCGCAAGGACGGCATCCGGCTGAACCCCAAGCCCAAGGCATGATGGCGGCTGGCCGAGGCGAGCGCGAAAAGCGCGCCGGTCCGCTGTCGTTTGGGTGACTTCGTACCCTCCCGCCCGGGGTGCCAACTCGGTCGAGAAAAAGCGCAGCGAATGCAGGCCGCTGCTGGGTACAATGCGCGACCTTTTGCCTAGGATACCGTCGTGCAGGAAAACTTTGTCCCCGGACAGCGTTGGCTGAGCGAAGCCGAGCCGGATCTGGGTCTCGGTCTGGTAGAAGCGGCGGACCGGCGGCAGGTCAGGGTGCACTTCGCGGCCAGCGAGCAGCAACGCACCTATACAGTGGCTGGCGCACCGCTGGCTCGGGTGCGGTTTGCCGACGGTGATGCCATTCGCGACAGCGATGGCCGCACGTACCGGGTCTGCCGGGCGATCGAGCGCGCCGGGCTGCTGGTGTATCACTGCGAGGATGAACAGGGCCAGGTCTGTATCGTGCCCGAACAGCGCCTCGACAACCGCTTACAACTCAATAGGCCTCAAGACAAGCTGCTGGCCCGCCGGATTGATTCGGATGTCTGGTTCAACCTGCGTTACCAGGCTTGGGACCAAGCCGCGCGTCTGTGGCGCTCGCCTGTGTTTGGTCTACAGGGTCCGCGCGTGGACCACATTGCACATCAGTTTTATATCGCTGCGGAGGTCAGTTCGCGGCTGTCGCCGCGTGTGCTGTTGGCCGACGAAGTTGGCCTTGGCAAGACCATAGAGGCCGGCCTGATCCTGCATCGGCTGGTGTTGACCGAACGTGCCCAGCGGGTGTTGCTGGTGGTCCCCGAGGCCTTGATCAACCAATGGCTGGTCGAGATGCTGCGGCGCTTCAATCTGGCCTTCGCGGTGTTCGATCAGGCGCGCTTCGAGCAGTCCGACGCCGACAATCCCATGCATGACGCGCAGTGGGTGCTATGCGGCCTGAGTTTTTTGACCAGTTCGCCGCCGGCAGCACGCGCGGTATTGGATGGCGCATGGGATCTACTGATCGTCGATGAGGCGCATCACTTGGTTTGGGACGAGGAGGGTGGTGACCTCGGCTACCAATTGGTGGAGGCCCTGGCCGAGGTCACGCCGGCGGTGTTGCTGCTGACCGCGACGCCAGAGCAACTCGGCAAGGCCGCACACTTCGGCCGCTTGCGATTGCTCGATCCGCAGCGGTTTCATGACTACGAGGTATTCCTCGACGAGGAGACGGCCTATGTGCCTTTGGCCGGTCTGGCCGCGTCTTTGATGCAAGGGCGGCCACTGGAGGGGCCGCAACAGCAGTTACTGGAAGAGTTGTTGGGAGGTAGCAGTGAGCTTACCCCGGAGCAAGTGATCGATCGCTTGATCGATCGGCACGGCACCGGGCGCGTACTATTTCGTAATACACGGCATGCCATCCAGGGTTTTCCGCAGCGCCAACTGCATAGCTATCCATTGTCGCTGCCCGAGGCGTATTGGCCGCATGCGGCGCTGGCTGCGCCAGAACGTGAGTTCGATGATGGTTGGACGACTTTCGACCCACGGGTCGACTGGCTGCATGGGCTGCTGCAGCATTTGGCGCCGGACAAGGTCCTGGTGATCTGTGCCGCGGCCGAGACCGTGATCGCATTGCGCGACCGTCTACTGGATCGCTTTGCGTTGCATGCCGCGGTATTTCACGAAGGTATGGAGATCGTCGCGCGCGATCGCGCGGCGGCCTTCTTTGCCGATCTCGAAGAGGGCTCGCAGGTCTTGATTTGTTCGGAGATCGGCAGCGAGGGACGCAACTTCCAGTTCGCTCACCACCTGGTGCTGTTCGACCTGCCCTTGGTGCCGGATCTACTCGAGCAACGCATCGGCCGCTTAGATCGGATCGGGCAGCGTGACACCATTGAGCTGCACGTCCCTTATCTGCAGGGCACGGCGAGCGAGGTACTGCTGCGCTGGTATCGCGATGGACTGCAGAGTCTACAAGGGGTGTGTCCGGCCGCCGGTGCGGTGTCCGAGCAGCTCGGCGAAGCCTTGTGTATGGCGCTTGCGCAACCCGACCGGGCGGAGGCGTTGATCGAGGATGCGACCGCGCTGCGCCAGCACCTCAACGCCGAGTTGGAGGCCGGCCGCGACCGGCTACTCGAGTTGCACTCGTTTCGGCCCGGGCACAGCGCCGAGCTGCTCGAACAGCTCGCGCACAATGATGCCATGCTGCCGCTGAAGGAATTCATGATCGCTTTTTGGGACACCTTTGGTGTCGAGCATGAGCCCGGTCCGGGCGGCTCGCTCGTGGTGCGCCCCGGTAGCCACATGTTGCATGAGCATTTTCCCGGCCTGGTAGGTGGGGCCTTGACGGTCACCTTCGAGCGCGGCGAAGCGCTGGCCCACGAAGACCGGCAGTTTCTGACTTGGGAGCATCCGATGGTACAGGGCTGCATCGAGATGCTGTGCAGCGGC
This sequence comes from Chromatiales bacterium, assembly GCA_028284585.1. Lineage (GTDB taxonomy): Bacteria > Pseudomonadota > Gammaproteobacteria > Chromatiales > Chromatiaceae > Thiosocius. The sequence goes on from JANQRK010000016.1 coordinate 31,335, forward strand.
AGTTTGGGAACGGCGGCGATCAGCGTCTGCCATCACCCAGATTTTCGTACTGGTAGCGCTTTGCTCGAGTGTCTGTTCATCGTCGAGTGCGCAGCGCCGCCAGGGCTCGAAGTGCAACGCTTTTTGCCATCCTCGTGCCTGCGCATGCTGCTCGATGCCACGGGTGAGGATAGATCTGCAGTGCTCGCACACGACGAGCTAAAGGGGTTGTGCCTGGTGCAAAATCGGCGGCTTGCCGAGACAGTGATCAAGTCCCAGGCGGCGCGCATCAAGTCTCTACTACCATTGGCGACTGAGCGGGCCGAGGGCCAGGCGGCTGGATTGCTGCAAGATGCTCAGGCGGAGGCACAGGCGCAGCTCGGGGCCGAGTGGCAGCGCCTGAGCGAACTGGCACAGGTCAACCCAAACGTCTCGCAGGCCGAGATCGATCAACTGGCCACACGTCGCGAACAGATCGCGGCACATTTGGCGGCCGCCCGAGTGCGCTTGGATGCGCTACGCCTGATCGTGATGCGCTGAAGAACGCGGATCACGAACTGCGAATTTTTTCTGCCTGCACTGTGAGGTCGGCCAGCGCGGCCTCGGACCGCGCGAGTCGCTCGCGTTCTTTTTGCACCACGGCCGACGGTGCCTTGTCGACGAAAGCCGAATTGGCCAATTTCTTCTTGACGCGTTCGATGTCTTGACGTTGTCGCTCCATCTCCTTGTCCAGCCGGGCCGATTCGGCGGCCTTGTCGATCAGTCCGGCGAGCGGGATCAGTACCTTCATGCGGCCGACCAATGCGGCCGCCGACTCAGGTCCTTCCTCCTCGGGAGGTAACACAGTGATCGACTCCGTGCGGGCCAAGAAGTCGATCAATGGGCGGTGCTTGGCCAACAGGTCTTGGTCGTGCTTGCTGCTGTCGGCCAAGAGCACGGGTACCGGCTTGGCCCGCTTGATGTCTTGCTCGCCCTTGATCTTGCGGATGCCGAGGATGAACTGCATCACCCACTGCATCTCTGCCTCGGCGGCCTCGTCGACCAGCGACGCTCGAAAGCTGGGAAACGCCTGCCGCATAATGCTGTCCTGGACTGCGTCAGTCACTTCCAGCCGTCCGGCCAGCGGTGCAACACGCTGCCAGATCTCCTCGGTGATAAACGGCATGATCGGGTGGGCCAGGCGCAACAATGACTCGAGCACCTGCACCAGGGTGTGTCTTGTTCCACGCTTGGCGGCGTCGTCAGCACCATCATCGTTCAGGACAGGCTTACAGAGTTCGAGATACCAATCGCAGTATTCGTTCCAGGTGAATTCGTAGATTGCTTGTGCCGCCTGGTCGAAACGATAGCTTTCGATCGCCTCTGTTACCGTCTGTTTGGTCGTTTGCAAGCGCGACAGAATCCAGCGATCGGCCAGCGAGCGCTCGAGGATGGCATCAGGCGCGACGCCACAGTCTTGGCCCTCGGTGTTGAGCAGCACGAAGCGTGCGGCATTCCACAGCTTGTTGCAGAAATTGCGATAGCCTTCAATTCGACCCAGGTCGAATTTGATGTCGCGCCCGGTCGCGGCCAGGGCGGCGAAGGTGAAGCGCAGTGCATCGGTACCGAAACTCGGTATCCCTTCTGGAAACTCCTTGCGCGTCTGACGTTCGATCTTGGCCGCAAGCTGTGGCTGCATCATCCCAGCGGTGCGCTTGGCTATCAGCTCCTCGAGGCCGATGCCGTCGATCAAGTCGATCGGATCCAGCACATTACCCTTGGACTTGGACATCTTGTGGCCTTGCGAGTCGCGTATCAGACCGTGCACATAGACGTCATGGAAGGGCACATCACCCATGAACTTGAGGCCCATCATGATCATTCGGGCGACCCAAAAGAAGATGATGTCGAAGCCTGTAACCAGCACGCTAGTCGGATAGAAACGCGCGAGGCGTTCGCTGTCGCTTGGCCAGCCGAGGGTCGAGAACGGCCAGAGTGCGGAGCTGAACCAGGTGTCGAGCACGTCCTCGTCCTGGCGCAACGGATAATCGGTGGCCAACTGGTGTTGGGCACGGATCTCGGCCTCGGATCGGCCGACATAAACGTTGCCCTCGGCGTCGTACCAAGCGGGGATGCGATGCCCCCACCAGATCTGGCGGCTGATGCACCAGTCCTGGATGTTGTGCATCCAATCAAAGTAGGTGTTCTTCCAGTTGTCGGGTACGAAGCGGATGCGGTCACTCTCGACCGCCTCGATCGCGGGCTTGGCCAGTGGGCCGACCTTGACGTACCACTGGTCGGTCAGAAAGGGTTCGATAACCGCACCGGAACGGTCGCCACGTGGCACCATCAAGCGGTGGTCCACGACCTTCTCGAGCAGGCCTTGGGCCTCGAGGTCGGCGACGATTTGCTTACGCGCCTGGTAGCGATCGAGCCCGACATAGGCTGCTGGGATCAGCGCGCCTTCCTCTGCCGCATTATCGCGAATCGCGGCATCGATCGTGAAGATGTTGATCAGGCCCCCGTGGGGTTGATCGCTGATCGCGTTTTCGTCGCGATGCCGCAGCCAGACCTCATGGTCGTTGAAATCATGGGCCGGGGTGATCTTCACGCAGCCGGTGCCGAACTCGGGGTCGGCGTGTTCGTCGGCCAGGATCGGGATGCGTCGACCGGTGAGCGGTAGCTCGACCCGTTCGCCGATCAGGTGTTTGTAGCGTTCGTCGTCGGGGTTTACCGCTATGGCGCAGTCGCCGAGCAGGGTCTCGGGGCGCGTCGTCGAGACCACCAGGTGGCCCTGACCATTGCTCAGTGGATAGCGCATGTGCCACATGTGCCCGGATTCTTCCTCCGACAGCACCTCTAGGTCAGAGACCGCGGTGTGTAGCTGCGGGTCCCAGTTGACTAGGCGCTTACCGCGGTAGATCAGTCCCTCTTCATAGAGCCGTATGAAGACTTCCCGGACTGCCTCGGACAGGCCATCGTCCATCGTGAAGCGCTCGTGTGCCCAGTCGAGTGACGAACCGAGCCGGCGCAACTGCCGAGTGATGTGGCCGCCGGATTCGGCCTTCCACTCCCAAACCCGCCCGATGAAGGCGTCGCGTCCGAGGTCATGACGGGTCTGACCGGCGGCCTCGAGCTGGCGTTCGACCACCATCTGAGTGGCGATACCGGCATGGTCGGTGCCGGGCTGCCACAGAGTGGGTCGGCCGCGCATGCGGTTGAAACGCACCAGGGTATCCATCACCGTATTGTTGAAGCCATGACCCATGTGCAGGCTACCGGTGACATTCGGCGGCGGGATCATGATGCAAAAGGGCTGCTCACCACTCGCACTGGGCTCGAACCAACCACGATCCTCCCATGTTGCATACCAACGTTGTTCTATCGCGTGCGGGTCGTAGATCTTTTCCATCGATGGCCTGAGTGGGCGCTTGGCGAACGGTCTCAGTATACTGTTTTCGCCACGCAGTAGCGGCGCTCCCCAACTAGCCTGAGGTTTGTGGGGCCGGGGAGGCTGCGTGCCGGCGCTGCTCCGCAGCCGGTGGCGGTGTATCATAAGAATGGATTCTTGCAACCTGACACCGGAACACGGCCATCACCAGCCCAGTTGTCATCCCCCGTGATCAGCATGCGCTGTCGCGCGCAAATATTTCACCCAATGCGCTCAAGGTCCTGTACCGCTTAAAGTCAGCCGGGTTTCAAGCGCATCTGGTGGGTGGCGGGGTGCGCGATCTGTTGCTGGGCCGGGAACCCAAGGATTTCGATATCGCAACCGATGCTCGGCCCGAGCAGGTGCGCGGCGTGTTTCGTAACTGCCGCCTCATCGGGCGGCGTTTCCGGCTCGCCCATGTCCATTTCGGACGCGAGATCATCGAGGTCGCCACGTTCCGCGCCGCCCATGGTGAGGCCGCGAGCGATACCCATCAGACCGATGAAGGCATGCTGCTACGCGACAATGTGTACGGGACCATCGAGCAGGATGCCGAGCGGCGCGATTTTTCGGTCAACGCGCTTTACTACAATATCGCCGATTTCTCGATAATCGACTACGCGAGCGGTGTCGAAGACCTCGAACATGGGGTGCTGCGGCTACTTGGCGACCCCGAGACCCGTTATCGGGAGGACCCGGTTCGAATGCTGCGCGCAGTGCGGTTTGCCGCCAAGCTGGGTTTCCGCCTGGCGCCCGGTACCGAGGCGCCGATTGCGGCATTGGCGTCCCAATTGGGCGAGGTGCCACCGGCGCGGCTGTACGAGGAAGCGCTCAAACTCTTTCTGGCTGGTACCGCGGTCGGGGGATTCGAAAAGCTGCGTCAGTATGGTTTGTTCGCGCACCTGTTTCCTGCGACTGAGCAGTGTCTTGCAGAGCTCGATCAGGAGTTCCCTTTGACCTTGGTGTTGCTGGGTCTGGAGAATACCGATGCCCGAGTTCGCGAGGATCAGCCGGTGACACCGGCATTCCTGTTTGCGGTGCTGTTATGGGAGCCGGTGCGGCGGCGCGCTGAACAGAAGCAGGCGGCCGGCACGGCAGCCTATGAGGCGATTCAGCAGGCAGCGGCCGAACTGCTTCCGCAGCAACTGCAACAGGTCGCCCTGCCACGCCGCTTCAGTATCCCGATGCAAGAGATCTGGATGCTGCAACCTAGGTTCAACAATACGCGCGGTAAGCGGCCACAACGCTTGATGGGTCATCCACGTTTTCGCGCAGCCTACGATTTTCTCGTGTTGCGGGCAGCGGCCGGTGAGGCCGATCCGGCGTTGGCGCGCTGGTGGACGGAACGCCAGGCAGGCGAGGCCGAGACGACGCCGCCAGCGGTCGGACCCGAGCGGCGTCGTGGCCGGCGCGGCCGGCGTGGTCGACGGCCAAAGGCGGCTCCAACGGAAGGGGAATGAGTGCCCGCATGCAAACCGCCTTTGTCGGAATCGGCAGCAATCTCGATCGGCCGGAGGCTCATGTGGCGCGTGCAGCACGCGAGCTGCAGGCCTTGCCCGATAGTAGACTGTTGGAGCGCTCACCCCTGTATCGCTCGGCAGCGCTTGGCCCAGCCGGCCAGGCGGATTACGTCAACGCAGTCGCTATGCTCGAGACGAGCTTGGCGCCGCATCGCCTGCTCGACGGCCTGCAAGCAATCGAGCACCGGCATGGCCGTGTACGCGGCGAGCGCTGGGGGCCGCGTACCTTGGATCTGGACCTCCTGTTGTACGGTGAGCAATGCATCGATACGGCCCGCCTGCAGGTGCCGCATCCAGAGATGCATCGACGCAGTTTCGTGCTGATCCCATTGTATGACATTGCGCCTGATCTGGTCGTGCCGGGGATGGGCGCCGTGTCTGATTTGATTGCGTCGCTGTCCGAGAGCGGGTTGTGTCGGCTAGTGGGCACCGGTCGTGGCTGAGCATTTGGCGTGCGCACCCGAGTTTCTCGTGGTCGAAGGACCGATCGGGGTTGGTAAGACCAGCCTGGTGCAGCGTCTGGCCGAGAGCCTGGACTACAAGACTCTGCTCGAGGAGGTCGACGATAGCGCGTTTCTTGAGCAGTTCTATCGTGACCCGCGCTCGGCCGCTTTTACCGTGCAGATGCATTTTCTATTGCAACGCAGCCGTCAACTCGATGGATTGCGCCAGCGTGATCTCTTTTCTCGGCGTCTGGTTGCCGACTTTATGTTCGCCAAGGATCCGCTGTTCGCCGAGTTGAACCTGACTGCCGAGGAACTCAAGCTTTATCAAGAGGTCTACCGTTACATGGCGTTGGAAGCGCCGCGCCCGGATCTCGTGGTCTACCTGCGCGCCCCGGTAGATAGCTTGATGCAACGGGTGCGCAAGCGCGCGCGACCGGCCGAAGTAGACTTGTCCGATGACTACTTGGCACGCGTTTCAGAGGCCTACGCGCGCTTCTTCCGGCGCTATGATGAAGCATCGCTGTTGATAGTCGATACCTCTGTCTTCAACCCGGTCGAGAGCGACGCCGATTACCAGGCGTTGTTGCAAGCGATTTGCACGCCAACCAGTGGCAGGCACTATTTCAACACACCCCCGCTGGCGATAGACAGAGGCTGGTCTGTCGAGTCGGATTCGACATAGAGGGCGACAGGTGGGCAAGGTTACCATTAGCACACTGAATCGTATGAAGGTGGCCGGCGACAAGATCGCGGTGATCACCAGTTACGATGCGAGCTTTACCCGGCAGATCGAACGAGCGGGCATGGATGTGATCCTAGTCGGCGACTCGCTGGGTATGGTCGTGCAAGGGCATGAAAGCACCTTGCCGGTCACGGTTTCTGACATGGTTTATCACACCGCGAATGTTGCGCGCGTGCGGCAACGCGCGATGGTCATCGCCGACATGCCGTTCATGAGCCACGGCACCCCAGGTCAGGCGCTGGACACCGCAGGCCGGCTGATGAAGGAGGGCGGTGCGCACATGGTCAAAATTGAAGGCGGTGCGCCGCAGCTTGAAACGGTGCGCCATCTGACGGCGCGAGCGGTACCAGTTTGCGGTCACCTTGGGTTACTACCCCAGTCGATCCACCAGCTGGGCGGCTACCGTGTCCAAGGGCGAGACGATGAGGCAGCGGAACGCATACAGCGCGATGCCGTGGGGCTGCAGGACGCCGGTGCGCAAATGTTGGTCTTGGAGTGTGTACCCAGCTTGCTCGCGGCAGACATCAGCCGCCGCTTGGCGATCCCCGTGATCGGCATAGGTGCCGGTGCTGAGACCGATGGTCAAGTCCTCGTTCTGTACGACATGCTGGGAATCACCATCGATGATGGGCCGCGGTTCGTACGCAACTTTTTGGCCGATGCAGGTGATGTCCAGGCAGCGCTGAGCGCCTTTGTGCAAGCGGTGAAAGATGGCAGCTTTCCTGCGGAAGAGCACGAGTTGGCATGATCACTATCGACGCTATTCAAGGGCTGCGTGCACAGGTGGATGCGTGGCGTCGGGGTGGAAACGTCGCCTTGGTGCCGACTATGGGCAACTTGCATGATGGGCATCTCGCGTTAGTGCAGGCTGCGCGCCCGCTGGCCGACCGCGTGGTGGCGAGTGTCTTCGTCAATCCCTTGCAGTTTGGAGCGGGCGAGGACTTCGATAGCTACCCTCGAACCCCAGAACGCGACGCTGAATTACTGGAGAGTCAGGGGGCCGATCTGTTGTTCGCGCCAGCGGTCGAGCTGATGTACCCGAAGTCATGCGAAGAGCAGACCCGGGTGGAGGTGCCAGGGGTCTCGACCTTGCTGTGCGGAGTGACAAGGCCGCAGCACTTTGTTGGCGTCGCGACCGTTGTCTGCAAATTGTTCAACATGGTCCAGCCGGACCTGGCCTTTTTCGGCAAGAAGGATTTCCAGCAACTGATGGTGATCCGGCAAATGGTCGATGATCTGGCGATGCCGATACGCGTCATTGGCGTCGACACACGACGTGAGCCAGACGGCTTGGCGATGAGTTCGCGCAACGCCTATTTGACCCCGGAGCAACGCACTATCGCGCCGATCCTGTACCGTGTACTCACCGGCCTTGCCGAGATCCTGCGCTCAGGCAGCTCGGACTATGCTGGCCTGCAGTCCCAGGCGGTGCGCGAACTCAACGAGAGTGGCTTCTGCACCGACTATGTGGCGATACGCCGCGCGGCAGATCTGCTTGAGCCCGTGCCCGATGAGGGCGAGCTCGTGGTTTTGGCAGCGGTCCATCTCGGCCAGGCACGTCTGATCGACAACATCGAGGTGTCGCGTTAGCGACCCTTTTGGTCTACCCGGTGTTACGCATGCCACCGGCGATCGCGTTTATCGATCGCAGCAACGGATCCAGGCTCGCCTCACGGTCGACTTCGCGCGTCTCAGGGTCGCGATAGCGATGCAGCAGCTCGAGCTGGATGTGATTGAGTGGGTCTAAATAGGGGTCGCGTCGTTCCAGCGAGGTCTTCAGCAGTGGGTTCTCGTCCAGCAGCTCGTTGATGCCAGCCACCTTGTAGATCCATTTGCAGGTCCGCTGGTACTCCGCCTCGATAAGGCTGAATACGGTGTCTCGGGTTTGCTGGTCACTGCACAGCTCGGCGTACCCGCGGGCAATATCCATGCGTGACTTGACCAGTGCCATCTGAGTATTGGAGAGCAAGGCGCGAAAGAACGGCCAGCGATGGTACATTTCACGCAGTGTCTCGAGGCGCCCTTGCTGGTCTTGGCAGCAGGTCTCGAGCGCGGTCCCGAGCCCATACCAGGCGGGCAACGTCTGGCGCGCCTGCGCCCAACCGAATACCCAGGCGATCGCCCGCACCGATGACTTGGATCGGTCACCTTTGGCGCGGTGTGAAGGGCGTGAACCGATATTCATCAGGCCGATCTCAGATACCGGTGTGGCGGTGTAGAAATAGTCGAGAAAGCCCGGTGTTTGCTCGGTCAGTTGGCGGTAGGCGGCCTCGCCGGTGTCCGCCAATAGACGCATTTTGGCATGGAAGCCTTGGTCATCTGCTTCGACTGCTCGAACAAGCCCGGTGCTGGCGCTGATCACACCGGTCAATCCCATGGTCAATTCGTAGATCGCGGTCTCGCGGTTGCTGTATCTGTACCATAGGACCTCGCCTTGCTCGGTGAACTTGATCTGTCCGAGCAGGGTGCCTGCCGGTTGCGCGCGAATCGCATCATGGGTCGGGCCGCCACCGCGGCCGATGGTGCCGCCACGGCCATGGAACAATCTGATCCGCACGTCGCGTTGTTTACCCAGTGCGATGACCTGTTGCTGGGCGCGATAGAGCAGCCATGCGGAGGCCACGATACCGCCGTCTTTGGCGGAGTCGGAATAGCCGAGCATCACCTCTTGTATGCCGGAGTGCTCGTGCAACAGTCGGCGGTACACCGGCAGATCGAGCAGTTCGGAGATCACGGCTTCGATGCACGACAAGTCATCGATGGTCTCGAACAGTGGCGAGGCCGCGATTCGGCTGCGGAACTCCCCGTCGTGTTGGCCGCACAGGCCGGTCACGCTGGCCAGGAACATCACATGCATGATGTCCGAAGCGCGGTGCGCCATCGAGATCACATAGCGGCCGATCACCTGCGGGCTGATCGCCTGCTGCATCTCTGCGACCACATCGAGTACACGCAGCACTTCGCGTGTCATTTCGGCCAGTTCAGAACGGTCTCGGATCACTGGCGGTTGCTCGATCAGCTCGCCGAGCAGTTGTAGGCGGCGCCCCTCGTCGAGGGCTGCGTAGTCTGCCTCTATGCCAATACAGGCAAGAATGTCGGCGACGGCATCCGTGTGCACGCCGGCCTCCTGGCGGATGTCGAGCTGCGCAAGATAAAAGCCGAAGGTCTGGGTAAGACGGATCAGGTCGAGCAGCTCAGCATTGGCCGGATTGGCGTCGCCATGGCTGATCAACGAGTCGCGGATCAGGATCAGGTCGCGTAAGAACTCGTCTTCGTTGCGATAGCCCGGGCTCTCGGAATCCACGGGTCGCCGTTCGCTGCGTGCTTGGGCCTGTCGCTCAACCTGCCGCAGCCGCTCCCCCATGATGTAGAGCTTGCGTCGATAGGGCTCGGATGGGAATCGGGCAGGCAACTCGGGGGCGCAGTGCTCGCGGTAGTCGTCATCTTCACGCAGGCTGGCCAGAAAGGCCGGACTGGGGGAGCAGAAGTGCTGTGAGTGGGTCAGGATGCCGACCAGTTGGCCAACGCGGTCTATGTAGACCCGAAGTATGGTGAGGTGCTGGGTCAGCAGTGCTTCGCGGGTGGCCTCCGCGGTGACTTTTGGATTGCCGTCGCGGTCGCCGCCGATCCAGCTACCGAACCGCAGCAGCGTCGGCAAATCGATACCTTGGAAGTCAGGGTGGTCGTGATAAACGCGGTGGATCGCCCGCTCGAGACGCGCGTACAACTCGGGGATGGCATCGAACAGTGCCTCTTGGAAGTGATACATGCCCATGCGGATCTCTTGGCGCACGTCGGGACGTGACGGCCGCACTTCGTCGGTCTTCCACAGCGTCTGGATGTTGGTGCGCAGTTGGCGGGTATAGATATCCGTGTGGTCGACGAAGGCCTTTGGTGCATCCAGGGCGTTGTTGTTTTCGAAGATGCGGCGCAATTGCAGCATGATCGAGCGACGCTTGGACTCGGTGGGGTGTGCCGTGAACACCGGCATATAGCGGATCTCTTCGAGCAGGTCCTGGAGTTCGTCCGGCGCTACGCCGAGCTCCCTCAGGTCGCGCAGGCAGGCATCGAACGAGCCTTTCCAGAGCATTCCACCGCGCGCCGCGATCAGGCGCCGCTGGCGGTGTTGGAAGCTTTCTTCGGCGGTGTTAACCAGTTGGAAGTAGATGCTGAAGGCCCGAATCACCGGACGCAGGGCATCCGGTGATAGCTTTGCGATCAGCTTCTTGAGCCGAGCCAAGCGCTCCGAATCCGGCTGATCGCGCAGTTGGATGAAGCCCTTGCGTAGTCGCTCGACCGTGCGTAGCACATCGTCGCCGGCCTGACTGCTGATGACCTCGCCCAGCAGTTGGCCCAATAGCTTAACTCGTGCCCTTAGGGCCTTGTCTTGCCTCATGTAGGCATCGACGAACGGATCGCTCAAATCGCTATACTCCCTTCGAGACTGCTCGGCGGCCTCTCGCGGTGTTGAAAGCCGCACCCAGGTCCTAGCGCGCTGGTATACTGTGCGGCATTCTCACCGCTGTCGCCGCGCCCAAGTTTATCGCCCTGAACACCGAGTTGCCGCGCTACCATTCATGCCCCCAATCGACCAATCTCCCGCCTGGAAGGCCTTAGAGCAGCATGCCACCGATCTTGCTGACTCGCCTATGCGCGATTTGTTCGAGCAGGACCCGGCGCGCGGTCAGCGCTTCACCCTCGAGCAGTGTGGCATCTACCTGGACTATTCGAAGAATCGAATCACCGAACAGACCCTAGGGCTGCTGATCGGACTTGCCGAGACGGCCGATCTGGTGTCCTGGCGCGATCGTATGGTGCGTGGCGACCGGGTGAACAATACCGAGGACCGAGCGGTATTGCACATGGCGCTGCGCAACCGGGGCCCGCGCGAGTATCGTGTCGATGGGCGGGATGTAATGCCCGATATTCGTTCAGTGCTGGACCGTATGAGCGCCTTTAGCGAGGCGGTGCGCAGCGGCCGCTGGCTGGGCCATACAGGGCAATGCATTACCGATGTGGTCAGCATCGGCATCGGCGGCTCCAGCCTGGGACCCAAGATGGTTTGCGAGGCCTTGCGGGCCTATCAGTCGCCAGATCTTCGGGTGCAGTTCGTTTCGAATGTCGACGGCGCCCAGTTGGCGCAGCTGCTCGCGACGCTCCAACCAGCGACCACCCTGTTCGTGGTGGCGTCCAAGACCTTCACGACCCAGGAAACCCTGACCAATGCCCGGTCGGCGCGCCAGTGGTGTCTGGATGGGCTAGGCGGAGATGCAGCCATCGCGCGCCATTTTGTGGCGGTGTCGACCAACCGGACGGCCGTGGTCGAGTTCGGGATCGACCCCGAAAACATGTTCGAATTCTGGGATTGGGTCGGCGGGCGCTACTCGTTGTGGTCGGCGATCGGGCTGCCGGTCGCATTGGCGGTCGGCAATGAGTGTTTCGAGCAACTCCTGGCCGGTGCGTATGAGATGGACGAGCACTTTATCGCGGCACCGTTGGAAAACAACATGCCGGTCATCTTGGCGCTGCTGGGTGTTTGGTACAGCAATTTTGCCCACAGCCACACCCTGGCGGTGATCCCCTATGATCAGAATCTGCGCTTTCTTCCGGCCTATCTGCAACAAGCCGATATGGAGAGCAATGGCAAGCGGGTGACGCGCGATGGTGTAGCGGTCGATTATCAAACGGGCCCTGTTGTCTGGGGCCAGCCGGGTACCGATGCCCAGCACAGCTTCTTCCAGCTCATCCATCAAGGCACACGATTGGTGCAGACCGATTTCATCCTGCCGCTGCGCAGCCACTATGCCCTCACCGGGCATCATGACAAGCTGATCGCGAATTGTTTGGCTCAGGCCCAGGCGCTGATGCAGGGTCGCACGGCGGCCGAGGCGCGTGCCGAACTCGAGGAGCACGGGTTCGACGCGGCGGCGATCCAGCGGCTGCTACCGCACCGGGTTTTCCCAGGTAATCGACCCAGCAACCTGCTGTTGCTTGACCAGGTCACCCCAACCGTGCTGGGTGCCTTGATCGCCCTTTACGAGCATAAGATTTTCGTCCAAGGCGTCGTCTGGGGCTTGGACTCGTTCGATCAGTGGGGGGTGGAACTCGGCAAGCAGCTCGCGAGCGAGATCCTTGGCGACCTGGAACGTGCGAGTTGCTCGCCCGGCCTGGACTCGTCGACCGCCGGCTTGGTCCGACGGAGCCTAGCGGCCAAGGAGTAGCGGCGGCCCCCAACTGACCGGACAGCCGTGCGCCCGGCCAAGTTCAGGCGCCCTCGGCGGTGGTGTCAGTGCTGGGTTTGGTCGCCTCGGCGACGATGTAGTCGAGCCCGGCATAGACGCTCTCTGGCCTGGACCCCAGCGTCATTCGAGCGGGTAAGCGAGCGATCGGATGGAGTCGTTGCAGGCGTTCGGGGTGCGCCCGCAGATGATGATGCAGCGGCGCATAGACCTGTTCTCGGATGGAATCGATCCGAATCGACTCAAAGCCGCTGCGTTCGAGCGCCGAGCGATAGCCGGGCTGGGTGTAGACGTTCTCTGTGGGAATCGCGAATTTGCTCGCGACCAGACCCCAGGAGATGCGCTGGCGGCGACGCATTCTACGATCGGTAGCTGCCGGCATCGGGATGATGTCTGCGGTAGCCAGGCGCCCACCTGGGCGCAAGACGCGCCAGGCCTCGCGAAAGAAATGCTCACGGGTGCGATAATGAAAGGCACTTTCCAATGCCACGACCAGGTCGACCGAAGCGTCGGGCAGCGGCATATCCGTGGCCGAGCCATGCCGTAGATCGACGCAGTCGGCGACCCCTGCCTCGGCGACGCGGCGGCGAGCGAGCGCGACCTGGGATTCGGTCACGTTCAGACCAATGATCTGGCGGGGTCGGCAGCGCCGTGCCCAGAGTATGTCTTGATCACCGAAGCCGAAGCCACAGTCCAGCACCCGGTCGTCGCTGTCCATGCGGCCGGCCTCGGCGACCCGCATCGCCAGTGCGTCGCTGGCTAGGTCGACGCTGTTCGCATGCTGCCAGAAGCCGAGGTTCAGGTAGAGGCCGTGCTCAGTTGGCGAGCTGGTGGCTAGCAGCTCGTAGATGCGTGCGGCATCCAAACCATGCCATGGGTTGCACAACCAGTTGAGGTAGCGGAGGGTGCGGACTAGTGGGTTGGTCGACATGCAGGTCCTGAGTTCAGCAGTTGGCTCGGGTAGTCTACGCATTGCACAATTGAATGGCTTTCCGGCGTCAGATTATGTGTCGCAAGTGTGTCGTTGCACGGCACGGCAAGGTGGCCAAGAAAACCGACTTAAGTTCAATGGCACTGACTTAAGGAATTGTGGCGTGGACGAGCTTCGATAAGATTTTGAAATTAGGCAAGAAAGCTGACCTGGATTGGTAGGATGTTTGTCGCC
>JANQRK010000021.1 GCA_028284585.1 Chromatiales bacterium
CGTTTCTTGCCAAGGGCGCGCCATTGCCTGCGAAACGCGCCTTGATTCGCGCTCGCACAGTGGCTCTGAGCGTTACAGAATTATCCGCTTGGCCCACTAGCTGATGCCCAACTCGTCCCAGATCGCATCCACGCGCGCCTTGATCGCCTCGTCCATCGCGATCGGCCGGCCCCATTCGCGCGTCGTCTCGCCTGGCCATTTGTTGGTGGCATCGAAGCCGATCTTGCCGCCCAAGCCGGAAACCGGTGAAGCGAAATCCAAGTAGTCGATCGGCGTACTCTCGACCAGGGTAGTGTCGCGCACCGGATCCATACGAGTGGTCATCGCCCAGATCACATCATTCCAGTCACGCACATCGACATCATCGTCGGTCACGATCACGAACTTGGTGTACATGAACTGGCGCAGGAACGACCAGACGCCAAACATCACCCGCTTGGCGTGCCCGGGGTACTGCTTTTTCATGCTAACCACCGCCATCCGGTACGAGCATCCCTCGGGCGGTAAGTAGAAATCGACGATCTCAGGGAACTGCTTTTGTAAGATCGGCACAAACACCTCGTTGAGCGCGACCCCTAGGATTGCCGGCTCGTCGGGGGGGCGTCCGGTATAGGTGCTGTGGTAGATCGGGTCGTCGCGGTGGGTGATGCGTTCGATGGTGAACACCGGAAACTCATCCACCTCATTGTAGTAGCCGGTGTGGTCGCCGAATGGGCCCTCGGGCGCCGTATCTCCGGGATGGATCTGGCCTTCGAGCACGAACTCGGCACTGGCGGGGATCTGTAGGTCCGATGTCAGACAGGTCGCCAATTCAGTGCGCCCACCGCGCAGCAGACCTGCGAAGGCGTACTCGGACAAGTTGTCAGGCACCGGCGTGACCGCGCCGAGGATAGTCGCCGGGTCAGCGCCCAGCGCCACAGCGACCGGAAACGGCTGCCCGGGATGGGCGCGTTGCCAATCACGGAAGTCCAAGGCGCCACCGCGATGTGCCAACCAGCGCATGATCACCCGATTGCGTCCAATTACCTGCATCCGATAGATGCCCAGATTCTGGCGCGCCTTCTCTGGTCCCCGGGTCACCACCAAGCCCCAGGTAATCAAGGGTCCGGCATCCCCCGGCCAACAGGTCTGCACTGGCAAGCTGGTCAAGTCGACTGCCTCGCCGGCCAGCTCTTGTGCCTGGCAGGCAGCTCCCTTGATCACCTTGGGCGCCATGTCGAGCACCTTGCGGAACACCGGCAGCTTGTCCCAGGCGTCTTTCATGCCCTTCGGCGGCTCGGGCTGTTTTAGTTGCGACAACAGCACACCCACCTCGCGCAGCGCGCTCACCGACTCGGCACCCATACCCAAAGCCACACGCTCGGGCGTGCCGAACAGATTGCCGAGTACCGGGATGCGATACCCCTTGGGGTTATCGAACAGGAGCGCCGGCCCGCCGGCGCGCAGAGTACGATCGCAGATCTCGGTCATCTCGAGATAGGGGTCGACTTGAGTGGCGATGCGCCACAGTTGGCCGCGACCCTCCAGCTGAGCAAGGAAGTCACGCAGATCGCGGTATTTCATAGTGTTATCCTGCAACCCATCGAACCTACTGTACCGTTCGCCCGTGCTGCCCACTAGCACAACATGCCGACCGGGGCCGATCGGCATCACTACCGACCCACTGAGCACGAATTGACCCTAGCTGTGAATCAAAAGCTGTTGTTCCTCGTCCACCGACTGCCCTATCCACCCAATAAGGGCGATAAGATCGCCTCATTTCATCTGCTGCGCTTCTTGGCCGAGCGCTATGACGTATTCCTCGGGACTTTCGTCGACGACCCGGCCGACCTCGAGTACGTCGACCGGCTACGCGACTACTGTCGCGACCTATGCGCAGTGGAACTGCGCCCGGCACGGGAACGGCTTGCCAGCCTGCGTGGCCTGCTTAGCGGAGAGCCGTTGTCGCTACCCTACTTGCGTAGCCGCAGGCTGTACGACTGGGTGGGGAAAACGCTGATCGATCAGCGGCCGCAACGGATCGTAGTGTTCAGTGGTCCGATGGCCCAGTACGTCACAGGACGCACCCCCGAGGGCGCCATCACCCTGTTCGATATGGTGGACGTCGACTCCGAAAAGTGGCGCAGTTACGCCGCTCGCAAAGCCTGGCCCATGAGCTGGCTGTATCGCCGTGAAGCCGACAAGTTACTGGACTTCGAGCGGGCCATGGCCAGCGAGTTCGACAGCACGGTGTTTGTGTCCCGGGAAGAGGCCGAGTTGTTTCGCAGCTTGGCCCCTGAATCCGCGCACAAGGTCACCTATCGCATTCAGGGTGTGGACAGCGACTTTTTCGACGCCGCAGTAGACTACCCCACACCCTACCCAGAGGGTAGCGCTGCGTTGGTGTTTACCGGCGCCATGGACTACTGGCCGAATGTCGACGCCGTCACTTGGTTCGTCAAAGAAGTATTCCCGAAGATCCGTGCCATGGTCGCCGATGCACTGTTCTATATCGTCGGCCGACATCCTACCCCAGAGGTGCAACGCCTGGCTGAGCAACCGGGCGTGCGGGTCACCGGAGGCGTCCCGGATGTACGGCCTTACCTTGCCCATGCGCAGGCCGCGGTTTTGCCGTTGCGCATCGCGCGCGGCATCCAAAACAAAGTCCTCGAGGCGATGGCGATGCAGCTACCTGTGATAGCCACACCCGGTGCGATGACGGGTATCCAACCTTTTCCTGGCTTCGAGCCCACTGTGAGCGAGGACGCGGGTGTGCTCGCCCATGCTGCGATCCGACACCTAAGCGCGGCCCGGGTGCCAGATACCGCCGGCCGACGTTGCGTACTGGAACGCTATGACTGGGATGCCAACCTGCAGCGGATCGCCTGCCTACTCGAGACCGGGCGGATCGAGCCCGACCTTTGACTCGAGGCCCGGCCGACGCGATCGCTAATGGTTGGGTGCCGGGTTTGACCGCAGCGACCGGGTCGAGACGCAGGCTTGGACGCAGGCTAGAATCCACCCATAAAACGCGGGCACCCCGCGCTGCACCGATCAGGTATCCCCGCATGGCCAGCCTCCCGTCCGATTTCATTACCCGCCAGATACGCGAGGCGATCAGAATCAAAGAAAGCATGCTGGACGACGCCGAACTGATCAGCCAGATAGAACAGATTGCCGACCTGATCATCGAGACCTACCGCAACGGCGGTAAGGTGCTGATCGCCGGCAACGGCGGCAGCGCCGGTGATGCCCAACATATCGCCGCCGAATTGGTCAGCCGCTTCACCCGCGACCGACCACCTGTGCCGGCCATAGCACTCACCACCGACACCTCGATACTGACTGCTATCGCCAACGACTACGGCTTCGAGAGCGTGTTCAGCCGTCAGTTGGAGGCCAATGGGCGGTCCGGTGATCTATTCATCGCAATCTCGACATCGGGTAAATCGCCGAATATCCTGCGCGCGCTCAGCGCCGCCGCTCGGCTGGATCTGGTGTCGGTGGGGTTGACCGGCGCGGGCGGCGGGCAGATGGCAGAACTATGCCGCCACTGCATCATGGTCCCGTCGACCTACACACCGCGTATCCAGGAGGGGCACATCACCATCGGCCATATCCTGTGCGATGCGACCGAACAGGCGCTGTTCGGCACCGATTGACTGTCGGGACTAGAGCCGAAATCCACCGTGGCGTCGGCGCAAGCGGTAGTCGATGAAGGCCACACCGGCCCCGAACCCCAGCAATAGCGTGATCGCCGCCACGATCCACGACTGATAACGGCTGATCAGCCCACTGCGCCTGGGCTTCAGCTCGCGTAACTCCAGGCCCTGGGCGCCGGCCAGCAACTCGGCGGCCTGCCGAGCACTTTGTTGCAGTTCGAGCAGGCGTTGCGCCGTGACATCATCGGGATTGCCTACCCTGTTCTGCTCCAGCTCGACAATCCGCAGCTGTGCCTGCTCTAGCGCGTGCCGCAAACGCGCCGTGTCAGCGCTGGGCGGTGGGCCGGGCCCTGTTGTAGAAGCCCCGCTATCGGTTTCCTGTTGCGCGCGCAGTGCGGCGAGCTCTAGACCCATCTGGCGTAAACGCGCCTGGGTCTCGAGCAATACCGCCTTGGCGGGTTTCTCTTCGGTGACATAGTCCGCTTCGACCCAACCCTTGGTGTTATCGGCCAAGCGAACCCGGTTGAAGCCGGCTTTGATTTCCAGGACCTCGAGCGGAGTCCCGCTGGTCAACAACCTCATGGGGGTGCCCTCGGCCGCTGGTTGAGGATACAAACCGACCACCAGCTTATCGGTGACATGGGCGGCCATCGCCGGCCCAGCGAGCACACACAGCAACAACCAAAGTATGACGGCCGAAATGCGCTGCCGGCGCCATGCCGAGATAGCCCTCCGCCAGCACACCATGGTTGCCCGCTGGCTACGCCGCGGCCCGGTCAGGCCGCGATCCCCGAGTGGCGTAACAAGGCATCAATGCGCGGCTCACGCCCGCGAAAGGCAATAAACAAATCCATGGCGTCCTGCGATCCACCCTGCTCGAGTATGTTGCGCAGAAACGACTGTCCGGTCGCCTGGTCGAACACCCCGTTTTCTTCGAACAATGAAAACGCGTCGGCGGACAGCACCTCGGCCCATTTGTAGCTGTAGTAACCGGCCGCATAACCGCCGGCAAAGATATGGCTGAAGGCATTCGCGAAGCGCCCCCACGCAGGCGGCCGAAGCACCGCCACCTCGTCACGCACCTCCTCCAGGATCTGATAGATCCGTCCGCCCTGAGTCGGGTCGAACTCGCCATGGATACGGAAGTCGAATAGTGCGAATTCGAGCTGACGCACCATCTGCATTCCCGATTGAAAGTTCTTCGCCGCACGCATGCGTCGGTAGAGCTCATCTGGGATCCGTTCACCGGTCTCGACATGCGCCGCGAACAAATCGAGGGCCTCTCGCTCCCAGCAAAAATTCTCCATGAACTGTGACGGCAGCTCTACCGCATCCCAGGCCACACCACTGATCCCGGAGACTGCTGCATAGTCCACGCAGGTCAGCATGTGATGCAATCCATGGCCGAACTCATGGAACAGGGTCTCGACTTCGTCATGGGTCAGCAATGAGGGCTTATCACCAACCGGGGGAGTAAAATTGCATACCATAAAGGCAATGGGGATCTGCTCCACCCTGGGCGTTCGCATGCGTGATTGGCAATCACCCATCCAAGCACCGCCGCGCTTGTTCTGGCGCGCATACAGATCGAAATAAAACTGGCCGCGTAGCACGTCATCGCGGTCGCGGATTTCATAGAATCGGACATCCGGATGCCAAGAATCGACTCCCTCGACCTCGTGAAACCTGACCCCGTAGAGGCGGCCAACCACATCGAACATGCCAGCGATCACACGCGGTACTGAGAAATACGGTTTGACCTCCTCCTGGGTGATGCTGTGCAGGTGTTGGCGCAACTTTTCGCTGTGGTAGGAGACGTCCCAAGGCTCGAGATTCGCGACACCGTACCGGTTTGTAGCAAAGGCCTTTAGTTCAGCGAACTCTCGCTCGGCCTGCGTCTTGGAGCGCACCGCCAGGTCACGCAGGAACTGCACCACCTCATCGGTCGAGCGGGCCATCTTGCGTGCCAAGGAACACTCGGCATAGTTGTCGAAGCCAAGCAGGCGAGCCTGTTCGTGGCGCAGCGCCAGGATGCGCTCCATCGTCTCGCTGTTGTCGTACTCACCGGCATGCGGGCCCTGATCACTAGCACGGGTATGATATGCGTGATAGAGCTCGCGGCGCAGCGTGGGATCCTCGGCATAGGTCATGACGGGAAAAAACGACGGGTAATCGAGGGTCAACAGCCATCCCTGTTCGCCGCGCTGCTCAGCCACCTGTCGCGCCAGGTCGATTGCCGATTGTGGCAGTCCGGCTAATGCAGTGACGTCATCCACCCGCTTGCTCCAGGCATTGGTCGCGTCGAGCACATTGTCGGAGTAGTTACTGGTCAGGCTAGACAGTTCTTGGCTGAGCTCCTTAAAGCGTTGCTTCGCGGCCGCAGGGAGGTCGACGCCGGACAAGTGGAAATCGCGCAGCGCATTCTCGAGCACCTTACGCTGCGCCACATTCAGGCGGTCGGCCTGTTCGGCCACCATCTGGAAGGCTGCAAACAAGCGCTCGTTCTGGCCCATCTCGGTGCTGTACTCGGATAACTTGGGCAAACAGGCAGTGTAGGCAGCGCGCAGTGCATCATTGTTCATCACCGCGTTTAGATGCGAGACCTGGGACCAGACACGTTCCAAACCGTCTTCCCACTCCTCGATCGGTTCGATCAGGGTTTCCCAAGTCGGCGAGCGCACCTGATCGAGCAACGCCTCGATCTGACGTCGGTTGTCGGCCAACAAGCGGTCGATTGCCGGCTCGACATGCTCGGGCTGGATCTTCGAAAAAGCCGGCAGGCCCGGCTCGTCTAGCAGCGGATTGCTCATAGGGAACTCTCGTCTGGTCCGATTCGATTCATCGGATTTTGACACGAAGCCAGAGATAGCGGCAGGGCACGGTTACCGCGATTGTCTTGGCAATTGGAGCGCCCACCCCTCAAGAAGAGGCGAGGTTTGGCCCATACAGCAGCAAGACGTTCAGCTCATCGCCGGGCACCGGGTGTCCGAACAGAAAGCCCTGGACTTCATCGCAACCGGTACCGCGCAAAAACGCGCTTTGCTCGGTGGTCTCGACCCCTTCGGCAACCACCCGCAGGCCAAGGCTATGCCCCATCGCGATAATCGCCGAGACAATCGCGGCATCATCGGCATCGGCCGGGATGTCGCGGATAAAGGAACCGTTGATCTTGAGCTTCTGCACCGGAAATCGCTTGAGATAGGCCATCGACGAGTGTGCAACGCCAAAGTCATCGATCACCAGGTTCACGCCCATGTCGTTGAGTAGGCGCATCTGCTTCTCAGCCCGATACGGGCCCTCCATCACCCAGCTCTCGGTAATCTCCAGCTCCAGTCGGTCGGCCGGTAGGCCACTCGACTCGAGGGCAGCCGCCACCACAGCCTGCAGCCCCTCATCTTGGAACTGGCGACCCGAAACATTGACCGACAGACGTCCGAAGTCCAATCCCTGTTCACGCCAGTGCTGCGCGTGCTGGCAGGCCTCGCGCAATACCCACTCACCCAGATTGACGATCAGGCCGCTGTCCTCGGCGACCGTGATGAATCGCGTCGGCGGCACCATGGCACCACTGCTATCTCGCCAACGGGTCAATGCCTCGACCCCCACCAAGCGTCCAGAGGCCAGATCGTACTGCGGCTGATAACACAGACTGAATTGCTCTTGCTCCATCGCGTCGCGCAACTGACGGGTCAACTGCAAGCGCTCCTCGGCCTTGCGGTTCATCTCCGGCTCGTAGAACGCATAACGATTCTTGCCGCTTTCCTTAGCCTGGTACATGGCAGCGTCGGCATGCTTGAGTAGACTTTGTACATCGCTACCGTCATCCGGAAACAGCGCAATGCCTATACTGGTGGTCACTCGATTCTCTTGCCCACCGAGTTCATAGGGTTCGGTTATCACCTCGAGTAACTGATCGCAGATTGCTTGCACGTCGCTCGCTTGGCCTATGTCACTGAGGACTATGGCAAACTCGTCGCCCCCGATGCGTGCCACCACATCGGCCTTACGCAGACGCGACAACAAACGGACGCCGACCTTGCGCAGCACTTCATCACCTGCGCTATGTCCAAAGGTGTCATTGATCAGCTTGAAACCGTCAAGATCGAGGAACAGCAGGGCCAAGCGGCCACTGCCACGCGTCGCGTGGTTGATCGCATGCAGCAAGCGATCTTGGAGCAGTACTCGATTAGGCAACTCGGTGGTCGCGTCGTAGTGAGCCAAACGATGGATTCGCTCGGTCGCGAACTTCTCGGCTGATATATCGCTGAACATGCTGACGTAGTGCAGCAATCTGCGATCGGGATCGTAGACCGCCACGATCGTGCGCTGCTCAGGGTAAACCTCGCCATCACGCCGTCTGCTCCACAGCTCGCCGACCCAGATACCGTCCGAATCAAGTTCGGCCTGAATGTCGTCGGGCAAGCCAGGATCATCCCGGCCGGCGCTCAGCATTCGGTCAAGCCGACCCACCACCTCTTTCTCTTGCCACCCGGTGATCGACCGGAAGGCATCATTGACCTTGCGTATGCGGTGATCGGGGCCAGTAATCATGATCCCCTGCGGGCTATGTCGAAACACGCTAGCCGCGAGCTGCAGCTCACCGTCAACGCGTTGCCGACCGAGCTCGAGTGCGATGCGATCGGCGTATAGCCCGAGTACTGGATGGATCCAGTCGTCTTTGACGATTGGCTGGCGATCGGCGACCACTAATACTCCCAAGCGCTCACCAGAAGGCGCAGTCAATGCCGCACCGTAGTAGCCCTGGATCGCAAGTTGCGCCATCCAGTCGTTTTTAGGGTAAGCGGAGCAGGCATCGCTGGGGATAAATACCCGGTCGTGAATCAACACATCCGCACAGGGGGTGCCACTCAACTCATAACGCAAGGGTGCAACCACCTCGCCGTCGGCGCAGAAAGCACGTGTCTCCAAGGACGTCCGGGATTCGTCGGGAAAAGTCGCGACCAGGGCATAGGCGACTCGGTAAGTGGCTGCTAAAAACTCGACGCAGCGTGCAGAGAATTGGTCTCCACCGAACGACGCGTTCCGGGTCAGCGCTGCTAAGGCCTCCAGGGCGCGGTCGGCCGGGCGCCGTTCGCCTGAGTCCTCGGCGATGCCGAGCTCGATCTGTGTTGAACCGGTCTTGCTGGGTAGTACGGCCATGTTCTCACCCAATGAAATTTCTCTGATAGTAACCGAACGACAAACTCAGGTATTCGAACAGGTTCCGCACTCAGAGCCGGGTCGACATCATCAATGACACGGCCGTGCCGAGCGCAAGAAACAAGGAGAATCCAATTCGCATACGCCAGCGATAGCGTCGCAAGAGAGCGAACTCTTCTAAGTTTGACAGCAAGAAATAGCGGCCGTCGGTCGGCTTCTTCAATGTGTGGATAGGTGCGATGTGATCTTGCTCAAGTTGTTCCCTGGCCGCCTCGCGGTCGGCAACGGCTCGGGCATGCTCCCACTCATCCAGATCGACTACCCCGTCACGATTGCGGTCAAAACGCTCACGCAGCGTCTCCGGCTGGCGCTTCCACTCGCGCAAGATAGCACCGGTCAATTCGCGTCGCGTGTGCCCCTGGTTACCCGATCTAACGCTGTGGAACTGGCCGACGGCGTACAGCGGATCACCGTTCAGAATCACCGATTCCGTGTAGCGGTACTTGCCCATACCGGAACCTAGGCCCTCCAGGACCTTGCCACCAATATTGACTACCAAATCGGCGGTTCGGCCTAGACTCGGCAGGCGAGCATGCACCGCGTGGCCACCCCAACCGCTTCCATCATCTGTCCAGCGCTGTTTGTGGCGGCTAGTCACTTCAGCGCCCTCCGGATCGACTACGCAGTCACCGGTCTCATCGCGCAGCAAAAAAATACCGTCGCTAGTCGCCGAATCTACCGTCCGCCAATCCTTGTCGCCGCGCCGCTCCACTCGGTACTGGAACCAACAGCATTCGGTCTTCGACAACGGCGCAATGATCGGCTCGCCCTCCAAAGATCTGGCGTGACCAATCAACTCCACATAGCCCTGCGGCGCCGAGCGCACCCGGGCGGTTGGCACATCTTCGATATGCCGCGCACGCCGCAGGCCAGTGTAGCCCGCCCCGAACGCGATCAGGGTCAAGACCACACACATCGCGAGGAATGGGTCTGGCGCATGCGCCAGCCTGTCGAGCCAGTCCGCCACAGCTTACTGGAACAGGCCCTGCAGGTTGACGTCGGCCTTTTCCTCGGTGGCAAACTCGAGGAGATCGGCGGACCGAAAATTGAGCACCCGCGCCACCATGATGTCCGGAAACTGCTCGATGCGCACATTGTTGGCATTCACTGAAGCATTGTAGAATTCGCGCCGGTCGGCGATGGTGTTTTCGAGGCTGGTGATACGTGTCTGCAGATGCTGAAAGCTCTCGTTCGCCTTCAGATCTGGATAGGCCTCAGCAACGGCGAAAAGATTACCCAGCCCGACACGCAGCATGCCTTCGGCTTGGCCGACCCCTCCAACATCCTGCGCCTCGCGCGCGTTCGCCACTGCGGCGCGGGCCCGCATGACCTGTTCGAGCGTCTCGCGCTCGTGTTTCATGTACTGCTTGCAGGTCTCGACCAATTTCGGCAACTCATCATGGCGCTGTTTGAGCAGCACGTCGATGTTCGACCAGGCCTGGCTAACCGCATGCTTGAGACCGACCAAATTGTTGTAGATGACGATGGCATACACGATAAGCAATGCCACAACACCAATAAGGACCATAGTGCCTACTTCCATTTCGCCGACTCCCAAGGGCTGGTAACTTGTATCGCGACTATAACGGCAAGTCGGCAGATGAACATGAGCCAGATCCGCACATTCGAGGGGCAAGTACCGGCCATCGACCCACAAGCATGGCTGGATCCAACCTGTCTGGTGATCGGCGACGTAGAGATAGGTGCCAAAACAAGCCTGTGGCCAGGCGTTGTGGCCCGCGGTGACATCAATCGCATCCGTATCGGCCGGGAGACCAATGTTCAGGATGGGTCAGTGCTGCATACCAGCCACGATGGTCCCTTCATGCCGGGCGGCGCAGCGCTATCGATCGGCGATCGGACGACCATTGGACACAAAGCGATCCTGCACGGCTGCGTCATCGGCGACGACTGTCTGATCGGCATGGGCGCGATCATTATGGATAACGCGGTCATCGAGCCCGGTGTACTGATCGGTGCCGGCGGTCTGGTGCCCCCCGGTAAGGTGTTGCGCTCAGGCTTTCTGTATACCGGCTCGCCAGTGCGCCAGATACGTGCCCTGACCGATCACGAACAGGCGTATTTCGCCTATTCGGCAGAGCACTATGTCGAGTTGGCGCAACGCCACCGCAGCGCACTGGGTTGACGCCGGCCCGCGGGGTCGCAGTCGGGCTTGTGCACTTGCAGGCCGTGCCCTCGATCCGGGACCCCCAGCGTTCCACCGTATCCGAGTCAGCGCAGCTCCATAACTTGATCCATCACCAGACCGTGCTCACTGGCAAACACAGCGACCTGCAGCCGCTCGAACAATGCGGCCTGCTGGCGGAAGCCAGTGAGCTGATCACGTATCCCTTCGGCCGTCTCTACCTCGCCCTGGCCCTCAAGGCGCTGCGCCGCGAGTTCCATGACCTCGCCAAAGCGTTCGACCAGTTGATAGACACCGTAATCCAGCGCCAGCAAAGGGCTTGGTGTCGAGGTTGTCGACTGCACCAAATTCGCCGCGAGTTCTGCGGAGTGGGGTCCGGACAACAGCAACAACGCTTTGTCCTGGATGGCTATTTTCAGCGAGGAGGTCGCCTGCCCCAAGCCTAGATCAAGCGGCAAATCGACCGGCGTACCGTCTTGGGGAACCCGCAAGGTCGCTAACGCGGGGTTGAACATCGCACCCAATCCAAAAACTCCACGCGGATCATCTACTGCCGCCAGCAGGCCGCCATGTAGCTCGCGCGGCTCCAAGGTATCGCGGTCGATGACCAGGTCTTCAATCAGCAGATTGAATCCCTTGATCCCGGCGGTCATGGGTCCCAATGCCAGATTCAACTGGGGAATGGCGGCCTGAAGCGTCGCTGCATCAACCCAATCACATCCACGACCTGCCTCGATCACTTCTTGCAGCAATGCCTCCAGCGCCGTGCGCAACCGTGGCAGATCCAGCCCCATACCCACCATCAGTAACCCATCGAATGTGCCGCCGACCCCAGGAACTGGCGCAGCAAGCGCCTGCAGATAGCTCGCGACATCCGGAGAACTCTCCCAGATGCTGCGCGAGACCAGTCGCTGCTCGTCGGCAGCGCTTACACCGGTTACCAAGCGGGGCATCTCGGCCAGCAAGGCGTCCGTCATCTGCACACAGGCGTCGGGAACGGGCAAGGGCTCGCTGACCAACACCTGCATCGCTTCCGCATTTCGTCCCTCGCCCCGACCCTGCAGGACAGCCAGTAGTTCATCAAGTCGAATAAAGCCCTCGCCGTATCCAGTGAAGTCGTAGCGTTCGATAATCGCTTGGATGGCTCCGCTGTCAGACAAGCTCCGGGTCGGCAACTCCAAGCCCAGCAACAAAGGGAGATCGCGATCGAACAATGCATCTGGCAGCAAGCCAGCGACCGCGTACTGGCCGGTCACTGCGAGTACCGCATCGACTGCGCCAAGATCGATTCGACGATAGGCTTGACCGTTCAGTTCACCGCGCAGCGCGCTGCGGCCAGTGCGCCGCTCCACCCGATCGAGCATCGCATTCAGGCGATCGGCGTCGGCGATCTCCACCCGCAGCGCCGGCAGCACACCGATTCCGTAAAACACCGATCGAGTCACCGGCTCGATTCCCAGCTCGCGGAGTTTCTCGGCACTATCCCGCCCTTCAAACTCTTTCAGCAAAGCGTCCACGACTTGCAGGATCGGCCGGACATCATCGAGCATCTGGCTCGCTTGCGCGGAGGACTCCCACTGCTCGCGCATACCCGCGAAGGAGGCCTGCTGCGAGGCCAGTTGAGCGGCATAAAAGTCCCCCATGCGCTCCGCTAGACGAGGTGGCAGCTTGCGCCCGGAAACATAAACATACGGCGTCTCCGCGGGCACATGATCGAGTAGCTCGGTCGCCATTTGTTCGGCCTTCTGGCTGCAGGCCATCAATAGTGCAACCAGGCTGCTCACGACGAGAATACGCAACAAGTTCGACGACATTCGGCGATCTCCGAATCAAGAAAGTGGTCTTGGGCAAGGGCGTATCAATGGCCCGCTACTGTCGCCCTAGCGGCCGGCTGGGAGAAAACTTGTTTCTCAACCGCCACGCAGGGCGGCAATCACTGCCGCGGTATCTGGCAGCACACCGCGCCATAGCCGGAACGACTCGGCGGCTTGTTCGACCAACATACCCAGGCCATCGAGGGCACGTGCCGCGCCACGGGCTTGGCCCCAGTCGACAAACGCAGTCGACTGCGACGCATACACCATGTCATAGGTCCAACCTTCGTCGGCAAGGCAGTCAGCTGGGATCTGCGGGACTTTTGCATCCAAACCCGCGGCCGTAGCATTGATGATCAGATCAAAACGTTGACCGGTGAGTTCGCCCAGCCCACAACCCAGCAGCGCATCTCCAGCGGCTACTGTAGCGATCAAGGCATGCGCCTTGGCGGCCGTACGATTGGCGACGACCAGCTGCGCCGGGCCCTCGGCGAGCAGTGGACGCAATACACCCCGCGCCGCGCCGCCGGCACCGAGCAGGAGCACCCGGGCGCCAGCGAAGCTGAAACCATGATTGCGGCCGAGATCGCGCACCAAGCCTATCCCGTCCGTGTTGTCGCCGAACAGGCCCCCATGACGGACGACCAGGGTGTTGACTGCGCCTGCATCCCGGGCCCGAGCACTCGACATATCCGCGAGGCGAAACGCTCGTTCCTTGAAAGGGACTGTGACGTTGAGACCACGACCGCCGGCCGCCACGAATTCCTGGACGTCAGCCTCGAACTCCTCCAAATCGCCCAGGACGCGCTGATATCGCACGTCTTGGCGGGTTTGCTGCGCAAACGCCGCATGGATCTCAGGCGATTTTGAGTGCTGTATTGGATTCCCGATCACGGCGTAAAGGTCAGTCATCGGTGGAACATCCCGAGCTGGTCGCCATGGTGATGGCACCCCGTCCTCACCCAGGCGGTGATAACGATTATCGGCGATTCATCGCCACAAAGCCTGCCGTTAGGCCCGACAGAAAGCAAATCCCTTGCTGATCAACAGGGTACTTCACAGCCTTGTAGGCGCCCCACGCGGTCAAGGAATTGCTTGGCATGCCGCTGCCATTCGATAGCCCCTAGGAGCCCAACGATCATGAGCAAGCTGAATACCGCTACCGGCGGGCTAGGCGGTCTCGCATTGGCAGCCGGCAGCCTCATCTTGATGCTGAGTGCAGTCACCCAGGCCAGTGCGTTGCCGAAGTGCCTATTCGTTTCATCTTACCACCAGGGCTACGCCTGGTCAGACGGTGTCGAGCGCGGGCTGCGCCAGACCCTGGATGGCAAATGTGAAATCCAACAATTTGATATGGACACCAAGCGCCGTAAGGAGCAGTCCGACAAGGAACGGGCAGCTTTGGAAGCAAAAGAGTTCATTCAGCGTTGGCAGCCCGATGTCGTCATCGCAGCCGACGACAACGCCGCTCGGCACCTCATTCAGCCATTCTACAAAGACGCGGAGCTACCCTTCGTTTTCTGTGGTGTGAATTGGACGGTTGCGGAATACGGCTTCCCGTATAGCAATGTCACCGGCATGGTCGAGGTGGCGCCGGTCAAAGCGATGATCCAGGAGGCCATTGCACTGGTGCCGCGGGCCGCTCGCGTGATGTACCTGGGCGCTGACACGGCCACCGAGAAGAAGAATGCCGCACGTATCCAGCGCGCTGCCAAACAGCAAGGCCTGATTTTCGAACCTCAGTTCGTAACCAGCCTGGACGACTGGGTTGCAGCCTATCAAGATGGCCAAGGCTACGATTTTATTATCGTTGGCAGCAACGCCGGGGTCGAGGGCTGGGACAATACCCAAGTGTTTAAGGCCATCGAACCGATCAGCCGGCGCCTCACGGTGACAAACCACGAGTGGATGATGCCCGTCAGCATGCTCGGGATGACCAAGGTCCCAGAGGAGCAAGGGGAATGGGCCGGTCAGGTCGCACTACAAATACTCGATGGCACTAAGCCCGGCAGTATTCCAGTCGTTGCCAACCGTAAATGGGAACTCTTCATCAACCCACGGCTCACGCAGGCCGCCGCACTGAAGTTACCCGACCAGCTACTGAGCAAGGGTAAAGTTTTCCGGTAACAACATTCCATGCAGCGCATATCCTCAAGCTCACGCCCTTGGAGAATTGGTGCCGGCGTGCTGGGCGTGCTGGTATTGCTGGCCGCAACCGGCCTGTCGCTGCACGCTGACCTGCGTCGGGCGAGCGACGGCTTCGTCGATCTGAGTGGCGAGATTGAGACCCTAGTCACCCGCCGTCTCGACAATCTGCACGCCGCCCTGCGCTCGCTGAGTGGTATGCACCACGCGATGACCCACCTATCGCAACAGGAACTCTCCGCATTCGCCCAGGATATCGAACGCAGCTATCCCTACGTACGTGCCATCCTACATATGCGCCTGGTCGGCCCCGACCAGCGGTCTGACTTCGAGCTGGACATGCGTGATGCGGGCTATCCCACGTTCCGCATCCACAACGCCGAACAGGCCGCAACCGAACATCTAGGCAAGCGCGCGCAGCATATGGCACTCGCCGTCATCGAACCACTCGATCCGAGCCTGGCCCGCGCCATGGGGTACGATTTCTACTCCGATCCGAGTTTGCGCTCCACTATCGAGCGGGCCGTGCGCAGCGGCGAAGTCACGGCGGCACCATCGGGTCTGTTGGGCCAAGACTCCTTTCTGCTGTTCAAGGCCGTCTATAAAGGGTTCTTCGTTCCGTCGACTGCCCGGGAACGGAACGCCCAGGTGCAAGGAGCCTATGCCCTTTTGGTCGATGCGCCCGCATTCTTCGGCGATATCCTACGCGGAAGTTCACGGCTCGGCCTGCAACTCCATAGACGCGATGACGATGGCACCACGCCGCTGTTCGTCAGCCCTCCTCCGCCCAGCTTCGATCGGTTGACGCAACTGTTACCCAAGCTCCGGGAAGACAAGACCATTGCCTTACCAGCATCGAGTTTTCAGTTGACGATAGAACACACACAGGACGCCAGCGTGCTGCACCCCGTGCGCTGGATCTGGGAAGTCACGACCTTTATGGGCCTCTATCTGGCGTTGGTCCTGCTGGTCTTTACCCGCCTGCGCGCGGCCGAGGCGGCCCGTGAAGCCAAAGAGCAGCTGTTTCAGGAGAAGGAGCGCGCCGAGGTTACCCTGCAATCGATTGGTGAGGCCGTCATCACTACCGACCCGACCGGGGTTGTCGATTTCATGAACCCGGCGGCCGAGCAGTTGACCGGGTGGCGAGCCGATCTGGCCTACCACCGCCACCTCAATGAGATTTTCTCTTTGGTATCCGAGTCCGATGGCTCGGCCCTACCTGACCCGATCGCCCGGGCACTGCGTGATCACGATGAGTCCGAGGCCTCCGCGATCATGATACGCAGCGACAGGGCGACCGTCGCCGTAATCGAGAACGCAGCAGCCATTCGCGACAGCGGTGGCAGCTTTACCGGCGCTGCGCTGATCATTCGGGACGTTAGCCGCGAGCGAAACCTGATGCGGGAGATGGCATTCCAGGCCACCCATGACTCGTTGACTCGGTTGATCAACCGTCGGCAATTCGAACGTGAACTCACTGCAGTGGTCGATGATGCACAGAATACCGGTGGCCAACACGCCCTGATGTACATCGATCTGGACCAATTCAAGGCCATCAACGATACCTGTGGACACATCGCGGGCGACCAGCTCCTCAAGCAAGTTTCTGGGCACCTGGGCGAGAACATTCGCCGCCACGACCGACTCGCGCGGCTAGGTGGCGATGAATTCGGTGTGTTACTGCGTGACTGCACCCTGGACAAGGCACTCGAAGTGGCCGAGGCGCTGCGCCAAGAAATCAAAGACCTGCGCCTGCACTGGGAGGACCGCAGCTTCCGCATCAGCCTGAGCATCGGCGTCGTCGCCATCACCCGCGAAAGCGGCAACCTTGATGAGATACTGAGTGCCGCGGATGCCGCCTGCTACGCCGCCAAGGACCAAGGCCGTAATCGCGTTCACGTCTACCAACCGAACGACGATCTCTTGGCACAACGCAGTACCGACATGCAGTGGCTACACAAACTGCGTGAGGCGATCGATAACGATCATCTCACCTTGCATGGCCAGACCATTTACCCATTGCAGCATGGCAGCTCGATGCCGACTATGTGCGAATTGTTGGTGAGGATGCTCGACTCGGACGGCCGCCTAGTACCACCGATGACCTTTATTCCTGCCGCGGAACGCTTCAACCTGATGTTCGATCTCGACCTCTGGGTAGTGGGCGCGGCATTCAAGCAGCTAGGCCGGTTGTGGAGCGCAAAGCCCGATGATCACCGCATCTTTACGATCAACCTGTCCGGTCAGACTCTCGATCATCCGGACCTGGCTGCAGCCATCCGAGAGCTCGAACTCAAGCACTGCATTGACCCACGCCGTATCTGCTTCGAGATCACCGAAACCAGCGTGATTGCGAACCTCGATCGCGCGCTGCGCCTGATGGAAGAACTGCGCCAGCGTGGCTTCCTTTTTGCACTGGACGATTTCGGTACCGGGCTGAGTTCGTTCGCCTACTTGAAAAAGCTACCCGTGCAGTATCTGAAAATTGACGGCGAATTCGTCCGCGACATTCTGCAAGACCCTGTAGACAAGGCGATGGTCGACACCATCAAGCGCATCGGCGGGGTGCTCGGCATGCGCACGATCGCCGAAGCCATCGAGGATACCGAAACCTGCCGGCTATTGACTGCAATGGGTATCGACTACGGTCAGGGATATCACCTGTCACGGCCTGCCGCTGACATCTTTGATCCGGCGCCAACATTGCTCAGGGTACCGAGCAAGGTCTGAATCGCTACCTTTGGGGAACCTCCAAAAATGCCTTCCATGGCATTTTTCTCGACGGCAGCACATTCCTGTGCCGCTCGGGCACCTCTATTTTTAGAGGCGCCCTTTTGGCGCTCAGCCGATTAGTCATTCAGCCATTGCGCCGCGCGCTTGGCGAAGTAGGTCAAGATGCCATCCGCACCGGCGCGCTTGATACACACCAGCGACTCCATCACCACCGCCCTCTCGTCTAGCCAGGCATTGCCGGCCGCGGCCATGTGCATCGCATACTCGCCGCTGACTTGGTAAACAAAGGTCGGGGCACCGAACTGATCCTTGACCCGTCGCACAATATCTAGGTACGGCATGCCGGGCTTGATCATCACCATGTCAGCACCCTCGCTCAGGTCGAGCGCTACCTCGCGCAGCGCCTCGTCACTGTTGGCCGGGTCTTGCTGGTAGGTGTACTTGTTGCCAGCACCCAAATTAGCCGCCGAACCGACCGCGTCACGAAACGGCCCGTAGTAGCTGCTGGCGTACTTCGCCGAATAGGCTAGGATCCTGGTATGGATGCGGCCCTCGGCCTCAAGGGCGTCACGGATGTCACCGATTCGCCCGTCCATCATGTCGGATGGTGCCACCACATCTGCACCGGCATTGGCATGTGAGATGGCTTGCTTGACCAGCACCTCCACTGTTTCGTCGTTCATCACATACCCATTGGCATCGATAAGCCCATCTTGGCCATGTGTCGTGAAAGGGTCGAGCGCAACATCGGTGATCACCCCGAGCTCGGGCAGCGCATCTTTTAGCGCCCGCACGGCACGCTGCGCCAGACCGTCAGGATTAAAGGCTTCGGCCGCATCCTCGCTCTTGGCTGCGGCTGGCGTCACCGGGAACAACGCCAGCGCTGGGACTCCCAGCGCATGCACCTCACGCGCCTCCTCAACCAGTAAATCGATACTCAGCCGCTCGATACCGGGCATCGAATCGACGGGCTCACGCACGCCCCGACCTTCGAGAACAAAAACCGGGTAGATGAAGTCATCCGGGCCTACTTGGGTCTCACGCATCAGGCGACGTGAGAAATCATCGCGCCGCATACGCCGCATGCGGGTAAACGGGTAGCCAGCGAAGGATTGTGTGTCTGTAGTCATTACCGTGTTTCCGGACTCAAAGAGGTTTCCAGATTCTACCATCGCGCATCAATCCGGGCCGCGCAGCAGTCGCCGTACCACGGGCGCATGCCGCCGACTGACTTCTACCTCCTCATCCGTGCCCTCCAAAGAGAGCAACAGCTGACCGGTTTCGCCCTTGCGCAATCCCCGTACCCGATCCGCGGCGACCAGCGCATTGCGGTGGACCCGCAGAAAGACACCCGGTAAGCGCTCCTCAATCGCCCGCAACGACTCCTCGGTCAGGGCCACGCCTTCTTGGGTATGCCAAACCTCGACATACTTGCTATCCGCGCGCAGCAAGATCACCTCACCGACCGGT
Source organism: Chromatiales bacterium (assembly GCA_028284585.1). Lineage (GTDB taxonomy): Bacteria > Pseudomonadota > Gammaproteobacteria > Chromatiales > Chromatiaceae > Thiosocius. The sequence continues at coordinate 19,170 of JANQRK010000021.1, forward strand.
ATACGCCGAATACCCCCGCGATAGCTGACGGTGAGATAGGCCCCCGTCTCGACCAGTGCATCCTGCTGCTCTAGGGTCAGCGCCCGTGCCTTGGCAAGGGCACGTGTCAGCCGCTCTGGGCGTACCGGTTTGAGCAAATAGTCGATCGCGTTGGCCTCGAATGCCGCCAACGCATGCTCGTCGTAGGCAGTAACAAAAATGATGGCAGGTGGATCCGGTCGCGCCGCCAGGGCCAAGGCGGCGTCGATCCCGTCCAGCGCCGGCATACGAATGTCCAAGAGCACCAGATCGACCGCAAGCCGAGCGCATAAATCCAGCACTTCTTGCCCGTTCGCGGCCTCTCCGACCACCTGATGGTCGGCACCCGCAGCAGCCAGTAACGCCACCAGCCGGGCACGCGCTGGCGGCTCATCGTCGGCGATCAAGACCTTCAAGCAGCCTCCTGGGGAAAATGCAGACGCACCTGATAACAGCCGTCCACCTCACCAACGACCATACCGGCACGTTCGCCAAAGGCGGCATCCAGGCGTTCGCGAACATTCTGCTGGGCCATCCGGTTACCCGGCCGCAGCGAGCGCCTTTGTCCGTCTGGCAGGGTATTGCGCACCGCCAAGCTCACCAGACCATTGCGCAGGCGACCACTGATCGTGATCTCGCCGCCATCAGTCGAGGGCTCGATACCGTGGTAGACGGCGTTCTCCAGCAGCGGCTGCAACAACAACGCCGGCAGACGGGCGTCGATCGGGATACCATGGGTATCCCAGTGCACGCGCAAACGCTCACCGAGGCGCTGGCCTTCGATACGCAGGTAGCCACGCGCCAAGTCCAGCTCGCGCTCCAACGTGGAGCGCTCACCACCATCCGACAAGGTCGCTCGGAATAGGTCGGACAGGTCCTGCACGACCTGTTCGGCGAGATCGGCATCAATACGTGTCAAGCTGGCGATGGTGTTCATACTGTTGAACAAAAAATGCGGTCGAATCCGCGCCTGCAGGGCCTGCAACCGCGCCTCCGACTCGGCCAGCTCACGCTGCCGCTCGCGGTGTTGCTCGTACAGATAGCGCAACAAGGCTGCACCAACGATTCCGGCAATCGCCAGATGGTGGCCTAGTTCCACCAAGTCAGGCGGCGCAGCCAAGAGTCCGAGCCAGGCCGCAGCAAAGTAAACACCAGTGGTCACAAATAGTACGAGCACCCAGGCGATGCTCCCCGCCAGGGCATGCGTCAAACGCCCGAGCGGCACACGCAGGCCGCAATAGATAGCGGCCACGCTCAGCGCCACCCACTGAATGTATAAGGAACGTGAACTCAACTCACTCCAGAACGCATCCGGCCCAGGGAAGGCCCCCAGGGTCAACACGATGGCAAGCAACTCGGCGCTCACCACCACGGCAAACACCATCCGTATGGCGCAGAAATTGGGCAGAAACGCGCGGCGCTGACGGTCGCTCATGGGTGCCAGTATATGAGATCGTCGCAACACCGCCTCCAGCGATGACTGATCACCGCAGCGGTGAGCGAATATACTCACACTTGGACAACAATCCGGTGCCCGCTCCATGTCTCAGAAAAAACCCTGGGCCGGCCGCTTCACCGCGCCGACTGACGCGTTCGTCGAGGCCTTTACCGCCTCGGTGGAGTTCGACCAGCGCCTCGCCCCCTATGACATACAGGGCTCGATTGCCCACGCCAAGATGCTGGCCAGTCAGGGCATCATCGACGCCCAAGAACGTGATGCCATCATTGTCGGATTGCAGCGCATACTGTCCCGTATCGAGGCAGGTGACTTTGAGTGGTCTGTCGCGTTGGAAGACGTTCATATGAACATCGAGGCGGCGCTGACCGCGGACATCGGTGTTGCTGGAAAGAAACTGCACACCGGACGTTCACGCAACGATCAGGTCGCAACCGATATACGCCTTTGGTTGCGCGCCGAACTGGTCGAGATTCGCGCCGCCATCCGTCGTCTGCAAGATGGCCTGCTCGACCTCGCCGAGCGCGAAGCCGCTACCATCCTGCCCGGCTTCACTCATTTACAGACCGCGCAACCGATTACCTTCGGCCACCATATGATGGCTTGGTTCGAGATGCTCGATCGCGATCACGAACGCATGCTGGACTGTGCCCGCCGGATGAATGTGATGCCGCTTGGCGCCGCCGCGCTAGCCGGCACCAGCTACCCGATCGACCGCCAGCTGACAACCGACCTCCTCGGCTTCGACCGGCCGGCAGACAACTCTCTCGATGCCGTCTCCGACCGGGATTTCGCGATCGAATTCACAGCTGCAGCCAGTATTCTGATAATGCATCTATCACGCATGAGCGAAGAGCTAGTCATTTGGTCGTCGGCTCAGTTCGGCTTCATCACCCTGTCAGACAGCTTCTGCACCGGTTCATCGATAATGCCGCAGAAGAAAAACCCCGATGTCCCAGAGTTGGTACGCGGCAAAACCGGCCGTGTGTTCGGGCACCTGATGGCCCTGCTCACGCTGATGAAGGCGCAACCCTTGGCCTACAACAAAGATAACCAAGAAGACAAAGAACCACTATTTGACGCTGTCGATACCATCAAAGGGTCACTGAAGGTGTTCGCCGACATGGTCCCGGCCATCGACTGCAGGCACGAAGTAATGCGCACAGCCGCGATGCAAGGCTTTGCTACCGCCACGGATCTGGCCGACTATCTAGTGCGTAAGGGCATCGCCTTCCGCGACGCACACGAAGTGGTTGGCCAATCAGTCGCCTACTGCTTAAGCAAGGGCTGCGACCTCGCCGAGCTCAAACTCACCGAGTTGCAGAGCTTCTCGGCCGCCATCGGGACAGATGTCTTCGACGCACTAACCCTCGAAGGCTCAGTCGCGACACGCAAGCACATCGGCGGCACTGCCCCCGAAGAAGTCGAGGCGGCCATAGCACGGGCCCGGGCACGCCTGGTGTCTGAGAAAGGAAACTGAAGCTTAAAGCGGCCTGCTCGCGGCCGCTATCCTGAGTAATCGCACCTACGCCCGTCAGCCAAGTACTTCTTTAAGAAGTCCGGAGGCCACTGACGCAAATGCCCCGGGGCACATACCCCTGCAAGATTTCGGACCTATTACGCCTCACGCCATCTCCCATGGACCAGCCGCACCTCAAGAAACTCCGCCCAAGACACCTCGGCCCAAGGTCTGCTGAACTATGAGGACGTCGCGCTATCGGAGGAACAGCAAGCTGCTGCTCGGCGCTGGAGTGCTACTCGCACTCTACCTGGCCTTACTGATTGCGTTGAGCGCAACCGGACAGATAAGGTTGCGCGAATCACTGCTTACTCAGCAGCGACAGGGCCTTGAAAATCAGGCCACGGCCGTGGCCTACTTTCTCGCCAATCAAAAGACTGCGCTCGCCGACCTAGCGAGTCGCCAGTCGATTCAAGATCTGCTGGCCAAGCGCAAGCTTGGCATCAGCGCGCGCGACAGCCTGGGCGATGACTTAGATGCCGCTGAACAGGACATTGCGCACCTAGTCAGACAACAGCGCGCGCATGGCCACTCAGTATTCCACAGCATTGCGCTGGTCGAACGCGACGGTCGCATCCTGACTGAGATACAGGGCCCAGACGGTGCCCCGGCGGCAGCCGACACCTATCAAGTACGCCTACCCACGGTATCCGGCGGGATCGAGCTCGGCCACGACGCAGATGGCACCCAACTCAAGCTGAGTGCGCCGGTGCACCATGCAACTGAGCTAGCTGGCTTCTTGATCGCCCAGATTACTCCGGGGCCAGTACTCGCGCCCTTCCTTGCAGCAACCACAACGCCCCAAGCGGCTCAGAGCACGGCCCTAATGGGCGTGCATGACCAACTGTTAGCCGCTAGCGATGACCATGACTGGTCAAGCGCTCGACAGCAGCCCGCCAGGGACAGAGACAGGGAACTGCGCATCGCCATACCCGATACCAACTTTTATTTGATCAGCCTCCCTGAGCTGGCCCTGCGACAGGGTGTTTTGACCTCACCGCTGTTCTTGGCGGCCCTGGCGCTGGTCGCTGTGTTACTTGTCGTAGGGGTCGGCTATATGCTGCGCCTGAACAATCACAACCTGCTGTTACAGCAGCGTTGGCGCCAAGCCGGCAAGCACATTGCCGCGCTGCGCAAGCACAATCAGCAACTACAGCGCGAGATCGACAAGCGACTAGCAGCCCAGCGCCAGCTCACCCACCAGGCGAACTTCGACGAGTTGACCAGCCTACCTAATCGGAATCTGGCACTCGACCGGCTGACGCAAGCGATGAAGCGGGCCAAGCGCGAAAATGGCAGCGTCGTGATCTTTTTTCTCGACCTGGATCGCTTCAAGCAGGTCAACGACTCGCTCGGCCATGCGGCCGGAGACGAACTGCTGCGCGAGGCCGCAGAGCGGCTACTGTCCAGGGTGCGCGACAGCGACACGGTTTCGCGGCTGGGCGGCGACGAGTTTCTAGTGATCTGTCCGGAAGAACAGCCGCAATTCAACTGGGAGCAACTCGCCCAGGAGCTGCTACGGGTCTTGGCAAAACCCTTTTACACTGCAGATCACGAATTCTTCGTCGGTGCCAGCATCGGAATCGCCACCTATCCGGAGGCCGGCAGTGAACCGCAACAGCTGCTAAAAAACGCCGATATCGCGATGTATTCCGCGAAACAAGCAGGACGCAATCGCTACCGTAGCTACAATCCCTCGATGGACGCAGCCGCAGTCGCGTCAACGCGTCTCGAAAACAACTTGCGCCGCGCACTCGAACGTCAGGAGCTACACCTCGTCTTCCAACCGATCGTTGAGCTGAATTCCGGCACCACGGTGGCGGTCGAGGCACTGCTACGCTGGACCAGCAAAGACCTGGGTGTAGTAGAACCGGATCGATTCATCCCGATCGCGGAGGAAAGCGGGATGATCCACGAGATCGGAGAATGGCTGCTGGTCGAGGCCTGTCGCACCATCAGCGCAATGCAACCAGACAACGAGTTTCGGGTCGCCATCAACCTGTCCTCAAAGCAATTCAGTCGACCTGGTCGCCTACTGGACTGCACACTGTATGCGCTGAAGACATCTGGCTTGATGCCTAGCCAACTCGAATTGGAAATCACCGAGTCGATACTGATCGACGATTCGGCCGAAACCACTGACCTGATTCATCAGCTCGATCGCATCGGTGTCCGGTTATCGATCGACGACTTCGGTACCGGTTACTCAGCACTTAACTACCTCCAGCGGTTCCCGTTCGATGTGCTGAAAATCGACCGCAGCTTTACCCAGCAGATTCCGCATAGCGAGTCGAACGCATCACTGATTCGGGCCATCATGGCAACCGCTCGCGCGCTCAGCCTGGAAGTAGTCGCCGAGGGCGTGGAAAACCGCGAACAGGCGGGTTTCCTGCTCGTCCAGCACTGCAACTTCGGCCAGGGCTATCTGTACAGCGAACCCATGAGTGCCGAACAGCTAGCGCTGCACTTGGCCGGCGAGCGGGCGATGTCGGCCTGAGCCGGGTAGTCAGCGCCCGCAATGATCGCCGGCATCAGTGCACCGGGCCCACTACATCCAACTCGGTCGCAACCTGCCCGTCCGGGCGCTTCGAACAAGACTCCCCTAGTCCCAATGGCACTGACTTAAGCATTCGGCAAATAACCGAGGGTTCGAATTTGTTGGCGCGCAAGGGAGCGCGGCACCTTCAACCAAGGATAAGGCTTGGGC
>JANQRK010000057.1 GCA_028284585.1 Chromatiales bacterium
ACAAGGCGCTGTGAGCGCGGTGTGCCCACCGCACATGAGCGAGCAGCAACGCCGTTGGACGGAAAACCCGCCCCGTCCCTTCGGGTTGCACCCCAAAACACGCCATGCGGCATTGCTCGTCGTTCATCTAGACCCACTAAATCGCTCTCCTCGCGCCTTGCCTGGCGCGTTTTGGGGCAGTAACGCTGCGTCTCACTTACGTGTGAACAGGCCCTAGTTAACCGCATCCTTGAGCGCCGCCCGGATCACCGCCTCGGTATCCATCCCTTCGGCGAATACCCTGCTCACCATCCGGCTCGCCTCCGGCGGTCGGTAACCCAGCGCGATCAGTGCACTGACCGCATCCTGATCGGGGCCGGCCGGGGCAGCGACCGGGTCCGGCCGATCGGGCATGACGCAGCCGGTACCGGCCTTTTCAAGCTTGTCGCGCAACTCGACGACCAGGCGCTCGGCGGTCTTTTTGCCCACCCCCGGCAGACCGGTCAGCGCCGCGATGTCGCCGGCCTGGACTGTCTTGCTGAACTCCTCGGCGGTCATTCCGGACAACACGCCGAGCGCCATCTTGCCACCAACCCCGCTCACCTTCAGCAGTGCACGGAACAGCCGACGCTCGGCCTCACGCGCGAAGCCATACAGCACATGGGCATCTTCGCGCACCGCCAGATGGGTATGCAGCGTGACCTCGGCGTCGCCCTGGGGCAATACATAAAAGGTAGACATCGGCGCCTCGACCTCATAGCCAACGCCATTGACGTCGAGCAGCAGGAACGGCGGCTGCTTGCTCAGGATCCGCCCGCGCAACCGCCCGATCACTGAATGGCCCCGAGCTGGCGCCGAGTGGCCTGACCATGGGCATGGCACAAAGCGATCGCCAGTGCATCCGAGGCATCCAGCGCCAGTCGGCCCTGCAGACCCAGAACCACCCGCACCATGTACTGCACCTGCTCCTTGTCGGCACGGCCGTTGCCGACCAGGCCCTGCTTGACCGCGGCCGGGGTGTATTCGAACACCGGCAGATCGCCGTTAACGATCGCGCTGATCGCTGCGCCGCGTGCCTGGCCAAGCTTCAGCGCCGAGGCGGCATTGCGCGCGACAAAGACCTGCTCGATCGCGACCTCCTGCGGTTGCCATTCACTCAGTACCTGGTGCACACCGCGAAAGATCTCTCCTAGACGCTGGCTGAAGTCACTCGAGGCGGTGCGGATGCAACCCGAATCCAAGTGGCGACTGTGCGCCCCATCGGTCTCGATCACGCCATAGCCGGTCACCCGTGACCCTGGGTCGATACCCAAGACCCGGGTCACCTCCGGGCCCATGTCGGTTCAGGCCTCCAGCTCATCCATAATCTCTGGCGCGATATCGGCATTGGTGTAGACCTCTTGCACGTCGTCTAGGTCCTCGAGGAATTCCACCAGGCGCAGCAGCTTATCGGCACCCTCGCGGTCGAGCGCCGAGTGGGTATCCGCCTCGAAGGTGACCTCGGCGTTGTCTGGCGTATGCCCGGTCGCCTCTAAACCGACCCGCACCTCCGACAGATCATCCGGCAGGGTATAGATATCGACCGAGCCGTCGTCATTGTCGATCACGTCCTCGGCACCGGCCTCGAGTGCCGCCTCCATCAAGACGTCACCATCGGCGCCTGGACCATAACTAATGATGCCCTTCTTACTGAACATATAGGCCACCGAACCATCGGTACCCAGATTACCACCGTGCTTAGTGAAGGCATGGCGCACTTCCGAGGCGGTGCGATTGCGGTTGTCTGTCATGCAGTCGACGATGATCGCCACACCACCCGGGCCATAGCCCTCGTAGCGGATTTCGTCATAGTTGGCGTCGTCTTCGCCGCCGGCACCGCGCTTGATCGCACGTTCCAGCGTATCGTTGGGCATGTTGGCACTGCGTGCCTTGTCGACCGCCAGTCGCAGACGTGGATTGGCATTGATGTCACCTCCACCGGCCCGTGCGGCCACGGTCACCTCGCGAATCAACTTGGACCAGAGCTTGCCGCGCTTCTTGTCGTTCGCCGCCTTTTTGTGTTTGATGTTGGCCCATTTGCTGTGACCTGCCATGCCACTACCTCATCCAAGCATCTTGTGAGTTCCGCGCACCAGAATAGCGCGATGATGGGAATTTTATCATCGCTGGGTCGATCGGACAGTGTTCCACGGGGGACAGGATGGGCAGCGTACTGCATCTTTGATATTGGCTTGAGCCTGTGTGAGGAGAATGCGGAGACATGAGGGCCTTGGTGCTTGGCGGTAACGGTTTGATCGGCGGGCGTATCGTCACCGAACTCATCGCCCAAGGGATCTGGGTGCGCTCGCTGGACCGGACAGCGATCGCTCGCACGCCCGTACCTCAGCAATGCGAACATGTCGTGGCAGACTTCCTCGACCCCGGGGCTTTGCTGGAAGCCATGCAAGGCATCGACATGGTGTTCCATTGCATTAGGGCCTGTTCACACTACGCGAGGCACGTTTTGGGGCAGCAATGCTGCGTCTCACTTAGTGTGAACAGGCCCTAGCAATCAGCGGAATCGTTTAGCGGGTTATTGGCGTATGATGCGCTGCCCTAAATCGATCACGCACCGCATCCGAGAGCACTGTGCCCAAGCCTGCCAATCCTGAGACGAATGACATTCCCCTGGGCGCTCCCGGATTTGCCGAGCTAGGTCTATCCGAGCCCTTGCTGCGGGCGATCGCCGAAACTGGCTACGAAACCCCCTCACCGATTCAGCAGGCGGCAATCGGCCCCTTGCTCGACGGGCGCGACGTCGTGGGCCGCGCCCAAACCGGGACCGGCAAGACCGCGGCCTTTGCTTTGCCCGCGCTACACCGGCTGGATCCACAGTTACAGGTGCCGCAAGTGCTGGTGTTGACCCCGACCCGCGAACTCGCGATCCAGGTGGCGGAGGCGATGCAGACCTATGCGCGTTATCTGGCAGGTTTCCATGTTCTGCCTGTCTATGGTGGCCAGCACATCGACAGCCAACTGCGGCAGTTGCGGCGCGGGGTACAGGCCGTGGTAGGCACACCTGGGCGCATCCAAGATCACATTCGTCGCGGCACGCTGCAGCTCGGTCGCATCGCCACCGTGATACTCGACGAGGCCGACGAGATGCTGCGTATGGGCTTTGTCGATGAGGTCGATGCCATCCTGTCGCATACCTCGACCGACAAGCAGGTGGCATTGTTTTCAGCGACTATGCCGGCGCCGATCCGCAAGATCGCCGCAAGACATCTAAACGATCCGTTGGAAATCAGCATCCAGGCCAAGGCCGCGACCGCCGCGAAAGTACGTCAGCGCTATATCCAAGTAACGGCACACCATAAGCTCGATGCCCTGACCCGTTTGCTCGAGGTCGAAGACTTCGATGCGATGGTGATTTTCGTGCGCACCAAGACTGCGACCGCGGAACTCGCGGAGCGGCTCGAGGCGCGTGGGTTCTCGAGCGCCGCACTCAACGGCGACATGAACCAGGCCGTGCGTGAGCGCACCATAGCGCGCATCAAGAACGGCGGGCTGGATATTCTGATCGCGACCGATGTCGCGGCGCGCGGGCTGGATGTCGAGCGCATCAGCCATGTGCTGAATTTCGACATCCCATACGACACCGAGGCCTATATCCACCGAGTCGGGCGCACGGCGCGCGCAGGGCGCAGTGGGGAGGCGATTCTGTTCGTCGCGCCGCGCGAAACACGCATGCTGCGCGCGATAGAAAAGGCCACCGGCAAGCCGATCGATGCCATGCCACTGCCGAGCGTGGAAGATATCGCGGATCGCCGGGTCGACGCCTTTAAATCGCTGATTACCGCGACCCTGGAAGGCCAGGATCTCGCGCCCTTCGAGGCGGTTATCTCGAGCTATCAACAGCACCATGACGCAGACCTGAGCGAGATCGCCGCGGCACTGGCCTTCTTGTTGCAACGCGATCGGCCGCTGGCACCTACCCTGGCGCCGATACCGAACATCACTGCCGGCAAGGGCGCGCACAAGCAGCGACGCGAACCTGGTGCTGCACATGACTCCAAGGGCAAACATCGCAAGTTGCCCAAGCAGCGGAACTCACCAGACCCGGACCGGCCGGTCAAGGCCGGCATGGTGCGCTATCGTCTGGCCGTTGGCCGCCAGCATGAAGCCATGCCGAAGCACATCGTCGGGGCTATCGCCAATGAAGCCGGACTCGCGAGCGAACATATCGGGCGTATCGAGTTATACGAGCAGCACAGCACCGTGGAGCTGCCCGAAGGCATGCCACGCGAGATATTCCGACACCTGGGCAAGGTGCGTGTTCAGGGTGAGCGCTTGCGCTTGGTCGTGGACGACGGCCGCCATGCTCCGGCCGAGGATCGCAGCAAAGGTGGCGCGAAGCACCAGAAGCCCAAGAAAAACAAAGGACAACCCAGGGGCATCAAAGACCAGAGCAAAGGATCCAAGGGCAAGACAAGGGGCGCTAGACGCGGTTGAAAAGCAGACCGCTCGCGGCCGATGTACTCAGCGCAACAGCAGCGTCGGTATCTTCGCCGAACGCAACAAATCGGTCGTCTTGCTCCCAATTAGTAGGCTGCGCGGCGGTGAATGGGCATAGGCACCCATGATCAACAGGTCGATATCTTGCTGCTGCACATACTCGGCGATACTGCGCTCGGCATCGCCCGGAATCAGGGCGGTCGGTGCCTCGATACCAGTAGCCTCCAGTAAGCCCTTGGCCCAATCGAGCTGTTTGCTGCCGTCCTTGTGGGGCTTTCCGGACATCAACAGATGCACCGGCAAATCGCGAAACAACGGGCTGGTCGCGATCATTTCGACACCCTTGCGGGTTACGCTCTTGCCATCGAAGGCCACCATGGCGCGGCGCGGTTCCTTGAAACCTTCGGTCACCGCCAGGATGGGGCGGTGCAGCGCGCGCACCATTTGCTCCACGTTGCGGCCCAGGTCGCGATGCGTGGCCTCGGCAGACTCGCCACGCTGCCCGAGTACGAACAGCCGCACGCCCTCCTCCTGCTTGGCCAGTGTCTGCCCCAAGGCACCGTGACGTTGTCGCACATCGGCATTGCTCAGACCCTGCGCGATCGCCCGTTGCCGCAATCGATTCAAGAACAGTCGTCCCTGCTCGCGGGCATCGCGGCTGTGTACTTCATCCTCATCAGAGAGCTTGGTCAGAAGCGCTTCTTGGAACCCGAAGCCTATGGTGCCACTGTGGTCGTTGCCGGTGGCAATCTCGGGATGGCGGTCGAGGATATGCAGGAACGCCAGCGGGGCATCCATGCGGGTCGCGGCCCAGACCGCGTAGTCGGCAACATAGTCGGCGAAATGTGACTGATCCACGCAGGCGAGCACCTTGGCGTCTGTGTTCATACCGGCGTCCCCCGTCAGTGATCCATCAGCCGCTCGACGGCATCGGGTTTGTCGTGCAACGCGAAGCGATCGACCATAGTCGCACTCGCCTCGTTCAGGCCAATGACCTCGACCTCGGTGCCCTCGCGGCGGAACTTCATGACCACCTCATCCAGCGCAGTGACCGCCGTGATGTCCCAGAAGTGGGCACGGCTCACATCGATACGCACCCGCTCGATGACTTCCTTGAAATCGAAGGCCGCGACGAAGCGCTCGGCAGATGCAAAGAAGACCTGACCGATGACTCGGTAAGACCGCACGCTGCCCTCGTCTTCGGACTGCGAGCCCACATAGAGCACCTGACCGACCTTGTGGGCAAAAAAGAATCCGGACACAAAGACCCCCGCCAAGACCCCCTTGGCCAGGTCATGGGTGGCGACTACTACCACCACGGTGACGATCATCTCGGTACTGAAGCTCTTCGGGTTGCTGCGCAGATCGCGAATCGAGGCCCAGTTGAAGGTACCGATCGACACCATAATCATGACTGCCACCAGCGCGGCCATCGGAATGCGCGCCACCAAGTCGCCCAGGAACACCACCATCACCAACAGAAACACACCCGCGGACAGGGTCGAGAATCGGCCACGTCCCCCAGACTTCACATTGATCACGGACTGCCCGATCATCGCGCAGCCGGCCATCCCACCCATGAACCCCGAGGTGATGTTGGCAAGACCCTGACCGACACACTCGCGGCTCTTGTTGCTGGGCGAATCGGTCAAGTCGTCGACGATCGAGGCCGTCATCATCGACTCCAACAACCCCACCACCGCGAGTGTCGCGGACACCGGCAGGATGATCTGCAAGGTCTCCAGATTCAGCGGCACATCCGGCAACAGAAACACCGGCAGGCTATCCGGCAGCTCGCCCATATCGCCTACGGTACGGATGTCCAGCCCGAGGAAGACGGCGGCGATGGTCAGGACGACGATGGTGACCAGCGGCGACGGGATCGCCTTGGTGAGGTACGGGAAGCCATAGATGATGGCCAGACCGGCCGCCCACCAGCAAAGGCGGTCACGGTAGCGATGCAAAAGGATGCATAGAGGCCGACCTTGGGATCGACACCAGCGATGATCGAGAAGGCAATGGCTTCGGGGATCAGCGCCAGGGGGACAGCAAGACCGGCCAGCAAATCGTTGCGGACGTTCGACAGCCAATCCTGTTTCAAGGAGTTCATGGGGGAGAGTTCCGTGGTGGGGTGCAGCCAGAGAGTACAGCGAGTCTTTCAGTATAAACTGCTCATAGCAGAGGCATTCAGCGTCGGTTGTCGGGACCCAGGAGGTCGAGAAAGTACTGGTTGAGAAACCGGTCGTCTGGGTCGATCTCGGTCCGGGTCTGCCAGAATGCGTCGACACGCGCGCCGAAAGCTCTACGTACCTGCGCTCGGGTCAGCCATTTCGACTGATTAAACGGCGGCACGCCATTATGCTCGAAGCAAAAGCTGTTGTAAGCGCGTAGGAAGTCATCCCAGCCCGAAATGCCGGTATGCACTGGATCCAGGATCATTGCGGCCCAAGGAGCCTGTCAGGAATTTTGTTTGGGACGTTCCAGCCCCCAAAACGCACTCGATCTTCGACGGCCAATGAGTGCCCCGGCCGCCCTAGGTACGTGCCGCTACGCCATACCATTGCCTCGCTCGGCTCCGGCTGTGCAGCACTCCCCCACATGGCTCGACGCGATGTTCGGATGGCTACTTGTTTCCCCTCTGTCACTTCGCTTCCCATGGCCGGCAGAAGCTGCCCTAGAGACGGCGCAGCGGGTTCGCCTGTGCAACGGATGGGCCGACCATTTGTTTGAGTTGCTGTGCACCCATTGCCGGTGTCACGTGCAGATAGATTTCGTCGACTTCGAATGACCGATTAGGACACCGAAGCCAGAAAAGCTTATCTACATAGCTATTCTGGGGTATGCTGTATTGCATAAGGTGCAACGTCGGTCAGCACCTGAACCCATTGCGGCCAGATCATCGACACGATCACGAGCCTAATGCCGAGCATCCCTATCGGGTGCAGGCTCCTTGCTTTGGACACCTCAACTAACCTAGCCCGGACCGGCTCCTATCGGCTGTTTTCGCCGTAGAGGGCATCGGTTCGGAGTTTAGATAATGACGTTTGACTCTCTCGGCTTGTCGGCCGATCTTCTGCGCGCCATCAGCGACCAAGGCTATACCCGGCCCACCCCTGTGCAGCACAAGGCCATCCCGGTGATTCTGGAGGGCGTGGATGTCATGGCCGGCGCACAGACTGGCACCGGCAAGACCGCCGGCTTCACGCTGCCTTTGCTGCAGCGCCTGGCCGCCAACCCACCCGACCGCACGCGGCAGCGCAAGGGTCGCCACGTGCTTCGCGCCTTGGTGCTGACGCCCACCCGCGAGTTGGCGGCCCAGGTCGGCGAAAGCGTCGCAACCTACGGCCGTTACCTGCCACTGAAATCTGCGGTGATCTTCGGCGGGGTCAAGATCAATCCGCAGATCGACCAACTAAGGCGCGGCGTCGATATCCTGGTGGCAACACCGGGCAGGCTGCTCGACCACGCCGCTCAGCGAACCCTGGACCTTTCACAGATCGAGATCCTGGTGCTTGACGAGGCGGATCGTATGCTCGATATGGGCTTCATTCATGATATCCGCAAGGTGCTGGCGCTGCTACCGCCGAGTGCACAACGCCAGAACCTACTGTTCTCTGCAACCGTCTCAGATGACATCAAACGCCTCGCCGATCGCCTGTTGAATAGCCCAAAACTACTCGAGGTGGCGCGCCGCAATACCACCGCAGAGCGCATAGCTCAGGTCGTTTACCCGGTGGATAAACATCGCAAGCGCGAACTGCTGAGCCACATGATCGGCTCCAAGGACTGGCGTCAAGTGTTGGTGTTTACGCGCACCAAACACGGCGCCAATCGCCTGGCGCAGCAGCTCGACAGGGACGGCCTGAGTGCTGCGGCCATCCATGGCAACAAGAGCCAAGCTGCACGGACCCGCGCACTGGCCGATTTCAAGAGCGGCTCAGTCCGGGTGTTGGTAGCCACAGATATCGCTGCCCGCGGGCTGGACATCGATCAACTCCCCCATGTGATCAATTACGAACTGCCGAACGTACCGGAGGACTATGTGCATCGCATTGGGCGTACCGGTCGTGCCGGGAACGCCGGTGAGGCAGTATCCCTGGTTTGTATCGACGAGCACCGGCTACTGCTCGACATCGAACGCCTGCTGAGACGCGACATCCCCAAGCAGGTACTGCCCGGCTACGAGGTCGACCCCAGCATCCAGGCAGAGCCCATTCAACGCGGTAGTCGAAACAACGCCAGCCCGCGTTCCAAGCCACGACAAACCAACCGTAACGGCGCCGCGTCGCAGAAGACGCCCCGTGGAGCCAATGGTCAACGGCAAGCTGAAGGGCGCACATCGTCAAAGTCCGGCAAAGGCCATGTGCGGCGCAAGTCGAGCGAGTCCCAGGACCAGGCGAAGCATCGCCATACGCGTCCAGGCCGTGGACGACAGCGTGCTGCGCTGATTGGCGGATAGGCGGCAACATCCACTTGGGAGGACCACGGGTTCTGCTGTTGGCCGTCCCTAGAGCAGTCGCCGCCTGGAGGCGAACGGCGTATCGACCCTCGAGCCAACCGGCATAAGAGCACACCATTATCAGCGTGCGCGTGCCGACGACACCTGCCAGATTGTGCCAGTAGGATGGACTGACGGTTCGGGAAAACGCGTTCTTCAACGTCCCCATAAAGTCTTGCAAGTCGTGTTAGCTAGGATTCCCCAAGATCAGATGAGGCCCTGCTGCCTAACAGAAAACTGCAGTGGGGAAACCTCGACTTGAGCACCGCCAACCGCACCGGTTTCGGTATCGGCTGTGCCCTTATCGGCCTATTCGCCGTCTCGGTGATGGACGCTTGCGCCAAGCTACTCGGTGAGGGCTATGCGATCAGTCAGATAATCTTGGCGCGCACTGCCATCGGGGCACTCATTGTGCTGGCTTTCATGGTCGCAACCAACAGCGACCTGACCTCGCTGAGGCCACGTCGCCTCGGCCTACTCTTGCTTCGCACGCTGCTCGGCCTCGCGGCGGGCTATCTATTTTTCACTGGCCTGCGCTTTCTGCCGTTGGCCGACGCCTTTACGATCGCATTCACGGCACCCCTCTTCATCACTGGTCTGTCGGTGCCCCTGCTCGGCGAACGAGTAGGCAGGAGGCGATGGATCGCCGTGGTCCTAGGCTTCGGCGGTGTCCTGGTGATCATGCAACCGGGCACAGCCAGCTTTCGTATCGAGGCATTGTTGCCGCTCGGTGCCGCGCTTTGCTATGCCCTATCTATGCTGATCAGCCGACGTCTCACGCGCGACATGACCACCTCGGGGATCGTATTCTGGTCGAGCTTGGGTGGAGCTCTGGTGGCAGTTACTCTCATGCCGAGCCAATGGCTGACACCCGATCTTGGCGACCTGGGGCTGTTCGTCTTCTTGGGACTGATCGGTACCCTGGGCATGGCCCTGATCATCCAAGGCTATCGCTTTGCGCCGGCGGCGATCATTGCGCCCTTCGACTACTCGGCATTGCTCTGGGCAGTGTTGCTCGGCTGGCTAATCTGGCGAGACATCCCAGGTCCGGAAGTTTGGCTTGGGGCTGCGATTTTGATTGCCAGCGGACTCTACATCTTGCATCGCGAAACCCAGTGGCGCATCGATTCGCAGCCGTAGCCGCTTGTGTATCGTACAGTCAGTAGCCAATAGCCTCTCTTGGCAAGAGCAAATTTCCAAGCGCCCAAGCTCTGCAGCCTACTGATTGATAACGTCGAGTATCAGACCTTCATATTTTTCTACTCGATGATCCCAGCTATTCTCCTTGGCAAACGCCTTCCGCGAACTCGCCAGGCTTGGGGCTCTCTCAGAGATCGACGCACCAAGTTTCTGTTCCCATTCCTCAGGGGAATCCGCAAAGTAAACCAAGTCACCACATTCTTGCTGCACGACCGGGAGAATAGAAGAAACAACAGGTGCGCCAGTAGCCAAATACTCGTTGAGTTTGAGCGGATAAGCGTGTTTCGACCAGCAATCAACACCATCCCTGAAGCACATCAGGTTGACATCCATCGACTGAAGAAAGTCTGGGATTTGGTGTCGTCCAACCTCCCCTACAAAATGGACGTTGCTCAAATGCTTGAATTCTTTGTATGCCCTATGTTGCGGAGATGTCGCAATTTCTTTCTCGTTCACCGGACCGATGAACACGAATTGCCAGGCGCTGTTCTTTTTCGCAACCGATAACAAAGGACCAAAATCGATCTTCCTATTAATGGCGCCCAAGTATCCAATTCGGGGAGATCGTATGTTTCTCAACACTTCAGGTTTAGTGAAGGAATCTTCCGCTGAACTGATCGACTCATAGTCTCCGGAATTGTGAACAACATGACCCTTGTGCTCGTAGCCTTTCGCAATACTTTCGAGCTGATACTGACTGGAAGCGGTGATGAGGTTTGCTCGTGTTAATACATTCTTTAACTGAATCCTGAATTTTTCCGAATTATATCCAATCTTGTCATAAAGATCGTAGATGTGCAGTGTAGTGAAAGTGGGGTTGAGCTTTTCTATGAATGGATCAAAGTCCGGGTCGAAGCAAATTACCATAAAATCATCATGTGCACCGATACCCGAGATTTTCTTCAATTCCCTGCAATGTCTGTCGATGGAATAGTTATCAAGGAAGTTAAACCTCAAACTCCTCGGAATACATATCCCGGGTATATAGTGTCTGACGTTGTCTTTCTTTTCTGTTGTACGTGAGCAACCGTTTTGCTGGAGATGTTTCAAGAAATCCCAGGTAAAGGGCACGCCATTGGAGTAAGTAATCGCCCAGCCATGCTCACCTAATCTAGAGAGAATATGCTGCCGGCTCATCCAGCGAGAATTCCAGGGAGTGTGCGCGAGAGCAATTATTGGTACTTTTTTCATTTTTTTGCGAGTTTCGGATTGATAGTGTCAAAACTCTCTGGTACCTGATGGTCGACTGTGATCCTGGCCAAAACTCATACTGCCGAGCAGACGGCTTTTCTCTCCATCTCCTTGAGAAGTTCATGTCCTTGCAACTGCCAGCCTTCCAATGCAGGACGTAGACACGCCTCATCCGGACCGTTACTAGCATTAAGTCAAGCAACCCAGCAACGGGGTTCGCCTGGCACATCCCATCCTCGAGCAACCACTCTATTAGGATTGATTGTCGCAACAAGGTTAGCGCCTGGTCGATTGTATTCCCGACCAGAACCGTAGCGCCTCTCGGCCCCTTGCCACCATCGCCGGCCATCTTCGAACAGTGTCGTGACTTGGCGTTTACGGTCTTGTTACCGACCTGGGCGACATTCCTCTAGCTTGGCACGAGCTGCTATTGTCAAACAAATCGCGAAGCAATTGTTGGTTCAGACATGATCAGGATATTCGTCGAATCCACTGCTTAAGACGCTTTTTCAACCCAAATCGATCGAGCAGACGGACGATTGATAGGGATACCTTCTCGATGCTGCGGTGTGCAAGAAGCAAGGCTCGATTCTTCAATGTGGGCCTCAGGATCAGCTGCAGGCTACAGGGGACCTGATGGGTCCCAAAGAACCGTTTGTGCTCGGAGTCGCCTTCGGTGAAATCGAATGCGCTAAAACGTTGCTCGGAAAAAAGTTGTTGCATCGCCAACCACTGCAGCACGGTACCGGGCGATAGCTTGGCGAATTCGGGCACAAATCCCAGGTATGCATACTCGATAATTCCGTCGCGAATTGGACAATAGAGATATGACACCGGCGCGCCTTTGGCGAACAGCAGAAAAGCCCTGACGTTGTCTTGTGCTGCAGCGGCCGCAGACCTGCGGTGAAAGTCGGCATCGGTGGGCAAACCGCAATCGAGCAAGCGTTCTTGATAACTGGCAGCAGAAACCGGTCGGGCGAGCTCGAAGAAGGTCTCGACCTCCGCCGGGGTTCGGTAACTGCGGAAATCTAGCCCTCCCGCCTGTTGCCCAAATTTTTTGACCTTGCGCTTTATCCCAGAGCGTGTCTTGCTGGAGAACTTCGCCTGATAGACGTCGAAATCACCCGACATATCGATATAGCTTCGGGAATAGGATTTAAGACAGTAGACCAGCCAGCCGTCCTCGCGACGGCATGAATGCGCCGCACAAGCCTGAGGAATGTTTGAGAGAAGGTAACCTGCAGAGGTGGCCGATAGTCGAGGCAGTGAAGACTGCGCACTCGCCTCGCGGATCTCCGGTAATGAATAGACTCGACGTAGAACAGGCAGCACAGAGCTGGCCAGCACGATCTCACCCAGGTGCAGTTTGAACTCATACTCAAAGTCGTCCCAGTTGGGATCGTTCATCAGGTAAGCCGTCGTAGACCTTGTTCCACATAGCGGGTGATGGTTGCCGCTTTGCTGACTGATGGCAGCTCGAGGCCGCTGGGCTCAGGCACCGGCGGTAAATCGCCAAAGCCAGCAGTCGGAAAAATGGCGCGATTTTGAGCCAAGAATCGACACAGTTTGTCGAAACGTCTCACCACAAAGGAATCGGGCCGACTGCTATTGGGCACCATGAGTTCGAAGTTGTGCGAGAGCAAAACGAAGCTCGACCAGCCACTTCGCTCAGCGGCCTGCATTGCTTCAATCAGTTCACGGGCACTACAGGCCCCAATTTGGGCATGCCGCGGTTGCTGGAAGCCGTCTCTAAAACTGCTCATCGGCAGCAAGGTCAGGTCGCCAACCCGAAACGGCTCACAGTAGCCCGCCATGTCCGCAACTATGCCGCCCGGCTGAGACACCGGCATTTCCGGATTAATGCTGCTGTCGAAGCTCAGTTGGTTGGCGGCCACTGCCGCAAAGGTGTCTTGATTGCACGCAAAACTCCCTGAGCGGAAGGCTATCGGGCGGGCTGCACCGGCTTCCTGGATAAGCTTGAGGCCATGTTCGATCAGTTGGCATTGTTCGTCGGCGGAATAGTCGCTCAGAAGCTGGCGTTTTCCTGCACCCCCGGCCAACAGCGGCGGGTCCGCCTCATCGGTCCACTCCGGGTGCAGGTGTAGCTGAATCTCCTGCCCTGCGTCTTGAATGAGATTGATGATCGTCGCCAAAGGTTCTAGACCGAAGCGCGCTGCAAAGAGCGGCTCAACGAAGAAGACACCGCGCAGCCCACTCTTGTCGAGGACCTCAAGTGTTTTCGGCAGGGCATACTGACCTTTTGCTGATCGACCGAACACGTAGCGCTCGAAGCTTGTTGGGAAATCTGCGTCCAAAGTGGACCAGCTCTTGCACCACACCTCCACGTCAAAGGTGAGAAATACATTCACTGGTTTGGCCTCTGAACCGATGACGAGTCTACTTCTCGCTTCACATTCGTCATGGAGATAATGATACGCACGTGGGCCGCTAGGCGGAAACACTCTGCAAACGAGTGCTTGTGTGGGCATTCTTGCACATCAATATCGCCTGTGGCCATTTTCTGCTAGCGTCATAACGCCAAGCCCGATGACCGACAGATGCATCATGTTGCGTGCGGCAGAACGCAGCCTACTAGCAATAAGCTGCATCGAGATAGCGTGGTGTCCGCATCGCTGCCGTGTCTCTGGCTAGCCACGTCGTGCGCAGAAACCGATTAATGGAAACCCCGCAGGTCGCCGCCATCGAGCAACCAAAGAACTGCATACCACAAAGAGGTCCATTCTCCCGACCAACTGCATTCCCCCTTTGGTCATTCCCCTTTGTGATGCCGCGTTGTCCGGATTGGTCTCCGCGAGGATGGTACGGTATCCGTTCTCTCTCGCCAGGGCCGCGCGGGCCCTCACGGACCTCGGCTGCGCCCCCTTACCGCGATAGCCAGGCACGGTAAACGCATTGCCAATCAGCGCCGTTTTGCTGTCGATTCCTAGGATACATGCCGTTTTGTTCCTTAAGAAAAGGTAACCATAGTGTGCAACTTCCTGCTCGAACTCAATCACGAAGCCAAGGATCCGATGCCGACGAATATCCTCTACGTATTCTGCATTCTCGTGCGAAACGGAAAGTAGTGCCTCTATAAGCGCCTGTTTTTCGATCACGTTGTGGGCGCTCAACACATGAAATGCTTCTCCTGGCAAGGGCTCTGGCATGACGGCATCTTCGCAATCGCGTGAGAACAGCACATAGGCGCGGCTGCGAAACAGCGCGGAGAGCAGGCGTTTCGTGAACTGGCGAAATCCAAGCAGCCTCAGCCTGTCGATTAGTTGCATGGCATTTCCTTAGCGTGAGTTGAGTGTCCGGGCCAAAATTCGTAATCACTTTGGCGCTCGCGACAATGATGCCATCTTGCACTTGCCGACCAGAAATCGGGAGCTTACCGTCGCTCAGATCGCTAAAGAAACCCTTTGGTGAGGAGCTACTTCAGCCTAGCGATCGCAGCTAGATTCTCCTTGGTCGGCAAAGGGTCCCAGGTCACATTTCCTTCCACTAGGGCAATCCCATCTGGCGATATAGCGACATCCCAACCAACAGTACGCAGCGGCACGAAACATGCCGCCGCACGCTTCGCGATCTCAAACATCTGCAGGCCATGGGGTACCGAAAATCCAGGCATATCCATACCGGTCGATGGATGTGTCGAAGTCTCCACCAGCCCATGGCCATCTGGGGCCACGCCGAGTACATAGCGGACGGCCGCAGTGTCGAGATCTATAGTCGCCACGAAATTCCCGGCTGCGCCGAAGTTGAAGTTGTCAAAGGCCTCGCCAGAACCAATGATGCGCAGCCACGCGAAAATCACCTGAGCTGTTCCGCTATCGTCGATCCAAGTAACCACACGGGCCGTCTGAAGATTGCTGGATCCAGACAGTGCTACGATGTCTGGATGGGCGTGCAAGCGCTCCTGCATCATCCAGTGCGAGTAATCTGATGCCTGCATCTCAGCCAAGATGCCCGCAGTGTCGGTATGTTGATCGGCATGTGTTTTAAACCCACCGTTACTCCTCTCCAGCAGCATCACGGACTCGCCGTGGACACCGTCGATGGGTTTGATCACAAACTCTGATACATCAAGGTTGGCCAGCAAATCCTGCCACCCAGCATCGTCATTCACCACTGGGATTTCTCCTGGCCAATCGCCTCGGTCGCTTCTTATCCCTAAGATGCGCGGCGTGGGCAGGTCGTTATCGATGCATTGCTGATAAAAGACCAACTTGTCTTCCGTCAACGAGAAGTAGGCACGCGGATTGACGGCGGATTGCCGGGCCAGCATCGCCTCTTTACTGACGCAGCGATCCAGATCAGCAGGACTGAGCGCTGGATCCAGCAGCCCTAGCATGAAGACCTCGTTAGGCGAGTAGCGACGAGGTCCAGTCAATTCGTAGAAGCGACGTGCCGTCGTCAACCAATCGCTGCCGAACCTCCGACGGGCATTACGCAGCTGATTGAGATACGACAACTTTCTTGCGATCGACATGTAGCGGCCCGTCTGTTGTTGCACGCTGAGAATCAGCGAAGGTTTGGCTCACCAGAGCATACTGCGAACCACGCAGCGCGCAAGGCCGATCCACCCGTAGCCCCGGCAATCAAGCAGCAGGTCTATATAGACGGGGCCCGAGTGGATGTCGGTGAAACCCGCTACCCTCGGTACCCAATAGCTTCTCAGCATCACCCATCGGTTTTTTTGAAATCTCGTACCGCCTCGGTCGGGAGGTTGGCTGGATGTTATAGTGCCCTGCCATTTTAAAATGGTTTTTTTTGGGTGCTTGAGAGGTTTCGAGTCTGGAGGCCTGCGCGTTTTATCTGCATCGGGCGATGCCGCTATGGTAGGAGGCCACCGCGACGCGCCGTCGGTTCAGGACGTTGATGCTTGTAGGAACCTTGGATGAAGTCTGATGGACCCCCGCTGATAGCGCATGTCATCTATGCACTGGGTACGGGGGGGCTCGAAAACGGCCTGGTGAACATAATCAACCGGTGTCCACCAGACCGCTATCGGCACGCCGTTATCTGTTTGACGACAGCGGACCAGTTCGCCGGCCGGATACAGGCCGCAGATGTCCGTATTGTCACACTGGGCAAGCGACCAGGGCACGATCTCAAGGTGTTCTGGCGGCTCTGGAAGGTATTGCGCGAACTCCGACCCAGCATCATTCACACCCGCAATCTAGCGGCCCTAGAAATGCAGCTTGTGGGGATATTCGTCCCCGGTGCACGCAGGATTCATGGCGAGCATGGACGGGACATCTACGACCTGGACGGATCCAACCGCAAATACAGGCTGTTACGGCAGATCTTAGACCCCTTCATTCACCGTTATATCGCCGTCAGTGAAGATCTGTGCTCTTGGTTGACCCAGACCCTACGCCTAGCCCAGGGGCGTATCCAACAAATCTACAATGGAGTCGACCAGGAGAGGTTTTCGCCGCGTCCGGACCAACGACCGGCGCTAGCACCCCCTGGTTTTCTGAGGGATGACCAGCTCTTGGTGGGTACCGTAGGCAGATTGGCGGAGGTCAAAGATCAGTTTTCGCTACTCGCTGCCGTTCAGATACTGGCGTCGCAACAACCCGAGACCCGGGACAGCGTGCGCTTGGTCCTGGTTGGCGATGGCCCTTTGTTTTCTCGGCTACAAGACAGTATCAAGGAACTGGGGATAGAAGATCTGGTGTGGATGCCAGGTGATCGGGCCGACATACCGCAATTGTTACGTATGATCGACATCTTTGTGCTGCCGTCACTGGCGGAAGGAATTTCCAACACGCTCTTGGAGGCAATGGCCAGCGGACTACCTTTGATTGCGACCCGCACTGGAGGGAATCCTGAACTGGTCGACGATGGCGACAATGGTTACTTGGTACCTGTTTCGGACCCGCGGGCATTGGCGAACACGATCGCAAAAATGCTCGCCGAGCCAGAGACGAGGAAAGCAATGGGTTTACGTGGCCGCAAGAAAGTGGCCCGACGATTTAATTGGGCCCGAACGGTAGATAGCTATCTTGCTGTCTACGACGACGTTTTGGCCCCTGGTCAGAGGGGTAGTTGAGCGACGTGTGTGGTATTGCCGGGATATTTGATCTTAGTGGCGAGCGGGTATTCGACAAGGCACTGCTTTCTCGCATGAATCAGAGCCAATTCCATCGGGGTCCCGACGAGGAGGGTACGCACATAGAACCTGGGGTCGCATTGGCCCATCGCCGCCTGTCGATAATCGACTTGTCCTCCGGGCAGCAACCGATGTTCAGCGCGGATGGGGCTGTCTGCGTCGTCTACAACGGTGAGATCTACAATTTCCGAGAGCTGGCAAAGCAGCTCAGTGATCGAGGATATCGCTTTCGCACCCACTGTGACACCGAAGTAATCCTCTACGCCTGGCTCGAATGGGGGGAAAACTGCGTTAGCCATTTTCGCGGAATGTTTTCCTTTGCCCTGTTCGACCGCAAACGCCAGAGCCTCTTCATGGCCAGGGATCGCTTGGGGATAAAGCCCTTATTCTACGCCTTGTTACCGGACGGCCTGATGATGTTCGGTTCAGAGCTGAAGGTACTGAAACAGCACCCCCACATGCCGCGCATCGTGAACCCCCAAGCCATAGAAGATTACTTTGCACTGGGCTATGTACCCGAGCCGAAAACGATCTACAGCGGCGTTGATAAATTGCCTCCGGGGCACAGCATGTTGGTCGAGCGCGGGAAACCGCTACCGCAGCCTCACGAGTATTGGGACCTCAGCTTCCAGCCCCGGCCGGTGGCCGATGACAACGAGTTGGGCGAACAGCTGATCGAGCGCCTACGGGAGGCCGTCGATATCCGACTGGTTTCAGAAGTGCCCCTGGGCGCCTTCCTCTCTGGCGGTGTCGATTCCAGCGCCGTCGTTGCGATGATGGCCGGCTTGCAGGACGACCCCGTCAACACCTGCGCCATCGGCTTCGATGTCAAACAGTTCGATGAGACCGAGTATGCACAACGGGTCGCGCAGCGCTATGCGACCAACCACTATGAGCAGACGGTGGAAAGTGATGACTTCGATCTGCTCGATACACTTGCCAGCCTGTATGACGAGCCCTATGCCGACAGCTCGGCGATTCCCACCTACAGAGTATGCGAGTTGGCAAAACAGCGCGTCACAGTCGCACTCTCGGGGGACGGTGGCGACGAACAATTTGCTGGCTATCGTCGTTACAGATGGCATATGAACGAGGAGAAACTGCGCTCCCGGGTGCCTTTGGGATTGCGCAAACCGCTATTTGGCGCACTCGGCGAATTGTACCCCAAGGCCGATTGGGCACCGCGCGTCTTCCGAGCGAAAAGCACGTTTCAGTCTCTCGCGAGAAATTCGGTCGAGGCCTATATGCACACGGTATCCCATACCACCGAGCAGCAGCGTGCCGCGATGTTTAGCCCGGGCCTGAAGCATGAGCTTCAGGGCTATCAAGCGATCGAATCACTGCAATACCATGCGGATAGAGCCGAAACCGATGATCCCTTGTCGTTGATACAGTACTTGGACATCAAGACCTACCTGGTAGGCGACATCCTCACCAAGGTTGATAGAGCCAGTATGGCCCATTCGCTGGAGGTGCGGGTTCCGATGCTCGATCACCATTTTATCGAATGGGCTGCGTCCATACCCTCGAGCAGGAAACTCAAAGGGCAAGAGGGAAAGTACATCTTGAAGAAGGCCCTGGAACCCTACCTCCCCAAAGATGTGTTGTATCGCCCAAAGATGGGGTTTGGCGTTCCCTTGGCGAAGTGGTTCAGGGGCCCGCTCAAATCGCGCCTCCGCACCTCGCTTACTCAAGGTGAGCTGGTTGAATCAGGCTTGTTCAATCCCGCATATCTGGAACAGCTCGTGAATCAGCACCAGTCCGGTCGACGGGATCATAGTACCGTCCTTTGGGCATTGCTGATGTTTGAAGCCACAACCAAGGCAGACGGGTTCTCTTTGGCGGCATGACAAAGCTCCTGGTGATCACGACGCTCTATCCAAACCGGATACAGTTTCGTCATGGCCTCTTCGTCGAAACACGTTTGCTTCGTTTGGTCGCAAGTGGACAGTGCGATGCCGTTGTCATCGCGCCAGTCCCCTGGTTTCCAATCGCCAGCCGGCGCTTCCCGAAGTATTCCCAGTATGCGCAGGTACCGACAAAGGAAGAGCGGCAAGGGATCGTCATTTATCACCCGCGCTATTTGGTGATCCCAAAGGTCGGCATGCTGGTGACGCCGTTGTTCTTGGCATTATCTACCTGGTTGGCCGCCCGCAAGGTGAAGCAGTCTGGCTATTACTACGACCTGGTAGATGCGCACTATTACTACCCGGATGGTATCGCCGTGGCCTTGCTGTCCGGGCCCCTGGGTAAGCCCTTCACGGTGACTGCACGGGGAAGCGACATCAATCTGCTGGCCAATATCCCCCTACCGCGTCGCATGATCCGCTGGGCGGCACGCAAGGCCGCTGCATCCATCACAGTGAGTGCGGCACTCAAAGAACGGCTGCTTGAACTCGATGTGCCGGAGGAAAAGATTCATGTCTTTCGCAATGGTGTCGATCTCGAGCGATTCACACCCTTACCGAGAGATCCGTGTAAGAAAAAGCTAGGCGTTAGTACCACCACCCTGGTGAGTGTGGGAAACCTTATCGAACTCAAGGGGCACGATCTGATCATCCGCGCAATGCCCGCACTACCGGATTGCCAATTGCTTGTGGTCGGCGACGGGGTATTGCGCGAGGATCTGGCATCGCTGGCGGCAAGCCTAGGTGTCGAACAGCGCGTGCGTTTTATACCGGCGGTACCACAGTCAGAGCTGGTGGAGATCTATAGTGCCGCGGACATCCTGATCCTGGCCTCTAGTCGCGAAGGCATGCCAAATGTAGTGCTGGAGGCCATGGCCTGCGACACCCCAGTGGTCGCAGCAGCGGTGGGTGGTGTTCCCGAGATTCTCTGCGACCCGAGTGCCGGCGTACTGCTCCCCCGCCGTGATGTCGAAAGTATCATCGCCGCAATCCGGCAGCTATTGGATGACTACCCGCAGCCGGGCACGACCCGGCGTTATGCCGAAAGGTTCTCCTGGGACGGCACCGTCTCGGGATTAGGTGATTTGTTCAACCGGCTTCAATCAATATAGATCAGCCAGGCCCTTGGCTGCTCGAATTCAGCGCAGCTGCTCAAGCAGGTAGGCACGCAGCACCTGTGCACTGTTGCCAGGCTGCTCGCGCGCAGCATAGACCAGGGTCAGTGGGGCATCGCCAGTCAGCTCGAGCAACTGCTCGACCGCCACGCCATTGGCCACGAGTTCGTCGCGATAGCGGCGCTGGAACCCTGCCCAGCGTCGTGCCTCATGCCCGTACCAACGGCGCAAGTCGGTCGATGGCGCGATTTCCTTGAGCCAGAGATCGAGCGCTGCGTCGGCCCGGCTGATGCCACGCGGCCACAGACGCTCGATCAGCACCCGCTGGCCGTCGGCGGCCGACGCTGGAAGGTAAATGCGTTTGCAGCAGACCGTCGGCATACTTGAGGGACTTCGAATAATGCCATCCATGGCATTATTCTCCACGGAAAGGCCAAAACGCGGTTTTTGCCTTTCCTTCATGTTCAACCACTCGTCGTGATCGAAAATGGCGGCACGTCCCTGTGCCGCTCGGGCACCTCGATTTTTCGAGGTGCCCTTAATCGTCTGCGTGTTGACGCCGCCACGCGCTCGGCGACTTTCCTAGTTGGGCGGTAAAGGCACGTGACAGCGCGCTGGCGCTAGCATAGCCCACTTGGTCGGCAACCATCTGCACCGACCGGCCGCGGCGCAACAGCGATTGCGCGACGCTGAGGCGCCATTCGCCAAGATACTGCATCGGTGTCGTGCCAACCGTCTCACGAAACCGCACCGCGAAGCGGGCACGCGACATCGACGCCGTTTCGGCCAGCGATTCGAGCGTCCAAGGACGAGCGGGTTGCGCATGCATGGCGTTGATCGCCTTGGCCAAACGCAGATCCGACAAACCGGCCAACAGACCAGACGCGATGCGCTCCTGGTCCATCAGTTCGCGCAGCAACAGGACGATCAGCACCTCGCTCAGGCGGTCGAGGATCGCCTGACGGCCGCAATGATGTTCTTGCGCTTCCTTGAACAGCAACTGCAGCGTCGTCGCGATGTTCGGCATACCGTCGAGATCCACTAGCAGCAGGTCGGGCAACGCCTTGATCAGCGGGTTCTGTAAACCGGTTCCGAACTCGAACGACGCACACAGTGTGTCGGTGCCCGCTTTCAGCGGTACCAGGCGGTGCGTGGTCGGTGTCATGTAGAACAGCACACAGGGCCTCTCGACGATACGAGGCTTATGTCCGCTGCCCTCGACGCGCAACGCACCGGCACGCAGGACATGGATATAGCCCAGGCCGTCTTCGGCGCTGAATGCCGACGACTGACACAAGGGCCCGGCCTGGAATACCCGCGCACGCAGCTCGAAGCGTTTCAGTAAGGAAACCAGTCGATCACCCATATCGATACTCTGTGAACATTTATCGATACTTTATGTATCGCAGAGTATCGACTGTTTGTCCAGACTCTCTATGCAGCCCCCCTTGGGCGGCACCCATCGAAACCCAACATGAGAGGAAAGACCATGCCCCGCATCAAGCCCATCGCCATCGATCAGACCGACCCAGCCACTGCGGCGACATTGCACGCCGTGCACAAGAAGCTCGGCGCGCTACCAAACATCTTCACTACCTTTGCGCAATCACCGACCGCGCTCGGCAGTTATGTACAACTCAGCGAAAACCTCACCAAAGGCCGGCTCAGCCCGGCCCAGCGGGAACGTATCGCGCTCGCCGTCTCGCAGGAGAACGCCTGCCAATACTGCGTCAGCGCTCATGCCACGATCGCGCGCGGCGCCGGGCTCGACGACAGCGCGATCCAGCAGGCACGGCTCGGCAAAGCCAGCGAGCCGTTCGACCGACTGATCACCGAGTTCGCACTGAAGCTAGCGCGCAGTCGTGCGGAGATCAGTGACCAAGACTTGGAGGTCGCGCGCCGCGCCGGCCTCGATGACGGTCTGATGGTCGAGATCGTTGCCAATGTCGCGCTGCATGTCATGACCAACTACCTCAACAAGCTGGCCGGTACCGACATCGACTTCCCGGTAATCGACCTGCAGAGCGCGGCCTGACCGCCCCCGGCCCTGTCCATCGTTAACGAATAGGAGAGACAAGATGCAAACTTCCATCGACACAACCCAGCGCGCCAGGCCCATAGGTCGTCTACTCGCGGCAGCCGTACTCAGTGCGACAATTGCCGTTACCGCGCAGGCCGAGACCGCAAACGGCCCGCAATGGACCGCCGACGACAAGTTGAAACTGCCGACCGGTTATCACAGCTGGGTATTCCTCGGCTCGCCGCTCACGCCACATGCATTGAACGACGGCAAGGCCGGCTTCCCGGAGTTCCACAATGTGTACATCCACCCGGATGCATACCGCTCATACCGCAAGACCGGTGAGTTCGCCGACGGCACCATCCTGCTCAAGGAGTTGCAACTGACCTTGCCTAGCGAAGCCGCCGATGGGTCTCGCACTGAGGTATCCGGTCGCGGCTACTTTCCCGGTGCACGTAACGGCATCGACATCGCGGTAAAAGACAGCAAGCGCTTTAAGAACACCAACGGCTGGGGTTATTTCAACTTTGGCCACCATGCACCTCCCTATGCCGCTACTGCCGCGGCAGCGCCGAAAGAGGCCTGCGCCGCATGTCACATCGCCAACACCGAGAACATGGTATTCACCAAGTTCTACTCGCATATCCTCGACGCCGAGTGAGTCGCTGATTGGCTGGCTAGCTGCCGGCTCGACAGACCCCGGCCGCTCGGCTGGGGTCTTCCCAGTATTTGCCGACACGTGACTAGTGGGCCAAGCGGACCATTCTGTAACGCTCAGCGCCACTGTGCGAGCGCGAATCAAGGCGCGTTTCGCAGGCAATGGCCGCACCCTTGGCAAGAAACGCAACACCGAGTCGCGCTCGCACAGTGGCTCCCAAAGGGCCGCGGCATAAGCATCGTGGGCGGTGTTGCCGTCCTTGGAAAGGGCCTGCCATTCCCGGCGAACTGCGCCTTGCCCACAATGCTTGTGCCGTGGCTGAGCGTTACAGAATCATCCGCTTGGCCCACTAAGCATTCGCGGCGACCCGCAAAACGGCACACGTCTGTTTGCTCTGGCTTCGGTAAAAAAGTAGCCAGCCGGTGCGGCGATCCGATATTTATAAGTTTGTCCCAACCAGCTACCTTGTGCACAGCGAGGCAACTCTGGTTCATGGCGACCGGGCTGCAATCAACTGAAATGTGCTGGGCACGTGGAGACACGTACTATGGGCGATACGACATCTCTTACCTCAGGCATCCATCACTTGGGGCTGACGGTTCCAGACATCGACACCTCATGCCAGTTCTTCGTCGATGCCCTCGGATTCGAACAAGTCGGTACGCAGCCGGAATATCCGGCGGTGTTCGTAAGTGACGGCACAGTAATGCTGACCCTTTGGCAAGCCAAGGATCCGGCCAGCGCAACGGCCTTCGACCGCCACAACAACATCGGCCTGCACCACTTTGCCCTATGCGTAGCCGACCTCGAGGGTGTCTATCAGCGTCTTTGCGAACGTGATGATATCGCCATGGAGTTCGCACCGGAGCCGCTCGGCCAAGGCCCGTTACGTCACATGATGTGCGCTATTCCAGGCGGCATTCGACTGGAGCTCATTGCTACAAGCTAAAAAATCGATGCCGGCGGCAAGACGCACGCCGCTGAGGCTGGTGGGCCAAGCGGATGATTCTGTGACGCTCAGAGCTACTGTGCGAGTGCGAATCAAGGCGCGTTTCGCAGGCAATGGCGCGCCCTTGGCAAGAAACGCAACACGGAGTCGCGCTCGCACAGCAGCTCCCAAAGGGCCACGGCACAAGCATTGTGGGCTGTGTTGCCGTCCTTGGAAAGGGCCTGCCATTCCCGGCGGACTGCGCCTTGCCCACAATGCTTGTGCCGTGGCTGAGCCTCACAGAATCATCCGCTTGGCCCACTAGCTAGTCATCACCGAAGCAGATCCCGACGCTGCGCGCGGCATGCACCAGCTGGCCTTGTGGATCGACCAGGCGCTGCTGCGCGATCGCGTCTTCGATCGGGACTGTCGTGATCTCTTGATTGCTCAGCGACACCATCTGACCGAACTTGCCGGTCTCGACCGCCTCGACGGCGGCGACGCCATAGCGCGTGCCCAGTATCCGGTCGAAGGGCACCGGGCTGCCACCGCGCTGCAGATAGCCGAGGAT
Organism: Chromatiales bacterium; assembly: GCA_028284585.1. GTDB lineage: Bacteria > Pseudomonadota > Gammaproteobacteria > Chromatiales > Chromatiaceae > Thiosocius. The sequence continues at coordinate 24,683 of JANQRK010000057.1, forward strand.
TGTGACCCGTACGTCGAGTTCGAGATGTGGCTCTAGGCTAACCGCGACCCGCTGCGCCGCGCCGAAGAACTTGGGCATCTCGCCGAGCTTGTGCTCGATATCGACCTCACCGCCCTGGGGGCGCGCGCCCTCGGCGACGACAGCGATCGAGTAGGGCCGGCCGCCGACCCGGCGCCTGCTGATCTTCTTGACTATGGAATCCACGCGATACGGAATCTCCGGCAGGAGGCAAATATGTGCATCACCGGCCAGCGCCGCGTGCAGCGCAATATGGCCTGCATTACGACCCATGACCTCCACCAACATGACCCGGCCATGGCTCTCGGCGGTGTCATGCAACCGATCCAGTGCATCGGTTACACAACGCACCGCAGTCATGAAGCCGAAGGTTGTGTCGGTTGCGGCCACGTCTTGGTCAATGGTTTTGGGTACGCCGACAATCCTCAACCCGAGGTTGCTGAGCTTTTTGGCAATCTTCATGCTGCCGTCGCCACCGACCGAGATCAACGCATCGAGACCGAGCTTGTGATAATTCTCGACCACCCTGGCAGACACATCGATGGTCGTCTCCTGTCCGTCGCGCTCGACGACATAGTTCCAGGGGTCGCTCTTGTTGGAGGTCCCCAAGATGGTCCCACCGTCTTGCAGGATCTCCGCGACATCGGCCTCTTCGAGCAGCCGATTACCGCGCGGCGAGCGATAATCAAGGTCGATCAGGCCATGGGTCGCATCTTCGATACCCATCACCTCCCAACCACGTGTCTTGGCCGCCAAGACCACGGCACGAATCACCGGGTTGAGGCCTGGGCAGTCGCCACCGCCGGTCATCACGCCGATTCGCTTGATCGTCATGGATCTCCTCGCCTGCAAATAATCATTGACCATGTATCAATTCTTAACGCATGGCATCAATCGGCCTGACGCCATGGTCAAGAGCATCGGGGGCCTGTAATCCAAGGTATCGAACGACTGTCCAAAAGCGCAATGTCGAGTCTGGGATACTTGAACGGATGGCTACTGTGACAATGGCTACTGTGAAAATCGGGATTTGATCTGACAGACACTATCAGATGATGTCAGGGTTTCCGCCGGCTTTCGGGCAACTTCGGAAGTTCGGCTGGAGTGCAGTGACCGTCTCTTGCTCGGCGGAAGCGGTCGTTCAGGAACAGGCCGGTCAATGACCGCCAGGGATTGGAGACCGGACGTTGACCGGCAATCAGGACGAACGCCGGCTTTGCGATTCCCTGGCCGGCCGGAATCAACACCGAGCGAACGTTTTGGCGATCTCTGAGAATGGTCTACTTCGCGACCTTTTCAGTCTTAAACGGAAACCTGATAGACCATGTTAGGTGTTCATCGACCAGGCTGAACTCAGGACGCTATTGACTGCCGAGATTGACCGCAAGGAATCCTGCATGACGCCGCGTCTGAGACGCCCGTTTGTTCGGCTGTGCATTCCCCAAGCCCCGCGTGGCTAAGCTTCCAACTAAGATGTTTGCGGCATCACGCAACCTTTCAGCGTTCCGAAGTCCATCAACGAGTGTCATTCGTTTACTCAATCATGCGTTATTTTGGTCGTATTGGCCGAATACCCAGCCGTCTGACATTTCGTCGAGATTCTTTACATATTGTGCTGGAGTTACATCGGCCAATTGTCGCAACTAATTGAATTTACGTCACAACAGCAGATGGCATAGATATCGCATATCGGCATGGCGCTTACTGCGAATAGGAGGAAATGGGTGATCGCAACTTGGAAGCATCTAGCATTTGCGCCAACACTGATAGGAGCTGGTCTCCTGGCGATGCAAACTGTTCGCGCGGTGCCGTTCGACCCGGCGAATATCCTAGTGACCCAGGACAAAGTCCTGTCTGAGTACACCTTGGGCGGCGGTTTGGTTCAGAGCTTCGCAATTCCTCATCCGGACACAAGCCGACACGACGGTAGCGACGTTGTTGTGGCGAGCGATGGCGCCGCGTTCGTTCGCAACAGCGCACCGTTCGACAACGACTACTTCAGCCGGTTAGACCCGGCAACCGGGACCTGGACGCACATCGCGACCGATGGAATCGGATTCGGAAACGTCAGCGATGCGGATCTATCGGCTCGCGGTTCAATCGCCGTCACCAACGGCCGGCGACTCGACATGAACAGTGGGATGGCAACCCCATTTTCCGTGCCCGGTTTCCGTAGCGTTGGAGAGGTGACTTGGGGTTTGGACGGCTTGCTTTACGCACTGGACAGTGGATCGCCCCGCCCAGGTGTGAGGGTCCTCGATCCTTCTGATTTCAGCCTGATCCGCGAGGTGACGCTTCGCGACGAAGATGGTTTCCGCCTCGATGCCCGCGGCATCGCTGTGACAGAACTGGGACAGATGTTCGTCGCCGATTGGGACGGTAGGATCTACGAATACTCCTCTGACGCCACGCTCATCCAAAGTCAGGCGACTGGCGTTTTCAACCTTCTAGATATTGACATAGATGAACAAGGCACGCTCATCGCCGGGTCTCGGTTCGGAGGGGTCATTGTGACGGATACGTCTCTTTCGTCGATGTTCACCTTCGACGTCGGAAACGATCTTGCCTACGTCAGTTTCGCGCACAGTATTCCGATCGCTGTCCCGGAGCCTACCTCGGTGGCGCTAATCGGGCTTGGATTGGCGGGAATGTGGTTTAGGCGGCGGAAGAGTTTCGAGTACGTGCGCCTTTTCGATTCGGCCTTCCCTTAGATCGCACCTTTTCATTGCCAACGAAACGAATAGGCGATCCAAGCTTTCAAAAGACAAACTATAGGAACTATCGACGTCCGTTCCTGGCCGTCCGCACGCGTTCAGCGCCGTGCCCGAAAGCGGCCGCACGACGCTCGGTGCCGATGATGGCGTCCGCGTGCAGCCAAAACAACCGGTCAGATCTCGGTGTGCTCTGAAATCTCCAGTGCGTCATCGACCTCTATCCCAAGGTATCTCACGGTGCTTTCAAGCTTGGTGTGGCCAAGCAGTAGCTGGACCGCCCACAGGTTCTTGGTTCGCCTGTAGATCAACGTCGCCTTGGTTCGCCGCATGCCGTGTGTCCCGTAAACCGTCGAATCGAGTCCGATGGCGGCGACCCACTGATGCACGATCCGCGCATACGGGCGTGTAGACACATGCGGCGATTCCGCCAGGCGACTGGGGAACAGATAGTGCTCCGCCTTCAAATTCGCCTTTTGGATCCACGCAGCGACGGCGGACCTGGTTGGCTCGGTCAACTCAAACTGCACCGGCCTTTGCGTTTTTCTCTGCACCACCATCGTGCGGGACAAAATCTGATCCTCGTGCATGACGTCCCGGATGCGGAGGTTTACCAGATCGCAGCCCCGCAGCTTGCTGTCGATTGCCGGGTTGAACATAGCCAGGTCGCGTAGCTGGTGATCGTTCTGGAGTTGGATTCGAATGGCCCAGATTTCCTTCGGCTTGAGCGGTGGCTTTTGCCCAACCAGCTTGCCTTTGTTCCAGGGTTCGTGGGTTTGATGGGTTTCCATGTCAGGCTCCCTCTTAGTGGATGGGAGTCTTATTGTGTCGCCGAGTCGTGGATGGCCGCTTTCAGGCGCTCAGCCAAACGCGTGCAACCGGCCGTGAGCCGCCGGTCCCCGACTCTCGTTTTCCATCGTAGGTGAGACTGCTTTATGCGCAAAACGCCCGGCTGAGCGCGCGCCGCGTGCTTACGACCATGGCTAATTAAGATTGGATTCGCACTGGATTTCGTGCGCTGGCGAAGAGCGAGGTTCTCGTATCGACTACGACGTTTTTCACGGCGGCCTGCTCAATTCTTGAGAGGGTCTCCTCGCGAATAGCTATACATTGGTGTTCGTCGATACCGGCTAACGGCGAACACTCCTGCCCTGGGAAAGGGAAATCCTTGTCAGGGACGAAAGACTTCATCTGCTTGAGATCCATTTCAATGAAATCTGGCTCCTCGACCACGTCCACGTTTTCAAAGCCCGCACCACAAATCATCCTCTCAAGCTTTGGGATACTGCCAATTGGTGTGTGAAACTTGAGATTGATGCCGTGCTCCAACGCGACTTCAGAGAAGATTTTCGACGCCAGAAACGCATCTTGGGTATGTGTCTGCACATGCAACATTCCACCTTGCACCAGCAGCGATCGCCAGTGCGCTAGAGCCCGTGGGATATTGCTCATCCAGATAAAAGCTGCACAGCAGAATACATGGTCGAATCTTGTTTCGGTCTGAAACTGTTCCGCATCGGCCAATCGAAAATCAATGACATCATCCAAGCCCGCAACGGCGGCTTTTGTTTCCGCTTCTGTCAGCATCTTTGGTGAAATGTCGATGCCGACGACCTCGCCGATGCTTCCTACCGCATAGGCTGCCTGCAGGGCGATGGTCCCGGTCCCTGTCGCGATGTCCAGCACGCGCTGCCCTGCTTTCAGGTCTGCTCGTTCAAGCAGCGTTCTGCAGATGCGACGGTGCCAGACAGCGTTTTCGCTTGGCCCGTCGTACACCGACGCGCGACGATCGTACAGTTGTGCAATCAGCTGCTCATAGCGAGGTGGGCTCATTTAATTGAATTGGCGGTCACTCGGGATTTGCAGACTAGCAGATTGGCCATTTAGGCCATCGAGGCTTGGAAGCGGACATTGTTTCCGATTTCTGCCAATCCCTAGAGCGCCGGTGGACTTCCGCAATGGTCACTCGGCAGTCAGGTGATCTGACACTGGCTGTCAGGTCACGTATGAATCACTACACCTGACCCCAAGCTTGACCCAAACTCACACCAGCTCATGACATGATTCGTTGCCGGACAGGTTGCGGTTACAACTCACCTGCCGCCGCCAGCGCTGCCCCTACAATCCCGGCCTGATTGAGTAATTCCGCGGGCACGATCTTCGCGTCGACGTTGACATATTTGAGGAATTTTTCATGTTTCTTGCTGACACCGCCACCGATGATGATCAGTTGCGGGGAGAATAGTGCCTCTACGTATCGGAAGTACTGGTTGAGGTTTTTGCCCCAGGTTTTCCAATCCAAGCCCTTGTGCTGTCGGATACGGTCAGAAGCGTATTCCTCGGCATCTTTTTTCTTGTCACGCATGTAGATGTGGCCCAGTTCCAGATTGGGCACGAGATGGCCATCTACGAACATCGCGCTTCCGATGCCCGTACCCAAAGTAAATACCATGACTACACCCGGATGATTGTGCCCTGCACCGAATTTGCGCTCGGCAATGGCGGCAACGTCAGCATCATTAAGAAGCGTGACCGGGCAACCGGTCGCTTCGACAAGCCCTTGCTGGCCGGGGTAGCTTATCCAGCTATCGTCAATATTGGCTGCGGTCTTGACCACCCCATCAACCACCACGGACGGAATTCCGACACCGATTGGTCCGAGGTACTCGAAGTGGTCGACGATAGCCTTGACGGTTTCAATGACTGCCTCGGGGGTAGCGGGCTGCGGGGTTGCGATTCGTTTGCGCTCGGTGGTGAATTCACCGGTTTCCGTATTCACCACGGCGCCCTTTACGCCTGATCCGCCGATATCTATGCCTAAAATCTCTATGACTGACTCCTGGTTATCTCGGGTGGTAATTTGTTCTTGTTGCGTGTTTATTGTCCTCGGCAAAATTCAGTATGACAATCACCGAGTTTCGATAGCCCGCTGACCATCTACTCGCTTCGTTTGCTCGATAATTGCTCAAGCACATTCATCCTGACCCTATTTATTACAAGCCGTTGCTGTCGGTATCAACGACGTAACTTTTTGATAGGCGCACCCGTCGCGCCTATGCTGCGATAGTCGGGGGCTCAGCGGCGAACATCCACTTGCCGTTCGATGGAGAAAGCCTGGGTACGGGATCAGAAAACCCGTCGGAGGAAATGGGGGTAGGTCCTTCACTGTTGCATCGCTTTGCGCACGATACGCCCGACGCGTGGAGTTGCAGGGTTACCAGGAGGCCATGGCACTGTTTGAACGGCTTGATGAACCCAAGTCTGTGGCGACCGCATGGCATCAGATCGGCATGGTGTATCGCAGACAAGGAGCCTTCGAACAGGCCGAAAGCGCGCTTCGCGAATCCCTAGCTATCAAGGCGCAACAAGGCAATCGTGCCGATGAGGCCACTTCCTTAGGCGAATTGGCCAATCTGTACCTTGTTTGGAATCGCCCCGAGCAGGCGGTGGAGTATTATCGCCGCGCGGCGGATATCTTTGCCCAGCTGGGCGATGACAGATACGAAGGTGTATCGCGCAGCAACCTTGCCAGTACCTTGATCACACTCGGCCGTCTGGATGAGGCCCGGCAAGAGCTAGAGCGTGCCATCGAGTGCAAAAAGGCCTTTGGTCACGCCGCCGAGCCATGGAAGACCTGGGACATCCTGTACGATCTGGAACAGGCCGCCAACAATCCCCAGGCCGCACAACAGGCCCGACAACAGGCCATCGCCGCCTTCCTCGCCTATCGCCGCGACGGGGGAAAACCACTACTACATGGCCCCGGAACTGTGCGCAGCGGTGTTGGCGGCGATTAAGCAAGACCAACAAGACGAGACCGCACCAACTCTGGCGCAGTTGCTAGAGCAGAATGAAGAAGCTTGTCTCCAGGCCCTGGTCCCCAAACTACAGGCCATCCTAGGGGGTGATCGCGATCCCGCGCTGGCCGAGGATGAGGCCTTGGAATACGTCGATGCCGCTGAACTGCAGTTGCTGTTGGAGCAACTGGCCTGAGCTTTACCGTTACTGTCCACGCCTTAGGCTGATGCGGGATGATCTGACCAGGCCGCAGTGCGCCGACAGCCAAGCGACCGGTGCAGCGGTCAGGCTGTCCACGACGGCTTCCATGAACGCCCCGCTTTCATCGCGCGGCTAACAGCCCCGGAGACGAAACCACAGGTCAATCGCAGCCGTATGAATGCGCGACATCCGTGGCGCGCGTCCTGCGAGCGGACGGTGCGCACTGGTGCTGGCAATGAAATGTGTGTGTCCGCTCCGCAGCAACTAGAACGCTGTTACCTTAAGTTAAGCTACGTCTGCAATGTGTTGTTTCCGGCCGGCCGGGAAGTCAGAGAGCTGCCATTCGGCGAGCCTGCCTGGCCCATGACCGGTAAAGGCCCCATTGCGGTCAAAGCCGGGCCGGATCCCCACCGGCAGCTTCGGCCGAGCAAGAGACGCCTGCATTGCCGAAAGTGAACGGGTGCTTTGGGTCAACTGAGACGGCTAGTCAAGGCACCCGCGAACGTTTCCTTTCAACAAGATCTGACACTGTTTGCCAGATTAGATACCCACTAGTACAGCTAACGCTAGTACAGCTAACAACGAGGTTTCCCCCTCGCGTCGAATACCGAATCGCTATATTCGGAAAACCGCTAATCGTGAATCTGGGCCAGCTCGAAACCCTGGAACTCACGCTGAACGCGAACCGCCTCAGCGCAGGAAGTTGAACAGATTCAGGTCCTGGACCTTGATGAAGGCCTGCTGTGCCGCCTGCAGTGCGGTGAGCTGCTGATTGAAGCGGCTGACCGCCTCCGCATAATTGAGGTCTTCCAGGGTGGAACGCACATCGGAGACTGCCAGGTCGACACTGGCATTGGCCTCCTGTTGATCAGCAATCGCATTCATTCGTGCGCCCACTTTGGCATGGGTCTCGAGCACTTGATCGAGCGCACTGTCGATGTCGGTCAAGGCATTCGGGTCGGCGTTGCCTGCTTCGAGACTGGTCGCCAGGCTCCAGATCACGTTGCCGAGATCCGTGGTACCACCGGCTGAGGCGGCAAAGTCTTTGAATATACTGGCCGGGTCACCGATTGCGACCTCACGATTGTCACCGATCTTCAACTTGCGTTGTCCTGTGGCGACCCCGTAATCGAACTGACCGGTATTGATATCGACAACACTGACCGGCTCGGTCAGGCTCTGGTAGCCACCGAAGATGTACTCGCCATTGGCATCACGTGAGTTGGCCAACTGCACAAAGCCATCCATGTGCTCCCAGAGTTCGGCCGCGACAGACTGCCGATCGGCAGCGCTCAAGGTGTCACTGTTGCCTTGTACGGCGAGCTCGCGCACGCGTTGTAGCAAATCTTCAATCCCGAACAGCGCGCTTTCCTCTTGGTCCAGGCGAGCCTGCGCCATATCGGCATTACGTTGATACTGCGCCAGGCGCTGGCTAGCCTCATCAAGATCCAGGATCCGTGCCGCAGCGGACGGATCGTCTGCGGGGTGCAGGATGCGCTTACCGCTGGCCAGCTGCAGTTCGGTCTGGGTGAGCTCACGCTGCCGCTCGAGCATCGCGTCAACGCCTTGACTGAAGATCTGTGCCGTAGAAACTCGCATTTACTATCCCCTCACCGCGCCCAGTATCGAATCGAACAGGCTGTTGGCAACGTTGATCACCTGTGCCGCGGCCTGGTAGGCCTGCTGAAAGCGCACCAGATCAGCGGCCTCTTCATCGAGGTTGACCCCTGAGACTTCGGCCTTCGACGCCTCTGCTTGAGCCAGCAGGTTCTCTTGGACGCTGGCGTTGCTGATGGCCTGCTGCGTCTTGGTACCGACGTCAGCGATCAAGGCGGCATAGGTATTGGCAATGCTCGCCGTACCACCGATCATCAGCCGTTCGGTTTGCAGATCGGCCAGACGCCGGGCATTGCGGTTGTCGCCGACACCACCGGCGTTACCCTCCAGCGTGAAGGTATCGCCGGCGGTCGGAGCACCTGACACACTGAAGTCGAAGATACCCAGGCCGGCGATGTCGACGCGATAGGTGTCACCCGATACATAAGGCACATTACTGGCGATCGGATTGCCGGCGGCGTCGACGAACTGCGTACCCGGGGGCAACACAAGTTCGTTGGCCGCATTGTAGGTGAGCGTGATCGAGACCGGCGGGGCTGGTGCGACACCGGAGGTCGAGCGCGTGGTCAGCGCCCCGGGACCGATCCGACCGGTACCGGCGTTGCTGGCGTCGGCCAAGGTAAACACCGCCTCTGCGGCCGCGATATCACGTTCGTCGCCAATCAGCAGGTCCACGTCCGCGGCCCCGGTCCGAGTCGGGCGCAGCAAGAAGCTGTCACCATCGACCGCGGCATTGACCACTACGCCGAAACCGAGTTCATCCGGTGGTGCAGCGACCAAGGGGTCGGCCGACGTACCTGTCCCGCTCAACGGAACGGTCGCACCACTGTCGAGATCGACCAGTGACCAGGAACCGCCGATGAGGTCCAGGCGGTACTCATGGGCGGTGAGCTGTGCGGCATCGTGGATGCTGAGACTTACCGAGCTGCCAGCGGCGTTTGCCGAACTACCCAAGGCCTGCGGATTCGCGGTGCTGAAAAAGCCGCCACCGAGCTCGTCATCCAAGTCCATCCCGGTCTGATGCTCTTCATTGAAGAAGGAGGCAAGACCGACCGCGATTCGACCCAAGGCGTTCTGTGATGAATTCAATACCTCATCGCGGAAGCGCAATAGGCCGCCGAGGCTACCGCCGGTCATTTGTGCCGTGATATTGACCTGCCCGCCGTTGTTTTGTTGCAGGATCAGTTCCTTTTGACCGGCATCATAGGGATTCGAGGCCACGCCAAGTGTGTTGTGTGTGATCCCGACAACCAGGGCCTGCCCGGTCCCAACGAAGACATTGACCGTGCCATCCCTCTCTTCGAACGTGGAGACCGTGGTGTAGCGACTCAGCTCGTCGACCAGGCGGTCGCGTTCGTCTAAGACATCGCCAGGGATGCCCGCGGGGCCATTGTGTTGCGCGCGGATACGGGCGTTGACGGATGCCAAGGCCTGAGACCGCGTGTTGATTTCGTCGATCTCGTAGCTCAGGTCCTGATTCAAGCGCACTCGATTGTCTTCCAACCAACCATCGAGTGAGCCGAAGCGCTCGCCCAGTTGCTCTGCTCGATTGAGCATGACCGAGCGGGCCGGAATAGATGTCGGGTCATCAGCTACGTCATTCACCGCAGCGAAAAACTGCTGCAAACTGCTGTCGAGTCCAGCCGCAGAATCGGCCAGGATGTTATCGACCTGACGGGCGTATTGCGCGTAGACCCGGAACTCCTCATGCGACGAATTGTGGTCGCGCACGCGGGCCGCAAGAAAATCATCGTAGCTGCGTCGCACGGACGCCGTTTGCACGCCGGAGCCCAGGTATAGGCCGTTTTCAACATGCGGCCGACGCGTTTCCAACTGGACCGACTGTCGACTGTAGCCTTCGGTATTGACGTTTGCGATATTGTGTCCGGTGGTCTCCAGCTGACGCTTGAAGGCGTTCAGGGCGCTGACACCGGTGTTGATGATGCTTGCCATCGTCTGTTACCCAACCATCAAGATTCAGATGGTCGTCGGACCCTCCTGTATCGGGCGCGCTGCTTGTTGCATCGGCTCACTCTGCAAGATGCGTCGAATTTTGTCCGCATAGGCCGGATCCGTCGCATAGCCGGCTTCCTGCAGCGCCTCGAAATAGGCACTGGCGTCCGCGGTTTTCTGCAAGGCCGTGCGGTAGCGCGGATTGCGCTGCACGAAGTCGACATAGTCGGAAAAGCTCTGCTCGAAAGAGTCGTAGGCCCGGAACCCGGCTCGGGTCTTCAAGGCAACGCCGTCGCGATACTCCAGGGTACTGACCCGGACCTGCTCACCGCGCCAACGCGTGTCGGCCTTGATGCCGAACAGATTGTGACTGCTATCGCCGTTCGGGTGACGCATGACATGCTTCCCCCATCCGGTCTCCAGGGCCGCTTGGGCCAACAAGGCCTCGGGCGCCAGCCCCAACGCGGCCGCGGCCTGCTCGGCAAACGGTCGTAATTGTTGGATGAAGGCCGCCGGTGAACCGTCGAGATCTAGCGCTGACCGATCGGACCGATGGCTCTGGGGGGTCTGCACAGGCTCGGCCGCGCGCGGCGGTTGGGCGGTAATCGGCCGGTTAGCATAGTCGGCCGGCTCGCGCGGACGCGCCGCATTGGCGTCGGCGCTTGCGCTGCCGAGCTGGCGCTTGATCACCTCGGCCAATCCGATCCCCTGCTGCTCTGCCAATTGCATCGCGATTTGTTTGTCATACATCTCGCGGTAGAACTCGCTTTGCTTGCTGTCCAACAGGCCACCGCCAAAACTGGCATCGCGCATGCTTTTGAGCATCATCTGCAAAAACAAGGATTCGAACTGCCGTGCTACCTGATCGAGCGCCGCGTCACTGTCTTCGCGGGCCCGCGCACGCATCGCGGCCAAGCCGGAGAAATCGGTGTACACCTGGGCCATATCGAGCGTCATGGTCGGCCTCAAATCACCACGAGTTCGGCACGTAGCGAGCCGGCCTGTTTGAGCGCCTCGAGGATCGCGACCAAGTCGCTCGGCCCGGCACCGACCTGATTGACGGCGCGCACCAGCGCGTCCAGGGTGACGCCGGGATCGAAAACGAACATGCGCTTGCCGTTCTCTTCGACCGCTACATCGGACTGGGGATTGACCACAGTGTTACCGCCGGCTAAGGGGTTCGGCTGCGACACCTGGGCATTTTCGCTGATGGTCACCACCAGGTTGCCATGCGACACGGCGGCCGGGGCGACTCGGACCGTGCTATTGATCACCACGGTCCCGGTACGCGAATTGACGATTACCTTGGCCACCGCTTGGGCCGGGTCGATATCCAGGTTTTCGATCATTGCGACAAAGCCGACGCGCTGGCCCGGATCACGCGGGGCATTGACCTCGACCGAGGTCGAATCGATGGCGCGAGCGGTTCCCGCACCGATCGCCGCATTGATCGCATCGCTGACCCGCTGCACAGTCGTGAAATCGCCGCTGCGCAAATTCAGCGTCAGCTTGGCGGCACGGCCGAAGGGTGTCGGAACACTGCGCTCGACCGAGGCCCCACCGGGGATACGCCCGGCGCTGGGGATGTTGATCGTAACCTTGGAGCCATCGGCACCCTCGGCAGACAGGCCGCCGACTACGAGGTTGCCCTGCGCGATTGCATAGACCTTGGCGTCGATGCCCTTGAGCGGGGTCATCAACAAACTGCCGCCACGCAGACTCTTGGCGTCGCCGATCGAGGAGACGGTCACATCGATCCGATGGCCTGGCTTGGCGAATGCCGGCAGATCCGCATGCACAGTGACCGCCGCGACGTTCTTCGGATTCAGAGTGACACCGGGCGGTACCACGATGCCGAGTTGCGTCAGCAGACTGTTCAGGCTCTGCCGGGTAAAAGGCGAGGAGGCGACTTTGTCGCCGCTGCCGTCGAGCCCAACCACCAAACCGTAGCCAAGCAGCGGATTGTCACGCACACCCTGGATGCTGGCCAGATCCTTGATGCGCTCTGCCTGCACCGGCAACGACAGCACCAGAAGCCCCAACACAGCCGCCAGGAACGGCCGTGTGAGTGGTACAACGCATCGCGTGAATCCCTGCATATCGATCACCGCTCAGAAAGGGAACAACGCAGAAATGAAAAACTTCGCCAACCAGCCCATGCTGGCGGCCTTGGCCACCTGACCGTCACCAACGTAGACCAGGGTTGCATCGGCGATCCGTGTCGAATCGATCCGGTTGCTGGTATCGATGTCCTCGGGTCGGACGATACCTGCGACCCGGATATACTCGTTGCCGCCAGTCATCGAGATACGCTTTTCACCCCGCACCTTCAAATAACCATTGGGCAGCACATCGGTCACCATTACCGAGATCGAACCGCTGAATTCGTTGTTCTGGGTGTTGTCCGCGTCACCCGAGAAGTCCGTCGACGAGCCGAGGCTCTGACTCAAATTGTACGAACCGGACTGGCCTGGGAGGCCGAAACTCAAGCCGCGACCAAACAGTGTCGGTGCGGTAACGCTGGTTTCGGTATCGCGTGACACACTCGCACTATTGGTATGCGAAGCCTCGGTGTCTTCGACCAGATTGACCAAAAGGATGTCGCCGACCCGACGGGCGCGCACGTTCTCGAACCAGCTACGCTCGAACCCAGCTTGGTAGATGGCCCCGTTGCCGCTCGGTACCGGCGGCAAGTCCGCGGGCGCCACCGCGGAGAAGTCGGGATCGCGCTTGGGTGTCGAGTTACACCCAGCGAGCACCGCGCAAGCAAAGACACACAGCGCCAGGCTGCGTAACCAGCGACGACCATGACGGCAGTGAGTCCCAGTTGGCATCATAATCACTTCCTCTCAGCCCAGTTGTCAGCGTTAGAGCTGTTGACCGATGTAGGCGAGCATGTCGTCGGTGGTCGAAATTGCCTTGCTGTTCATTTCATAAGCGCGCTGGGTCTCGATCATATTGACCAGCTCTTCGACGACATTGACATTCGAGCTCTCGAGCGAGCCCTGGATCAGGGTCCCGGCGCCATTGGTCCCCGGGGTGTCGACCTGGGGCGTGCCACTGGCCAAAGTCTCGCGGTACAGGTTGTCACCGATCGCCTCGAGACCCGTCGGATTGATGAACTGGGCGAGCGTGATATTGCCGATCTGACTGGGCGCGCTGTCGCCGGCAACCAAGGCCGACACCGTGCCATCAGAGCCAACGGTGACCGACAGCGTATTGGCCGGGACAGTAATCGCCGGGTCCAGCAGATAGCCGTTCTGGGTAACCAACTGACCGCTCGAGTCCATTCCGAAGGCCCCGTCGCGGGTGTAGGCGATGCTGCCGTCGGGGTGGGTAATCTGGAAGAAGCCCGAGCCCTGAACCGCGATATCGAAGCTGTTGTTGGTCTGAACGATGTTGCCTTGGGTGTGCAGTTTCTGGGTCGCCACGGTGCGCACGCCGGTACCCAGGTACAGGCCGGATGGCAGGGTGGTGTCCTCGGTCGAGTTGGCCCCGGCCTGACGTACGTTCTGATAGATTAGGTCTTCGAACACCGCACGGTCGCGTTTGAAACCGGTGGTGTTCACATTGGCCAAGTTGTTGGAGATGACCGCCATGCGTGTCTGCTCGGCATCCAACCCAGTCTTAGCAATCCATAATGCGGGATACATAAAATCAGCCTCTCGTTGTTCCGTGTCGCGGTGCCGGGCGTATCGACCCTGCGCCCTTAGTTGAGTGTGCTAGTCCGAATACGAAGCAAGACACCTGCCAAGCCCTAGATCGGCCGCACGATGCTGGCCGCGGCCTCAGCGCCTTCCTCGGCACTTTTCATCATCTTTACTTGTAATTCGAAACGGCGTGAAAGCTCGATCATGTCGACCAGTTCGTTGACTACATTGACGTTGCTGGCCAGTAACGCACCCGAGACCACGCGCTGGTTGGCATCGGCCTGCGCGACCTCACCGTCAGGCAATCGAAACAGGCCGTCGTCGCCCTTTTTTATGCGGTCGTACTGCGGTGCGACCAGCTTGATCCGATCCACTACCGCAAGCTGATCACCGGCCGCACCGAGCGGCCGGATCGACACGGTGCCGTCGACGCCGATGTCGATCTTCTCGAACGGCGGCAGTGCAATCGGCCCGCCATTGCCGATTACCGGCAAGTCGTTGCCGGCCACCAGCAGGCCGTTTTCGTCTACCCGCAAGTCGCCCCGCCGACTGTAGGCCTCGCCACCGTCACGTGCCTGCAAGGCCAGCCAACCACCGCCCTTGACGGCGATGTCGAGATCGCGGCCGGTGTACTGCACCGCAGCCTTCGAAAAATCGGTCGCCGGCTTCTCATCGAGTGCGAACACCCGCGTGGGGTGACCACTGCCGAACGCCGGCATACTGCGAAACTGATTCAGGTCTGACAGAAAGCCGGTCGTATTGGCATTCGCCAGATTGTTGTTGACGTTGGCTTGGGCGATGAGCGTCTCTTTGGCGCCGCTCATCGCGACATACAGCATGCGGTCCATGGGGTCTCCTCAAGCTCGCGAGTCAGTCGACGATCACCGCTTAGCGGATATTGATGATGGTCTGAGTGACCGAGTCAGCGGTGGATATGACCTCGGCATTCGCCTGGAAGGATCGCTGAGCAGTAATCAGATTGACCAACTGCGCCGCGATATCCACGTTCGAGGCCTCCAGTGCACCGGATTGAATCTGTCCAAAGCTCGATGTCGCCGCCTCTCCCAGCTGTGGTGTTCCCGAATCGAAGCTCTCGACCCAATTGGAATCACCGACCTGACGCAGCCCTTGTTCGTTGTTGAACTTGGCCATCGCCACCTTGCCCAGGGCCGACGACTGGCCATTGGTGTAACGCGCGAACGCCACTCCCTCGGCATCGATATCCAGCCCGGCCAACCGGCCCGACGTGAAACCATTCTGGGTTAGGTTGTTTACCGCGAAGGCCGAGCCGTACTGGGTGACATCGCTGAAGTCGAAATCGATGTTCATGTCGGCCGCACCCGTGGCCGGCGGGAAGGGGCCCACAGTCACCGGGGCCGCCGGATTGGTCAAGGCTCCGTTGGCGTCGAAATCCAGCGTCTGTGGGGCGGACGTGGTGCCCGCAACGGACGTGTACTGTTCCCAACTATTGTTGGCGACCTTACGGAAGTACAGGGTCGCGGTATGGGCGATACCCAGCGAATCGTAGACCGTGGTCGAGGTCGACGAATTGTAGCTGGCCGGGTCGGTCTCGCTGAACGGCACCGCGGGGATCGCCTGCGAGGAATCCAGATTGACCGCCTGGGTCACCGCAGTCGTCGCCGTGGGCGCGTTCGGCACAGTGGGTAGTTGGAAGTCCTGCAGGGCACCGGTGTTAAACGTCGTGGCACCGCCCACCCCGGATACCGCCCCATAGATCTGCAAGCGGTCATTGCCGGCGTTCGTTACATAGCCGTCCCGATCCACGCTGTAGGCACCAGCACGAGTGAAGGCCTGGGTACCATCCGGCGCCTTGAGCACGAAGAAGCCCTGCCCACTGATCGCCAGATCTAAGTTGTTCGACGTGAAGTCGATCGTGCCTTGACTGAACTGTTGGGCTACGCGGCCAACGCGCGCACCCTGTCCGGACGCATTCGTGGTCGTATCCTGGATCGCATTGGCATAGAGGTCGACGAACTCGGCGCGCGACTCTTTGAATCCATTGGTGGCCGAGTTGGCGATATTGTTTCCGGTGACCTCCAAGTCGGTAGAGGCCGCATTGAGTCCACTAAGAGCGATACGAAAAGGCATGATGGCGTCTCCGAGTCAGAAGATCTGTTGTACGTTGTTGAATGAAACCGGGCCCAGGCCCGCAAGGTTTAGCGTGAGTCCATTGCTGCCGCTCAGATTGACGCTCTCTACCTGGGCGAACATCTGAGTCTGCAGGTCGAGCTGGCGGTCGTCCTGGATTGCCGAGACCCGGATGTTGTAGAGACCGGGCGGCGAAGGCTGGCCGGCATCATCTATGCCATCCCAGCTAAAATCCAAGGCGCCTGCTTGGGCCGCACCCAGTGGCATCTCGCGCACCAGGCGCCCGGCCTGGTCGGTGACCCGTACCATGACCTCTGGACTGCTTTGCTCCAGTTCGACCCGGCCACGCAGGGTCGAACCCGGCGTCAGATTGCCGGTATCGACCGGCGCCAGTACCTCGCGCCCGACCAGCGAACCTGCCTGGAGTGCCTGACCAGAAGTGATCGACGCGGCCAGGGTTTCGAAATTTTGGTTGAGTTGCTCGAGCCCGGTAACCGACCCGAACTGAGCGACCTGGGACAGGAAGTCACCGTTCTCCATGGGTTTGAACGGGTCCTGGTTGTTGAGCTGGGTGACCATCAGCTTGAGAAAATCGTTGAGGCCGAGCTCATCGGCCTTGTTGGTGCCCCGGTTGGACGACGCCTGGCTCGTCGACAGTCCAAGGCCTTCGAAAGGATTCTCCTGCGTACCGATGTTACTCATTGCACCTTACCTCCCGAGGTTGATCGTGGCGGTCAACATCTGCCGAGTGGCATTCACCAACTCGACATTGTTTTGATAGGCGCGCGAGGCGGAGATCATGTTCGCCATCTCCTCGACGACATTGACGTTCGGCCGATAGATGTAGCCATCGGCATCGGCCAAGGCGTGATCCGGGGCGTATTCGCGGGTCAATGGCGCCGGGCTCTCGACCACCCCGGCCATGTGCACACCGGTCGCCGGGTTGCCTGGATTGGCACGATCGAACACGGCCTTGAAGACTGGCTGCCGCGATCGATAGGTGTCGCCGATGCTGCTGGAAACGGCATCGACATTGGCCAAATTACTGGCCACCAGATT
This sequence comes from Chromatiales bacterium, assembly GCA_028284585.1. Taxonomy (GTDB): domain Bacteria; phylum Pseudomonadota; class Gammaproteobacteria; order Chromatiales; family Chromatiaceae; genus Thiosocius. The sequence goes on from JANQRK010000057.1 coordinate 41,799, forward strand.
CATACGCAGGTTCTGCGCATTCATACCAGAACCCGCGATGTCGAAAATCTTGAAACTACTCATTAGCCTGTACCCTTGATTGCCCGCTTCAGGCCCTTCACCGTGCCGTCGATAAAGCGCAGGCTCGCTTGGTAGCGCATCGCGTTGGCACTGAACTCGGTTTGCTCGCGTTCGGCTTCGACGGTGTTGCCGTCCAATGAGGCCTGCTGTGGGATGCGATAGGCCATCTGCGTCGATGCCACGATCCCGTGCGAATTCTGTATATGGCCAGGGCGCGTGGCAGCGAGGCGAACCGAGTGCTGGATCTGGCCACGCAGCATGGCCTGGAAGTCGAAGTCGCGCGCCTTGTAGCCCGGCGTGTCTGCATTCGCCAGATTGGCGGCCAGCACCTCAGAACGCCGCGAACCCAGGCGCAGTGCTTGCTCGTGAATACCGAATACCTTGTCGAAGAGCATATTGGGGACCCAATTCAGTCGTTCTCGACAGGTATCGAGCAGAACCCATGCCAAACCGATGAGGGTCAAAGAAATCAAGCACTTGACGCCTGCCCGTCAAGGCCGATTCATGTCTCGCGGCAAGGGTTTGCCGGAGCGAGCGGCAAACCACCGTCCGCCACCCGGGAAGCTCATTCACGCCAAGGGCTCGGCCGGACGATACGGCCGCCGGGGATTGACCCAGCCCGAAGGCACGGCCGACCCACGCGGCACGAACATTGCCAGAGCACAAGGTGATGGGAATAAATCGACGAAAAATCGGCACCCTGGGTCTGCTGTTGATCCTCTCCTGTAAACCGGTCGTCGGTGATGAGCAGCTCAGCGAATCACATGACGTCATCCGCGCCGCGGTCGAGCAACATGCACTCGCCCAAGTCGACGACTGGGTGGGTCGCGCCGAGGTATCTGTGGGTAGACTCGATAGTCGCCTGCGTCTCGCACGCTGCGACCGGGCGCTGGAGACCTACGACTCCCCCAATGCCCTGAGCGGCGGACGCGGTGTCGTGGGAGTGCGCTGCACCGGCAGCAGCCCATGGAAGCTCTATGTGCCTGTGCAAATCGCCACCTTCGACCAGGTCGTGGTGAGCCGCCGCCCCTTAGTGCGCGGTCAGGTAGTCAATGCAAATGACCTCATAGTCAAGGAGAAGGACACCTCCGGTCTGCATAAGCCCTATTACTCAGATGTCGCCGATGTCGTTGGTCTGCGCAGCAAACGCGCCATCGATCGTGGCACGACGCTGCACGCTGGGCTGCTGAAACGCGCCCGACTGGTCAAACGCGGCAGCCGCGTCGAGATCGTCGCGCGACTCAACGGGCTGGACGTACGGATGCGGGGTGAGGCCCTGTCCGATGGTGGGCGCGGCGATCGCATCCGGGTCAAGAACCTCAGCTCGGGCCGGGTGATCACCGGCACCATAGCCGCGAGCGGCCTGGTGCAGGTAGACTGAATGGGATCAGACCTTGCGAGAACCGGCCCCTTCCGGGTATTTCGGAATAAACTTCACCACTTACGTGGGCTGTTAAAGTCCGTCAAAAGTCGGACGATACAGGGGGCAACATAGAGAAAGAAGGTGTGACCATATTATGGGCATCGAAATTAGTGCCAACAGCAATCGTCCGACGCAAGGAGCGCTCGAGTCCAACCAGTCTACGACGGCCACTCCGACCTCGCAGACTGTGCATCGTGGTGGCAACCAAGGTGGCGGCTCGCCGAGCGGCGATCAGTTCCTACTATCGAACCAGGCGTCGCAATTGCACGCCCTGGAAGCAGAAATCGCCAAGCTCCCGGTGGTCGATACACAACGTGTTCAGGACGTGCAGCGAACCGTCGCAACTGGGTCTCTTCAGATCGAGCCGGCGCGTGTCGCCGACAAGCTGCTGACCTTTGAGGCCGGACTGGGTAAGGCGTAACCACTGTGCAATCCGAGCAGCTGATTACGGCATTCACTGCGACGGTGCAGGCCAGCCTGCACAGCCTCCAGTCCCTCGAGTCGGTGTTGCTCGATGAGCAGACTGCGCTAGTCGGTAAGGACCCGCAGCGGCTCGAGGACATTGTGCGCCGCAAGCTCGCACTGTTGCAGCAGCTCGAACCCAGCGTCCAGGCGCGCGACCGCCTGCAGGAAACCGCTGATCTGCCAGCGGGCGACGCGGGCAGCGACAGGCTGGTCGAAATGCTGAATCGGGACACGCTGAGCAGCGCCTGGCAGAAACTCAAATCCCTGGCCCAGCGCGTCGTCGAACTCAACGATCACAATGGCCGTCTCACGCGACAAAGTCAGCGGACCACGCGCGAAGCGCTGGCCATCCTCACCGGCCGGCCGGTTGCGGAGGACACCTACAGTACGCTTCGCCGTAAAACCGGCGGCACGACACGCTGCTCGCTCGGGCGGGTATAGCCCCCAGCCTGCCAGCGCACTCGATCCACGAGTGCCAAAGGACTCCAATAGCAACACGCTTGATGCCACTGCACTAAGTGCTGCATCATATGAATCTACTCATGGTGCTATCCGGTGGCACCTCGCAAGGAAGATTTTCCTGCGCCAATCGCAAGGGACTTGAATCGTCGGTGGAGCATCTACTGGATTCTTGCACTAGCGCCGGTCGGCGCACAAATGGCCACACAGCGTCATGCGTTGCGATGGTGTTGGCATTCTGCCTTGCGCTACTGTCTCTGAGCGTCCCACTCAAGGCCGATCCCGCACAGGAATGGTTGTACACCGTTCGGCCGGGCGACAATCTCTGGGATATCACTGAGGCACACCTCACTCACCTTCGCTATGTCGAGAAGCTTCAGGCATTAAACGCCATCGAGGATCCGCACTACATCCCGCCGGGCACACGTCTACGTATTCCGCTGGACTGGGTGCGCCTGGAGATCGCCGATGCAGAGGTCGTTGCGGTGCATGGCCAGGTCAGCGCCATGCGACGCGGCCACCAAATACCTGAGCCAGTCACCGAACGCCATCGCTTGCGCATGGGTGATACGCTGGCAACAGGTCCAGACGGGAGTGCAACGGTCGAGTTCGGAGACGGTTCACGAATGCTGGTCGAGCCGGATAGCCAGGTAACTTTCGACCTGCTCCAGGCCTATGGCAAATCCGGCTTCGTCGACACCCGGGTAAGGCTGAAGTCCGGGCGCACCGAGCACCGCGCGCGGCCTCGCGGGCCCGGCCCGCGCTACGAGATCATAACCCCCGCGGCGATCACTGCCGTTCGCGGCACCCGCTACCGCGTTGGCTCGGCAGAAGACGGCACAACGGCCTCGGCGGAGGTCCTGGAGGGACGGATCAATCTGGCCACCGAACAGTCCGCACGCTCGATCAAAGACGGTTTCGGGGTAGTCGCCAGGCGCGGTGCACCACTCCCCAAACCCCGTCCCCTGCTACCCGCGCCCGATCTGCCCGACGATCTAGGGATCTATCGTAGAGTTCCCTTCAACCTGACTCTGGTCGCGGTCCCCGGGGCAACCGCTTATCGGATACAGGTTGCACCCAGCGAGCGCTTTCAAACCTTACTCGTGGATCAGGTCTCGCAGTCAACGAAAGTCCTGGACATGCATCTGCCCGATGGCGAATTCGTGCTGCGTCTGCGTGGCATCGACGACGAGGGGCTGGAGGGCAAAGATGCCGTGACCAAGGTGACGGTGGACGCCCGACCCGAACCGCCGATCGCAATCGAGCCCTCGGACGCTCGGGTCCTCTCGCCCGGTGAAGTCACTCTGCGCTGGTCGGAACCCACTGGCGCCGCGAGCTACCGCGTACAAGTCGCCAATGACCCGTCGTTTGTCTCGCTGGTCGTCGACGAGCCCGCCTGGGGCGACACCAATTTTGCTTTTTCCGCCGACCTCCCGCCGGCTACCTATTACTGGCGGCTTGCCACAATCGATAGCCAAGGTGAGCAGGGCCCGTTTGGCGATCATCAGCGCTTCAAGCGCCTCGCCGAGGCACCGGCCGTAGAACCCCCCAACGTCGACGAAGATTTCGTGAGCTTCCGCTGGATGGCCGCGCGCCCGAACGACCGCTATGAGCTGCAAGTGGCCAAAGACCCCGGATTTGAAGACCCGGTCGCCAGTGTCATAGTCGACGAGCCGAGTTACCGCATACCCAGACCGCCAGCAGGCATTTACTTCCTGCGCGTGCGGACCATCGATTCCGACGGCGACGCCGGCCCCTTCGCCACTACCCAGCGTCTGAACGTACCACCGTCGAGCTATTGGCCGCTGCTGGTACCGCCCCTCTTCATGCTATTGGTGATTTGATCTTGCAGTGGTTGCTGCGCAAGCACTGGGTATCCGCGGCGGTCGCCGCCGCAATGCTCGCAGCAGCCGCCGGATTGATCGACTACACCGACCTGCTGCGCCGCTGGAATGACCTCTACTATGATTTCCTGGTACGCCTGGACACTGAACCTGCTCCCGAAGACGTCGTTATCGTCGAGATCGATCAACGCAGCCTCAACGAGCTCGGCAGCTGGCCATGGCCCAGGACAACCCATGCACGCTTAGTCGAACAGCTAACGCTGCAAAAGGCCCGCGGGATCATCTATGACATCGCGTTCGTCGAGCCGGATCGCCATGGTGGTGGGCACGACCAACGACTCGTGGATGCGATCGCAGCAAATGGTCAGGTCGCCTTGCCTGTCTTTCCCGAGGCCGTGGAGAGCGGCAGTCAACTGGTAGAGGTATTGCCGTTCCCGGCGCTGGCACAGGCCACGAACACGCTTGGCCACGTCGATCTGGAGCTGAGTTCGGACGGTGTGGCACGTGAGGTTTTTCTATACGCCGGGTTGCGATCGCCACACTGGCCGCATCTCGCGCTCGCCGGCCTGCAGGCCGCCGGGCAAGATCGTCCCGATGCAAATGCTCCACAGCTCCTGGCGAGAGCCAACACGCCACATGATGCGAGTGTCCTTGCCTGGGTGCGACGAGATCTCGTGCGCATCCCGTTCGGTGGACCACCTGGGCACTTCAAACGAGTCTCCTTCGTGGATGTGCTGCAAGGCAATCTGCCCAACGACCTGCTCAGCGGCCGCCTGGTGCTGGTTGGGATGGCGGCAAGCGGACTTGGCGAGATAGTGCCGACGCCGGTCAGCGAATCCAGCGACGCCATGTCCGGTGTCGAAATAGTGGCCCATGTATTGGTAGCAACCCGCCAGAACCGTTTCTATCACCCCATCGAGCGTTCGCTACAAATCTTCACGACGGCCCTGCTGGTGCTGCTGGGAACCCTGTTCAGCTACCACCTGTTGCGGGGCAAACGGCGGCTGTGGGCAGCGGCGGTTGCCTGTGTGCCGCTATTCTTGAGCGGGGCGCTGCTGTTGTTTAGCAGACACTGGTTCGAACCGGCAGCCTCGTTTCTGGTGTTCGCGTTGGCCTACCCTACCTGGCAGTGGGGCGACATTCGCGGTCTGAACCGGATCCTGCGACACGAACGCCGTGCCGCCAAGAACACCTTGCAGAGATTGGCCGAGGCGGTGCTGAAGATCAACGCCGGCGGCAAGGTGGGCTTCATGAATCCGGCAGCCGAACAGCTGACGGAATGGAGCGCACAGGATGCCCTGGGGCGACAAGCGGACGAGGTATTCCGTGCCGTTGATGAAGACCGCGGCCTGCCCTTTCGCCTGCCCGAGACCCGACGCGCCGGCACGAAAATGCCCGAATACTGGATACTGTCCGGACACTACGGCACGCGCCGGGTGATTCGCGCCACACTGGGGTTTTCGACCGGACCTGACCTCGAGTCACCCGACGAATTCGTCATCACATTCTACGACGTCACCGCCGAGCGCCGCCTGACCGAACAGCTGCGACACCTGGCCTCTTATGACGTATTGACCGACCTCCCCAACCGCAGCCTGCTCAACGACCGGCTGCAGCAGGCAATGGCCAGGGCGAAAAGGCAGGGTCACCTGGTCGCGATCATGGTCAGTGATCTGGATGACTTCAAGAAGATAAACGACACCCTAGGACATGCCAGCGGGGATGCGCTACTCCAGGTGATCGGAAAGCGCCTGATGCAAACCGTGCGCGATGGAGACACGGTGGCGCGAATCGGCGGCGACGAATTCATCATTCTGATTGAGCAACTCACGGATACCTCGACCGCCGGCCTGATCGCCCAGAAGCTGTTGGAAGCCATCCATGAGCCCCTCACGCTCGACGGTCACCAGCTTTCGGTCACCAGCAGCGCGGGACTGAGTTTTTTTCCGTCTGATGGAAGCGAGACCGATGACTTGCTGAGGTGTGCCGATCTCGCCATGTACAGTGCCAAAGACAAGGGCGGCAATGCGTTCGTGGTCTATCGACCGACTATGCAGCAACGGGCACGCGAACGATTCACGCTAGAAAATGACCTGAAGCAAGCCATCGAAAAGGACGAACTGCGGCTGGTCTATCAGCCGTTTGTTGATCTGAAGACCGAGAGAATAATCGGTGCCGAGGCCTTAGTGCGCTGGAACCACCCTACGCGCGGAATCTTGGGGGCCGAGACCATTGTGCAGTTGGCCGAGCGCTGTCGCTGCATTGTCCCGATCGGTGCCTGGGTGCTGCGCACGGCCTGCCGACGCTTTGCACGCTGGCAAGCGCTCTATGGACCCCCCTTGCGCATCGCGGTCAATCTATCGCCTAAACAACTGGCGTCGGCCGCCTTTCCCAAGCAGGTCGAGGAGATACTCGAGGAGACCGGTATGGCGCCCGCCCATCTGGAACTCGAGATCACCGAAGGCATTCTGATGGGCGACGCGTTCGGGGAGCGTGAGACTCTGCGCCAGCTCGCCGCCCTGGGGATTGGCCTGACCATAGACGATTTCGGCACCGGCTACTCGTCCTTCAGTTATCTGAAACGCTTACCGGTTGCACGCCTGAAGATCGACCGCTCGTTTATCGCTGAGCTGACCTCCAACGAAGCGGACGAGGCGATCGTCAAGGCGATACTCGCGATGGCCGGATCACTGCGGCTGTCTACCACTGCGGAGGGTGTCGAGACGCCTGACCAGGCCAGCATACTGCACGCCATAGGCTGCGAAGAGTGCCAAGGCTTCTATTATGCTAAACCACTGGACGAGCAATCCTACGAACAGCTCCTGCGCCGCCAGTCACCACCGCGACCGCGGCTACGACCGGTGCCAGGCCCGGCAGACTAGTCATCCCGAGGGTTTATGCGGTTGGCAGCTGGCAGAAGACGCCTTCGAGCATCAGGCAATCCAGGCCCTCGAGAGGCTGGGTTAGGCCCTGACCATCTGACCCTGGAGATCACCGAGACCGCGTCGATCGGGCCTTTCGAAGGGGGCGGGGCACGCCGTAAGCGTCTACGTGTTACTCAGGTCATGGTGGACGACTTCGGAACTGGCTACGCCTCGCTAAAGTACCTGAAGATGCTCCCGGTCGATGGGCCGAAGATCGATCGACTGTTCGTCAAGAACCTACCCGACAGCACATGCGACGAAGCAAGTATCGCCGCAGTCGCCAGTCTGGCACGGTCGTCTGGTGTCAAGCTGGTTGCCGAGGGAGTCGAGCGCAAGCAGCAGGCACTCTTTCTGCGCGACGCCGGCTTACGCCGCCCGCAGGGTTTTCTGTTGGACCATAGCCTACCGGCCAACGAGTTTGAGCAGCGCCTGCACAAAGAGCAGGCACTGGGGTCCGCAGAAATCGTAAATGGCTGACGGGGACGCCGGCTATCTGTTGCTGGTAGCCTTAAACGGCTACGGCATCATTTGTCATTAGGTGGGGGAACATGAGCCGAGAATCCGACTATGCCCGAGGAACTCTCAGGTCGAATCTGCTCATTCTGACTGGATTGGCCTTGGCCGTCTTCCTGTTTGGCACTCTAGCTGAGTTATCCGAGCAATTGTGGAAATGGACCCGGCCGTTCGAAGATTGGCAATTGGATGAACTGATACTCGCGCTGGTCGTGGCGGGGATCGCGGGCCTGATTATCGCGTTGCGTCGTATATCTACCCTTGAGACACAGGTTGCAGAGCTAGAGACGAAGAGACTGGAGGATTCAAAGCTGGTTTCCCTCAGCGAAGATCACGTCGACTGTGTGATCAAGTGTGTGGGTTGTAGCAAATATCACATCCACGGTGATCAATGGTTGAGCCGAAAAGATTTCGCCGCTCTCACACGAAGTTCTGATGTTTTCGGAGGCGTCTGCCCAAGCTGCCAACTCGCATCTAGCGACTGAAGAAGTGTTCGCTCGTCTCGACTGATGAGCCAAGCGATGAGAACTTGGAGCAATTCGACGAAAGGCGTGTGTCGTTCGTTCGCGATCACCAGGACCAAACCTCTCCGCCCGGCTGCCGCATACGACAACACGTGGTTTTCCATTCAATGCGGAGGCGGTGTTGGGACTGAAGGCGGTGCACGGCGCACACCCGCGTTGGTATTTCACCTTCGAGGGAAGGCAGATGGACCGGGTGGGCACGGCTTGGAAGCGCGCACTCAAGCGCATGGGGATCACGAACTTCCGTTTCCACGACCTGCGCCACACCTGGGCCAGTTGGCATGTGATTCAAGGCACCAGCCTGCAGGATCTGATAGAGCTCGGCGGTTGGAAGTCGTATGAGATGGTGTTGCAGTATGTCCATCTCGCGCCCGAGCAATTGGCGGACACGGTAGCTCAGATCGAGCAGCGCCTAGCGGTCGTAACCCACGAAGCTACGAATTCGCTAAGTTGAAATACCAAAAAGTCCAGCGCAAAACGCTAAGCTCTTGTTTGACATGGCGCCCCCGAGAGGATTCGAACCTCTGACTTCACCCTTAGGAGGGGTGCGCTCTATCCAGCTGAGCTACGGGGGCCGGGCACCAGGTGCTGGGCCCAGATTGTAGCAGCTCGTTGCGTGGCGAAGTGGCATCGCAACCTTGTGGATGTTCAGAGCTGCCTGCAATCGCCCGGCTGAATTTTAGAGGGTGAGTAATCGGGTCCGGCACGTAACTACCGTAGCGACTCACCCTTCAACGGCCTGCGTCTTGAATCGCCCGGCATAGCGATACACCTGACCAAACCAGGGATGACACAGTCGGAAGTCCATGGAAAAGCTGTCGTCATCATGTGCCTGTTCCACGATGGTCGTGTGGCCTAGCACTAGCCATTCTGGGATCGGTAGTCGCCATGGGCCCAGTTGGAAAACGATATGAACCCCCTCGTATAGCAGCCTGCCGCCTTCGACCTTAACCGACATGCGCAGCCCAAACAGAGGGTTCACGTATTCGATGAGCTGATTTCCACCAGTATGTTCCCATTCACTGTTGAAGCGCACCAGCTCACCGTCCGCAAAGCGAATTTCGCGGCGCCAGTACTGCCGTGCCCCCGACATACTTTTGTGCACTCTGGCTTCGCTTGCCGTACCGGCGCGATCGATCAAGGCGCCTGTCAGTTTCAACACAAAAAGATAGGGCTGCATCAACGGCGGGTACTCGATGCTGAGAATACCGACATCGACATTGGACTCCGCCTGATAATGCGCCTGCAGGGCACGCGGCAACTGCTCCCAATCATTGCCCAAAGCCCTTTGCATCAAGGGTTGTGACGTCATACCAGACCTCCGGGGATAGTTTTCGTGACCATCAGGTAAACCACCAGTACCATGGCAGCAAAGGCAGGCACGCCCAGCCAGAACCACAGACGCGCATAGGTCCAATAAGAGCCCAGTAGTGGCTGCGCCTGTGCCGCTGCCCGGATGGCAAGTTTGCGCATGCGTATCTGTAGCCAGACGACTGGTAGCCAACAGGCACCAGCCACGGCATATAAGGCCAGGCTAACAGCCACCCAAGGGGTATTGATCGGGGTGCCCGACAAGTGCAGCAGCCAAAGGCCACTGAGTGGTTGAAAGATGACCGTCGGCGTGGTGAACAACCAGTCCGCCAGGACCACATGGCGATTGGTTTGTGCGATGTGCTGCACGTCCCCGCTACGGTCGGCCATCCACTTGTAAAAGGCACTTCCTAAGCCAGTGCCGAACAACAGCACCATGCTCAGAATATGCAGCGTTTTGATATCCAGATAGCTCATGACAGACTCGTTACATCCACCGGCGGGTGACCCAGAAACTGTGTCAGCGGTTGAGCATCGGCGACATTGCCTTGTTGCAACATCCACAGATTGTCCGGATGGGCCAGCGGTAGTACATGATGTACCAACTGCGCGACTTTCACGGCGAGTGTCGGCGAAACATCCAGCACCCGCGTGCGGCCCCCACCCTGCTGGCAGCGCAGGAAGGACAACCAGTCGACGAAACGGATAGGCCTGGGACCGACCAGGTCCAAGGTGAGGTTCACCCTCTCGCTGCTCAGACACTTCAGCACGCAGTCTGTCAGATCATCTAAGTGGATAGGCTGAACCTGTTGGACCCCGCCGTCCGGCAAAGGCAGCACGGGCAGGCGCGCCAAGCGCCGAAACAACTTCAGGCTACGGCTAGCCTCGCCGTAGACTAACGATGGCCGTAACACGAACCAGTCCAGCGACAGCGTCCGCAGATAGTCGTCAGCGGCGCGTTTGCTCAACTGATAGGGAGTAAAGGCCTGCTCATCTGCCCCCAGGGCGGAGATCTGAATGACCCGCTGTACGCCAGCATCGGCGCTGGCAGCAAACAGGGCCGCTGGCCCCTGGTGGTGCAGGATTCCAAATCGTTGCTGGTGACTCTCGCCGATAATGCCGATCGCGTTGATAACGGCGTCGATGCCATCCAGATAGGGCATCCAGTCCGCCGCCGACAGCATCTGGTTGTAATCCTGCCCCAAACTGCGCGCCAAGGGATTCACTACATATCCCGCCTGCTGCAATTGTCCATCCAAGGCTCGGCCGATGAACCCGGTCGCGCCGGCAAGTAATACCTTGCGAATTTTGCACATCGCTTTCCCCGTTTTGTTTGAAGAAAGCTAGCCTGCGACGCGCATCCCGGCCTCCGAAAAGATCATTCAGCAGTCGATCGGTTGCGGAATGATCAATTGTTAATGTGCATCTGGCGGTATTTTCCAGGCGTCATACCCAGATTCTCACGAAAGGCCGCGTAAAAGCTGGATTGCGAGCTGAACCCAACTTCCAGGCTGATGGCCAATACCGACAGAGAAGGCCTTTTCAACAAGAGCTGCTGGGCCTCCGCTACTCGGTAGTCGCGGATATATCGTGATACGCCCTTACCAAGCCGGCTGTTGACCAACTCCGACAGTTGGTGGCCAGACAAGCCCACCCGGGCTGCCAAGCGTTTGAGATCGAGATCCGCGTCCCGGTAGAGCTTGTGATCGTGCATCAGCGCCTCGAGTCGACCCATGGCATCACCGATATCGACATGTCCCAGGGTAGAATGGGCATACGCCTGCCGGGCTATTTCAGACACCTCGACCGACAGCTGCGGCGCCCTGGCCAATGTGATATTGACCAACAAAAAGGCTACGCCAATCGCCATGCTGTACAGCTCGAAGAACGCCCGTTCTGGCAACCGCGGCCATCCCAGCACCAATACGGTCACCAGGATCGCAATCATGAAAACCACCGCCAGTAACGCGAGCTCCCGTCGGTACCCGACACGCTCGCGGCGCAAGGCGTAAATCGCAGCACCGAGCGCAATTAGGTAACCGCTGCCCAGCAGAAAGGCGGCAGGACGGGCCAGCTCACTTGATAAGAAGGGTCCCACCAGAACGGGTATAGCGTGTGATGCCGCAATCGGTGCAGACCATGTGCGGGCCTTCAGCAACGGCATGCTGAATAGGTAGAAACTTGGCGCCACCGAGAACAATAGGGTCGAATACAAGGGATGCTGAACCCCTGGCCACTCGAGTTGCAGCCAGCCGAAATGGCACAACTGTAGTCCGGCCAGAGCCATCAGGAGCACAATCCCCATCACCTGAGACAGGCGCTGACCAGGGTAACTGTCGGCAGCAAAATGTGTGGTCGCGATCTGCAGGGCAGCGAAGACCGAGTAACCGATCAGCAAAAGGGCTAAGGCGGTCAACATGTCTGACTCTCGAGGTCACTGAGGCTCAAGTCGTTCTACTCAACACAACTTTCGACGCCCAAGCAATACCACGAGCGCTTGCCCATTTTGCTCCAGCGGGTGCTGTCGTGGAGACTAGTCAACCACTGGGAGAGCGCTTGTATGTTGATGTCCTGGAGGGGAGCCATCCAAGAAACGAGTACGCCCTTGGTCGCCCATGCCGACCAAGGGCAATCGATCATCAGTTACACCCCACGGTTCAGCTGCAACCAGACGGCGAGACATGACCAACCGCTAACCGCTACGTGCGCAAGGGCGGCCGATTCTCAGTCTACAGCGACTTGGGCAGCGGCTGCCTGAGGCGCCACATCACATAAGGTCTTCTTCCAGATACCCCGAGATCGCCACGGCGCCGGTTGCCTGACAGTTGTTCGCCGTTCGGGTCCAATTCATCTGAACATTGGCGCCCGGTGGTGCATAGAGCTTCACCGACTGCGATGCTCTCGTGAATCGCGTCGAACTGCCGGGCAACGCCATCGGCGGCATTGGGTTCAAGTAGAAGTTCGCCGCACCGGTAGATCCGCTGATGCGCACGCGGACGCTGCTGGTAAAGGTGCAGACGACGAAGTTGGTCTCGAAGGAAACGAACTCGATCACCAGTCGACGATCGTTGGGCACAGTGTAATTGCCCATGATGCCGCCAGCGCTGTTGACAGGGGCGGTGAGACTAGCCTCGATGATGACAGGTTCACGCGGATGCTGGGTCGGGACCGACTCGTCGGGCGAGTTGAGTACCCGGACCGGTGTCGAGTACTGCGCGAACGTTGGAGCGGCGGAAAGACAAAGCATTGCTGCAATGACAAGGGGTGTACGCATGGAATTTCCTCCGTGGGTGAGATCACCACTGTTTTTCATTTTAGTGAGCTAAGGCTTCGGCTAACCTGCCTTGGGTAAGCGCCGCAACAGCGGCCACAGCGCTGCCAACAACAGCCAGACAACGGGCGGCGCCGAAACAGGATCCCCCGGGGGTACGTCAAATGCCGGCCCACTGGTCAGGGCAGAAAAGGTATACGAGGGGAAGGGCGCGAGTGGCAATAGCGGTGTGCCACCACTACCCAGAGTCAGTGACAGCAGTTCCGAAGGCCCTCCGAACGGCTGATTGCCGATCGCAAAGATGCCATCGACGCCCGCGTGATCCACCCCACCGATGATGCCCATCCCCAAGGGATCGGTCGCTGCGGTCGACGACCCCGGTGCCGTGGGATCAATCGAGTATAGGGTCTGTACGAAGGAGAAATCCGAGCCTAAGGCGTAAAGCAGACTGCTGTCGGGGTCCCAGGTCAGCCCGCCGGCGAGGCCGAACCCGAGCCCGGTGTCGACCAGCGACACACTCGCACCGGTCAGGTCGATCGCATGCAGGCTCGAGGCCCCGGTGAAGTCATTCGACAGCGCATACAACTGGGTATCAGATTGGGCGACTAGGCCACCGACGAAGCCGGGACCGAGACCGAATAACGGTGTGGTTGTCCCGCCATCGGTGAGCGAGAAGCTGTGCAGTGTGCCATTGCCGAAGCCGGTGTTGGCCACCGTATAGAACTGGTTGTTGACGAAGGTGAGCCCGAAAAAGCCCAGGCTGCCATCACCGAGATCGAACACGGGGGTGACCGTCGCGGCGCTGGTGTCGATCTGATTCACGCGTCGTGGGATACCGAAATCATCGCCTGAAATAGCGTAAAGGATCGCGGCCTGGGCACCCGTTGCGCACAGCGCCAATAGCAGGATGCCGAATCGGATCATGTTTGTTTTCATTATTGATGTATCCAGTCTCAGTTACAGCACACCCCGCTCACGCGGGTCCCTGCAAGTCAATGCAAGTATGAGACCGCTGCTCTTTTTCTGAAGTAAATCTGGAGTTTATGAAAAGGAAGCGGTGGCACCCCACGGACTCCTGTAAAAAAGCCCGACAGAAGTAACCCCCCAAGTAAATCTACCTCGAACAGTGCAAGACGGCTGGCTAGATGCTGTCAAGCAGTCGAAGTCACTCGACTGAAGCGGTAGAGTAAAGGACGGCACTGCCGCGGCCGACGAACCGCGCGAAAACAGCAAACTCAGTCGTCGGGTACGTCCAGATCATAGCGTTCGGCCAAGTATTCGAGCGTCGCGATCAAACCGAATTGGGTCACTGAATTAACCGCCTCGAGCCGGAACAGCCTACGCATCACCGGAAACTCAAGATCTATGACCCTCGACAGATACGCCGGTGCAAGAGCGCCAGTTCGCGGTTCATGCTGCCGATTGGTCAGGCGAAAAGAAAACTTGCGCACGACGTGCGGACGTTGAGTTCCCAAGTAAGTCTTCAAGCGGTATTTCGGCGGTCGAGGTCCATCGAGCGCAAACCCGTAGTCACTCGGATAATTCGCGAGACGCGAGTTGATCCTACCGATCATACGTCCCTGAAGGTATCCCAGGTCTTTGAAACGAAGCGGTATTCTGGCTGTGTTTGAGATCGCGGCATGTTCAAGATAGGGAAAGAACATCGCTCCAAAGCGCTGGTTCGTCTGCGCGTCGCGACCTGTCCAGAAGCGGCCCCGAAACTTTGGATAGAGTTCCTCGACTTGCGAGCGATCCAGTCTGTCCGATTCGGCGCCAATCGCTTCGCGCATCGCGCGCGACATGTTGCTCCGGTAGACCGTTTCACTAAAGCGGTCCGTAAACGCCCGTGGGTCATAACGGGAATAGAAAGTCGAAACCACCGCGCCGGTGCTCGAAGCGCGCTCCGGCATATAGAAAAAGTTTCGGTAGATCTCGCCCAGCCCACCATTCAGCGGCACCTGGCCACCCACGTGGCGGTTCAGCCGGTCCCTGCGATCGGCACCGAAATCGAATAGCGGGGTCTCGACCTTCCAACCGTCGAATGCGAAAAAGTTTTTTTCAGTCTCGCTGGCGAAAGCGTCCTGATCTACTGATGGCATGAGGTCTTTGTCAATCACCTCAAGGGGGAGAGCCTCGGCCTTGCAGATCAGCCGGGCAATGCGTACGTCTTCGTCCTGCTCATTTCCGTAGACGAACAAAGTGGGCTTCGCCCCAAACTTCAGTAGGTTGGCAAGCATCAAGCGTGAGTCGAAGCCACCGGAGAAAGACAACCGCAAACTGTCAGGATAGTTGCGAGCGATCGGCTCGAATACCTGTTCCAATTGCCTGACATGGTGATCCGCGACGGCATCGAGGGTAGTAAGATCCTCGAAGGCACGATTCTGAATGGGGCTCGGGCGCTGCTCGACCGCTACGCGCTCTCGGTCAATCGTCAATAGGCTGTTGGCGGGGAGACTAGTAACGCCGCGCACCGGTGTACGGTTTCCGAACACGGCGCCGTTGATGACGTACTCATAACACGACTGTGGTTCGAGGGCGGTCACTTCGGTCAATTCACAAACTGCCAAAAAGGAGTTTGACCAAACAGTGCGGTCCTCGTTGGTGTAAAGGCAGTTGGCGCCGAGCCCATCGGTGATGACATGCAAGCGACCACGTCGATACACCAAGACCACGTGTGTGCCAATCAGTCCTCCCCAGTCGAAGGCATCGGGGTCGAAGTCTTCGAGTAGTCGCGGCAGACAGTGCGGTATCGGCTCGCCCCGGTACAACAACGAGCCGAGAGCGGCGACGAAATCATCCCCCTCATGATGCAAATATTCATCTGCTGACCCGGCAGCAGGTCCGAACAGACCCAACTGCATACCCTGGACCGGCAGGAAGCGGGATGATCGTCCATCGAAATTCAACGCGGCAACATCCAGGGCGTCGGCATCCTGTCGCAGTGCCGTGTTGCTGCTCAGCAGGAAGAAACTCATGGGCGAGACTGATCGCGAAGTGAGCACGCAGTATAGCGCGGGGCACTACTCCCGACCTCCATAGCAGGCCTCACTCCGATCTGGGCCTGAGCCGATCCCGGCGTAACGAGTCACCCTGCTCGCCGGGGCTCGCTAGGGATAATGCGTACAGCTTCTCCATAGCATCGCTCACCGAACCGGGATGTTGCCGACCGGTTGCAGAAGTATCGCCCGGAGCGCCTCAATCTACCGGCGGTCAGGAATACAGGGCTCTCCCACACCATAGGCTATGGGTCCGATATCAGAGTCTTGTGGCCGCACATTTCCGCAAAAATCGCTCAGCTCTCCGGCAGTTTGCCGGTAGTGCCGAGCGAATGTCTGTCTCTCGACCAAACGCAGATTCCCCCGGAAAGGGTCGGCGTACCAATAACCGGTCCCGCAATGGCGCACCATCTTGTCCATCAAGCCACATTGATCAGAGGTCAGGTTGTTTTCCGCCGCAAACGAGCCACCGTTGCGGCTGCGGATGCGTCCGTCGAGTACATTGTCGTGAATCGAGGCCGAGCTGGTATCGAAACGGACGTCAATCCCCCGGGTGCCGATCAGTAGATTGTTGTGCAGGCGCGTGCGGGCCGCCCTGTTCAAGTAGATTCCGACATCTGAAGGACAACGCGCCACAATGTTATTTCGCATCACCCCCGCGGTATGTTCGATTGCATTCGAACGATCGCGACTGATCCTCGCCGCAGACCCGCCTCCCCCAAAAGACAGACCAACACGGACACCAGAGTCCAGCGGTAATCTCCAGTGGCAAACAACCAGGTTGCGCTCGAACACTCCGGCTACCGAGTTTGACTTCATAAAAGCTGCATAGCTGATGCGATCGCCTCGCCCCTTTGCGAAATCCGCGATGAAATTCGCAGAGACGACCCAGCCATTGCCGGCATTGATGTTTAACAGGGTCACTGGGTTATCGGTACGTCGAACACGCGTATTGTAGACAGCGTTGTTGTGGACCAAGCCGTTATCCGGAAACCGACCGCCTTCGCGATTGAACAACCCGTTCACTTTCAGGGGGGCGTTGAAGTCAATGAGTCTATTGTTGCGAAGCGTGGTGCCGAGTGCATCACCGACCACGTGGAATGCATGCTCGCAACGGGAGTCATCGCTGCAAGTACCGTGGATTTCAAGGTTTTCAAATAACCAAAAAGGGCGGTCGACATAAAATCCCTCTAGGGTGTCCAGCTCGATTCGGACGTCGCCGATGGCCTCTGCGCGGACCACGACAGGCAGCTCGGGCGTACCGTTTCCACCCAGCTCGATCCGAAGCCGCTTGAGGCGATAGACACCCGGCGTTAGGGTGATGATATCGCCCGCGCTAGCATTGCGAAGTGCTTCCTCAAAGGCTCTTTCTTCACTTACCTTGATAACGTTGTCGATCGCTCTCGGCTCGAAGTTGCCGGCCGACGACTGCTGTGGCACACCCAGCGCGTCAAATTCGAGCCGACCAAAACCGACTTCTTGGGTCGCATGCCGAGGCCATGACTCGGGACCTGGGAAAGGGGGAAGCTCCGAGGTTATCGTGGACTGAAAACGGATGAACAGGACCAGCACGATCAGAGGCGCTACCACACCTAGCAGAAGGTACTTAGGGGTTCGCCTCATTCAAACAGTCGGAAATCGATGTCCATCAAGCCAGAAAAATGCCCGCTCTCATGTTCCTGTGCAAGCCAACCCAGACCTAGCCACCTACTCAGCCCAGTGAAATCGGTCGAATATGGCCGCACCCTGGCCGGTTAGGCGTGTTGTAAACAGCGGCAAGTGTGTCGCGGCACTCACCGCTCTCAAGATAGCCTGACACACTAGTCTGAGACGACTGACCCTCGCCTGCTGCGCGACACTGGGCCAACAGCCCGGATTAGCGCCGGGTATCACCACCCGTCGCGGCACACCCGACGACCGGCAGCGACGACGACCGTCCACCATCGCGGACAACGAAACGCGTTCCCGGATATCGTCAAGACAACACCGCGCCAGATCACCAGGTACCTGTGGTCGAAGCGCCGCTTGAAGCCATTGACTGCGTTTACGCGGCGCGGTTGACACGGCGTTACTGAAAAGACAAACGGCTTAAAGGATACCCTTCAAGCCGTTGTTTTATATGAAATTTGGTAGCGGGGGCAGGATTTGAACCTACGACCTTCGGGTTATGAGCCCGACGAGCTGCCAGACTGCTCCACCCCGCAACTGACGGACGGAGTTTACATACAGCGTAGCGCCAGAACAACTGCTTCTAGCCCAGTAATGTTCAGTACAAGCGCAGTTCGATCAGACGCCAAATGCGGCCCGGCAAGCACTGAGCAGTGTCGCTGGAAACAGGCCTAAACCCAGCACTGCCAAACCGTTGATCGACATCATCACCTGGGTGTCGGTGGACGCAATCAGGGGCTCAGCATCGATCGGCTTGTCGAAGTACATCGCCTTGATCGCCCGCAGGTAGTAGAAGGCACCGATGATTGAGAAAAAGACCGCGAAGACGGCCAGCCACACCATATCGATGCTCACGACGGCCTCGAGTACGAACAATTTGGCAAAGAAGCCAACGGTCGGCGGCACACCGGCCATCGAGAACAGAATGAGCATCATCATGAAGGCCAGCCAGGGGCTGCGTTCGTTCAGGCCCTTCAGGTCAGCGATGTTTTCGGCATCGAAACCGCGTCGGCACAACATGGTGATCAAGCCAAAGCCGCCAGCCGCGGTCAGTGCATAAACAATCGCGTAGAACATCGCCGCCGAGTAACCTTCCGCGGAACCCGCCAGCAGACCCAGAAAGATGAACCCAACATGGGAGATGGTCGAGTACGCCAGCATGCGCTTGATGTTGGTCTGCGCAACCGCGACCACATTGCCTAGGGCCAGTGACAACATCGCCAGGATCACCAACATGCCCTGCCATTGCTCCACCAGTCCTCCCATACCATCGACGAATAGGCGTATTGCCAGTGCGAAGGCCGCAATCTTGGGTACGCTGCCGAGAAACAAGGTCACCGCGGTCGGCGCACCATGGTAGACGTCCGGGATCCACATGTGGAATGGGACAGCGCCAAACTTGAATGCTACGCCGATGACGATGAACACCAGGCCAAACACCAGGACCATTTGATCTGCGCCGCCGGCGGCGATCACCGCTGCCACCTGCGGGAACGCCAGCTCGCCAGTGGCCCCGTATATCATCGAGATCCCATAGAGCAGCATTCCAGAGGCCAAGGCACCCAGCACGAAATACTTCATGGCAGCCTCGGCACCGGCAACCGAATCTCGCTGGAACGCGACTAAGGCATACAGACACAACGCGAGGAGTTCAAGGCCCAGGTAGACAGTCAGGAAACTATTGGCCGAGATCATCACCATCATGCCGAGCACGGCAAACAAACCCAGCACATAGTACTCGCCGCGCAGCATGTCCAGTGTCCGCAGATAGTCCTTGGCGTAGACAAAGGCAAACACCGAGATCAACACCAGACCCGTCTTCAGCACGTCGGCCATCGGATCACGCACAAAACTATCGAAGAGGATGATTTCCCGCTCGGGCCCGCCCACTAAGTGAATCAGCCCCCAGGTAGCAATCAGCGTGGCGATCGACAGACCGTAGGTTACCAGACGGGTGCGTTCGGACAGGAACAAGTCGATCACTAGGATCAGACAAGCGGCCGACAACAAAAACATCTCCGGCAGGATCGGCTGAAGTGTCGAAAAGTTGTATTCCATGCGCGCTTACCGATTCCGCGTCCAAATTAGAGCTTGGTGACCGTGATGTGCCGCACGAGATTCTCAATCGAGACGTCCATCACCTCGATCAATGGTGCTGGCCAGACACCCAGGATCAATACCGCGACCGCGAGCGTGCCCAACACTAGTGCCTCTCGTCGATTGATATCCTCCAAGACCGCGACCTTATCAGACCCCACTTCGCCAAATACCACGCGTTTAACCATCCACAATGTATAGGCAGCCCCGATGATGAGTGTCGTGGCAGCGAGAAACGCAAACCAGAAATCAGCACGGAAGCTCGCGAGGATAACCATGAACTCGCCAACGAAGCCCGAAGTCCCGGGCAATCCCGCGTTGGCCATCGCAAAGAACACCAGGAAGGCAGCGAACCAAGGCATAACATTAACGACCCCGCCGTAATCGCTGATTTCACGGCTATGCAGTCGGTCATACAACACACCAACGCACAGGAAGAGTGCGGCCGAAATAAAACCGTGCGACACCATCTGCACCATACCACCCTGCATGCCCAGTACTGCGCCGCTGTCGACATCGCCGCGCGTCGTGATGATGAAGACAACGAAGAAGCCCAGAGTCACAAAGCCCATATGCGCAATCGACGAATACGCGATCAGCTTCTTCATGTCCTGCTGCACTAGCGCAACGAAACCAATGTAAACGACCGCCACCAGCGACATCGTAATGATCAGCCAGTCGAGCTCACTACTCGCGTCCGGTGTAATAGGCAGGCTGAAGCGCAGAAAACCGTAACCGCCGATCTTGAGCATGATCGCCGCCAGTATCACCGAACCGCCGGTCGGTGCCTCGACGTGTGCATCGGGCAGCCAGGTATGCACCGGCCACATCGGCACCTTCACCGCAAAGGCCAGCAGGAACGCCATAAAGATTAGTATCTGCTCGGTCAGACCCAGCTTCAGATCATGGAAGGCCAGGATTTCCATCGACCCCGACTGGAAATACATGTAGATCAGCGCCACCAGCATGAACACCGATCCAAGGAAGGTATACAAAAAGAACTTAATCGTCGCGTAGACACGATTAGGCCCGCCCCAAACGCCGATGATGATGAACATCGGGATGAGCATGGCCTCCCAGAAGACATAGAACAGCATCGCATCGAGTGCGCAGAACACACCGATCATCAAACCTTCCATGATCAAGAAGGCAGCCATGTACTGCGACGGTTTATACTGGATAACCTCCCATCCCGCGATAACCACCAGTATCGAAATGAAGGTGGTGAGCAAGATCAGGGGCATCGAGATCCCGTCGACACCCAAGTAGTAATGCACATCGAAGGCCGGTATCCAGGGCACCTTCTCGACGAACTGCATCTCTGCAGTACCTGGATCGAAACCGAAGTACAAAGGGAGACTCACTACAAACGTCAGCACTGCAAAGCCCAACGCCAGCCTACGCGTCACTTGCGGCGTCCGGTCGCCGCTACCGAGCACAATCACGCCACCCAAAATGGGGAGCCAAATCGTTGCGCTGAGTATCGCTGCCTCTGCAGTCATGATTCCGTGGTCTCTATTAGTATTATTCGCAGATCTGGGTACTTAGCCGGCGTTCCCTGATCAGCCCCGCAGCACGAACCAACCGAGCAGCACCAGCAGCCCGATGATGATCGCCATCGCATAGTGATACAGCATGCCGGTCTGCAGATAACGCATCACCGCCGCCACCCGGCCAACCGAATGTGCAGACCCGTTGACCATGACACCATCGATCACCGTGCGATCGCCGACCGACCACAAGACCTTACCCAGCAGCTTGCTACCACCGGCGAAAACGGCCTGATTGAATTCGTCAAAGCCGTACTTGCGATCCAGCACGAAGTGCAGCCAACCGAAGGTATTCCCCATCGTACGCGCAATCTTCGGCTGAAGTGAAAAGACAAGCCATGCCGTTACCAGACCGGCCATCGCGAGCCAAAACGGTGGTGTCTGCATACCATGTACCAAGAAGGCCAGTGCGCCTTCGTAATGGATTTGACCTAGGGTGTCGTGCACCGCTGATACGGTCAACACACCGTCAAAGAAATCGCCAAACAGCATCGGACCAATCGTGAGATAACCGATGAACACCGATGGGATCGCGAGCAAGATCAAGGGCCAAGTGACCACGCCGGGTGATTCCTTCAGATGCGCTAGGGCATGCTCGTCACGCGGGCCTTTGCCATGGAATACGATAAAGTACATGCGGAAGCTGTATAGCGCAGTCACGAATACCCCAAGCAGCAGCAAGACATACGCATAGCCGGCACCTGGGAGTTGCGCATAATGCACAGCCTCGATGATCGCATCCTTGGAAAAGAATCCGGAAAACCCGGGGAAGCCGATCAATGCCAGGGTGCCGAGCAGCGCCGTCCAGTGCGTGATCGGCATATAGCGGCGCAGGCCACCCATGTTGCGAATGTCCTGATCGTGATGCATGCCGATGATGACCGAGCCGGCCGCGAGAAACAGCAGCGCCTTGAAGAAGGCATGGGTCATCAAATGGAACAGCCCAGCAGCATAGGCCGAAGCGCCCAGCGCCGCGACCATGTAACCGAGTTGCGAGAGGGTCGAATAGGCAACAACCCGTTTGATGTCGTTTTGCACAATGCCGATCAGGCCCATCATAAAGGCCGTGGTCGCGCCAATCACCAATATAAAACTCAGCGCCACCTCAGACAACTCGTACAGCGGTGACATGCGCGCCACCATGAAGATGCCCGCCGTAACCATGGTCGCCGCGTGGATCAGCGCGGAGATGGGCGTCGGGCCTTCCATTGAATCGGGTAGCCAAACATGCAGCGGCATCTGGGCCGATTTACCCATGGCACCGATGAACAACAGGATGCAGATAACCGTCATCAACGACCATTCAACGCCGCCGCCGAGATTGATCGTCGCAGACGCGAATTCCGGTGCGCGATCGAAGACTTCCCGGTAATCCAGGCTCCCGAAATACATGGCGACCGCGGCAATACCAAGCAGAAATCCGAAATCGCCGACCCGATTGACCAAGAAGGCCTTGAGGTTGGCGAAGATTGCCGTCTCGCGTTTGAAATAGAAGCCAATCAGCAGATAGGACACCAAGCCAACTGCCTCCCAGCCGAAGAACAGCTGCAGGAAGTTGTTGGACATTACCAACATCAGCATCGAAAAAGTAAACAGTGCGATATAGCTGAAGAAGCGCTGGTAGCCCTCCTCATGTGCCATGTAACCGATCGTGTAGATGTGCACCATCAGCGAGACGAAGGTGACCACAGCCATCATCATCGCGGTCAGGTTGTCGACCAAGAAGCCGATCTCCATCCGCAGGCCGTCGCTCACCATCCAGGTATACAGGGTCTCGTTGTAGACCGGCGCATCCTGATAAGCAAACTGCCAAAGCACATACAGCGAGAGCACACAGGACAAGCCGACACCGAGGATGGTGACTTGGTGGGCCCCGGTACGCCCTACGCGGTTGCGTAGCAAGCCGGCGACTATGGCACCAAGCAATGGTGCAAGGACTATGATCAGTAGGATGGTTTGCATCGCTAGCCCTTCAGGGTGTCGAGATCGGCGACGTTGATGGTCCGGCGATTACGGAACAACACGACCAGTATTGCCAGACCGATCGCCGCCTCGGCTGCCGCAACCGTCAGGATGAAGAATACGAACACCTGTCCCGCGGTATCACCGAGAAAATGTGAGAAGGCGATGAAGTTGATGTTTACCGCCAACAGCATGAGCTCGATGCACATCAACAACAGGATGACGTTCTTGCGGTTTAGGAAAATGCCCGCCACGCTGAGCGCGAACAGAATCGCGCCGACGATCAAGTAGTCCGATAGCGCCGGCATCAGGCCTTCCCCTCAACATCCATCTTGACCACCCGCAATCTGTCACTGGCCTTTACTGCCGCCTGCAACGCGGGATCCTGGTACTTGGTTTCGGGTCGCCTGCGCATGGTCAGTCCGATCGCCGCGACAATGCCTACCAAGAGGATTACGGCCGCGATCTCGAACGCATACAGATGTTCGGTAAACAAGGCCACGCCGAGCTCTTCGGTGTTGCTGTAGTCGGCTGGCTTAGACGCCGGTGCGGCTACAACGTCAAGACCAAAACGCCCGGATCCAACCACCATCACCAGCTCGATGCCCATCAAAAGCGCCACGATGAAGGCAACCGGAGCATTGCGCACGAACCCAGCACGTAACTCAGCGATGTTGATATCGAGCATCATCACCACGAATAAAAATAGCACCATGACCGCGCCGACATAGACGAGCACCAAGGCAATTGCCAGGAACTCGGCCTCGGCCAACATCCATAAGCCCGCACTATTAAAGAACGCCAAGACCAAGAACAGCACCGAGTGCACCGGGTTGCGGCGCGTTATGACCATAGTCGCGGCGAACACTAAAAATGCCGCGAATACGTAAAACAGGAACTTTTCGAAACTCATGCTCGCGGTGCCCCAGGTTCAGCGCACATTGGCCTGTGCAGCACGGTCTTCTGCCAGTTGCTGCTCATACTTGTCGCCGATCTCAAGCAACATTTGCTTGGTCATGATTTGTTCGCCACGCTCTTCGAAGTGGTACTCGTAGATTCGTGTTTCGACGATCGAATCTACTGGACAAGACTCTTCGCAAAAACCGCAGTAAATACACTTGAACAGATCGATGTCATAGCGCGTCGTGCGACGCGTGCCATCGGTTCGCGGTTCCGCATCGATGGTAATCGCCAACGCTGGACAGACTGCCTCACAGAGCTTGCAAGCAATGCAGCGCTCTTCACCGTTCGGATAGCGGCGCAGTGCATGCAGCCCGCGAAATCTCGGCGACACCGGTGCCTTCTGTTCGGGATAACTCAGTGTGAACTTGCGCCCAAAAAAGTACGAGCCGGTAACACCGAGGCCCTTGAACAACTCGAACAGAAACAGGCTACTGATATAATTGGTGATCGCCTTCATCGCATCGGCCTCAATTGAACCACCATGGCATCTGGGCCATTCGCATCACCGCCACGACGACGATCCATACGATGGTAATTGGAATGAAGACCTTCCATCCGAGTCGCATGATCTGGTCGTAGCGATACCGTGGAAAGGTTGCCCGAAACCACAAGAACAGGAACATAAAGCCAAAGGTCTTGAGCAGTAGCCAGTGGAAGCCATCACCGAGAAGCACACTGTCCTCAGACCAACTTTCCGGCAACGGCGACAACCAGCCGCCCAGAAACATCAGCGCACTCAGCGCCGCAATCAGGATCATGTTCGCGTACTCGGCGAGGAAAAACACCGCGAACGCCATACCCGAGTACTCGACGTGGAAGCCGGCCACGATCTCTGACTCACCCTCGGCCACATCGAACGGTGCGCGGTTGGTCTCCGCCACACCGGAAATGAAATAAACCAGGAACAACGGGAGCAGCGGCAACCAGAACCAGTGCAGCAGGCCCAGACCGCCCTGTTGTGCCTCTACGATGTCGCCGAGGTTCAAGCTACCCGCGGCCACCAATACGCCGACCAGTGCGAAGCCCATTGCAATCTCGTACGAGACGATTTGCGCCGCAGACCGAATCGCACCAAGCAAGGCATACTTAGAATTCGACGCCCAACCGGCGATGATGACCCCATAGACCCCCAGAGAGGTCATGGCCAAAATGTACAGCAGGCCGGCGTTTATGTCCGCCAATACCAGACCGGCATCAAATGGAAACACCGCCCAAGCGGCCAATGCGGGGCCGATCGCCAACGTCGGCGCGATCAGAAACAGTAGCTTGTTCGCGCCGGTCGGGATGATGATCTCTTTGAACATCAACTTGACCGCGTCGGCGATCGGCTGGCCCAGCCCCCAGAGGCGCCAACCGAAGAATCCGACCCGATTCGGCCCTACACGCACCTGCATGTAGCTGATGACCTTGCGCTCGGCATAAGTGTAATAAGCCACCATGATCATCAACGGCAGCATGATGGCCAAGATCTTGATGACGATCTGAATCACCACTGGCAGAGCGGTCCAAAGTTCGATCACGGGGCCCATCGCTTTAGACCTTGTTCACGGTGATTGGACCGAACCCTGGGCCAAGCGCCTGCGTCCCGGGAACCGCGATTGGCAACCACACGCAGCCGTCTGGTACCCGATCATCGATACGCAACGCGAATTCAGCGCTCCCGGTACCCTGAGTCACGCGCACTGCCGAATTTGGCTCAAGCCCCAGCGCAGCAGCAGCCTGGGTGTTGAGCCGCGCGACGGCGCCCCAAGCATCGGGCGTTTCTTGCAGCGCCTTGGCGCGGCGCACCTGCCCATCAACGGCATACATGGGTACGCCACCGATGCGCTCCCAGTCTCCCGGGGCGGTAAGCGGCGCGCAATCAGACGAGGTCCCCAGGGTGTTATCCGGCGCAAGCCCGGCGCATGCGGCAAGGGCCTGGTCGCGCACTTGCGCTGCATCGACTTGGTCGAAGCCTGGTAGGTCGACCAGATTGCCGAGTACACGCAGCACTTTCCAACCCGGACGCGCCTCGCCCGGGGGTGCTGTCACGCCTTGGAAGACCTGCGCGGTGCCCTCCAGATTTACCAAAGTACCGGCCGTCTCGGCAAAGGCGCCGATCGGCAGCAAAATATCGGCATGCTGCTCTAACCAGGGTGTGAGATAGCTGCCGAGTCCGATCAATTGCGCCGCACCCAATGCGGCCGTTGTGGCGGCCGGGTCGGCAGTATCCATCTCTGGATCGAAGCCGACCGTGAAATAGAGATCGCGCGGCTCGGCAAGCATCGCGCCGAAGTGCATGCCTCCCGGCTCAGCTGTCCCACCGCCGGCGATCCGATGCGGGACCGCACCGACCATCCAGGCGCCAGTGTCGTTGCTGCCGCTGCCGACCACGCCCCAGCTAACGCCAGCCTTGGCTGCGATGCCGGCCGCCAGAGCACGCAAGATCGAGAAGTCGGGATGCATTATCGCCACTGTGCCCAGCAAGACCGTACCCTGCGTGGCTGCGCTTAGCGCATCGGCAATCGCCTGGTGCGCCTGATCGGGCACAACGGTGATGCCTAGGGTATCGGCGCCGAGGGCTGCTGCGACGCCCGCCAATTCGTTGATCATGGACGATGGCGCGCAGACGACATCGACTTCCAAGTCGTAATTGAAGGCATAGGCCACCGGGTTGATGGCCATCACCAGGCCGCCTTCGCTGACCGATTGGCGAACTCGATGATTGAGCATCGGCTGATCTTTGCGCAACCAGGAGCCGACCAGCAGCGTCGCGCGATTGCCTGCGAGGTCGGTCACACCCTGCCCTAACCAAGGCAACCTGGGATCGGCCGCATCTCCGCGGAAATCGACTTGCCGCAGACGATGGTCGATATTCTGGCAACCCAGCCCGCGAATCAGCTGCGCGGTAAGAAACTGTTCCTCAAGCGTCGCACTCGGCGAAACCAAGGCGCCGATCCGCTGTGGCAAGGTCTCCTTGAGCAAACGGGCCGTAGCTTGCAGGGCCTGTTGCCAGTCGACGACTTTCAAACTGCCATTTTCACGCAGCATGGGCTGCTGCAACCGATCTTCGCTGTACAAGCCTTGATAGCCGAAGCGATCGCGGTCCGAGATCCACGTTTGATTGAGTGCCTCGTTCTCGCGCGGCACCACACGAATGATTTGGTTGCGCCGGACATGGATATGGATGTTGCTGCCCAGCCCGTCATGCGGTGCGATACCTTCGTACTCCGCCATCTCCCAGGCACGCGCCTGGTAGCGTGACGGTTTCGCCGTCAATGCGCCAACCGGACACAAGTCGATGACATTGCCCGATAGCTCAGACACTACCGAATTCTCGATATACACGCCGATCCGCATATGCTCGCCACGCCCGGTGGCGCCCAACTCGCGCAGTCCAGCAATCTCACCGCCAAACCGAACACAGCGGGTGCAGTGAATGCAACGCGTCATGTCGGTGGCTATTAGGGTTCCGATATCCTCGTCACGCACCACACGCTTGCGTTCACTGAAACGCGAAACATCACTACCATAGCCCATCGCGACATCTTGTAGCTCGCACTCGCCACCCTGGTCACAGATCGGACAATCGAGCGGATGGTTGATCAGCAGGAACTCCATGGTGCCCTTCTGTGCCTCACGCGCCATAGGCGAACGCGTGAAGACCTTCATGCCCTCCGAGACCGGCGTAGCACAGGCGGGGAGCGGCTTGGGAGCCTTCTCGACCTCAACCAGACACATCCGGCAGTTCGCCACGACCGTGAGGTGCTTGTGATAGCAGAAGCGCGGCACATTGATGCCAGCCGCATCGGTCGCCTCGATCAGCATCTGACCGGATACCGCGGTGATCTCCTGACCGTCGACTTCTATGGTTACCATCTGATCGTCCGACATGCCAGTCACACCATGCACTTCTTGTGGTCGATGTGATATTGGAATTCATCTCGGAAATGCTGGATGAAACTAGCCACTGGCATCGCCGCAGCATCGCCGAGCGCACAGATCGTGCGTCCCATGATCTTCTTCGCCACATCATCAAGCAGGTCGAGGTCTTCCTGGCGTCCCGTACCATTCTCGATACGGTGTATCACGCGATACATCCAGCCGGTTCCCTCGCGGCAAGGGGTGCATTGCCCACAGGATTCTTCGTAATAGAAATAGGCAATGCGCTCCAAGACCTTGACCATGCAGTTGCTGTCGTCCATCACGATCACGGCACCCGAACCGAGCATCGATCCCACCTTTTCGATGCTTTCGTAGTCCATTGTCACGTCCATCATGATTTCACCGGGCAGCACCGGCACCGAAGAGCCGCCTGGGATCACTGCCTTACACCGCTTACCTTCACGCATGCCGCCGGCCATTTCGAGCAGCTCGGCAAACGGGATGCCCATAGGTACCTCGTAGTTGCCGGGACGCACGACGTTTCCTGAAACCGAAAACAGCTTGGGGCCACCGCTGTTCGGCACCCCGATCTCGCGAAACCAGTCGGCGCCGCGGCGAACGATATCCGGCACAGACGCGAGTGTCTCGGTGTTGTTGATCACGGTCGGTCGGCCGTACAGGCCGAACATCGCTGGAAAAGGCGGCTTGAAGCGTGGCTGTCCCTTCTTACCCTCTAACGACTCGAGCAAGGCAGTCTCTTCACCACAGATGTAGGCACCGGACCCAAGGTGGGTATGGATTTGGAACCCAAAGCCCGAGTCCAGGATGTTATCGCCCAGCAAGCCAGCCTCACGGGCCTCGGTCACTGCCTCCTCGAAGCGCTCATAGGGCTCCCAGAATTCGCCCCGGATATAGTTGTAACCGGTGGCCGCGCCGATCGCATAGCCGCAGATCAAAATACCTTCGATCAGCGCATGCGGGTTGTAACGCAGGATATCGCGATCTTTAAAAGTACCCGGCTCGCCTTCGTCGGAATTGACAACGACGTACTTCTCGCCCGGTGCGGTGCGGTTGATAAAACCCCACTTGAGTCCGGTCGGAAACCCCGCGCCACCACGACCGCGCAGACCCGACTGCTTGACCATTTCGATGATGTCTTCTTGTGGCGTCTTCTCGGCCAGGATCATCTTCAGCGCCTCATAGCCGCCTTCCGACTGATAGGTTTCCAGACGCCAGGGGCGGTCGCAATGTAATGTGCGGAAGCAGACTTCGTTGACCACCGTAATCACTCCAGGCCATCGAGAATCTGATCGACCAGCTCGGGCGTCAGATTCTCATAGTAGGTGTGGCCGATTTGCATCATCGGAGCACCCCCGCAGGCGCCGAGACACTCAACCTCTTTGAGACCAAAGCGGCCATCGGGAGTGACCTCACCAAAACCGATCCCCAACCGGTTGCGGATGTGTTCGAGGATGTTGTCAGAACCGCAGATCATGCAAGACACATTGGTGCACAAACATATTTTGTGACGCCCCATCGGCTTATGCTCATACATCGAGTAGAAGCTTGCCACTTCGTATACCGCGATGGGTGGCATGTCGAGGTAGTCGGCAACTTGGTCCATCAGATCGCGGGTTAGATATCCTCCATTCATATCCTGCACAATCGTCAATGCGGGCATACAGGCCGACTGTTTCCACTCGGCAGGATATTTGGCTACCCAAGTATCGATTTGCTCGCGCACTTCGCGCGTAAACAGCGATTCCTTGTCCTCAAACTTCTGGGCTCGCACCATGGGCTCGCTGCGCAGGCTCATCTATCTACTTCCCCAAAAACGATGTCCATCGTACCGATGATCGCAACCACATCGGCCAACATATGGCCGCGAGCCATCTCATCCATGGCTGCCATATGTGCAAAACCAGGGGCACGGATCTTCAGCCGATAAGGCTTGTTGGCACCATCCGAGACGATGTAGCAACCGAACTCGCCTTTCGGTGCCTCAACTGCCGCATACACCTCACCGGGCGGCGTGCAGTATCCCTCGGTAAACAGCTTGAAGTGATGAATCAACGCCTCCATGTCGTCCTTCATATCGGCCCGCATCGGGGGCGCAATCTTATGATCATCGACCATCACAGGACCGGGGTTGTCACGCAGCCATTGCACGCATTGCCTAACGATCTGAGCCGACTGACGAAACTCTTCGACTCGCACCAAATACCGGTCGTAACAATCGCCATTCGTACCAATCGGAATATCAAAGTCAACTCGATCATAGGCCGCATAAGATTGCTTCTTACGCAGATCCCAGGCGATTCCCGAACCGCGCAACATGGGTCCAGTGAAACCAAGCTGCAACGCCCGCTCCGGCGCTACGACACCGATACCCACGGTACGCTGTTTCCAGATCCTGTTATCGGTGAGCAAGGTCTCGTACTCATCTACTAGGCTCGGGAAGCGATCGATGAAGTCCTCTATGAAATCGAGTAGAGAGCCTTCACGCGCCGCATTTCGGCGCTTGGCTTCAGCATTGCTGCCGAATTGCTTTTCGTCATAGCGTGGCATTTGCTCGGGTAGGTCGCGGTAAACACCGCCCGGGCGATAATAAGTCGCATGCATACGCGCACCTGAGACTGCCTCATAGCAATCCATCAGGTCCTCGCGCTCGCGGAAACAGTACAAGAAGACGGTCATGGCGCCGACATCCAGCGCGTGCGTACCGAGCCACATCAGGTGATTCAGGATGCGGGTGATCTCGTCGAACAGCGTTCTAATATACTGCGCCCGCTCAGGCGCCTGAATACCCAACAACTTCTCGATCGCAAGCACATAGCCGTGCTCGTTACACATCATCGAAACGTAATCCAGACGATCCATGTAACCGATCGACTGGTTGTAGGGCTTGCTCTCGGCTAGTTTCTCGGTCGCCCTGTGCAGTAGGCCGATGTGTGGGTCGGCACGTTCGATTACCTCGCCATCCATCTCCAGTACCAGGCGCAGCACACCGTGTGCCGCCGGGTGTTGGGGTCCGAAATTCAGTGTGTAGTTGCGAATCTCTGTCATGGCCTCAGTCCGAGTCTTCGCTTACGGGCTGTGGCTTCCATCCATCTTCGTAGCGGCTATCTTCGCGGATCACACGCGGGACCAACGTACGCGGCTCGATCTCGACCGGCTTGTAGATCACCCGTTGCTGCTCGGCGTCATAACGCATCTCTACCTGTCCGATCAGCGGGAAGTCCTTGCGGAACGGATGGCCGATAAAACCGTAGTCGGTAAGTATACGGCGCAGGTCGGGATGTCCACGAAACATTATACCGAATAGATCGAAGGCTTCGCGCTCGAACCAGAGTGCGCTGGTCCAGATGCCCACTACTGAATCAACGATCGGGCGATCGGCGTCCAGAAAAGTTTTGACCCGCAAGCGAACATTGTGGGTCACCGACATTAGGTGATACGCGACCGCAAACCGATTCTGGGGGTCTAGCTCAGGCGTGTCGAACACGGCACCGCGCCCAAACCCTGCGTCGGCCGCCTTACTGGTCACCCACTCCGAGTGCCCAAAGGTCGCATAGTCGACCCCACACACATCCATGCACTGCTCGAATGCTAGGTGGCGCTTTTTGCTTAGTTGCTCCATGGCATCGATCAACTGCTCACGCGCAACTGTCAGCGTCAGCTCACCGTGCGCTCGTTCGACGCGACGGCTGTCGACGCCCTCGAGGTATTTATCGAGCGCCTCCTCGAGTTCGTCCAAGCGTACATCGGGGGTCATTATGATTGTTCCAGCTGGATCAACGGGCGATCGTGTTGGTCTGGCGAATCTTCTTCTGCAGTTGCAGTATGCCCCACAACAGCGCTTCAGCCGTCGGTGGGCATCCTGGTACGTAGACATCGACCGGTACGATGCGGTCGCAACCCCGCACTACCGAGTACGAGTAGTGATAGTAACCCCCGCCGTTTGCACACGAACCCATCGAAATCACCCAGCGCGGCTCGGCCATCTGGTCGTACACCTTGCGCAGCGCCGGGGCCATCTTATTGACTAGGGTCCCGGCAACGATCATTACATCGGACTGGCGCGGACTGGGACGGAAAATCATCCCGAAGCGGTCGATATCATACCGTGCAGCCGCAGCGTGCATCATTTCAACTGCGCAACAGGCCAACCCGAAGGTCATGGGCCACATCGAACCGGTGCGCGCCCAGTTGATCACGCCATCGAGCGAGGTCGTGAAGAAACCCTTTTCTAGGACGCCCTCTATTCCCATTCCAGGGCCCCCTTCTTCCACTCGTAGATAAAACCTACCACCAAAATGCCAAGAAATATCATCATGGCCCAGAACCCAACCATCCCAACTTCGTCGAGCACCACCGCCCAGGGGAACAGAAAAGCGATCTCCAGGTCGAAAATGATGAACAGGATGGCGACCAGGTAGTAGCGCACATCGAACTTCATACGTGAATCTTCAAAGGCCTCAAAGCCACACTCGTATGGCGAATTCTTCTCGCTATCCGGGCGATGCGGTGACAGCACGAAGCCCAGGCCGGTCATCGCAACGCCCACCACAGTCCCTATGATGATGAAGATCAGGACGGGTAAATAGTTTTCGAGCATTCAACTCTTCTCCCGGAATGATCCGGACGCCAAAAATTTTTCCGTAGAGACCGAGTGTCGGAGGGAGCACCAAGGATAGCGATCGCCGACCACCAGTGTCAAGCCGCTTACCCCAAACTATCTATTTGTTTTATAATGGTTTTTTATGCTTTTCCGGACACAAGTCCAGGTATCGCTGGCACCTTCGCGATACCCCTCCCAATCTGGTGCCGAAGGCCGGACTCGAACCGGCACGGCTTACGCCACTACCCCCTCAAGATAGCGTGTCTACCAATTCCACCACTTCGGCGAACGTGCTCTTTGAGTGGACTAATCATCCACCTGCGGCAGATCACTTTCCGCTTGTTCGGGTACAGCCGGCACGTCCGACGAAGGCGGCACATCAGGTGATGCCGACGCATTTGGGACAGTTTCGGGCGCCGATGGCAGATCAGAAACCACCGGCACCTCAGTCACGTCATCTACCGCCGGTGACGCCAAGCCATCCATCAGGGTGTCCGGCTCGCCAGTCTGCATAGCAAAATACGCCAGCGTCAGACTGGTCACGAAGAACAATGTTGCCAGCACCGCTGTGGACCGACTGAGAAAGTTTGCCGCTCCCCGCGAACCAAAGACGCTAGAAGACGAACCGGCGCCAAACGCCGCACCCATGTCGGCGCCCTTACCATGCTGGATCAAAATCAGCCCGACCAGTGCGATGGCCAAGAACAAATGCACCACAACGAGAATGGACTGGATTTCCATCAGCTACCCCGGATGATCAATCACTCGCCGCCGCACACACGGCGAGGAAGTCATCCGATTTGAGCGAGGCACCACCGATCAAACCACCATCGATATCAGGTTGTGCTAGCAGATCAGCCGCATTTTTCGGGTTCATGCTGCCGCCATAAAGGATCCGCAGACCGTCGGCCACCGACTGGTTGGACTGCGCTAGGCGCCCGCGAATAAAGGCATGCACCTGCTGCGCTTGATCAAGCGACGCGGTCCGACCGGTACCGATCGCCCATACCGGCTCATAGGCGATCACGCCCTCACCGACGGTATCTATGCCGCATTGGGCGATCACAGCATCGAGCTGGCGTGCTACGACGCTTTCCGTGGCTCCCTGTTCACGTTCGTCTAAGGTTTCGCCGAGACAGAGAATCGGGACCAGGCCGGCAGCCCAGGCCGCGGCAAACTTCTGCGCTACCAGCTCATCGCTTTCGGCGTGGTAGGCGCGGCGCTCCGAGTGGCCGACGATAACGAAATGACAACCGAAGTCCCGCAGCATGGGACCGGCGATCTCGCCTGTGTACGCGCCCGAGGTATGCACCGATACATCCTGGCCGCCCCATTTAAACGCGCTGCCCTCGAGCTGCTGCTGGACATCCGAGATGTAAATCGCGGGAGCACAGACAGCGACTTCGGCGGCCGTGACCTGGCCAATCCCAGCTTTGAGACCGCTCAGTAACTCGGCGATGCCGGCGCGCGAACCGTTCATCTTCCAGTTTCCGGCCACCAGTGGCTGACGCATGTGTCATTCCCCGCGAAATTAGGCGGCGTAGCTTAACGGTGGCAGGCCTCCAAATCAATGCTGGAGGGTTTCTGTGCGGGTAATTGTTGGGCCTAGGCAGCCACTTGGGCACGCACCGCATCGGCGATCGCATTCGCCTTGGCAACCACCAATTCCGCCTCCCGACCTTCCACCATGACGCGGATAAGTGGCTCGGTACCTGACGGGCGCAATAGTACCCGACCATCGCAACCCATGTCGCATTCCACGGCGTGCACCGCCTCAGTTACCGACTCACATACCATGACATCGGTGGCGCGCGCGGTACCCAGCGGGACATTGATCAACTCTTGCGGAAACTTGGACATTCCGCGGCGCAACTCACCCAATGACGTACCGGTCTTGTTGATCTCCGCCAAGACTTGCAAGGCCGAAACGATGCCGTCGCCCGTGGTCGTACGATCGCGACAAATGATGTGCCCTGAAGGCTCGCCACCCAGGTTCCAATTGCGCTCCGACAGGCGCTCGAGGATGTAGCGGTCGCCAACTGCGACTCGTTCGAAACCGACCCCAAGCTCGGCAAGCGCGACCTCGAGACCCAGATTGCTCATCTGGGTCCCCACGACCTTACCAGCCAGTCCGCCATTGTTCATTCTCGAGCGGGCAATGATGAACAAAATCTCGTCACCATCGACGATCTCACCCTTTTCATCGACCATTATGACCCGGTCGCCGTCACCATCTAAGCCGATACCCAGATCACCGCCATTGACCCGCACCGAACTGGCTAGCGCGCGCGGATCAGTCGCACCAAAGCCATCATTGATGTTCAGGCCGTTAGGCTCGGCGCCGATCGTGATCACCTCGGCACCGATTTCCTCGAGCACCGCCGGGGCAATGTGGTAGGTCGCACCATGGGCACAATCGACGACAATTTTCAGGCCGTTGAAGTCCCACTTGGACGGTATCGTGCTCTTGCAAAACTCGATGTAGCGGCCACGCGCATCATCTAACCGCTCGGCCTTGCCGAGCAGCCGCGAGTGAACCGTTGTCATCGGCTTATCGAGCTCCTGTTCGATAAGCTCTTCAATGCGATCCGGCAATTTGCCACCATCGGCGCCAAAAAACTTGATCCCGTTGTCCTCGTGGGGATTGTGCGAGGCGCTGATCACTATGCCAACGCTGGCGTGCAGTGTACGCGTCAAGTAGGCGATTGCAGGCGTGGGCATCGGACCCAACATGCGAATGTTGACGCCAGCGGCGACCAGGCCTGCCTCCAACGCTGCTTCAAACATGTAACCCGAGATCCGCGTGTCCTTGCCGATGAGAACCTTGCCACTATCGCCACCCAGGACCCGGCCCGCTGCCCAGCCCAACTTCAAGACGAACTCAGGGTTGATCGGACCTTCGCCGACACGCCCCCGGATACCATCCGTACCAAAGTATTTGCGTGCCATTACTTCATCTCCCCAAATCGGTTGCAGTTACCGCCTGCCAGACCTGCAGGGCGTCCACGGTCGCCGCGACATCGTGCACTCGTACTATCTGCGCACCTCGCTCCACCGCAACAACGGCCGCAGCAACGCTTGCCGCGAGCCGTTCTTCGACCGGCCTGTTGGTCAGCCGGCCCAGCATGGACTTACGCGAAAGCCCGACCAGCAGTGGCAAGCGAAGGTTGGCAAACTCGCGCAACCGACTTAGTACCGCAAGATTGTGCTGCAAGCTTTTGCCAAAGCCAAACCCAGGATCGATTAGCAACCGTTGTCGGCAAATCCCCCCAGCCTCGCAAGCCACTACCCGATCACCCAGATATTTAATGATATCGGCTACCACATCGCCGTATTGAGGTGCCTGTTGCATCGTGCGTGGCTCACCCTGCATGTGCATAAGGCAAATGGGTACATCCAGGGGTGCCAACACCTCGATAGCCCGCGGTGCACTCAGCGCAGATACATCATTGATCAACTTGGCACCGGCCGCTACCGCGAGGCTCATGAGCTCCGGTTTGCTGGTATCGATGGAGATTGGCACATCGAACTCGGCACGCAGGCGTTCGATCAGCGGCAAGACTCGGGTGCTCTCTTCGTCCAACGATACCGGCTTGGCCCCAGGTCGCGTCGACTCGCCCCCGACATCCAAGACATCGGCGCCTTCGTCGACCAGACGTTCGGCATGGCGGAGCGCTAGCTCGCGGTCAAGAAAGCGGCCGCCGTCGGAAAAGGAGTCCGGGGTGACATTGAGAACCCCCATGACGCGTGGTAAGGAAAGATCGAACGGCAGCCCAGGGACATTCATCATGAGACCACGGCAGACCCAGCAGCAGGCCTACTTCCGCAACATCCAGGGAAATACCGAGGGACGACCGAGGAGGACATAGCCGAGATCAGTTAAGGCCGGGGAAACCCCGGCCTAGGGTACTGCGCATTAGGGCAACTCAGTGCTGACCGGCAGGGCCACCGATCGGCGACTCGCCGCTGACGTCGTCTTTGCCGCCTTCCGCCTTGGAGCCGCCGCTCGGCCGGCCGGCTTCTGAGTCGTCGTCCCAGCCAGCAGGTGGCCGAGGCTCGCGGCCTTCCATGATGTCGCGAATCTGATCGCTGTCGATGGTTTCGTACTTGATCAGCGCTTTGGCCATTGCATGCAATTTGTCGAGGTATTCGTTCAGAATGGCGGATGCCCGCTCGTAGTTCCGGTCGATGAACGCGCGCACCTCCTCGTCAATGGCATGCGCGGTATCATCCGAAAGCGCCTTATGCTGGGTCACCGAACGACCCAGGAACACCTCTCCCTCATCTTCCCCGTAGGCCAGCGGTCCCATACGATCTGAGAGACCCCACTTGGTCACCATGTTTCGAGCAATCTCTGTCGCTCGCATGATGTCGTTTGAGGCCCCGGTGGTGACCGCATGCGCACCAAAGATCAGCTCTTCGGCGATGCGACCACCGAACAGACTCGAAATTTGACTCTCCAGGTGCTCTTTACTATGGCTGTAACGATCCTCCTCGGGGAGGAACATGGTTACGCCAAGTGCCCGGCCACGGGGAATGATCGACACCTTATAAACCGGGTCATGCGATGGCACCTTGAGACCGACGATCGCATGACCGGCCTCGTGGTAAGCCGTGAGGCGCTTCTCCTTCTCTTTCATGACCATGGATTTGCGCTCAGCGCCCATCATGATCTTGTCTTTGGCCTTTTCCATGTCGTCCATGTCGACCAAGCGCTTATTGGCGCGTGCCGCAAACAAAGCGGCCTCATTGACCAGGTTGGCCAAATCAGCGCCTGAGAAGCCAGGTGTCCCGCGCGCAATCACAGACGGTTTGACGTCTTCGGACAGCGGCACCTTGCGCAAGTGCACCTTCAGGATCTGCTCGCGGCCCAAGATGTCGGGCAATCCAACGACGACTTGGCGGTCGAAGCGGCCTGGACGCAAGAGCGCCGGATCGAGTACATCGGGGCGGTTGGTCGCGGCGATCACGATCACGCCCTCGTTGCCCTCGAAGCCATCCATTTCGACCAGCAGTTGGTTCAACGTTTGCTCGCGCTCATCATGGCCACCGCCCAGACCCGCGCCACGATGCCTACCCACGGCGTCGATCTCATCGATGAAAATGATGCAAGGAGCATGCTTCTTCGCCTGGTCGAACATGTCGCGCACGCGCGAGGCGCCAACACCGACGAACATCTCTACGAAATCCGATCCAGAGATTGTAAAGAACGGAACCTTGGCCTCACCGGCGATGGCACGCGCGAGCAGCGTTTTACCCGTGCCTGGCGGGCCTACCATTAGCACGCCACTAGGAATCTTGCCGCCGAGTTTTTGGAACTTAGAGGGATCCTTGAGGAAATCCACCAGCTCTTTGACTTCCTCCTTGGCCTCTTCGCAGCCAGCAACATCGGCAAAGGTCACCTTGACCTGATCCTCAGTCAGCATCCGCGCCTTGCTCTTACCAAAGGACATGGCGCCACGGCCTGCGCCACCACCTTGCATCTGGCGCATGAAAAAGATCCACAGGCCAATCAGGATAAAGAGTGGGAACCAGTTGAGCATGATCGTCCACAAGATCGACTGCTGCTCGGGTGGTTTAGCACGGATCTCAACATTGGCCTTGAGCAAGTCGCCAACCAGACCATCGTCATTGGGCGATTCGGTTACGAACTGACTGCCCGAGGTCATAACACCCTCGATGCGGCCGTTCTTGAAGATCTCGACACTGGCAACATTCTTGCGCTCGACCTGTTCGAGGAACTTCGAATAGGAGATCTGCGGAACGCTCGTCTTAGGTGCCGTGAAGCTGTTGAAGACGGTCATCAACACGACAGCAATGATGACCCAGAGAACAATATTCTTAGCCATGTCATTCACGGCAACTTCCTCGTGCCTGACCGGCACTTTGCTTTGGCGACCCTGCCTGAAGTAGAAATCGACGCCTGAGCCGGCGCCATATTTTCGTCATATTTTTCGAAACTTACTACGAATGATAGTTCCCGGCTACCAGATAAACCTCACGGCTATTGGCGCGCGAGGCCTTGGGCTTTCTCGTCACGGCGCGACCAAAACAAGATTTGACCTGGCGCATCCAGGCATCGAAGCCCTCACCGTGGAACACCTTGCATACGAAATTACCTCCTGGCCGCAACTGCTGGGCGCAAAAATCCAAGGCCAGTTCACTCAAGTACATCCTGCGCGGCTGATCGACCGCTGCCACACCACTGATATTGGGGGCCATGTCCGACATCACAAGATCGACCGGGCTCCCATCCAGCGCCAATTCCAAGGAGCGCAGGGTCGCGGCTTCACGAAAATCGCCTTGGATCGTCAACACCTTCGGCAGCGGGTCCATGGGCAAGACATCTAGTGCGATCAGTCGCCCAGCAGGCCCTACCAGCTCAGACGCTACTTGTGACCACCCACCAGGCGCAGCCCCCAGGTCCACGACCACATCCCCGGGTCGAATTAGGCGATCTTTCTCTTGAATTTCCAGTAGCTTATAGGTTGCTCGCGAGCGATACCCCGCCTGCCTGGCGCTCTTCACATAAGCATCGCTCAGATGCCGCTGCATCCAACGCCTACTACTCTTGGATCGCGCCATTGGTCAATACCGCCGCCTGATACCACTATGGCCCAGTACCACTATGCTTAGGGGAACTCTGCGGCGCAACCCGTGGCAATGTCCACCGCGACCTGTATCCGCCCACAGCGGTCATTTATGATGACCAAACACTGGTCTTTTGGCCATTTGTCGTTAGCTGCAAGTTATTCATCCGGTGGGTCTAGCCGCCCGTTCGAGCCCTCTCCATCACTACTTTACGACTCGCAAAGCTCTGGGGGCACCTCGATGCAACTCTCCGATACCCAAAAACGCCATTTGCGTGGACTAGGACATCACATCAAGCCGGTGGTCTGGGTAGGCCAGCATGGCCTTACGGATGGTGTGCTGCACGAGATCGACCAAGCACTGGGCGCCCACGAGCTGGTCAAAGTGAAAATCAGCGCCAACCGTGCAACTCGCTCGGCCACGGCGGCCGAAATCTGCGTTAAGACAACCGCCGACTCCATCCAGCGAATCGGGCAGATGCTCCTGTTGTTTCGGCGCAATCCTGACAGACCCAAGGTCGCCCTGCCCTCTGTTTGAGGCATGGGCCCAAAGCAGGTCATCGTCCCAGCGAATCCAGGTGCAGCATCAATTGTAACGCACCTCGAGGATCTCGAATTCGTGGGTGCCGCCAGGCGCCTCGAGCGCCACTTCGTCACCTTCGGCCTTGCCGATCAGGGCGCGAGCGACCGGCGACGTAACTGAGATCTTGCCCTGTTTCAGATCTGCTTCGTCAACCCCAACTAATTGATAGGTCTTTTCCTCATCGGTATTCAAGTCGAGCAAGACCACGGTGGACCCGAATACCACCTTGCCGCCGGCATCGAGCGTACTGACATCGATCACATGGGCATTCGACAACTTCGCTTCGATGTCCTTGATCCGGCCTTCGATGAACCCTTGCTGCTCGCGCGCCGCATGGTACTCGGCATTCTCTTTGAGGTCGCCATGGGCACGCGCCTCTGCGATCGCAGCGATCACCGCCGGCCGCTTCACCGTCTTCAGCTCGTTTAGTTCGGTGCGCAGGGCCTCGGCCCCGCGCAATGTCATCGGATGCTTTTCCATTCAACTGGACCCTCAACCATGCAGTTCGCGCAGGCTGTTTACGTTCAACTCATCTGGCTGCTGCAAGGCCATAACAGCCGCATCGGCGCCTGACATCGTGGTCGTATAACTCACTTTATGCTGCAATGCAGAACGTCGAATCGATGCCGAGTCGATGATCGCCTGCTTGCCTTCTGTGGTATTGATGATCAGTGAGAACTCGTCATTCTTGATCATGTCGACGATGTGCGGACGGCCTTCTTTGACCTTATGCACTACTCGGCACTCGATGCCTGCCTCACTGATCGAACGACAGGTCCCGCGCGTCGCGCAAATCTCGAAACCAAGCTGTGCCAACTGGCGCGCCACGATCACGGCGCGCTGTCGGTCGGCCTCACGCACCGAAATCAAGGCGCACCCGCCGCGTGGTAGCCGAACACCGCCGCCTTCGTTGGCCTTTGCATAGGCCTCACCGAAGGTCCGACCCACCCCCATGACCTCACCTGTCGACTTCATTTCCGGCCCCAGCAAGGTATCGACCCCGGGAAACTTCACGAACGGAAACACCGCTTCCTTCACATAATAGTGTTTGGGCGTGATCTCATCCCCGATGCCTTGGTCCCGCAGCGACTGGCCGGCCATGCAACGGGCACCGATCTTGGCCAAGGGTTGCCCAGTCGCCTTGGAAACGAAAGGCACGGTGCGCGAGGCGCGCGGGTTGACCTCGAGCAGATAGATGTCATCACCCTTGATGGCAAATTGCGTATTCATCAAGCCGACTACCTTGAGCGCACGGGCCAGGCGATGAATTTGCTCACGCATACGATCTTGAATCGCAGCGCTCAAGGTATACGGCGGCAGGGAACAAGCCGA
Organism: Chromatiales bacterium; assembly: GCA_028284585.1. Lineage (GTDB taxonomy): Bacteria > Pseudomonadota > Gammaproteobacteria > Chromatiales > Chromatiaceae > Thiosocius. The sequence continues at coordinate 82,819 of JANQRK010000057.1, forward strand.
GTCCCCGGAATGGACGCCGGCCTGCTCGATGTGCTCCATGACACCACCGATCAGGACGTCCTCGCCGTCGCAGACCGCATCGATGTCGACCTCGATTGCATCATCGAGGAAACGATCAAGCAGGACCGGAGATTCGTTCGAAACCTTGACCGCCTCGCGCATGTAGCGCCGCAGGTCATCTTCATCATGCACGATCTCCATCGCCCGCCCACCGAGCACATAGGATGGCCGAACCACCAATGGATAGCCGATCTCGGCGGCCAACTGCACCGCCTGCTCGGCCTCGGTCGCGGTGCGATTAGGCGGCTGCTTCAAGCCCTCATGTTCCACCAAGTGTTGGAAGCGCTCGCGGTCTTCGGCAAGATCGATTGAGTCGGGCGAGGTGCCGATGATGGGTGCGCCGGCTGCCGCCAAATCCTCGGCCAATTTCAGTGGGGTCTGGCCACCGTACTGCACAATGATGCCAAGCGGGGCCTCCTTGTGCACAATCTCCAGCACGTCTTCTAGCGTCAGGGGTTCGAAGTACAGGCGATCGGAGGTATCATAGTCTGTCGAAACAGTCTCTGGGTTACAGTTGACCATGATGGTCTCATAACCGTCTTCACGCATCGCAAAGGCCGCGTGCACACAACAGTAATCGAACTCGATACCTTGGCCGATGCGATTCGGCCCGCCGCCCAGGACCATGATCTTACGCCGCTCGCTCGGCTCGGCCTCGCACTCGTCTTCGTAAGTCGAGTACATATAGGCAGTACTGGACGCGAACTCCGCCGCACAGGTATCCACGCGCTTATAGACCGGACGGATACCCAAGGCCAGCCGGTGGGCGCGCAACACGGCCTCTTCCAGGCCGAGCAGCGCGGCCAGGCGTCGGTCTGAGAAGCCCTTGCGCTTGAGCCGGCGCAGGCGGTCAGCATCCAGTGCCACCAAACCACCAGAGATAGCCCGCGCCTCTTCGTACACTAGGTCCTCGATCTGGATCAGAAACCAAGGGTCTATCCGGGTATGGCTAAATATCTCTTCGAGCGATAGGCCCATGCGGAAGGCATCGGCAAGAAACCAGAGGCGCTCTGCACTCGGTTGGCGAATCGCCGATATCACCCGGTCACGCGCATCGTCGGCACGCAGATCGACGGCCGGGTCGAGGCCGACTTTGCCGGTCTCCAATCCGCGTAGCGCCTTTTGCAAAGACTCCTGGAAGGTGCGACCGATCGCCATCACCTCGCCCACTGATTTCATCTGCGTGGTGAGCAGCGGATCGGCCTGAGGGAATTTCTCGAACGCAAAGCGCGGCAACTTGGTCACCACATAATCGATCGACGGTTCGAAGGATGCCGGCGTTATGCCCCCTGTGATGTCATTGCGCAGCTCGTCCAATGTATACCCAGCGGCCAACTTCGCGGCGACCTTGGCGATCGGGAAGCCGGTCGCCTTGGAGGCCAGCGCCGAGGAGCGTGAGACACGCGGGTTCATTTCGATGATGATCATCCGGCCATCGTCCGGGTTGATCGCGAACTGCACGTTCGACCCTCCGGTATCGACGCCGATCTCGCGCAACACCGCCAGTGAGGCGTTGCGCATGATCTGGTATTCCTTATCGGTTAGCGTCTGGGCAGGCGCGACCGTTATCGAGTCCCCGGTATGCACACCCATTGGGTCCAGGTTCTCGATCGAACACACGATGATACAATTGTCGTGGCAGTCGCGCACGACCTCCATCTCGAACTCCTTCCAACCCAGGATGGACTCCTCGATCAGCAACTCCGAGGTCGGAGACAAATCCAGGCCACGGATGCAGATGTCTTCGAATTCCTCGCGGTTGTAAGCGATCCCCCCACCAGAGCCACCCATGGTGAAAGAAGGCCGTATGATCGTTGGGAAACCGATCTGGGCCTGCACCTGATGCGCTTCTTCGAGCGAATGGGCAACCGCCGAGCGCGGCATGTCGAGGCCGATCTTACGCATCGCCTTGCGGAACAGATCGCGGTCTTCCGCTTTGTCGATCGCCTCTCGGGTGGCGCCGATCATCTCGACGCCATGGGCCCCGAGCACCCCCTCGCGGACAAGATCCAGGGCGCAATTCAGCGCCGTTTGCCCACCCATGGTCGGGAGCAGCGCATCGGGTTGCTCCTTTTCAATGATTCGCGCCAAGGTGCGCCAGGTGATTGGCTCGATATAGACCGCGTCAGCCATATCTGGATCGGTCATGATCGTGGCCGGATTGGAATTCACCAAAACAACCCGAAAGCCCTCTTCGCGCAACGCCTTACAGGCCTGGGCACCGGAATAATCGAACTCGCAGGCTTGGCCGATGACGATCGGACCAGCCCCTATGATCAGGATGCTATGGATATCGGTTCTTTTCGGCATATCGGTCAACCGCGATGGGCGCACGGCGCGCCGTGCAAGTCCCAACGACTACGTGCATCCCCCGTGGTCAGCGTTGCTCCATCAATTCTATAAAGTGGTCAAACACCGGTGCCACATCGTGCGGACCTGGGCTGGCCTCCGGATGCCCCTGGAAACCGAACGCCGGCCGATCGGTGCGATGCATTCCTTGCAGCGATCCATCGAACAAGGACTTGTGGGTCGCTCGCAGATTATCCGGCAGGCTGGTCTCGTCAACTGCGAAGCCGTGGTTCTGGCTGGAGATCAACACCCGCCCGGTAGCTAAGTCCTGCACTGGGTGGTTGGCGCCGTGATGGCCGAACTTCATCTTGACGGTACGCGCTCCCGATGCCAAACCCAGCAACTGGTGACCAAGGCAGATGCCAAAGATCGGAAGCGCGCGGTCGACCAGCGTGCGAATCGCCTCGATCGCATAGTCGCAAGGCTCAGGATCCCCAGGTCCATTGGAGAGAAACACCCCATCTGGCGCCATCGCCAATACCTTAGTGGCCGGGGTTGAGGCCGGCACTACCGTGATCCGACAGCCGCGTTCGATCAGCATGCGTAGGATATTGCGCTTAAGCCCGTAGTCGTAAGCCACAACACGGAAACGCGCCTGAGTGGGGTCGCGGTCGACAAAACCCTGGCCCAGCTGCCAAACACCGGCGTCCCAATGGTAAGTCTGGGAGGTGGTCACTGCTTGCGCCAGATCCATGCCCTTGAGACCAGGAAAGTCCCGCGCCGCGGCCAAGGCCTGGGCCGGATCGACGTCCCCCGCCATGATGCAACCGCTTTGCGCACCCTGGTCACGCAAGATCCGAGTCAGACGACGGGTATCGATCTCGGCAATCGCGACCAGCCCGCCTTCCTCTAGAAGGGCCTGCAGGGAGCGCTCGCTACGGAAGTTGCTTTCCAACAACGGCAGGTCACGGATCACCAAACCGGCGGCATGGATCCGATCGGATTCGACGTCCTCGGCGTTGACCCCAGTGTTGCCGATGTGGGGGTATGTGAGGGTTACGATTTGGCGGCTATACGAGGGGTCAGTCAGAATCTCCTGATAGCCTGTCATCGCCGTATTGAAGACCACCTCGCCGACAGTGCATCCGCTCACACCGATCGAGCGACCGTGGAAAACGCTACCATCTTGGAGTACCAATATTGCCGGTGTAGTCATTAGCGTACGCGCACAAACAGCCGGGAGAGTCGTCCGGTTGGCCGATCTCTTCCGGCATTATTGACTTTGGTTTCTTGTGGACAGGCAATGCCGCGCTGCAAGCAGGGATGGTACGGCACAGCGGGCTGCGCTGTCCACGTTCCGGCGCCAGATCTGAGGGCAAAAGACCCGTGCGCCAGCCAAGTCGCGACGACTGTGGTCAGGGTTCGCTCTTGAACGCCCCGATACGTCATTGGGCGACAAGGCGGTTGCTGCGCAGCGATTGGCATCACCCCCACCGCGCTGGTCGGCGGCAAGGCTTGAAATCTCGTCTTTCAGCCCACATTTCGTTGAATGGACGCGGATTCGGAGCAGTCCCTCGGTGGGCAATTCACCTTTCATCGTCGACCTCGACGAGTCTAACTTCGAGCAGACTGTGCTGGTGGGCTCAGGGCAGGTCCCTGTCTTGGTCGATTTCTGGGCCGCCTGGTGCCAGCCCTGTCAGATCCTGATGCCGGTCCTAGCGAGACTGGCCAACGAATTCCAAGGCAGCTTCATCCTCGCCAAGGTGAACACCGAACAGCAGCCGGCAATCACTGCCCAATACGGAATTCGCAGCCTCCCCACAGCGAAATTATTCCGTGACGGCGTACCCATCGACGAGTTCATGGGGGCCCTACCAGAGGCCGAGATACGGTCATTTCTGGAGCGCCATCTACCGCAGATGTCCGACGGCGCAGTGGCTCAGGCCGAACAGCGTCTGCTGGCCAACGACCGCGCAGGCGCCATGGATCTGCTGCAGCAAGCCAAGGCCGATGACCCTGCGAGTCCGCAGGTGGTTGCAGCCATCGCCCGACTCCAGGCGGCGGACGGCAATCTTGATGCAGCCGAGCAATCACTCGCAGAACTGCCCTCCGCAGCCCAAGAAAATTCCGAGGTAGCCCGGTTGCGCGCACGCTTGTTCTTCGATCGGATCGCGCTGGATGCTGGGCACCCCGAGGCAATAGCCGACCGCCTCGGCATGGCAGCTGATGATTGCGCCGCGCGCTTCCAAATGGCGGCACACCAAGTGCTGGCCAACGACATCGAAGCTGCAATGGAGAACCTGCTGCAGGTGCTGCAACAGGACCCTAAGTTCGGTGACGATGCGGCTCGGCATGCCTTGCTCAGTTTGTTTGAAATGCTCGGCGACGACCCAGCAGTCGGCCGCTACCGGACGCGTATGTTCAACCTTCTGCACTAACTAGACCGGGCAGCAGCGCGAGCTGGCGCTGCCATCCTGATATTCGATCACCCTCAGCATGGGGAACCCCAGCATGACCGAACAAGAGCAGATCGCGATCGAGGCCGCCGCCTGGCGGACATTGGTAGGGCACTTGCGCAAACGCAGCGATGTACAAAACATCGACCTGATGAACCTGGCCGGGTTCTGTCGCAATTGTATGTCGCGCTGGATGGCGAATGCGGCCACCGACCAAGGCCTCGAGCTCAGTGAGCCCAAGGCACGTGAGATCATTTATGGCATGACCTATGACGACTGGAAGGCACGCCACCAGACCAAGGCCACACCTGAGCAACTGGCCCGTTACAAACAGCTGAGCGCAGACGACACGACCGATTGATTCGGTGTCAGAGAAGGGGCTCCAGGGCAAGCACCTCGATCTCCTGCTCTCCGACCCGCCAGCGAACATCGCGGCCCGCCATTCGCATCCCATAGACCCGCTCGGGCTCTGCACCCCGCCGGTATGCGGGACGCGGGTCGAAGGCGAGCACGTCGGCAAGCAAGGCCCGAATCGCCTTGGGATTCGGCAACTCGGCCAGGTCGAGCTCGGCCTGTTTAGCAAAGCGAACCGGCAACACCGGCTGCGGTGCGGTCGCGGCGTAGCCGCCTTCGGCATCGGGCAATGCATCGGCGTAGGGCAAGTAGGGTTTGATGTCGAAGACCGGCGTGCCGTCGAGCAAATCAAGCCCAGCGACCCGCAACAGCGGCTGCGGCGCGACCACGACTTCGAGCAGTCGTACCACCGATAATCCGAGGAAATTCGGGCGAAACGGCGCACGACTCGCCCAAACACCGACCTCGACATTGCCCCCGAGGCGTGGCGGACGGACCCGCGCCCGCCACCCCTGATCGACACAACGGTCGAAACGGAAGGTCAGCCAGATGTGGGAAAAATCCGCCAACCCACTCAGCATATCCGGATCGCAGTAGGGCTCCCGAAGACACACTTCACCCTGCGCATGCGGTGCCAAGCCGCATTGGCGCGGAATCCCAAACTTTTCTTCGAACGGCGAACGGACATCGGCGATCGGCTCGATCCAGATTCCCGTTCCTGACGCATCGCCCATCGCGACGGTTCCCTGCGCGGCCAGCGGTCAAAGACCCGGTCGAACATCATGCATCGCAGCCGGCGTAACAGCCAGCGGGGCTTTTTTCCCCTTGAGGCATAAAGCTCATTGGAACCCGGTCGCTAGCTGATTAAACCGGAGGCTTAGAAATGACCCAGGCAGCGCTGCAGCAGCATTCCCAGTATCGGCATTCCCGACGCCGAACCTGATGCCGGCCTCGCTGCGCAAGCCACTGGCGCTGGCCGCGCTGTTCCTATCAGGTCTGGTCGGTTACACGCTACTTGCACACGGGACCACCGAGTTGAGCTGGATCCAGTTCGCACTGGCTACCGCCATTGCCGGTGCGCTCGCGGCCATTTGGGATCTCACCGTGCAGCGCCCGGTGCGGCGAGGATTGGGTCAGCTCGAGGATCGAATGCGCCATCTGTCGGTGCGCAAACACCCGGGGCCGAACCCGACTGGAGCAACGCGCAATGACACGCTGCTAAGGCTCGACCAGACCCTGGTTGCCCGGCAACACCGTATCGCCGAGTACACTGATAAGTTGCGGCAAGAGCTGCAACGCTTCAAGGCGATCTATCGACAGTCCCATGACGCCGTCTTGATCTTCGACCCCGTGGACCGTCAATTGTTGGACTGCAACCCGCGCACCAGCGAGTTTCTCCGTATGACGCCGGACCAGCTCACTGGTATCTCCCTGGTCGAATTGCATGATGAGGACTCAAGCTTCTTGAGCAAGCTGGTGGACGAAGTTATGACCCACGGCCACGGACGATCGCTACGGATCAACTACCGCACTGGCGACGGCGGGATCATCCCCGCCGAGGTGTCTGCATCTCGCATCGAGCTGGACACGGGTGACCTTCTGCTGTGCATCGCGCGCGATGTCAGCGAGCGCGAGCATGCCGCGGAGCGTATCCAGCATATGGCCTATCACGATGCCCTCACCAGCCTGCCCAATCGCACCCTACTAACCGACCGGGTCAATCGCGCGGCAGCGCGCGCACGGCGTACCGGGCAGATCGGTGCCTTGCTATTCCTCGATCTTGACAAATTCAAACGTATCAATGACTCACTGGGCCACTCGATCGGCGACGAACTGCTCAAGGAACTCGCACAACGACTGCGGCGCACACTGCGCGAGGAAGACACGGTGGCACGCCTCGGCGGTGACGAATTCGTGGTATTACTCGAGGGCCTGGGGTCGGACCAGGATCACGCCGTGGACAAGGCACGCGAGATCGCCGAGAAGGTGCGCAGCGTGTTCGTCGACGAGTACCGACTCGATGGTCACGAACTCTATGTGACGGCCAGCATCGGTATCGTCACCTTCCCGAACGACGGCGATACCGTGGACACCTTGCTGCGCCATGCCGACACCGCGATGTATCATGCCAAGGGTGCAGGTCGCGACGGGGCACGGGTGTTCGAGCCCAGCATGGATGAGGCGGCGATTTCGCGTCTGCGTCTTGAGAATGAGCTGCGCAATGGGCTACGCGACGAGCAGTTCGAGCTGTACTTTCAGCCCGTGCTGGCGATACGCGATGGCCACGTGCTAGGGGCCGAGGCCCTATTGCGCTGGCATCATCCGGACAAAGGCATCATTGCGCCGGCCGACTTTCTGCCTTACATCGAAAACTGTGCATTGATGCTCAAGCTAGACGCCTGGGTACTGTCTGAATCCTGTCGACTACTGGGTTCGATCCAGTCCGATCCCAATCTGCAACCACCTGAATGTCTGGCGATCAACATAAGCCATCAGCAGTTTCATCAACAGGATTTCGTGGACCGAGTCCAGCAAATCCTTTTGGAAACCGGTGCCGATCCGCACCGTCTGCAACTCGAGATCACCGAGACCGTGCTCATCAAGGAGGCCAAGGACTCGGTACAACGCATGGAAGAGCTTAGGCAACTCGGTATCCGCTTCGCGATCGATGACTTCGGGACCGGCTACTCCTCGTTGGCAGACCTGCGCCAGCTACCCATAGACACGCTCAAGATCGACCGTAGTTTCATACGCGATATCGCAGTCGATCCGAACGACGCAGCGATCGTGCGGGCGATACTCTCGATGGCGCGCCACATCGGCCTTACTGTGATCGCGGAAGGTGTGGAAGACCGCGAACAACTGCAGTTTCTGCGGGCTGCGGACTGTACCTACTACCAAGGATTTCTTGGCCGTCCCCCGCTATCGGAAGAGCGCTTCCGCGAGGAGCTGCGGTTTAGTGGAGAACTCTATACTTCCCCGATGATGCCGCCGCCCACCGATCGGCCTGCGATCGACAGCGGCTTGCGCGCGCTCGGAGACTGATCGACCCGGCTATTCGCTAGCCCTGAGCATCTCACGTCGCAGACCGAGCTCTTGTTCAAGAAAGCGCACCAAAGCCCTTTCATAACCGCAGTCACCGTCCGGTCCAATCTGCTCAAGGCGATTTTCTAAGGTGGCAATCTCTTCCCTTAAACGCCCGGCACAGATCGGTGGATGGGCGTTCGCACACAGCCTGTTTCCTCGCATGGCCTTCAGTCTCTAGTCAGGTTTGCCAAGAGCCTATACGCACCATGTGATAAACAGGTTACAGGCGACTAATCGCGACGTAGCGCATCGCTGACCGCGATCGGCGTCGGAAAACGCATTACGACCAGGTAAGAAGACACCAAAAAGGTCAAGAGCGTCGATAGCTGGATCAGATAGGACGCCTCCGCACCAATCACCTCGTTTTCGTAGGCCAATACAGCAAGCAATAAGGAGAACTCACTCATCTGCCCGAGTCGATAGCCAACCTCGTTGGAGCGCTTCGGCGACTCGCCTGTACGCCGCAACAAAAGTCGGAACACCAAGGGTTTGATCCACATCAGGGCCAAGGCCAGCACGACCGCGGGTACCCAGACTTGATCAATTATCCCAAAATCAAAACCGGCCCCCAGCGAAAAGAAAAACAGCACCAGAAAGAAATCCCGCAGCGGTTTCAGACTTTCAGCGATGAACAAGGAAATCGGGCTGGCCGCCAATGCAACCCCGGCGATGAAGGCGCCGATCTCTGCCGAGAGTCCGAGCAGGACTGCCAGCTCGGCCATGCCCAGACACCAACCGATCGCCATCAAGAAGATGTACTCCTTGATCCTATCGAACTTATGGATCAGTCGGATTAGGACATAGCGCTCCACTATTGCGGCAAAGGCAGCCAATGCAGGAAGCGCTATCAGCAGTTTGGCAAACTCCGCCAGTTGCACACTACCCTCAGAAGCCCCCTGTACTAGCAGCAACAGTACGATTGCCAACAGGTCCTGTAGGAGCAGTATGCTGATGATCACCTCGCCAGTTCGTTGGTGATGCAGTATGGTTGTGGGCAACAACTTCAAGCCGATGATGGTGCTCGAGAAGGTTGCCGCGCCACCGACCAATAAGGCCTCGGTTACCGAAAAGCCGAACGCGAACGAAACGGCGCAGCCGATGGAAAAAAATACTAACGAACTGAGCAAAGTAACCTGGGTGGTCTTGCTGACCATGCGCCACAGTTCCTGCGGCTGCAAGTTGAGGCCTAGCAGGAACAGCAGGAACATGATCCCGAACTCAGAAATGTTGCGGATCAGGTCGGGGTCACTGACCAAGCCTAATGCCGACGGCCCCAATACCGCCCCCAGTAGGATGTAGGCCACCAATAAGGATTGCCTTGCATACAGGGCCCCGGTGGCAAAAAGGGCTGCACCGGTAAAGACCAGGAAGATAGTAAAGACAATCGGATCCTGCTGCATCGCTAGGAGTTGCCCCGTGGCCAAATTTTAAGATAGCAAGGTCACCGGAGCAAAAAAACACCCGCCGGTCGGCGGGTGTTGCTTGCGGCAAGGCGCGAGCGGCTGTCGACCTATCGCGCTACTGCACTTAGCTTCCGCGCACCGGACTCGGCCGATTGGTCGAGTTTCTTGCGGCTACTGAGCTTGCAATGGCTAGAGACGGCACGCCCATCCTTACGAGTATAGCCCTTTACCCAAATACACTGCTCAGCAGCCGAGCAGGCGTTCTCCGATATACCCTTGCAAGCACTCGCGGCGAAGGCCGGCGAACCCAACAAGGCGGCGACCGCCACTAGCGATGGGAGGAAACGGGCATGAGACAGAATTAAAGTAGACATTAGGTTCTCTCCTTTGAACTCGAGTAACACCGATCCTGGTGTCATGTAGAAGTCTAACCTTAGTGCAACCGCCAGCTCAACTAATCATTTAGCGCGGGCAACCAGACAGGCCGCAACCTTGGCCATCGGCCCAGATCGCACCCTTGAACTTGGCCCGATCGAAACGCGCCCCACCCAGCTGAGCACCGCTGAGGTCGGCGAAACTCAGGTCAGCACCCGAGAAATCCGCATTGGTGAGATCACTGAAACGCAGACTAGCGCCCTTGAGTATTGCGGATCTGAGGCTGGCATAAGCGAGATTCGCACCATCGAGGGTCGCGTACTTGAGGTCAGCGGCACTCAGATCGGCCTCGGTAAGCCGCGCATCCGATAGCGAGGCATTAGCTAAGTGCGCCCCGGCCAGTGACGCACCAGTGAAATCGGCCTTGCTGAGTCGACAACCTTCGAGCATTAGTCCAGGGGCAGGGGTAGCCGCGCAGTCACGTGCGTCCTGCCGGTCGCTGGACCCAAGCAGCGATGTGCCCAGTATCAGCCCACCGGCAACCAATGAGGACACCAGGATCGCCCGTAAGGCGCCGCTTCGTTCGCGACGCCGCTGCGTCTCTTGTTCGACATTCAGCTCAGCGCTATCGCTGCGCAACTGCCACGGGATGACCTCGGCGACCCCGCCCAGGCGGTGCCACTCACCGCGGTCGCGGCTTACCTCGTCATCGTTGTCCAGCGACCCCTCGAGCACCAAGTGGCGGACCCGAGCACTGCTGTACGGGCCTGTCACCGCGGCGCCACGCCGCACAAACCATTGCAACCCACTACCCTTAACTCGGTTCACCCACCCAGAGTCCCGCTTGAAGACGATGTTGGAGTTATCGACGCGCTTGCCGATAACTTTCGATACGACGCACCGCGGACCCAGCCAGTGAAGATCTCGACCACGCTGCAGCCCCTGCTCGATGCCGCACGCCGCGATCTACCCTCGCTGCTCAAACAATTGGAGGCGGGTCGCCTAATCCAGGCCCAAGTCATCGCCCAACCCAAGGCCGGGCTACTCCAGCTCAGGATAGGTTCGACCGAACTCTTGGCGCGCAGTGAAGTGAGCGCGCGGGCCGGTACAGAACTCAAACTCGAAGTGATCAAGGGACCGCCGCTGCCCGAGCTGCGTGTCATCCGTCCCGCAACAGCGAAAGAAATCCAGCAGCGGCTGGCCCGCTCCGCGATGCTACAACAGCTATCGCCCACCGAGACACGCCTCTCAATCGACCATCTCAAGACACTCGCCAAGACCCCGGCGCAGCTAGAGACCCTGCAGCAATTCGCACGCATCCTGCATCAAGCCGGCGTACCCTTAGAACGTCTGGGAGCCGGGCCACTGCGCGAGGCACTCAACCACAGCGGACTCTTCCACGAGGCTCGGCTATTGGCCACGCGCACCTCAACAGGTCGCGCGGCAGTGGCACCGACAGACACCAAGACCCAGCTGCTGCAGTTTGCGGCCTTGCTGAGGGCTAGCCTGGGACAAACCGGCCTCGCCCAAACCACAGGTTCACGGCCGACGCTGCGGGCCGAGCTTCCTGTTGCAAACGAGCGTAGCGCACCCGCGCTGGCGGCCCGAGAGCCTGGCGGAGACACCTTGCTCAGCCGACTGGCTCGATTGGTAGAGGCCTCGGTTTCGCGCATTCAACTGCAGCAGAGCATCGCACTCCCGATCGACGAAGGGCCACGCCAGGCGTGGCAGATTGATCTGCCGCTCCATCTGCCCGAGCAGACCGATGACCTGGAGCTGCGCATCGAGCGCGATGCCGAAACAGGGGCCACCGATGGATCACCCGGTTGGTCGGTCAATCTCAATTTTCAATTCGACAGCATAGGTCGATTGCACTGCCGGCTTGCCCTGTCCGGTGACCGCGTCGCGACGACCTTTTGGTGCGATCGCTCGCCAACCTTGCACCGCCTCGAGGCCCGCCTGCCGGTACTTGAAGAGGCGTTTGCGGCACAGGGCCTGGAGGTGGTTCACCTCAAGGGGGTCTTAGGCGAGCCGAGCGAGCCAGTGATGAAATCTCCCCTTCCCGTAACTTTGTTAGACGAGCGTGTCTGAGAAACCAAGCGACAGAACGCTGGCCGGCGGACAAAGCGACATCGCGGTCGCGCTGCGCTACGACGGCAAGCACGCACCCAAGGTCACGGCCAAGGGCGAATACCGGCTAGCCGAACAGATCATCGAAGCCGCGCGCCAGGCCGACGTACCCCTGTATCCAGACCCAGAACTGGCGGTGGTCTTGTCACAGATCCCCCTCGGTGAAGAGATCCCGGAGCAGCTTTACAAGGCGATCGCCGAGGTCATCGCCTTTGCCTACATCCTTGCCGGTAAAGTACCGGAAGGCTTCACGCCGGACGGCCACACCGGCCAGGCAGCTAGCAAGTGACATATTCACGTTTTCCGAGCCAACTGCATCACCCGAGCCGTACAGCCATGCCCGTTAGGCTGTTATCTGACAGCAACGAATGGTCAAAGAGGCTCGGGAATCATGAATACACTGCAAGTAAAGGACCAGCATCGCCCCGAAAATCTGGGCGAGCTACAAGACACGCTTCAACTGATCGAGCAATGGCTCGTGCAGGCCTGGCAGCAAGCCGATGAGATAGAACAAGTGCAATTGCGCATTGCCCACACCATCGTCTTTCAGGTCTTGAGCGACCGCATGGAGAGCAACGGCTAAGGGCCGCGCCGCACCGCCACCGCGGTCAGCCACCACCAGGCTTCAGGGAATGGCGACACGCTGCAACGGCACTTGTGTATTGCTGTGCGAGCCAGCAAAAAAATTCCCGAGCGATTAAGTGCACACGACGCCGGGCTAGCCATCGCCGATGAGATCGGCCAGCCCCTGTTCGTCGAGTATTTCAACCTCCAAGGCCTGCGCCTTTGCGAGTTTAGAGCCGGCGTCGCTACCTGCAACGACATAGTCGGTCTTGCTCGAGACACTGCCCGTTACTTTGGCACCGAGCGCCTGTAGGCGCTCTTTGATTGCGGGGCGCGGTTCGGACAGGGTGCCGGTAAGGACGAAAGTCTTACCGACCAAGGGGCCAGGTGCCGAAACAGTCGAAGGCTGAACTTCGGGCCAGTCGACACCGGCCGCCTGCAATTTGGCGATCACCTCTCGATTGTGCGGCTGGCGAAAGAAGGTCACTAGCTTCTCTGCGAGCAAGTCGCCTACGCCCTCGATCTTGATACGCGGGGTATTGGCTAGCTTTAGTGGATCAGCGGCCAGCAGATCGACGGTGCAGGCAAAGCGCTCGGCCAACAAGGCCGCATGCACCTGGTTGAACCACTTCACGCCATCACGGGGGCCCAATGCCTCGACCTGCGCCGGTAGCTCCGACTCGTCACTGAGCAGCTGGTGCAGGCGTCGCGCCTGACTCTCCTTTATCTCGACCAGGTCGCTCAAACGCAGGTCCATGACGGCCTCGAGCGTGCCACAGGCCTCAGCGACATTCGCAGCGATGGTCTCGCCAATACCCAGTATGCCCAGTGCATACAGAAACCTTGGCAAGGTCGTGTGACGCGCCTGGTCGAGTGCCGCGACCAGATTGCTCGCCGACTTCTCCCCCATACGCTCAAGGCCGGCAAGCGTCTCGACCGATAATCCAAACAGATCGGCAGGATTTTCGATCAATGCTTTTTCGATCAACTGCTCGACCAGCTTGTCGCCTAGCCCCTCGATATCTAGCGCACGACGCGCGGCGAAGTGCTTAATCGCTTCCTTGCGCTGCGCAGGGCAAAACAGGCCACCACTGCAGCGCGCGACCGCTTCACCCTCGAGTCGGATGATCTCCGAATCACACACTGGGCAATGGGTCGGCAACTGCACCACTTGCGCCGTGCGCGGTCGACGCTCGAGCAGCACCTTGACGACCTCTGGGATCACGTCGCCAGCCCGCCTGACAAAGACCGTGTCACCGATGTGCACATCCTTGCGTTGCACCTCGTCCATGTTGTGCAAGGTGGCATTACTCACTGTCACACCGCCGACGAACACAGGCTCGAGTCGCGCCACCGGGGTAACTGCTCCGGTGCGGCCAACCTGGAACTCGACCGCCAAGACCTGCGTCAGCTCCTCCTGGGCCGGAAATTTTTGCGCAATCGCCCAGCGTGGTGCCCGGGCGACATACCCCAGGGCCTGTTGATCGGCGATCTGGTCGACCTTGAACACCACGCCATCAATGTCGTATTCCAGCTGCTCGCGACGCTTCGCCATCGTCTGGAAGTAGCTCGCGCACTGTTCCAGACCGGTGACCAACGCGCGTTCCGACGAGACCGGAAGGCCCCAGGCCTCGAGCAGTTGCAAATTGCCACTGTGGGTATCGCCCATCGGATGACCCTGGACCTCGCCCAGGCCGTAGCACAGGAACGCCAGTGGGCGATCCGCTGTGATCTTCGGATCCAGCTGGCGCAAACTGCCCGCGGCCGCATTGCGTGGATTGACGAAGGTCTTTTCGCCGCGCTCGCGCTGCCGCGCGTTGAGGGCCTCGAAGCCGGCATGCGGCATGACTATCTCTCCGCGCACTTCGAGCAGGGGCGGCCAGTCATCGCCGCTCAGGCGCAACGGCACCGACTCTATGGTACGCACATTCTGGGTGACGTCTTCACCGCGCAAACCGTCACCGCGGGTCGCTGCCTGCACCAAGAGGCCTTGCGCATAACGTAACCCGATTGCCAGACCATCCAGTTTGGGCTCGGCCACGTACGCTACCTCGCCCTCGCGCGCCAGACGCTCGCGTACGCGGCGATCGAAATCCGCCATCGCATCGGCCGACAGGGCATTGTCCAATGAAAGCATCGGCTGTCCGTGACGCACCTCCGCGAACTTCGCCAGCGGGCTGCCGCCGACCCGCTGGGTCGGTGAGTCAGGCGTCTTGATTTCTGGATACTGTGCCTCGAGATCCTGCAGGGCACGGAACAGGCGATCGTACTCGCTGTCCGGGATCTCGGGTCGATCCAGCGTGTAGTAGCAGTGATTGTGGTACTCGATTTGTTCGCGCAGACGCTTGGCCCGCGCACGCGCGGCCTGGTCAGTGGTCAATGGCGACTCCGCGCCAACTTGAGCTTGCGTCGATGTTCGATCACGGACTCGCGCAAGTGCTTTTCCATTTGCTTGGTTAGCTTGTTATGCCGATCGTCCTGCAACTCGCCGTTCAACTGCGAAGCGAGTCGATTCGCGGCCGCTAGCATCTGGTCGAAGACCTCGATACCGTCACGTACCCCGGGTAGTTGGGTAAATATCGACAGGCCAGGCGTTGAAAAGCCTGCGATATCGTCGACTGGGAACTTGCCCGGCTCGACCATGCTGGCCACGCTGAATAACACTGGGCCATCACGCTCGTCGTGACGATGAAATATGGACATTTCACCCAACATCAGGTCGTTCTTGGTACACGCCTTTTCGATTGCCGGCCCGGCAAACACGCCGTTGCGTGCAACCAGATTGATTACCACCAGCTTGTGCTCGACTTCTCCATCCAGGGCCGGATCTCGGTGCAGATAATCACCATCGCCGTGCGCACCAAAGTTCAGATCCAATGAGCCCTGCGGTTCGGCATCGCGTGTACCGATCTGCCAATCGTCGACAATCGGCGGTTCGGCCGCCAGCGGCGCGGCTTGACTGCTTACCTCTGGGGCTTCTTTGGCTGTGGCCGAGCCACGCTCGGGCGGGGCCTCGGGGGCTGACGACTCCGCAAAGGTACCCAGCGCCGGGTCGATGCGCTGCCCGGGTGGCGTCGCGAAGGGGTCCTCCTCGATGGGGTCAGGCCGGCGCTTTTTCGCTACTCGGCGCTTTGGCGCGCCATGCTTGTAGCGGTCCCACAGGTAAATGCCCGCCACCAACAGGACGCCTAACACCACCAGGATGATTCTGACCAGATCCGGATCCATCGCCGATTGTCGTCGAACCCTCGTTGTCGTCTACCACGTGCCCAGATCGGGCCATTCCATCCATCATACCGCAGCTAGCGCCGCCGCTTCTTCGACATCGACCGAAACCAGTCGCGACACCCCGGGCTCATGCATGGTGACCCCGGTCAATTGCCGAGCGATCTCCATCGTGACCTTGTTGTGGGTGATAAAAATGAACTGGACCTGCTCGGCCATCTCCTCGACCAAGGCGGAGTAGCGCCCTACGTTGGCGTCGTCGAGTGGCGCGTCGACCTCGTCGAGCATGCAAAACGGTGCCGGATTCAGGCGAAAGATGGCAAACACCAGGGCAACCGCCGTCAAGGCCTTCTCGCCACCCGACAGTAAATGGATATTGCTATTGCGTTTGCCAGGCGGGCGCGCCATCACCGTCACACCCGTATCGAGCAGGTCGTCGCCGGTCAACTCTAGGTAGGCGTGACCGCCGCCGAACAGCTTCGGAAACAGCTCTTTGAAGCCACTATCCACCCGATCGAAGGTCTCCTTGAACCGCGTGCGGGTCTCGCGATCGATCTTACGGATTGCGCCCTCGAGCGTCGCCAACGACTGGCTGACATCCTCATGCTGGCTGTCCAGATAGGCCATGCGTTCGCTCTGCTCCTTGAACTCGTCGATCGCCGCCAAATTGATCGGCCCCAGTCGCTGGATCTGGTTGGCCAGACCCTCTGCCCGCTTTTGCCAGGCCGCAACCTCGGCCTCGCTGGATAGCTCGGCCTTGAGCTGCTCGGACTCGAATCCAGTCTCGACCAGCTGCTCCTCGAGCGTACGACTGCGCACCACGACTTCCTGGCGCGCCATGCGCGACTGATCGACCCGAGTGCGTTCGTCTTGTACGCTCTGTTCGATCTCATGGCGCGAACGATCGCGCTCACTGAGGAGAGCAACGATCTCCTCAAGCACTTGGCGGGCCTCGGCCAACTGCGCCTCAGTCTCCGCCCGCGACTGCAATTTCAATTCGAGGCTAGCGCGCTGTTCCGCGATCGGCGCCTTGCCACATTCCAATGCAGAAGCCAACTCGCCGCAACGTCCCTCCAACTGTGCCAATTGCTGTTGAATGCGATCGACCCCTGAGCGCAAAGAAGTCTCAGAGCTGCGCATCGACTCTACCCGCAGGGCGATTTCGTGCATCTGGTTGCGTGCCTCGCTAGCCGCCCCGCGCGCCGCCTCCAGGGCTGAGCGCAGCTCGTCGCGACGGGCCAGCAGACGCTCGCGCTGTTGGCCAAGATCTTCAATCGAAGCCAGTGCGGCATGTAGGTGCTGGCGGGCAGCGGCCATGTCTTCGCCACCTTGTGCGATATGGTCACGGATCTCCTGAGCTTCCTTTTCAAGACCCTCCAATCGATGACGGATCTGCTCGGCCCGCGCCTGCTTGCCACTCAACAGCGCCCGCACCTCGGCCACAGCACGCTGCGCGACCTCGAATTCGCGTTGCCGGACCTCGCGCGCCTGCTCCGCTGCTTGCAGGGCCTCGCGATCCAGGACCGCCTGATCGGCCAACTGGGTCACCTGTGGTTCGAGTTCCGAGCGACGTTGCAGCAGCTCTCTTATCTCCTGTTCGCGCACCAAAACACCAGCCTGCGCATCATTGCCGCGCCTTACACCAATCCAACCACTCCCGACCCGCAAACCATCTGGGGTCACCAGACACTCCCCCGGCTCAAGCTGCCCGCGCCGCGCCAACGCATCGTCTAAGCCCGAAGCAACTAGGACACTGTTCAGCAAATGGGTTAAGGGAGCCGGTCCATCGACCAGGGCCGCGAGCGTGCCAGGTCGCGGACTCGGTCGCTCACCGCCCGTCTCGAACAAGCTCAGCACGCCGTTGTCCAGGCCAGGTAGCGCATGAGCGAAGGGTTTGAGATCGTCAACGGTGACCGCCTGCAGTAATTCGCCGAGCACCACCTCCACGGCCTGCCGCCAGGTCCCGGATACCTCGAGGGTCTCGAGCAGCCGCCGCGCCGAGTCCAGCCCCTGGCCTTGCATCCAATCCGCTACCGCAACGCTCCCTTCGTCTCGCGCTGCCTGTTGTAGCGCTTGCAGCGACGCCAGGCGGCCATTCAGCGTTTCGAGCTCGCCACGCAGCCCGGCCAGCTCGTCCTGCGCCTGCAGCGCGCGTTCCCGCAGACCCGCGATTGACTCGACTTGTTCGCTCACCCGATCGCGCGCCGCAGCCAAGCCAGCCTCGCCCGCAACCTCGCGCTGCTGCAGCTCGTCGATCTCGCCCAACAAGGCCGCATCAGACAGTTGCTGACATTGCTCCTCGGAACGGCCCAAGCGGCGCCTTAGCTGCTCTTCTTGCTGCTCCAAGTGATTGATCCGGGTGCGCTCGACTTGGGCCTGCTGGGCGGGCTCGTTTGCGCTCTTGTTGAAGGCATCCCATTCCATCTGCCAGGCATGCATGGCCGCCTCGGCATCGTGCAAAGTCTGCGCAGTGGCCTCGGCGCGCGCCTGCGCGGCGTCCAGCACCGGCTGGTCGCGTTGCAAGTCCTCGGTGAGCTGTGCCAAACGGTTGCTGTCCTGATCGCTGTGCCCCTTGGCCTGGGCCAGTGACTGACGCGCTTGCAGTAAATCGGCCTCCTGTTGGCGACGCGCCTCCTGCGCATACTGAATCGCATCTTCGAGCCGAGCGATCTCCGCACCTATTGCGTAAAATTTCTGTTGGACTTGATTGAAGCTGTCGTTGGCGCCCGTGTGGGCGACACGCTGTTGTTCGATTTCGGCCTCGAGTGCCCGCTGATCGGCGATCGCCGACTGCAAGCGGTTTTCCTGTTCAGCGATCGCCCGATCGCGCCGCTCGATATCGTCGTGCATGTCGCCCAGGCGCAACACCAGCAGCTCGGCTCTTACCCGACGCTCTTCTTCACGCAGGGCCTTGTACTTGCGCGCAGTAGCCGACTGGCGTTCGAGGTGCCGGAGTTGTTTCTGTACCTCCTCGCGCAAATCGTCTAGGCGCTCCAGGTTCTCACGGGTGTGTGAGATGCGATTCTCGGTTTCGCGCCGCCGCTCCTTGTATTTGGATATGCCGGCCGCTTCCTCGAGATACACCCGCAGCTCTTCGGGGCGGGCCTCGATGACGCGCGAGATCATCCCTTGCTCGATGATCGAGTAACTGCGTGGACCCAGTCCGGTACCGAGAAAGAGATCGGTGATGTCGCGACGCCGACAACGCACCCCATTGAGGAAATAGACCGACTGACCGTCGCGCGAGACCTGACGTTTGACCGAGATCTGCGCGTACTGCGCGTACTGTCCACCGGCGCTGCCATCGACATTGTCGAACAGCAGTTCGATGGTCGCGGTGCCGACCGGCTTGCGGCTGCTCGAACCATTAAAGATTACATCTGCCATGGACTCGCCACGCAGCATCTTTGCCGAGCTCTCGCCCATCACCCAGCGCACGGCGTCGATCACATTCGACTTGCCACAGCCGTTCGGACCGACGATCCCGACCAGATTGCTGGGAAACAGCACCGTGGTCGGATCGACAAACGATTTGAAGCCCGCTAGCTTGATCTTCTCCAGACGCATGACGGGCAAAGATACAGGATGCTTCACAGCCCGTACAAGCAAGGGATTCCTTCTCGAAACAACTTAATTTTTAGTGTATAAATATCTGTTTGATAATTATTAATTCCGCGTAGTCTAAGGCAAGCATCCGCCTGTTGGAGACACTGTCGCCTATAATCGTGACCCGATTCCGCCACTTGCTGGAATAATGCGATGTCGAGCCGCCCGAGCCGTGACCTTGAGAGCTTCGTGAACCCACGCCCGGAGCGCGACTACACGATCCGCATGCGCATCCCAGAGTTCACCTGTCTGTGTCCGAAAACCGGTCAACCCGACTTCGCAACCCTGCATTTGGCCTATGTGCCGGATACGCGGTGCATCGAACTCAAATCACTGAAACTCTACATTTGGTCTTACCGCGACGAAGGTGCATTTCATGAGGCCGTGACCAACCAAATCCTGGACGACCTAGTAAGAGTGATCCAACCGCGCTTCATGCGTCTGACCGCCGAATTCAACGTGCGCGGTGGTATCTACACCGAGGTAGTGGCCGAGCACCGCGCCGCCGACTGGCATGCCCCGGCGCCAGTCGCCCTCCCCTGAGAGACCTGATGCCTTCTGCAACGCCCTGCTTTATCGGGCTGGACTTGGGGACCTCCGGCTGTCGCGCGGTTGCGATCAACGACCACGGCACACAAATCGCACAAACCACAGCGACACTGCACGCCGCACGCCGCGACCAACCCGGCCATAGCGAACAAGACCCTCACGATTGGTGGCAGGCGGTCGAAAGCGTCCTCGGTGAGTTGAGCGCGCACTGCGCTGGGCAACCGCGTGCGCTCTGCGTAGCGGGCACCTCGGCAACTCTGCTGCTGTGCGACCAAGCTGGCGAGCCCTGCTCACCGGCGTTGATGTACGACGATCGGCGCGCCGCCGTGCAGGCCACACTGATCGAACAGATCGCGCCATCAACCAGCCCAACCCGCAGCCCGACATCCGCGCTCGCCAAGTTGCTCTGGCTGCAACAGACCTTGCCTGGGGCCACGGCAGGCTATGCGCTGCACCAGGCCGACTGGGTGGCCGGCCGACTCTCTGGCCGGTTCGGTCACAGCGACGAGCACAATGCGCTAAAGCTGGGATTCAATCCGGCCAGCCGACGCTGGCCAGATTGGCTGTCCGAACTCCCACTGGACCGCACCCTGCTACCGCAGGTGCACCCGTCAGGCGAGGCGCTCGGTGGGCTGGCGCCAGACATCGCGTACCGCCTTGGGTTACCGGCCGACACCCTATTGGTAGCGGGGACCACAGACAGCAATGCAGCCGCTCTGGCGGCCGGTATCCGCCAACCGAGTGACGCCGTCACCTCGCTTGGCAGTACTCTGGTGGTGAAGGTGTTGAGCAACCGCGCGGTGGCCGACGCGCGGTATGGCGTTTACAGCCATCGCATCGGTGAGCGCTGGCTCGCTGGCGGCGCCTCGAACACTGGTGGCAGTGTCCTGCTACAGCATTTTAGCCCCGCCGAGCTGGACGAACTGAGTGCCCAAATCGACCCGGACAAACCATCTGGTCTGCACTACTACCCGCTGCCCACAATCGGTGAGCGTTTCCCTTACAACGATCCCGACCTGTCTCCTTGCCTGGACCCCAGGCCCAAACAGAAATGGTTATTTCTGCAAGCGATTATGGAAGGCATCGCAGACATCGAGGCCGCAGGATATCGGCGCTTGGCAGAACTCGGCGCAGCCTATCCAAAGCGGGTCTTCACCAGCGGCGGTGGTACGGTGAACGATACCTGGCGCCGGATCCGTGAGCACCAACTCGGAGTACAGGTGCAACCGGCGGCACAGACCCAACCCGCCTACGGAGCGGCGCTACTAGCCCGTGCCGCGCTGCGAGGCGGCTCAGCCTTGCAGCCGCCCCAGTAGCTCGCGCGCTGCATCAGCGGAATCGCTGCTCGGGTGGTCGCGCACGATGCGCTCCAATAGCGGCCGTGCCTCGGCATCGCGGTCCATCGCGAGCAGGGCCTCGGCGACATGCAGACCAATCTCGGCGTTGCGCGGCGCAATTACCAAGGCCTGCTGCAACGCGGCAAGACCATCGTCACGGCGCCCTTGGCGAAACAGCACCCAGCCGTAGGTATCGACGATCTCCGCTCGGTTCGGCGCCAACTCATAGGCCTGCGAAGCAAGTTCCAAGGCACGCTTGCCATCCCGCTCCAGATACAGCCAGGCCATGTTATTCAATATCACCGGACTGGTCTGCGCCGCAGCCAGGGCCTTCTCGTAGGCCGCAAGCGCATCCGCGTCGCGGCCCAGCTGCTGCTGCAACATACCCAGGCTGGCCCAACCCGCGCCATCCTCGGCATTGTCGGCCAGCCAGCGTTGCAAGTAGTCGACGGCCTTGTCACGCTGCCCGGCACTCACCAAGAGGCCAGCAAAGTTGTGGGAGCGCGCTGTGCTTGGGTCGGCCAGCAAGGCTGCCTCGGCCGCTGCCAGTGCTTGTTCATCCTGTCCTAGCCCGCGGTGCGCCGCGACGGCAATGTCATAGACATAGGGGTTTTTGGGGAAATTTCTCTGCAGGGTCTCGGCGACTTCGAGCGCAGCGGCATAGCGTTTCTCACGCAGCTCGAGCTCACCCAGGCCCAACCAGACAACGGGCACTTTTTGCTCCGCATCCAGTGCGGTCGAGCGCTCGAAGCTGGCGCGCGCCGCCGGCATATCGCCCGATGCCACCTGGGCGCGTGCCAGCTGGAACCAGGCCTCAATGGATTCGGGTTGCCGCTCGGTCAAGGTACCCAAGGTGCGCACGGCGCTGGCGGAGTCCCCGCTCTGCAACTGGGCCATGCCCTTGAGACGCATTACTTCCGGGACCTTGTTTTGTTCTGCCGACAAGCCAGACAGCACGTTGAGCGCCTTCAGGCCATGGTTCTGGCGCAAGTAGGCCTCGGCCAACAAGAGCACGGGCTTTAGCGCGTTGGGATCAGCCTGGTTTGCCTTGCGCAACCAATCCTCGGCGCCCTCCGCGTCGCTTGCGGCATTGGCGAGTGCCGCCATGCCGAGCATCGCCCCAGTATGTCGCGGGTCTTGGTCGAGCACCTTTTGGTACACCGTCTTCGCCGCCTCCGGCTGTTCAGCCAACAACGCCAGCCGTGCTTGATTCATGCGCGCCACGAGAAACTTGGAGTCCTTTTCCAGGGCCCTATCGAATTTGGCCCGAGCCTTGTCGAAATCACGCTGCGCGAGATAGGCTAATCCAGACAGATTGAACGGGATGGGGCTATCGGCCATGCGCTGCTCCAGGCCCTCCGCAGCCGCGATCGCCTTGTCGAATTCACGCTTGTTCAGATAACTCAAGACCAGTAGTACATCTGCCTGTATCACGTCTTGGCCAAGTGCCACCGCTGACTCGAGTTCGTCAATCGCCGCCGTGGTGTCACCACTCGCGATCCGTCCCACAGCAAGCTGGGTACGCAATAGGGCCTGATCCGGATCGAGTTCGACGGCGCGTTGGATGTACTCGGCACCGCGTGAATTATCACCCGCTTGCAGGTACGCAGTGCCCAGCAAAGCCAGCAACTGCGAATCCTCTGTTGTGCTATTCACCGCGCCGGACAGGACAGCCAAGGCGCGCTTGGGTTCGCCTAGCTTGAGTCGGGCAGCACCGAGGATCTTTATGATTTGCACATTGCCCGGCGCACTGGCCAACACCCGCGTGAGGTAATCGTCAGCGATCCTGTACTCTTCCTGGGCATAGCTGACGATACCGTACATGAGTTGGGCCTGCAGATTGCCCGGGGTACTGCGCAGAACCTGCTGGAGCGCATCCGAGGCACGCGCGAAATTGCGTTCCTGGAACGACACCAGAGCCTGTATGTAGCTCACCGTCAGCTGGCCAGGCGCCAATTTTTTCAGCGTGGCGAGGTCTTGGTTTGCGGCCTCCAGATCGTGTTGCGCGATATGCGATAAGGCCAGCCCAACATAGGCGCGAGGGTCGGCGGGCGCCTCTTGTGTGGCGCGAGTATAGTCGGCTACCGCCCCTTCTAGGCGCCGTTTCTGGCGCCGGATATCGCCGCGTACCAAACGGCTCGCCAAGTGGTCCGGGTGCTCGGTCAACACTTGATCGAGTTGCGCCAAGGCTTCGTCTTCTTTGCCATCGGCCAGCAGGATTTGCGCCTTACCCAGACGGGCCATCGGGTTGGCTGGATCGAGCTCCAACGCGGCATCAAATTCCGCAACGGCGGCAGTGGTTTTGCGCAAGGACAAGTTGGCGGTCCCACGCAACGCCAACAGTTCGGTTCGGACTTCGGTCGGCAGCTCCGGTCCGGCCTCGATCTGTTCCAGTAGGGCGCGGAAATCCCCTTGCATTACCAGGGCGCGGGCAAGGCCAGGCATCCAGTATTGTCCATCGGCGCCCAGATCACGCGCCCGGGAGAATTCCTTGGCGGCCGCGGCACCGTCGACATTACGCAGATGCAGCCCACCAAGCATCAGGCGTGCCTGTAGATGCGAAGGATCTTTCTGCAGAGCATTTTTTAGCTCGATGATCGCCGCTCGGAATTCACCCTGCTCGACATAGCTGCGTGCCTCCGCCACATAGTCATCGGCCGAGTCAGCGAAACTGTTGGACGAAACCATCACCCACGAGATCGCGCCCACGAATGCGTACACCAAAGTCTTATTGGGCATTCGGCATCCTCCTATCGGAATCAATAATCCCTCGGTGGCACACCGGGGGTGAGGCGGCCGACCGGTAAAATTAGAGACACATCGAACCACCTATATCGGGGGCATCTGCGCCCCTGATCAGTCGCTCACGCCGTACTTTTTCATCAGATTGTACAGCGTGGGCCGAGTGACTCCGAGCAGCTCCGCCGTCTTGGAGACATTGCCGTCGGTACGCGCCAGGGCACGTAGGATGGCCTGTGACTCGGCCTTCTCGCGCACCTCACGCAGGTTGAACGGCTCTTGATCAGTCGTCTCATCCTGCGTGGGTAGCTCCAGGTCATCCAAGGATACCTGGGCTCCATCCGCCATGATCACAGCGCGCTTCACGCGATTTTCGAGTTCGCGCACATTGCCAGGCCAATCGTAGGCCTCGATCGCTTCGATCGCCTGCGGCATGAAGCCCTTTATCGGGCGCTTGAGTTCGGTTGCGAATCGCTCAAGGAATGCCCGTGCCAGCAGCAGGCTATCGCCCTGGCGTTCACGCAACGGTGGCACCACCACCGTTGCCTCATTGATCCGGTAGTACAGGTCTTCGCGGAAATCCCCGGCCTCGATCAATTCTGGCAACGCGCGATGCGTCGCACAGATTACCCGAACGTCGACAGGGATTTCAGTCCGACCACCGATGCGCTCGATGACACGCTCTTGCAGGAACCGCAACAGCTTGGCCTGTAGCGGTTGCGGCAAATCGCCGACCTCGTCGAGGAATAGGATCCCGCCGTTGGCGACTTCGATCTTACCCGGAGTGGTCTTGGCCGCGCCGGTGAAAGCGCCGCGTTCGTACCCGAACAGCTCGCTCTCGAGCAACGCCTCGGGTATCGCGGCACAATTGATCGCCACTAAGCGTTTTTTGGACCGGTCACTGAGATTGTGCAGGGCCTTGACCAAGACCTCCTTACCGGTGCCACTTTCCCCCAAGATCAACGTTGAGACGTCGGTCGGCGCCAGTTTTTCGATGGTGCGGCAAACCTTGAGCATCTCCGGACTGGTCGCGATAAGTCCCTGCAAGGCCGAGCCACCGTGCACTGCCTGCAAACGACGATTCTCTTGCTCGATATGGAACAGACGGGCAGCCCGGCGAATTGTGATACTCAGCAAATCGGGATCTATGGGCTTTTCATAGAAATCGTAGGCGCCCAGCGCGATCGCGCGCATCGCATTGGTTCGATCGTTGTGGCCGGTCACCACAATCACTTTGGTATCCGGGGTCAATGCGACGATATCTTCGAGCAGCCCGAAACCCTCGCTGACGCCACCAGGATCCGGTGGCAGGCCAAGGTCGAGGGTCACGACGGCGGGTTCCAAACGACGCAAGCAGGCCAAGGCCCCCTCCCGGTCCTCGGCCACCGCTGTATCGAAGTCCTCAAAGCTCCATTTGAGCTGGCTCTGCACGCCCGGGTCGTCTTCCACGACCAACAACTTGTCTTTGGTTTCAGCCACCCTTACCCCGACCTCTCCACTCGTCCAAGTAATGCATCGCCCACCGGCAGAGAAACTTCACCAGCCAGCGGCAAAATTATGCGGAACGTCGTACCACGGCCTGGCGCGCTCTCTACCACCACCTGCCCGCCAAGTGCCGAGATGACCTCGCGACATTCGTAGGCACCGATCCCCATCCCGGTCAAGCCTTTGGTGGAATCGAAGGGCCGAAACAGCCGTGACTTTACGAACTCCGGCTCCATGCCAGTACCGGTATCGCGGATATCCACTATAGCCTGGTCACCGGTGACCCGCAGCAGAATGTCGATGCTACCGTCGGGCTGCGTCGCGTCCTGCGCGTTCTGCACGACATGCCCTACTACGGACGACAAGCGATCAGGCTCTGCCAACACATAGGCTGCTTCGGCCTCGGTGGTCAGGCTGGGGGCCGGGCGACCACCTGATTTCGCCGCAATTACATCGCGCAGCTCGTTTGCCAGATCGATCCGGCGGCGGTCGCCGGTTACGTCGGCACTCTGCAACTGCAACATCAGCCGGTTCATTTTCCCCACTGCATTCTCGATGGTCTTGACTGCATCATCCATGAACTCGGGATTGTGTTTATGTCGCACAGAATTTGTCGCCACCAGCGAAAGCTGAGCGATCAAGTTTTTCAGATCGTGGATAACAAACGCCGACAAACGATTGAAGCCCTCGAACTGACGGGCTTCAGCCAAGGCCTCGGCAGCCTGATTGAGCGCCAGATAACTGGCCGCTTGCATGCCCACCGTTTTGAGCAGGTCAAGGTTCTCCCAATTAATCGACTGCGGAGCACGCGGCTGCAGGAGCATCACAAAGCCCAACAGGTGCTCGTCATGGATCAGCGGCACGACCAGCCAGGCGGCAGCGTCCTCCAGGAGCCAATCGGGAATATCTAAGTCGCCGTAAACATCGGGCGCCGTCCGGTACTCGTCAAGGTTGATGACCCAACGCAGTGTTTCCATGAACGGCAGCATTGCTTGGTCGCTGTCGACGTCGCGCTGCTCGGCGTGCGGCGCATTAAAACGCGCCCGAAAACGATAGCTCCCTTTGTCAGAACGTATCCACAACACACCGCCGGAACTCTCAACGATCTCTGACAATGCCCAGATCACCCGCTCGCTTAGAGGCAAATCGGCGCGCTCACCAGCAAGCAGGCCGATAACCCGTAACCATTCATCGCGATAATCGTATCGGTAGCTAAAAAAATGTTTGTTGAAGAAAACCTTGGTGCGTGCCCGGAACTGACCAGAGAATAGCAATGCAACCAGTACCACGAGCGCGCCGAACAAGAAGGCGATCTGCAGTACGCCGCCCCACTCGCCGCCATACAACTTTATATAGTAGCCGGCCATGGCCATCAGCAGCATGTACAGACCAGCACTGAACAGCGTGGTCGAATGCAGCACCATGCGTCGCGACATGAAGACTTGCAGATTCCAATCCGGATTGCGGGCAGCGGCAATCACGATCAGAGGAATCGCTATGAGGTTGACGAACCCACGCGCCGACCAAATAGCAGCGTCCAGGCGGTGAAAAAGCAAGGCGTCCGTATAAAGATAAAAGTCGAACGCGAAAAGGGCACCAAGACCAAAGCACAGGTACTTGATGCCCCAGCGCTGTTCCACGGGGGTATTGCGGAAGAGTTGCTCGACCAATGCCATACCCAGCACGGCATACAACAACTGACCGATCAGCGAAAACTCCTGTTGCGCCTCGGTCTGGCGCAACCGATCTGCCAAGCCCGGGATGTCGACCAACATGACCAGCATCAACAGGCCAAGCACCAGACAGCCCAAGCGGACATAACCCAGCAGCCGCTTGTAAACCCTGTTGCTCTCCGCGAACGGTCTCAGCAAATGGAGTAGAAAGAAAATCCAGAGGAGATTACGGACCACCTCGGTGGCATCGAGCAGGTCGACTCCAGGCAAGCCAAAGCCGATTTGGCTGGCTGCTGCAAGGCTCCACACCATAGAGCCAGCCACAGCCCACATCAGCTGCGAGCCCCGAAAGCGGGCCCACCATCCGGTTAGCAGCAACAAAAGCAAGCCACCGTAGGCGAGACCAGCCAGGCCATAACCGAAAAAGGCGAGCTGTAATACCCCCAAAGCCGGTTCCTATATCGTGAATATGGCTGAAACGGACGGGTATCGTGATCCGTCCATACCCGAGGGCTACTGTGCGCCTTTCCCCCAAAGCACGACTTCGACAGTTTCGAGCAAGATGATCAGATCGAGAAAGGCGCTGGCATTCTTCACATAATAGAGATCGAACTCAAGTTTGTTGCGCGCATCCTCGATACTGGCACCGTATGGATAAGACAGCTGAGCCCAGCCGGTCAACCCCGGCTTTACCCGGTGCCGTTCGGTGTAGAAGGGTATCTCTTTCTCGAGCTGTTCAACGAACTCTGGTCGCTCCGGGCGCGGCCCTACGAGGCTCATTTCGCCGAGCAGCACGTTGAATACCTGGGGTAATTCATCGAGCCGGGTCTTACGGATCACTGACCCAACCCGCGTAATGCGGCTGTCACCCTTGATCGCCCAGCGCGCAACGCCATCCGCCTCGGCATCGGTATACATGCTGCGAAACTTATGCACCCGAAACACGCGGCCATCGAGCCCGACACGGATCTGATGGAACAAGACCGGCCCCCTGCCCTTGCTCTCGATCAGAATGGCCAAAGCGACCAAGAGCATTAGCGGCCAAGTCAATAAAAAGATGGTGCCACCAGCGAGCACATCCAGGACGCGCTTCTGGGCCATGCCACTTAGGCGGAACCCCTCGGAGAAGAAAATCCAGCTCGGATGCAATACCTCGAGCTTGATTCGCGAGGTCTCCTTTTCGAAAAAGCTGAGCAGGTCCAGCACGATGGTGCCCGACATCTTGCAATCGAGAATTTCGTCCACTGGCAAACGCAGCCTGCGATCATCAGGAGCCACCACGATTTCATCGACTTCCTCGGCCAGGACGATGTCCATCAGGCGCCGATTATGGGGTAGCCAGCGGTCCTTCGGGATGTCGGTCTCTTGCTCGTTGACCGGGACATAGCCTACGACGCGGAAACCCGGCTGCTGCGGTTCCAAGTCCGCAATCATCCTGGCCTGCCTACCAGTGCCCAGCACCAGCACTTTGTTCGATTGCAACTCACTTTGGATAAGCCGGAAAAACAGCGTCCTCAGGCCCAGCACCCCAACGAAAGTGAACAGCACCGCATAGGCCATCACGCCGCGCCCGACGACCAAATCAGGGAAGACGTAGAACACCGCGCTAATGGCCACACCGGCGATCAGAAAACTCAGGCCGAGCCGGACCAAGAGACCGGCACTGAAGGGGAGTCCTCGCTGATAGAGACCCACCGCGATCATCGCCACCGTCATGGCGGTCGCGTAGACCAGCCCAGTGTAGGTCAAGGTCTCGGGAGGCTCGGCAATCGTCAAACCACCCTGCCTGAACCGCATGTAGAAACCGGCCAGCAGCGAGTAGAAGGTGATAAAGAACTCCGCGACACCGAGTAATAAGTAAAGTTTCGACACATAGTGGCCGAACAACCTGATCATCATGGTCGCGAAATACTCTTAGACGGCAAGCGGCGCGCCGAGCCTGACAAACCGCTTGGGATTTAGCAACTGATTGATTTGAATATTCATAACCGGCTCACCCAATGATGCTACTGGTCTCGCCTCCTGGTCCGCAGCGCGGTATCATCCGGCGCTCAGACTGCCTAGACCTAGTGCACGTCTTTTAACGGAAGGTTTTCTCCCCGATGGACATCAAGAACGCAAAAATCGCGGTTATAGGCTTGGGCTATGTGGGCCTCCCACTAGCCGTGGAATTTGCTAAAAAGTACCCAGTGGTCGGCTTCGACATCAGCGCCCCGCGTATCACTGAGTTGCGGCAGGGGAAGGACAGTTCTTTAGAAGTAGAGCCCGAAGAACTCAAAGCAGTCTCGATGGCCTACACCGATCAGCTCGAGGACCTGCGTGAGTGCAACATATATGTGGTCACAGTGCCTACCCCGATCGATGCTTACAAGAACCCTGACTTGAGTCCTCTGATATCGGCCAGCCGCATGGTAGGTCAGGTGATCAATCCCGGCGATCTAGTAATTTACGAGTCCACAGTGTACCCAGGTGCCACTGAGGAAGACTGTATTCCGGTCATCGAAGAAGCGTCGGGATTGACGTTCAATCAGGATTTCTTCGCCGGCTACAGCCCAGAACGCATCAATCCCGGTGACAAGGAACACCGAGTCACGAACATACTGAAAGTCACCTCCGGCTCCACCCCAGAGACTGCAGACTTCGTTGACGCACTGTACGCCAGTGTCATCTTGGCGGGCACGCACAAGGCCAGCAGCATCAAGGTGGCCGAGGCCGCCAAGGTAATCGAGAACACTCAGCGCGACGTGAATATCGGGCTAGTGAACGAACTGTCGCTGATTTTCGGGCGGCTGGGGATCGATACCGAGGAGGTTCTAAAGGCGGCAGGTACCAAATGGAACTTCCTGCCATTTCGCCCCGGCTTGGTCGGCGGTCACTGCATCGGAGTGGACCCTTACTATCTGACCCACAAGGCACAAGCAATTGGCTTTCATCCAGCGATGATCCTCGCCGGCCGACGGACCAATGACGCCATGGGTTCGCACGTGGCCGGGCAAGTCATCAAACTGATGCTGGGCCGAGGATTGAAAGTCAATGGGGGCCGTGCCTTGGTCTTAGGGCTCGCATTCAAAGAAAATTGCCCGGACCTGCGCAATACTCGGGTCACCGACATCATCGACGAATTGGAGAGCTACGGCACGCATGTCGATGTCTGGGACCCCTGGGTGAACCCTGAGGAAGCAGAGCACGAGTACGGCATCCGCCCGATAGTAGACCCCGAGCCGGGCGCCTATGATGCGATCGTGTTGGCGGTCGCCCACCACCAATTCGCCGATCTGGGCGTCGAACATATTCGCAACTTCGGCACCCCGAACAGCGTATTATTCGACGTCAAATATCTGTTTCCAGCCTCGGCAACCGAAGGCCGACTGTAGCAACAACCTCTGGAACCTTTCTGATGCGCGTATTGATCACCGGCAGCGCGGGCTTTATCGGTTCTGCACTCTCCCTACGCCTGCTCGAACGCGGTGACGAGGTCATCGGCATCGACTGCATGGATCCCTACTATGACGTCTCGCTCAAAGAGGCGCGCCTCGCACGTACTCTGGATCATGCAAGCTACACGGAGGTACGCGCCCGCGTCGAAGACCGCGAGGCCATGGCCAAGACCTTCGCGGAGTACCAGCCGCAGCGGGTGGTCAATCTAGCGGCTCAGGCCGGCGTACGCTATTCGATCGAGAACCCCGCCGTCTACATCGACAGTAACCTGGTCGGTTTCGGCAATATCCTCGAGGGCTGCCGCCAGCAAGGCGTCGAGCACCTGGTGTATGCCTCGTCCAGCTCGGTCTACGGTTCGAACACCAATATGCCGTTCTCTGTGCATCACAACGTGGACCACCCGGTCAGCCTCTATGCGGCGACCAAAAAGGCCAACGAACTGATGGCACACACCTATAGCCATCTATACGAAATACCCACTACCGGGCTGCGCTTCTTCACCGTCTACGGGCCCTGGGGAAGACCCGACATGGCGTTGTTCAAGTTCACTAAGAACATCATCGCCGGTCAGCCCATCCCGGTCTTCAACTACGGCAACCATCGGCGTGACTTCACCTATATCGACGATATCGTTGAGGGCGTCATCCGGGTCCTGGATCGGCCGGCACCGACCAACCCGGACTGGAATGGCGACCAACCAGACTCAGCGACTAGCCGCGCCCCGTACCGCTTGTACAACATCGGGAACAACAACCCAGTCGAATTGATCCAGTACATCGAAACCCTGGAAAAGTGCCTTGGTCTGCAGGCCGAAAAAGATCTGCTGCCCCTGCAGCCCGGCGACGTGCCCGATACCTATGCCGAGGTCGACGACCTGGTCGCCGATCTCGACTACAAACCCAGCACCAGCATCGATGAAGGCATCGCCAACTTCGTCCGCTGGTACCGCGATTACTACGGGACCTGAATCCAGTCGACAAACGGCTTGGTCCGGCGCCATAGGCGCCGCCGCATTGGCGATCGCCAGCGATACTTGGCACCGTTACAAAGGTGTACTTCGCACTCATCGCCCGCTTGCATAGACGCCCCAAGCAAACGATCGAAATCACTTACCGCGGTAATCCAGGCCGAATGATCCACGGGTTGCAAGGCTTGCTGCGCCGCCAGATGCACAACTAGACGGTCTTCACCTCGGGCATCGGCATTGGCGGCCAGTGCGCCGATCAGCAAGTCGCCACCGCTGACTTCGACGACCGTGGACACCGTGCGCGTGGGCATCTGACCGATACCACTTAGCCATAGCCCACTGATAGTCGCCGTTCCATGCTGCTCTCGCTGCTGATTGCTCAAGAGCCCATGAAACAGCATCTGCACCTCGTTGAGCAGCCCGTGCCAATAGGGGCGCCGCCGACCCTGCGGGAGCAAGCGATTGAGGTCACGACCGGTCACCGCACCAAGCGGTAGGCTCGTGATCTGCGGTGATTGATGTGCTTGCAGGTACCAGCGTTCGGGGGCCGGCGCGAACAAACGTAAACCGTCCGCCGCGAAATGGGCATTGAAGGCCGCCACGCACTCAGTCGCCTCGTGGGACTCGATATCCAACGCCCGGTGGTCGAACACCAACAAGCCATCCCGGTCGGGACGCAGGTGCACGGGATCGGCATGCAGCCACCAACCCTCGGGTCGAGACTGCGTCTCCAACGCATAGCATAGAGCCGCACTCGGCGGATGCTGGCCTGCGGCGACCGGCAACCCGAACAGCGCGCAAGCCGCGCGCTCGAAATCAATCTCGCCCGCCTCGCGGTCGGCACGCGCCAGTAACAGCTCCAGGTGCGCCAAACGCGGCAGTCCCTCGTGAGACGCCAGTGGGCCAAGTAGGCCGGGGACAAGAAAATGCTGAATCACAGCGCAGTTAGTTGCCGAACAGACTTAACAACGCACGCAAAAACTCGCGCGCTGCACTAGTCCATATTGTCTAGAATCGCCGTCTTGACGGCATCCAACTGGGCCTCGGTCGTGATAACCGGGGCACTCGACTGTTTGATCGCCGTGTCCGGGTCTTTGAGGCCGTTGCCGGTAAGGGTGCAAACAATACTACTGCCCTCGGGGATCTTGCCGTCGCGCACATCGCGCATGGCGCCCGCCAGCGAGGCGGCCGAGGCCGGCTCGCAAAACACGCCTTCACGCTCCGCCAACAGCTTCTGGGCGGCTAGGATTTCGGTATCGGTACATTCGTCGAACCAGCCGCCCGACTCGCGCTGCACTGTCCAGGCATTGTCCCATGACTGGGGATTGCCGATCCGGATAGCGGTAGCCACGGTATCTGGTTCGGCGACTGGGCCACCACGCAGGAAGGGCGCGGACCCTGCGGCCTGATAGCCGACCATGGTCGGGCGACTGCCGACGATGCCGCCTCCGCCGTAAGGACAGTGTCCGTCACAGCTAGTGCAGGCCTCGGTTACCGGGCCATCAGACGGTGGCGCATACTCGCTGTAACCGATCCAGTGCGCAGTAATGTTGCCCGCATTGCCGACCGGCAGACAATGAAAGTCTGGGGCCCGACCCAGCTCCTCGACGATCTCGAATGCCGCGGTCTTTTGGCCCTGCAAGCGGAAAGGATTGATCGAATTGACGATCGTAACCGGGGCGTGCTCGGTCATCTCCTTGACCAGCTGCATGCCGTCGTCAAAGTTGCCCTTGATCTGGATCGTGATGGCTCC
The DNA here is from genome assembly GCA_028284585.1 of Chromatiales bacterium. Taxonomy (GTDB): domain Bacteria; phylum Pseudomonadota; class Gammaproteobacteria; order Chromatiales; family Chromatiaceae; genus Thiosocius. Next base: position 116,309 of record JANQRK010000057.1, read on the forward strand.
ATACATCATCGCTTGGGCGAGCTTGCCCATCGCAATCTTGCCGTCGGGAATGAGCACGAAGGCAGTGATGCCGGCCCGTGCGGCATAGGCCGCTGCAGCCGCCGAGGTATTCCCAGTGGAGGCGCAGATAATCGCCTTGCTGCCCGCCTCGACCGCCTTGGTCACGGCCATGGTCATACCACGATCCTTGAACGAGCCGGTCGGGTTCAAACCCTCGTACTTGACATAGATATCGACGTCTTTTTCGAGCAAGCGCGGCACATTATGCAACCGGATCAGCGGCGTGTTGCCTTCGCCTAGGCTGATAATCCGGGTGTCATCGTGCACTGGCAGTCGGTCACGATACTTGTCGATGAGTCCGGTATAGCGCGGTCTGAATGGCATGGTTATGTCTCTGGCAAAATGTGGGCAATCAGCACGGCCGAATCGGATGTACTCAATCGAGACACTCGACACGGATCCGCGTCACCCGGGTGCGGATCGTATCCAGGGCCTCGATACGCTCGATCGCGGCGTTCATCTGACGCTCTGATACGCTGTGGGTCAGCATCACCAAGGGTACCTCGGACTCACCTTCATGCGGTTGCTTTTGATGCATCGCCTCGATGCTGATCCCGGCATCACCGAGTATGCCGGTCACCGCAGCCACCACGCCGGCTCGATCGGCGGCGGTCATGCGCAAATAGTACGCCGTCTCGACATCGTCCATGGCTGCCACCGACTGATCGGACAATTCACTCGGCTGAAACGCCAGATGCGGCACCCGGTTTTCCGAGTCCATGGTCAGGCTTCGGGTGACGTCGATAACATCTGCCACAACTGCCGAGGCAGTCGGTAGGGAGCCGGCGCCGGCGCCGTAATACAAGGTCGGCCCAACCGCATCGGCCTTAACCAGTACCGCGTTCATCACCCCGTCCACATTGGCGATCAGGCGCCGTTCGGGAATCAACGTCGGATGCACCCGCAGCTCGATACCCTGCCCGGTGCGTCGGGTGACGCCGAGGTGCTTGATACGATAGCCGAACTGCTCGGCATACTCGACGTCCTGCGGCTCGACCTCACTGATCCCTTCCGTGTAGCACTTGTCGAACTGGAGCGGGATACCGAACGCCAGCGAGGCCAGGATGGTCAGCTTGTGCGCGGCATCGATGCCTTCGACATCAAAGGTGGGATCGGCCTCGGCATAGCCAAGCGCCTGGGCCTCGGCAAGCACCTCGGCAAACCCACGACCGTGATCGCGCATCTCGGTCAAAATGAAATTACCAGTGCCGTTGATGATCCCGGCGATCCACTCGATGTGGTTGGCAGCCAAGCCCTCGCGCAGGGCCTTGATGATCGGGATCCCACCGGCAACGGCGGCCTCGAAAGCAACCGTGACGCCCTTGGCCTGGGCCGCCTCGAAGATTTCGTTACCATGCAGGGCAATCAAGGCCTTGTTGGCCGTCACCACATGCTTGCCGTTGTCGATCGCCTCGAGCACCAGCTCGCGGGCCGGAGAATAGCCCCCGATCAGCTCGACCACGATATCGATCTGCGGATTCTTGACTACCGCGAAGGCATCATCGGTCAGCTCGACCCGGTCCAGACCATCCAGCGCCGCGGGATCATATTCGCGCGCCGCAGCCTGTGCCACGACGATCTCGCGCCCGGCGCGGCGTGCAATCTCGGTTGCGTTGCGCACCAAGACGTTCAATGTGCCGCCGCCGACGGTTCCCAGGCCCAACAGGCCGACATTGACAGGTTTCAAGTCGCTTTCTCCACACCATTCATGATTGGATTTGCAGGTTAGCCTATGGAAATCCATTTTCAATCACTCGTCGTGATCGACAATGGCAGCACATCCCTTTGCCGCTCGTGCGCCTCGATTTTTCGAGGTGCCTTTATGACGCCATAGCGCCATCACAGCGGAACATCTCGCGAATACCACGCAATGCCTGGCGCGTTCGGTGCTCGTTTTCGATCAGGCCGAAACGCACGTGATCGTCGCCGTAAGAGCCGAAGCCAATCCCAGGCGACACCGCTACTTTAGCCTCGTGCAGCAGTTTCTTGGCGAACTCCAGCGAGCCGATCTGCGCATAGAACTCGGGGATCGGAGCCCAGACAAACATGGTCGCGCGGGGTTTGGTAACCGTCCAGCCCAGGCTGTTCAGACCATCGCACAACACATCACGACGCCGCTGGTACATCCCGCGGATCTGCTCCACACAGTCCTGTGGTCCCTCCAACGCGGCGATCGCGGCGACCTGGATCGGCGTGAAAGTGCCGTAGTCCAGATAGGATTTGATCTTCGCCAAGGCGGCAACCAGGGTCTTGTTACCGACCATGAAGCCCACGCGCCAGCCCGGCATATTATAGGTCTTGGACATCGAGTAGAACTCGACCGCGATCTCTTCTGCATTGGGCACCTGCAGGATCGAGGGCGCCTTGTATCCGTCATAGGTGATTGCGGCATAGGCCAGATCGTGTACCACCCAAATATCGTTCGCGCGCGCGATCTCGACGACACGTTCGAAGAACGCCAGGTCGACGCACTCGGTCGTCGGGTTGGCTGGGAAGTTCAACACGAGCATCTTGGGACGCGGCCAAGACTCTTCGATCGCCTTGAGTAGCTCGTCGAAGAAATCGTGATCTGGCGTCAAGGGCACATGCCGCACATCGGCCCCGGCGATAACGCATCCGTAAGGATGAACTGGATAGGCCGGGTTAGGGACCAGCACCGAGTCGCCCGGACCCATGCAAGCCAGCGCCAAGTGCGCCAAGCCCTCCTTCGACCCGATGGTCACGATCGCCTGGGTATCGGGATCGAGTTCGACCTGATACTGGTCCTTGTACCAGTTGCACACCGCTCGTCGCAGGCGCGGCACACCGCGCGAGACCGAGTAGCGATGAGTATCGCCGCGCTGGGCAGCCTCGACCAACTTATCGACGATGTGTTTTGGAGTGGGTTGATCCGGGTTGCCCATTCCGAAATCGATAATGTCTTCCCCGCGCGCCCGGGCTGCCGCCTTCAATTCGTTCACGATCGCAAACACGTACGGAGGCAAGCGTTTGATTCTCAGGAAATCTTCCATCTCAGGGGGCGGCACAGCATAACCTCGTCGGCAAAAACTAGACTCTAAAATAGACCTCGAAAACTACAGGAACTATGTGTAAAATGTCAATAAAATTAGGTGATTAGCTGGTAATCGTCGGCCGTTGCGAGGCCTGGCGAGATACGGAATAAAGCACATGAAAATGGCTCTCGACAACAGCGCAGACGGCAATGCGGTACAGCGCTATGAACCAGGTCGCGTACAGATTCGAAACCATGGCTTTCAGCAGAGCCTGATCGTGCTCCCCGACCGTTTGCTATCCGACTGGGCACCTCGCGAGGCACAGAAACTGTGCGCGACTGATCTGCAAACGATTATCGAATGCCGCCCCGAGGTGTTGATCCTCGGCACCGGCGAACACCAAATCTTCCCAGAACCGGCAATCTTCGCGGGCTTGATGGAGGCTGGTATCGGATGCGAGATCATGGACAATGCCGCTGCCTGCCGCACCTTCAATATCCTGCTCGCCGAGGGGCGGCACGCAGCGCTCGCGCTGGTCTTGAACGGCGAATGATTGGCCCTGCTCGATTACTTGGCCGGACAAACTCGACCGATCGAATAACCCGCTGCATGCGAACGCACCCGCAACCCCGACCCTATCGAGTTTTGCGCGGTGGACGGTCATCGCTCTCGGCCTGCTCGCGACGTTCCTCCTCTCGACGCTCCTCGGATTGCAGGCGATCGACAGCATTCTCCATCGCCTTGGTGCGACTGTAGCGGCCACGCCAATGCACCTTGCTCGAGTCACAGTCCTGCTGCAAGCGCTTAACGATCGCCTCCTGCTCGGCGATCGCGCCCTCCAATTTGGCAATGAAGACTTGGTACTCAAGGGCCTGGCTGCTCGATAAACCCGCGCGCGCAGCTCCACGGAAGCGCTCTTGGTACTCGGCTAGATACGCCTTGAGCTCGGTCAATCGCTGCTGCGCGGCCTCGCGCTGCTTGAGCGATTCACCCAGCGCCGCCGCAGCCTTGCGTTCGCGGTGTGAGGCGATCCTCTGGATCGGCTTGAAGCGGTCAGACGGCGGCATTGTTTAACCGACCTCCTCGGCCGACAGGTCCTGCGGGAAGAGGCTCAGCAGGTCATCCAGGCTGTCACCGATACCGAATCGGGTGTGCATGTCCTGGTGTAGAAATTTTCGTAGCGACGGCATGGCACCGATCGCCAGATCGATCTGGTCGTTGGAACCCGCCTCATAGGCACCGACTGAGATCAGATCACGATTCTGCTGATACAGACTGTAGAGCTGCTTGAATTCACGCGCCGCTACGATCTGGCGTCGATCGGCGATCTCGTTCATGGCGCGACTGACTGAGGCCTCGATGTCGATCGCCGGGTAGTGGCCCGATTCGGCGAGGCGGCGCGACAGTACGATGTGGCCATCGAGTATCGCGCGTGCAGCATCGGCGATCGGATCATTTTGATCATCGCCCTCCGCCAAGACCGTATAGAAGGCGGTGATCGAGCCACCCCCGCGGTCACCGTTGCCTGCGCGTTCGACCAGTTGCGGCAGTTTGGCAAAAACCGACGGCGGATAGCCCTTGGTGGCGGGTGGCTCGTTGATCGCCAAGCCGATCTCGCGCTGCGCCTGGGCGAACCGGGTCAACGAGTCCATCAGCAATAACACCTGTTTGCCCTGGTCTCTGAAGTACTCAGCGATCGCGGTAGCCAACATCGCGCCATGCATACGGCGCAGCGGTGGCTGATCGGCCGGGACCGCGACGACCACAGCGCGCTGCAAACCCTGTTCGCCAAGGATGTTGTCGATGAATTCTTTGACTTCGCGGCCGCGCTCACCGATCAGACCGACCACGACGACATCGGCATCGGTGAATCGGGTCATCATCCCGAGCAGCACCGATTTACCCACCCCGGAGCCGGCGAACAGACCGAGCCGCTGGCCGCGGCCGACGCTGAGCAAGGCATTGATGGCCCGGATACCAACGTCTAGGGGCTCGCGAATCGGGGCACGTGACAGCGGATTGATATAGCCCCCGTCGAGTGGCCAACGGCGTGCCAGATGCGGCATGGCCTTACCATCAAGCGGCCTGCCGCTGCCATCGATTACCCGGCCGAGCAATTCGTTGCCCACCCGCGCCTCACTAATCCGGCCGGCCGGTACCACGCGCGCATCCGGTTCGAGTCCACGGATGTCGCCGGTCGGCATCAGGTAGAGACTCTCTCCCGAGAATCCCACGACCTCGGCCTCGATGCGCTCGCCGGCGGCGTTGATCACATCGCACTGACCACCGATCGCCGCCCGGCAACCGACGGCTTCGAGGGTCAGCCCAACCATACGCGTTAATTTTCCCTCGACCACCAGACCACGGCTATCCCCGAGACGGTCGCCGAGACGTTCTATTCGCCCCGCCCAGAGTCGATTGCGTTGCGCCTCAGGCCCCATCGTCCGCCGCCTCCCCAGCATCCTGCAGGCGCTCGCCAGCGATCAGCGGTGCGATCAGGCTACTGAGCCGCGAGTCGAGTGTCGCATCGATCTGGGAGGTATCGGTATCGACGCGACAGCCGCCACGTTGGATCACGGGATCCTCGACAATCTGCCATTTCTGATCGTGATCGCCCAATGCATAAGCTTCACGCACTAGCACCGCATCCTCGGGGTGCAGCAGCACGCGAATGTTGCGCGCGCTGACGGGCAAGACGCCGAGTGCCTCGCGTACCACACCGACGATCTGCCCCGGATCGAGCTTGACCTCGCGCCGCACTAATAGGCGGACCATATTGATCACCAGGCTGACAATTTCGTCCTCGACTTGCTGATCGAGTTGTTCGAACGGTCGATCAAGCACTACAAGGAGTTGATCGAGGCGTGCAATGCGCTCGCCTATCTCAGCACGCCCTGCTTCGAGACCCTCGCGATGACCATAAGCCTGGCCTTCGGCCCGGCCTTGCTCAACGCCTTCGGCATGCGCGGCGATGCGAATCTCGTCCAATTGGGCTGCGGTCAGCACACCATGGGGCGCCTCCAGCGGCGTCTCGCCGCGCCCCTGCACCTGCGGCGGTTGCCATTCGCTGACGCGAGCATCTTCGCCCCGGATCACGCGTGGCCTGGCCTTCTTTAGCTCATCCATTGTGGATATCCGCATACGCGGGTCCAAGCGATCGCAGCGCTATCGCGCAGTGCATCAAACGAACTCGTCGCCACCGCTGCCGCCGAGATTGATCTCGCCGGCATCGGACAGACGCCGCGCCACAGTCAGGATTTCCTTCTGCGCCGCTTCGACCTCGCTAAGCTTGACCGGGGCCGCAGCTTCGAGGTCATCCTTGAGCATCTCCGCGGCACGTGAGGACATGTTCTTGAAGATCTTGTCGCGTAGTTCATCGGGGGCACCGCGCAGTGCCAACAGCAACTGATCCGACGATACTTCTCGCAGCAAGGTCTGCATACCACGGTCGTCGACATCAATCAGGTTGTCGAACACAAACATGTTGTCTTGAATTTCCTGCGATAACTCCTCGTCGGTCGCGTTGATCTCTTCGATGACTTTGCTCTCGATCGCACCGTCGACGAAGTTCAGGATATCGGCGGCCTTCTTGACGCCACCCAAGGAAGACGACTTCATGTTGGTACCCCCAGAGAACTGCTTGTCGAGGATCTCGTCGAGTTCATGCAGGGCATTCGGCTGGATGCCGTCCAGGGTTGCGACCCGCATGACGACATCGCTTCGCACCTGCTCTGAGAACTCGGCCAAGACCTCGGCCGCCTGATCGGGATCGAGAAATGACAGCACGATCGCGATGATCTGCGGATGCTCCGAGCGAATCATCTCCGCGATCGCCCGCGAATCCATCCACTTGAGCTGCTCGAGGCCCTTGCTGCTGCGACCGAGCAGGATGCGATCGATGATGCCGCTTGCCTTATCAGCGCCGAGTGCCGAGGTGAGCATCTTACGAATGTATTCGTCAGAGCCCAGTCCAAGCGAGGTCTGCTCGCCGATCGCCTCGACGAAGTTCTGCATCACCATCTCCATCTGCGAATTGGTGATATTGCTCAGAGTGGTCATCGCCAGACCGATTTCCTGCACTTCCTTCGGCCCCATGTGGCGCAGGATCTCCGCCGCGTGTTTCTCGCCCAGGCCGAGCATCAGCAATGCCGAACGCTCCACCCCGTTGAGGGCCTTCAAGGCCTGTGTATCAGAAGACTGGTCCATATCAGGCGGCCTGTTCGTTCATCCAAGTCTTGACCAACTGCGCGACGCGCTTGGGATCTTCATCCACCAGCAGACGCGCTGCGTCCATGATGTTTTCGTAGCCGCCACCACCGGGCAGGCTCACCGGCTCGCCGTCGCTACCCAGCAACTGGGCACCGCCTGCGGCGCCTTCCGAGCCGCTCAACGGCCCCTCGATCCGGGCGCCCTCGGCATCGCTCTGCCCGACCAGCTCGGCCGGGGTTGCAGTCAAACGGCGCAAGGTCGGCCGCAATACAAAGAAGATCAGCACCAAGACCAACAACAATCCGCCGACTTGCTTGATGATGTCCATGAACCAGCCCTGCTCCCACAATGGGATCGCTGGTAGCTCAGCCATCGGCTCCGGACTGAGGAAGGCGCTGTTGACCACGCGTACGCTGTCGCCGCGCCGCGCATCGAAGCCAACTGCCTCGCGCACCAGCTCGGTCAAACGCTCGATCTCCTCCGGGGTCCGCTCCCGTGTCTTGGCCTGGTCGCCCGTGCCTGGTGTCGTCACATCATCGACGACCACGGCAACCGAGAGACGACGCAAGGCAACCGGTGACAAGCGGGTATGACTGATAACCCGATCGAGTTCATAGTTGCGGGTCGACTGACGGCTCGAGTTCAGCGCGTCGGCGGCCTGTCCATCCGCCCCTGCTGCATCGGCCTGCTGTGGCGCACGTGCCGCCGCCGGCGGCTGGTTGGTCAAGGCGCCAGGCACGCCACCGATGTCGGCGCCGCGCGTTTGCGCCTCGTTGAGCTGCTCGCTGCGCAATGCCGGCTGATCGGGGTTGTAGCGTTCTTGGGTTTGCTCGGTAACCGTGAAGTCTACCTCCGCCGTCACCTGGGCACGGACCTTATCGCGACCTACGATCGGCGCCAGCAAGTCCTCGATGCGGGTTGTGAAATGCTCCTCGATGCGCCGGGTGTGCTCGAACTGAGTAGCCGACAGCTTGAGTTCACGGCTTTCCTGTTCGCCGCTGAGCAATCGCCCCTTGTGATCGATTAGCGTGACCCGGCCGGGCTCCAGTTCCGGGACACTCGACGCGACCAAGTGGATCACCGCCTCGATTTGATTGTCTTCGAGAGTCCTACCATTGTGCAACCGCAGTGTTACCGAGGCACTCGGCGGTCGCCGTTTACGAACGAACACCGACTGCTTGGGTAGCGCCAGATGCACGCGTGCACTCTGTACCGAGCCAATGGTCGTTATGGTACGGGCGAGTTCACCCTGCAGGGCCTGCTGATAGCGGGCGCGCTCGACGATCTGACTGGTGCCAAAGCCGGTATCCTGCTGCATCAGCTCGAAACCCATACCGCCGCCGTTCGGCAATCCCTGGCCGGCGAGCTGCATGCGGATTTCTTTGAGCTTAGCCGCCGGGACAAGCACCATACCCGTGGCCTCGTCGACCCGGTATTCGGCCTCGGTCTGGCGCAGCGCTTCGATCACCTGGCTGGCATCCTTCTCTGCGAGGTTGCCGTACAAGGGCGCAAAATTTGGCGACTGCGACCAAAGCACAACGGCCACACCGAGTGCGACACTCGCGGCAATGCCGACCATCACGGCGAGCTGGCGCACCCAGGGATTATCGCCGATCGACGGCAGGCCCCCGCCTACCTCCGCTGCCGGTAATTGCTTCTGATCAGTTGCTTCGGCCATGTTCTCTACTCACACCCTGTTTCTTGGACTGTCGACCACCCAGGACCTGTCCTCACTGAGTGTGGACAGGTCCTGTGGATCAGATCGGCATGTTCATGACGTCTTTGTAGGCTTCGACGAGTTTGTTGCGAACCTCGACCATGGTCTGAAACGACAGACTGGATTTCTGCACAGCGATCATCACCTCGGCCAGGTCCAGCCCCGCCTCGCCGCGCTGAAAGTCGGTGCGCAACTTGCCAGCATGCTGCTGGGTCTCGTTGACCGAGTCGATCGAGCGCTTCAACAGATCACCGAAGTCGGTCTGCGGGACCTCCGCGACCTCCGCGGGTCCGGCACCGCCGCTCGCCTGGGCGCGTACCACCCGCATCTGGGCCAGGACCTGGTTGATTTCCGGCGTACTCATGCTGGTTAGTCTCCAAGGGTTGTACGTTGTTCTGACACGCGATCAGGCAGTCCCACTAGCCATGGCAGATCGCGCCCTAATCAATTACCTGGGATCGCCACCCCTGCCTCACGCAGCTTCTGCAACTTGTAGCGCAGTGTGCGCGGGCTGATGCCCAGCATTTCAGCCGCCTGCTTGCGGCTGCCCGAACCGGTGCGCAAGGCATCCAAGATCATCTGCTCTTCGACGCTGCGCAAATCATCGGTGAGACGACCAGTGGCCGTGCCATCGTCGCACGCAGCGGCCGGTGCAACCTCGCCGTCCAAGGCCTCGAAATGAATATCGGCGGCCGCGATGCGCTCGCCGTTACACAGGATTCGGGCACGCTGCATCAAGTTATCGAGCTCGCGGACATTCCCCGGCCAGCGGTGGGCGAGTAACTGTGCCTCTGCCTCAGGCTCGAGCGCGGGCACCGTCTCGCCGGCGCGCTGATGACGCTCCAACAGATGGCGCGCCAACGGCAAGATGTCGCGTGGTCGATCGCGCAGCGGCGGCAAGGTAAGTGGGAAGACATTCAGCCGATAGAACAGGTCTTCGCGAAAACGCCCGGCGGCGACCTCTTCGCGTAGCAGGCGATTGGAGGTCGCCAGTACGCGCACATCGAGCTGAATGACGTCGCGTCCGCCGAGCCGTTCCACCTCGCGCTCTTGCAACACGCGGAGCAGCTTGGCCTGCAACGGCAGGCTCATCTCGGAGATCTCATCGAGCAACAAGGTCCCGCCCTGGGCTTGCTCGAACTTGCCGGCACTGGCGCGCAATGCGCCGGTGAAGGCCCCCTTTTCATAGCCAAACAGCATTGCCTCGAGCATGTTGTCCGGTATCGCCGCACAATTGATCGCAACGAAAGCGCCGTCGACGCGTGGCGAACGGCAGTGTAAGTAGCGTGCCAAAACCTCCTTACCCGTGCCTGACTCGCCACCAATCAGCACGGTCGCATCACTGCTCGCGACCCGGTTGGCGAGCTCGACCAACTCGCGCGTACGCAGGTCTTCGGCAATCATCAACCCGGCCTGCTCGTTACGCTGCGGCAGATAACGTTCGACCTTTTTCAACAGGTCATCGGCCTCGAAGGGTTTGGCCAGATAATCCACCGCTCCCAACTTCATTACCTCGACCGCCTGCTCGACCGTCCCATAGGCCGTCATGACCAGGATCGGCAATTCCTGGAACTGCGCGCGCAGGTTGCGGAGCAAGGCACGTCCATCCATCGGGCGCATCTGCACGTCTGTCAACACCATGTCGACCGGGCCGCGATCGAGTCGTGCCAATGCCTGCTCGCCGTCGGTTGCGGTCACGACCTCGTAGCCGGACAACACCAGGGTATCGCTCAGGGCCTGCGCCAAGGCGCTGTCGTCTTCGACGACCAGAATGCGTGCTGGATTCATTGGATCTGTTTCCTCGTCGATGACGCTGCCGCGCCCGTGACTTCGGGTAACGGCAGCCGGATCTCGAAGCGCGCGCCACCCAGGGTCGCGCGGTCGGCGCTCAGGGTGCCGCCGTGCTCAAGCACGACCGCCTGCACCACGGCCAAGCCGAGACCGGTGCCGCGTTCGCGGGTCGTAAAAAAAGGATCGAAGATGCGTGGTAAGACAGTCGGATCGATCCCCGGACCATCGTCCTCGAACAGCAATGTCAGGCCGTCGCCGTGCACGCGCTGGGCGCTGATCACCAGGCGGACGCCGGTGCCGCCGTGATTCAAAGCGTTGTCGATCAGATTACTGAAGGCGCCGGCCAAGGCGTCGGCATTGCCAATGATGAGCTGTTCAGCAACCGCGCTAAGGTCCACCTGCAACCGCACCCCGAGCCTTTGCAGGCGCGGCTGCAGGCCGTCGATGGCGGTATCCATGGCATCCTGAATGCTCACCGGGCCAGTGCTGAAGTTGCCGCCACGACTGAAGGCGAGCATGTCGCGCACCAGATTCTCGGTGTGCCGCAAGCCGTTTAGTAGCTTGCCGCTGAATTCGCGGCGCTGGCCGGGGCTGAGCTCATCACGCGCCAATTGCCCGGCATACAACACCGCGGCCGACAATGGCGTTCGCACCTGATGCGCCAACTGGGCCGCCATCTCGCCCATCGCGCCCAAGCGCTCCTGGCGTTCGAGGCGCTCTTGCAGACGCCGTTGGTCGGTCATATCGACCACCACCAGGATCCGCCCACGGTCATTTAGCGGGCGCTGCGACACGCTGACCCGCCGACCGTCGCGCAGGCACCAATCGCCCGGCCCGGGCTCGGCGGCCACGACCTCGCGCTTTATCTCACTCCAAAGACGGCCCCAGGCAAGCCCGGGAAACAGCAGCTCGGCGGCTGGGTTGAAACGGTCGACCCGATCGCGGGCATCCACCAATACGACGGCCGCCGGAAGGGCCTCTAGCAACACCCCGAGCTGATCGGCGAGATGCTCTTTTTGCGCTCGCTCGTCAAGACGCTCGCGCCGCGAGCGCGCCAACTCCTCGCTAAGGTCAGCGACTCGGCCTTCGAGCTGGGTGTAGGCACCGGTTAGGCGCTCGGATAGTTCATTGAACACGCCGAAGGCATGTTCCAAATCTGGGGTGGCCGGAATCGGCTGTGGATGTGGTTCGCCCATGTGGCTGAAATCCGTTCTCCGAAAGGTCTCGAGAACGACTTCAGCAATTCATGTGCCACTAGAACATTTCTAATAAAAACAGAGTTCTAAGGAAAGAACGAAATGATTACGTCAAAGGCCCGTCAGCTCTTGACCGCGTTGCAGACCATACTTGCGCAGTTTCTCGACGAGTGTGGTGCGCCGCATTTTGAGTTTTTTGGCGGCATGGGCAACCACTCCATTGGACTCTTCCAAGGCCTGTCTGATCAGGCTCTGCTCCATGTTCGCCAAATGGGCCTTGAGGTCGAGGCCCTCGGCCGGCAGGCGCGGCATACTGGAAACCGTATTGGGCTGATCACCATGGGTGCTGACTACAGGTAAGACCTCTTCCTCGCTGGTTTCGACCACGGGTACCGGGATGCCAACACGAAACTTCTCCGGCAGCTCGCCGACATCGACCACACCGTAGGGAAACAAGATCGCCAGACGTTCGATCAAGTTGGCGAGCTCGCGCACATTACCTGACCACCGATAGTGCGTCAGCGCGGTCACTGCCGCCGGCGTCAAGCGAACCGAGCCGCGCTTTTCGTGCTCGATGCGTTGAATCAAGTCATTGACCAGCACCGGGATGTCCTCGACGCGCTCGCGCAACGGCGGTACATCAATCGGGAACACATTCAATCGGTAGTAAAGATCCTCGCGAAAGTTGTCCTCGCGAATCGACTGCTCGAGGTTACGATGGGTGGCGGCGATGATCCGCACATTGCAATGGACAGTCTTGTTGCTGCCAACCCGCTCGAAGGTTCGTTCCTGGAGCACGCGCAGCAGCTTGACCTGCATGTGCATACTCATGTCGCCGATCTCGTCGAGGAATAGGGTACCGCCCTCGGCCAGTTCGAAGCGCCCTTGGCGCGAGGTTATCGCCCCGGTAAAGGCGCCCTTCTCGTGGCCGAACAACTCGCTCTCTAGCAGGTCGCCGGGGATGGCACCGCAATTGACGGGCACGAACGGCCGGCCACGGCGTTTCGAATGGTAGTGCAGCTTACGCGCGACCACCTCTTTGCCAGTGCCGGATTCGCCGAGGATCAACACCGTCGCCTCGGTATCGGCGACCTGCTCGATCATTTTGTTAATGCTGTGGGTCGCCCGGCTGTTGCCGGACAGACTGCGGAACAATTCGAGTGGTCGGCGCGGCGCCTCACCATGCCGCTGCGACTCGGCAAACACCTGAGCCTTGTGCATCAAGGACGAAATCGCATCGTATTGGCAAGGTAGGCGCAGTATGCCGAGGACATCACCACTGACCAGCATCTCCTCGCCTGACTTCTCCTGAATCTGAATCAGCGCCGGGCGCGGCGTGCACTCGCCGATCATACTCAGGTATGCACTGCGTTCCTTGTCCGGCAACTGACCGCTCAGGAACACGGCCACGGAACGGTCACTGAAGCGCTCCACCAAGCGGCCCAAATCCTCGGGGCTCTCGGGCACATGGATGTCGCAATCGATGAACGTCAAGATGCTCTGCAGATACTCGAGCGCATCCTGTTCAGCCAGCACGAGGATAACCGTGATGGCGTTCAGGGATTGGCCGTTGTTCGTATCAGGCATCATCCAACCACTTCCGGCGCTTGCTGTGGACATTGGGACTCTGCAAAGGGAATGGACTTCTTGTACGAAGTTAAGCACGCAGCGTCGTTTCTGTCAAAAAAACGTCAATTCGCAGAATAATGCCGCACACATCGGATCCCAGCAGATGCTTGACAGCCTGGGTCCGCGATCCTAGAAAATGCCGCCTATAGTCGCCGCTGTCGGGGCCAGCCCCTTTGAACGATCTGCCACTCGGCGCACTGTTCGGTGCGCTAGTGTTCTTGCTGATCCTCTCCGCGTGTTTCTCGGGATCCGAGACCGCGTTGATGACCTTGAACCGCTATCGTCTTCGCCACCTCGCAGAAGACGGCAACCCGGGCGCACGTCTGGCCGAACGCCTGCTGAGCAAGCCTGATCGCTTGATCGGTCTGATCTTGCTCGGCAACAACTTCGTCAACATCCTGGCCTCGTCTCTGGCCACCATCATCGCCATTCGCCTGGGTGGCGAGGGTGCAATCCCGCTCGCCGCCGGACTGCTGACGCTGGTCATTCTGGTGTTTTCCGAAGTGGCGCCCAAGACCTTGGCGGCATTGCATCCCGAACGCCTCGCGTTTCCCGCCTCTTGGGTGTACACCCCGCTGCTGCGTGTGACCTTCCCACTGGTCTGGCTGGTCAATCTGATGGCCAACGCGGTTCTGCGCCTGTTGGGTATCTACCCGGAGGACGCAGAGGGCAACGCATTGAGCCGCGAGGAGTTGCGCACCGTGGTGAACGAGGCCGGGGCGATGATCCCAAAGCGTCACCAGAAGATGCTGGTCAACATCCTCGACCTGGAAAACGTGACGGTCGACGACATCATGGTGCCACGCAACGAACTCGACGGCGTCGATCTCGACAACCCGGTCGACGTGATCCTCGAGCAGCTCGAGCAGACACCCTATACCCGCTTGCTAGTCTATCGCGGCAGCATCGACAACATCGTCGGCTTCCTGCACGCGCGACGCGTCATGCAGGCACAGCTCGACGGCGAACTGGACCGCACAGCGCTGGAAGGCCTGATCCGCGAGCCCTACTATGTACCCAAGGGGACACCGCTCAACCGGCAGCTACTCAACTTTCAGCGCAAGCGGCGGCGCACCGGGTTGGTGGTCGACGAGTACGGTGATGTGCAAGGCCTGGTGACCATGGCCGATTTGCTCGAAGAGATCGTCGGCGAGTTTGCGACCGATCCGGCCGACAGCATCGCCGACGTGCTACCGCAGGACGACGGCAGCTTCTTGGTGGACGGTAGCGCCAGCCTGCGTGAGCTGATCAAGACCATGCATTGGGACCTGCCAACCGATGGCCCCAAGACGTTCAATGGGATGATCGTCGAACACCTGGAAAGCCTGCCCGAGACTGGTACCTCCTTGATGGTCTCGGGGTATCCGATCGACGTGGTCCAAACCCAAGACAATGCGGTCAAGACTGCACGCATCCGCCCTGCCGAACGGCGCACCCCGGACGATTCCGGTTGATGCCGGGAAGCGATTGATGACTGCTACTATCCCAGCGGGTCTTCAAGGGACTAAAGGCCCGTCACAATCCGAAGCGACCCAACTGCGGGTGTTCCGAAGCCGGATTCTCGACCGAAAGTCCGGCACAATTCGTACGGCCAGTAAGCAGTGGCAACCCAACTTCGGGTCTCGGCCCATCACGGACGTTCAGATCCGGGAGCGCGGCGTGACAAACACCTCAAAGTGTGACTCTGAAGCCAGCGGTTGCGATTCCGATCCGTACTCCTCTAGAACTGCATATTTGAATTTTGCGAATGCGTTCGCGAAGGCCTCGTCCCCAAGACCCCAGCACGAGCCGTGGGCCCGGCTCTCATAGGCGGCAAGTCGGTCGCCTACGGTTTCTTCCAGCCGCCACGGAATCCTAAGGTCAGGCGGCCGACTATCCACTGCCATGGACTGGGCGACCTGCGCGCTGCCTCTAGATGCAAGCCAGATCGACTCGATTTTCCTTCGATGCTCGGGCCAATTGCATCGACAGTCGACGTGAGCGCCGTCGTTTCGCAGCACGCGCTTGATCTCACACAATGATTTCTGGCGGTCCGTCAAGTGCAAGACATGCGAAGTGATTGCCACATCGAAAGTCGCAGCAGGTACCGGCAAGCCTTGGGCTGCTCCGATCTTGGTGTCGATGTTGGTAAGCCCCTCGGCGTTTGCCTTTCGGTCAAGCACTTCGAGCATCTGTTGCGACACATCTACCGCAACAACGCGCCGAACTGCGCGTGCGAAAGGGATCGAGAGCAAGCCCGTGCCCGCTCCGACATCAATCAGTGTCGTACGCTTCCGGTCTCTGTCGGAAAGAACAAAATCGACTACCGCGCCGACAACCGCGGTCGGGTATTCCCGCGTGGCGTCGTAGGTGTCGGCGATCCTGTCGTAATAATTCGCCATGGGCTCAAACTAACACGCTTAGAAAACCCATGAAGCCGCCCTCGGGTCGAGAGCGGCAGTGCGAACAGTCGAATGAACAGGTCGACTATCGGACAGCCGCAGCGACTTGCTGCCTGCTTGATGCTTGAGTCCGCGATGGCCGATCTGAGACTTCGCCGAATCCTCCTAAAGCCGGTCTGCTTTCGGTAACCGCACCGTCGATTCCAAGCGCACCAAAAACATCCGCAACTGCCAGCCGTCACGCCCACCCCGACAACGCATCGATCGCCTCGTCGATGCGGCGCACCGCGACCACGTCCAAGCCCTCGATCGCACATTTCGGGGCATTGGCCGAGGGTACGATCGCGCGCTTGAAACCGTGTTTGACCGCCTCGCGCAGGCGCTCTTGTCCATTGGGCACTGGACGGATCTCACCGGCCAGGCCGACCTCACCGAAGGTCGCCAACTGCTCTGGCAATGCTCGGTCACGAAAGCTCGACAGGACGGCCAGTAACACCGGTAGATCGGCCGCGGTCTCGGTCACCCGCACGCCCCCGGCCACATTGAGAAAGACGTCCTGATCAAACAAGGCGATACCACCATGGCGATGCAAAACGGCCAGCAGCATCGACAAGCGGTTCTGCTCCAGACCCAGGGCGACGCGGCGTGGATTGGCCAAGGGGCTTTGATCGACCAGTGCCTGGACCTCGACCAACAAGGGTCGCGTGCCCTCGCGGGTGACCAGGATGCAACTCCCAGCGACCGGCTGCGCCTGGCGCGAGAGAAAGATCGCGGAAGGGTTGCTGACCTCGCTCAGCCCCTTGTCGGTCATCCCGAAGACACCGAGCTCGTTGACCGCGCCAAAGCGATTCTTGACCGCCCGGATCAAGCGCAAGGGGCCACCGCCGTCACCCTCGAAGTACAGCACGGTATCGACCATGTGCTCGAGCACCCGAGGCCCGGCCAGCGCGCCCTCCTTGGTGACATGGCCGACCAGGAACAATGCGCTCCCGGTCTGCTTGGCAAAGCGCACCAGGCGCGCCGCTGACTCGCGCACCTGGGCTACCGATCCCGGTGCCGACTGTAGCGACTCGGTGTAGAAGGTCTGGATCGAATCCAGCACCAACACCCGCGGTGGATCGCGAGCGATCAGTGCCAAGACACGCTCGACGCAGGTCTCGGTCAGCAAATCCAGGCGTTCGATCGGCAGATCGAGGCGCCGCGCGCGCAGGCTGATCTGCTCCGCGGACTCCTCGCCGCTGAGATACAAGGCTGGCACCCGGTCGGACAGCAAGGCCAGCGCCTGCACCAGCAAGGTCGACTTGCCGATCCCCGGGTCACCACCGATCAGTACCACCGAACCGGGCACCAGACCACCACCGAGCACCCGGTCGAGTTCGGCCAGACCGGTGGACAAACGCTCGTCGGGCTCGGCGCTGACCTCGGACAGGCGGCGGATGCGCGCTGCGTCTTCACCAGCATAGCCGGCGAAGCGCTCGTTCGCCTTGTTTGTTGGGCTGGCCAGGCTCTCCTGCAGGGTATTCCAAGCGCCACAGTCACTGCACTGTCCGGCCCACTTGGCCGCCTGGGCGCCGCAGTCGGTGCAAACATACCGGGTTTTCGCGGACTTGCTCATCGAGATTCCCCTGCCAGTACGCGTTAGCGGCTCGCGCACCAGCACAAGCATCGGCGCCAGGTGTGGTCACATCGAAACGGCACAGGCCTATCCTTGGCGTTCGTCAATACTGGTCTTCGTCGTAGACGTCGTAGGCGAAGCTGTCGAAGCGTGTGAACTTGCCTTGGAAGGTCAGCATCACGGTGCCGATCGGGCCGTTACGCTGTTTGCCGATGATGATCTCGGCCTTGCCCTTGTCAGGGCTGTCCTCGTTATAGACCTCATCGCGATAAATGAACACGATCAGGTCGGCATCCTGTTCGATGGCCCCCGACTCGCGCAGGTCCGACATTACTGGTCGTTTGTTTGGCCGCTGCTCGAGCGAGCGGTTGAGCTGCGAGAGTGCGACCACCGGCACATTGAGTTCCTTGGCCAGGGCCTTGAGCGAGCGCGAGATCGCCGAGATCTCGGTGGCACGGTTCTCACCGGTGTCCGGTGCCTGCATCAACTGCAGATAATCGATCACGACCAGGCCCAGGGTACCGTGTTCCTTGGTCAGGCGCCGGCAGCGCGCACGCAGCTCGGTCGGGCTCAGGGCCGGCGTGTCGTCTATGAACAACTTGGTATTGTTGAGCAGGTTGACGGCCGAGGTGATGCGCGGCCAGTCGTCGTCCTCTAACCGGCCGGAGCGAACCGCCTGCTGATTGACCCGGCCGAGTGACGAGATCATGCGCATCGTCAGGGACTCGCCCGGCATCTCCATCGAAAAGATCGCCACCGGCATGCCGGCGGTTATCGCGACATTCTCGGCCAGGTTCATCGCGAAGGTGGTCTTACCCATCGACGGCCGCCCGGCGACGATGATCAGATCGGCCTTTTGCAACCCGCAGGTCTTGTCGTCGAAGTCACTGAAGCCGCTCGATACCCCGGTCAGCGCGTTGTCGCTACCGTACAACTCCTCGATGCGGTTGATGGTCTCGGTCAACAGGCGCGAGATCGGGCGAAAGCCGCCACCGCCACGCGCCTGTCGCTCGGCGATCTGAAACACCAGGTTCTCGGCGTAGTCGAGCAGCTCGTGCACCTTTCGGCCGTTTGGCTGATAACCGCTCTCGGCGACCTGATTACCAACCCGGATCAACTGGCGCACAACCGATTGCTGGCGGACGATCTCGGCGTAGGCCTTGATATTTGCCGCGGTCGGCGTGTCATTGGCGAGCATCCCCAGATAGGCCAGTCCACCGATCTCCTGCGCGGTGCCCATGCGCTCCATCTCGTCGTGCACAGTGACCAGGTCCAGCGGCTGATCGGCGTCGGCCAAGCGCGCGATTGCGGCATAGATCAGTTGGTGTTCGCGACGGTAGAAGTCCTGCTCGACGACCAGATCGGCGACCTTGTCCCAGGCGGCGTTGTCGAGCATCAGACCGCCCAATACCGACTGCTCGGCCTGTAGCGAATGCGGCGGCAGGCGCAGCGCCTCCATCGCGTCGTCTGGGCCTGGCTGGGTCGGGGCGGCAGGGACGGGATCGTGGACAGCGTCGGCCATTTAGATGCCAAACCTGGTCAGTGGGCGGGCCATCGATTACACCACAGGGTGGCCGCGCTGTGCAGCCACGGACCCCGGCTCGGGACAAATGCCGTTAGGCCGGACCCAGGCCGGCTTCGGGAGACCTCAACGCAGCCGCGCGGCCCCGGCCGGCCGGGTCGCCCAGCTATTCCTCGCCCACCACGGATACCTTGAGCATCGCGTCGACATCAGTGTGCAGGTGCACCGCGACTTCGTACTCGCCTGCCACCCGGAACGGGCCCTCAGGCAAACGCACCTCGGACTTCGACAACTCTACGCCGGCCTCGGCGCAGGCACGGGCGATGTCGATGGTCCCGACCGACCCGAACAGGCGGCCTTCCTCACCCGCCTTGTGCGTAATGGTCACGCCATTGGATAGTGCTTCGATCTGCGCCTTGCGGGTCTCGGCCGCCGCCAGTCGCTCTGCCGCCTGACGCTCGAGCTCGGCACGCTGTGCCTCGAAACGTTGCACGTTCTCGGCGCTGGCGAATACTGCCTTGCCCTGCGGGATCAGGTAATTTCGACCAAAGCCGGACTTTACCGAGACCTTCTCACCCAAGGCGCCCAGGTTGGCGACCTTTTCCAGCAGAATCACTTCCATCGTATGCGACCTCTCTATTCAATTCAGTTGTCATCGGCACCGTTCGAGCGACGCCCTCGAGCGCGACCCCGAAAATCCAGCCAACCATCCAAGTAGCCGGCAATCGCTAGCAGCGGGATGCCCTGCGGGGCAAGCAGAAACAGCACCAGATACATGCCGACCAACCAGGCTGCCGAGGCACCGGAATCCGTCACCAGCCCATGCACCAGGCTGATGCCTTGCACCATGAACAGCAGCATGCCCACCAAGTAGAGCTGCCCGATCAGGGTCGGCTCGCCACCGCTCAACAACACCCCTACGATCAGCAGCACGGGCACAACCAGCAGGGCCCAGCGCCCGAACCGCAGGCGACGAAATTCGGAACCGAAGGCCCCTGGCCGGTCGATCAGCGCCGACCAGTAGCGTGCCAGCACCAGCGAGGCAACACAGCCCAGTAGCCAGGCTGCTGCAACCCCACCTGGCATCCAGCCGGCCATCAACTCGACGGTACCCTTGACCTGATCCGCCGGCAGGTCTCCTGTGTCGACCTGCTGCAGCAAGTCATTGAGTCCAGACGCCCAAAATGCCGCCGGATCGCCCAGCAATCCGTACTGCAACATCACTATGCCGGCCGCGAGCATCGCCGACACCTCGATCGCGAGGCGCAGCGACCCCGTGCTCCCCAATACCCCGCCCAGTAATGCCGCGGGCAACCAAATCATCAATCCGACCAGTAACATGCCGGCCGGCATCGCAAACATCAGGGCACCCAGCCCGAACACCGCCAGCGACGCAAAGATCACCAGCGCGCCCTCGAGCCAACCCTGGCGCAACACGGTCAACATGATGACAGCCGAGCTGAGCAGCATCAGGGGTGTCAGCAGCAAGCCGAACGCCGCAAACAACAGCGCGGCAATGACCGCTTCCATACGGCCCTTCATCACCCAGTTGGCGAAGGCCTTCATGCGCTTACCCTATGACCTAGCGGCCCCCTTGCGTAGCCGCAACCCAAGCGCGCCGCTCAGTGGCTATCCGAGTACGGCAGCAGGGCCAGAAAACGCGCACGCTTGACGGCATCGGCGAGTTGGCGTTGATAGCGGGCGTTGGTACCAGTGATCCGGCTCGGCACGATCTTGCCGGACTCACTGACATATTGTTTGAGTAAGTTGAGATCCTTGTAATCGATCTCTTTGACGCCTTCGGCGGTAAACCGACAATACTTACGGCGGCGAAAAAAACGTGACATTGCGTTGGTCTCCCTTTGGGCGTCAGGCTGGGGCTTCGGATGCCGGCTTTGCGGGTTCGGCCGGCTCAGCGGCCCGCGTGGGTGCCGGGGCCTTGTCGTCATCCTTTTCGTCTTCTTTGGCCAATGGCGAGGCCTCGGTGACGGCCGCCTTACGGCGTATGACCAAGTTGCGCAACACCGCATCGTTGAAGCGGAAGGCGCTCTCGAGCTCGGCCAGCGCCTCGGCGCTGCACTCGATATTCATCAGGACATAGTGGGCCTTGTGGATCTTGTTGATCGGGTAGGCCAATTGACGCCGCCCCCAGTCTTCCAGGCGGTGGATGGTGCCGCTGCTGCCCTCGATGGTCGCGCGGTAGCGCTCGACCATGGCAGGCACCTGCTCGCTCTGATCCGGGTGGACCAGAAACACGATCTCATAGTGTCGCATTGTCGCTCCTCTTGGATAATGGCCTCCCGAGCACAGGCCGGTGAGGCAAGGAGAATCGGCCGAATAGCGGCCGGAAAGCCGCGGAATGTTAGACGGAAATACCATCGCGTGCAAATGGCTAGAGTCGCGGAGCGGCCTGGCTACTGGTGGGGCCGGCGCGCTGGCGCAACGCCTCGTACAGGCAGACTCCGGCCGCCACCGCGACATTCAAGCTGGTCACCTGACCGCGCATCGGTAGGCTAACCAGGGCATCGCAAGTCTCGCGCGTCAGGCGGCGCATGCCGGCCGCCTCGGCACCGAGCACCAGCGCCAGTGGACCCTGCAGGTCGGCCTCGAACAATGGATCGGCGGCGCCACCGCTCATCCCCACGACAGTGATGCGATGCGCCGTCTGCAGGTGGCGCAGCGTGCGCACCAGGTTCGTGACCTGGACCAATGGCACGGTCTCGGCCGCGCCGCTGGCGACCTTACAAACCACCGGGGTCAATCCACCGGCGCGGTCACGCGGCGCGATCACCGCCTGCACACCAGCGGCGTCTGCCGAACGCAAACAGGCGCCGAGATTATGCGGATCTGTGACGCCGTCGAGAACCAGCAAGAAGGGTGCCTCGTCGAGCCTACCAAGCAGGGCATCAAGATCCGCCTCGCCGAGGCTGGTCGGGATGGCGCCCTGTGCGATCACGCCCTGGTGGTTGGCACCACCGCTGATCCGATCCAGGGTCGAGCGATCACTGGGCTGCGGCTGCACGCCGGCGGCCCGCGCCGCATCGAGCACTTGGCGTAAGCGACGATCACTGCGGCCGGCATCGAACAATAGTCGGTCGATTCGACGCGCCCCATGTTTGAGTGCACTGCGCACGGCATGGATGCCGACGATCAACCCGGCCGGCATGGCTCAGTCTCGGCGGGCGCCGCGCCGACGGCGCCCGCCGCCACGCTTGCCGCCGGAGCGCTTTTGCGCCTTGCCCGGCCCATCGGGTTTCTCGGCCAGTACGAAGTCGATCTTGCGGTCGTCGATGTTGACCGCCGCCACCCGCACGCGCAGTCGATCACCCAGCCGGTAGACCTTGCCGGTGCGATCACCGGTGAGCCGATGGCCGACCGGGTCGAAGTGAAAGTAATCGTGATCCAAGGCCGTGATATGGACCAGGCCGGAGACGTAGATCCCATCGAGCTCGACGAATATGCCGAAGCCGTTGACGCCGGAAATCACACCGTCGAACGTCTCGCCGACCTTGTCCTGCATGAACTCGCACTTCAGGGTATCGGCCGCGTCACGGGTCGCATCATCGGCACGCCGTTCGGTGGCCGAGCAGTGCTCGCCCATGGCCACGAGGTGCTGGTGCGTGTAGTCGAAGGCCTCTGGCGGCTCACCGCTCGCAAGATGCTTGAGCGCTCGGTGCACCATGAGATCGGGATAGCGTCGGATCGGCGACGTGAAATGGGCATACGCCGGGAATGCAAGGCCGAAGTGGCCGATATTGCTGTCCGAGTAGACCGCTTGCATCATCGAGCGCAGCAAGACCACCTGGATCACGTGAAAATCGGGCCGCTCCTTTACCTGTTCGAGCAGATTGGCATAATCCTTCGCGGTGGGCTCGGTGCCGCCCTCCAGGCGCAAACCCAACTCGCCGAGAAACTGCCCCAGATCGGTGAGCTTCTCGATGCTCGGCCGCTCGTGGATGCGGTACAGGGCCGGCATCTTGTGGCGCAGCAAGTGACGCGCCGCGGCCACGTTCGCAGCCAGCATGCATTCTTCGATGATCCGGTGGGCATCATGGCGGGTGGTGGGTTCGATCGCCGCAAGCCGCCCTTGGTCGTCGAATCGAAAACGGGTCTCCACGGTATCGAAGTCGATCGCACCGCGTTCCTCGCGGGCCTCGTGCAACAATTGATACAGCCCATGCAAATTGCGTAGCTGCGGCAGCAGATCCGCATGCTTGGCAGACAACGCAGCATCATCATCGACCAAGATCGCGCCGACCTCGTCATAGGTCAGTCGGGCATGCGAGTTCATCACCGCCTCGAAAAAACGCGAGCGATACAGCCCACCCTCGGAATCGAAGTACAGCTCGGCCGCCATGCACAGCCGGTCGACCCGCGGATTCAGGGAACACAGGCCGTTCGAAAGTACCTCCGGCAACATGGGCACCACGCGGTCAGGGAAATACACCGAGTTACCACGGCGGTAGGCCTCGGCATCCAATGCGGTGCCAGGCGCGACATAGCTGGATACATCGGCGATCGCAACCAATAGCCGCCAACCCTTGCGGGTACGCTCGCAAAACACGGCATCGTCGAAGTCACGCGCGTCCGCACCGTCGATCGTCACCAGCGGTGTCGCGCGCAGATCGGCCCGGCCCTGTTTGGATAACTCCGGCACCTCCTCAGCCAATTCAGCAACCTCCTGTTCGACGGCGTCTGGCCAGTCGAGCGGGATATCATTGGCTCGGATCGCGACATCGGTCGCCATACCCGGCGCCAGGTGATCGCCCAGGATCTCGATCACCTCACCGAGCGGCTGGCGCTTCGCCCGCGGGTGCTCGACGATTCGCACCACCACCATCTGGCCATCTCCGGCACCGCCCAAACGCTCCGGCGCGATCAAGACTTGTTGGCTGATGCGCTTGTTATCAGGCAGCAAGATCGCCACGCCGCCCTCGATCTGGATGCGGCCAATTACGTTTTCGAAGGCACGCTCGAGCACCTCGACCACGGCCACTTCGCGTCGCCCACGCCGATCGACACCTGAGACCTGAGCAATGATGCGGTCGCCATGCCACAGGCGGCGCATCTCACGCGGATTCAAGAATAGGTCATCGCCACCCTCGTCGGGATGCAAAAAACCGAAGCCGTCCGGGTGGCCGATTACTCGGCCGTGGATCAAGTCCTCGTGGTTGACGACGCAATAACCGCCGCGCCGATTGCAAACCACTTGGCCATCGCGCGCCATCGCATTG
Organism: Chromatiales bacterium; assembly: GCA_028284585.1. Taxonomy (GTDB): domain Bacteria; phylum Pseudomonadota; class Gammaproteobacteria; order Chromatiales; family Chromatiaceae; genus Thiosocius. Next base: position 140,656 of record JANQRK010000057.1, read on the forward strand.
AGTCGGCGCGACAGCGCCTCGCGACGCTCGGGATCGCGCAGTTCCAAGGCCTCGGCCACCTCGTCGAAATCGAGCGGGGCGCCATGGTCTTCAAGCACACTGAGGATGAATTCCCGACTGGGGATCGGCTTGGCATACTTCTTGGCCTCGCGGGCCTCATAAGGATCGCGAGGCCGACCGCCGCGCCGCGGTTTGGTTTTGGACACAGGCTAGGGATTTCCTTGGGTGCTGGAGCTACGACAGTAGCCCTATTGTAGCGTTGACACCCCATGAGGTGCCGCAGTACAGTCCGCGCTGCCGTTTTTGGGGCTCTCCCGAGGCTCGGCCGAAGTGGCGGAATTGGTAGACGCGCATGGTTCAGGTCCATGTCGGGGCAACCCGGTGGAGGTTCAAGTCCTCTCTTCGGCACCACTCCATTTGCCTAGACGCAAGTCGCAGAATAAACACTCGGGACGCGATCCCAGTCCGACCGAGACTACATACGCTGCCCAGCGCCTTCGCCTAGTTATTTGAGCGGCTGCTGGCGCCCAGTTTGGCTGGTGCGGCAGCACCCGACCGATCCGCGGCGCCGCTCCGCGAGTTCGCCACCACAGCGTCGTTATTCGGCGAGTGGTCGGCTATCCTGTGCGCAGCAATCGGTGATATGACCGGGCGCCAAGTGCGCAAGCTGTTTCCTCAGGCATCAAAACGACCGACTGTCCCGGTTCGCCCAGCCATGATCTCGCCAGAGAACAATCGAGGACGCCATATTGACAGAGTTTCGCAACCAACTACCTCAGCTCGATGGTGACCGCTTCCTGACCGATGCGGGCCTGGAAACCGACCTGATCTTCAACCATGGTTTCGAGGTTCGCGAGTTTGCCGCTCACACCCTGCTCGATGACCCAGCGGGACGGGCGGCGCTGATTCGCTACCACCGCGGCTTTCTCACCTTGGCCGGTGCCTGCGGAGCCGGCTACATCCTCGACAGCCCCACCTGGAAGGCCCATCCGCATTGGGGTGCCGATTTAGAGCAATCGGATGCCGAGCTGCAAGCCGCCAACCGTGAGGCCGTCCGTCTGATTGCCGAACTACGCGACAAGTTCGCTGCCTGCACCGGACCCATAGTGCTGAATGGCCTCGTCGGACCACGCGGCGACGCCTATGCACCTGAGGACCTACTCTCCGTGGATGAGTCGATGGCCTATCACCGCACCCAACTCGGCTGGCAGAGACCGAGGTAGATATGGTCTCGGCATTGACCTTTACGCAGTCGGGGGAGGCAGCGGGCTTTGTCCGCGCCGCTCAAGAGTTTGGCCTGCCCACCGTGGTGTCTTTTACGGTGGAGACCGATGGCGCGCTCCCCAGTGGTCAGTCGCTCGCCGACGCGATCGCATTCGTCGACCAGGAAACCGATGGGGCAACGGCCTACTTCATGGTCAACTGCGCCCACCCCGACCACTTCAGCGAGGTGCTAAGCAACGGCGACTGGCGCCAACGGATACGCGGTCTGCGCTGCAACGCGTCGCGCTGCAGCCATGCGGAGCTCGACGCAGCCGAGACCCTGGACGCCGGTGACCCGGAAGAGCTGGCCTTCCTCTATCAGTCGCTGAGCGAGGCCATGCCTTGGGTCAATGTGATCGGCGGCTGTTGCGGTTCGGATCTGCGCCATGTGACGTCCATCAGCCGGGCACTGGGTCTCCATCCAAGCGCGCATTAGACCGCGCGCTGTGGCTTAAGGGCGCCATTAAAAATAGAGGTGCCCGAGCAGCACAGGGATGTGCTGCCATTTTCGATCACGACAAGTGATTGAAAATGAAGGTAAGGCGAAAACCGCGTTTTGGCCTTACCGCGGAGAAAAATGCCATGGAAGGCATTTTTAGAGGTCCCGTTAAGAAACGCCACCAGACAAAAAGATCTCCACGGGTGTCACCTTCACCCCATCCGACCAGGAGCCCATATCAAACGCCAACTGGTCAGCCCGTACTTCGAATCGAATCACTTGATCGAGTGCGTGCCACAGGTAGCGCCAATCCAGGGTGTCCTCCACGCCGACTCCATCTAGCACCAACAACGCCAGAAGCACCGGGAAAAAACTGGTGTCGACGGTCGCCTGCTCGTGGTTGGCATACAGCCCAGGGCAGCCGTGCCGATCCGTGAAGGCAAGGAACATTTTTTTGTGCGACGTCGCAATATAGGTAAAAGGCAGCTTCCACTCGTCCTTCGGGGCGACCCAGTCGTCGTTGCCGTGCAAGATTGCGACCGGCATCGTCAGGGCGCTACCTGTGACTTGGATGTCCACGTCGTCGGTGAGCTGTTTGAACAAATCCCCCAAAGGGCCTGGAACCGATCCCGCCGCGGTGTTCGGGACCGGATCGGCGACTACTACCTGGCGCGGTAGCATATTGTCCGGATAACCCTCCTGCTTCACATAGTAAGGCCAACTCAGGGCAAACAGCCCGCCGAGAGAATGGCCGTACAGATAGGTATCCAAGGCCGTCGAATCGCTAAAGCCCACGGTCTCGAACGCGCCGCGAACGCTCTTCAGGGCCGCTTTCAGCCATTTTTCCTGGGAGTGAATCAGGCCGTCTCCCAGTACTTCCCGCGCCAACTCGGCGACAGTGCGCCAAAACCTTGGCGGAAAGGTGCAGAACCCCGTTTGGAAGTTCGGATAGAACACATAATAGCCCTGCCTCACCAGATGCATCAGATGCGCCCGGTAGATCTGCGAGGCACCCAAGGCAAATCCATGCAGGAAGATTACGACCTTGGGTTTGTTGTTGTCGCCAGGACAGGGCTTGTCGGGTTCATAGACCTCGATGTAGGTGCCCTTGTTACATTCGCCATAGGACCGCGGCGGGTCATACCTCAGCGAAGCCGTGTAGATCGCACGATAGTCTGGTTTCGCAGGTGGTCGCGGCCTGAATACCCGGGTCAGTCGACACCAAAATCTTGCTACCAGATACGCAAGGGTAGAGCTGATATCACTGCGGCGAGTAGACATGGTATGGCTCTCGAAAACAGCGGCCGCTTTCCGGCCGCATTGCCGATGTGGCTATGAGCTTAGCAGCCCGAGGCCATTCGGCACGGGTGCCGGCGACCAGAGACAGCGACGAGCGCACAGCTCACCCGCCTGGCGAGGAAGGCCGCCCGCTGTCAGTCGCCGGCAGAGATCGGCAGCTCTACCAGCACCCGTGTCCCGCTCCCCAATTCGCTGCTCACCTCGAGTCGACCATCATGTGCCTCGGCAATCACACGGGCCAGGTAGAGTCCCAGGCCGACACCGCCACTGGTGCGCTGGCGCGATGGATCGGCGCGAAAAAAGGGCTGAGTCAAACGCGCAAGGTGTTCCGGTGCGACACCTGGGCCATGATCGCTCACCGATAGGCGCCAACAGTCAGCATCGACATGGCTGGTCAGGGTCGGTGCCGGTTTATCGGGAGGCGTATGGTCGATCGCATTCTTCAGCAGATTACGCGCCAAAACGCGAATGCGCACCGGGTCGAGCGAGAGCCAGGTGCCCTCGGGGTCGAGGTCGAGCTGCAAGGCCGTATCGGCGAACGATTCTGCGATCAGTTCACGCAACAAAACGGTCGAATCGACTGCCTGGCGATCCAGTGCGATATGCCGCCCGCTGAGTCGCTCCGATTCGAGTAGTTCGCCGAGCAGGGTCTCCAACTCGGCGAGATCGGCGAGCACTGCGGCGCGTGCCGGCGCAGCGTCGAGCAGCTCGGCATTGACCCGGGCCCGGGTCAGCGGCGAGCGCAGTTCGTGACTAATCGCCAGCAGCAACTCGCGTTTGGCCTCGAGCATGCGACTGATGTCATCGGCCATGGCATTGACGCTTTTGGCCAGGGCGCCCAGCTCATCGCGCCGCCGGACACTCACCCGATGTTCGAGCTCACCCGCGCCGATACGCGCAACGCCGGCCTGGATGACCTCGATCGGCCGGAACAGGCGGCGGATCGCATGATAGGCCAGCAGCAACACCGTCAGCAGCCCGAGGATCGTCAGCGCAATCGTCAGGCGCGCATGCTCGGCGAACTCGAAGCCGGTCGGCACCAGCACCACGCTGACCCCGCTGCGCTGCGCCCGCACTGCAAAGCCGTCGCGGCCGCGTGCTATCTCGACCGGCGTACCATCCGGCAGTCGTCGTGTTTGGCGATGTCGCGGTTCGACGACCGGCGGTTGACCACTGGACGACCATGGCACGTCGCCGAGCAGATGAATCTGTAACGGCAGGCGCTGCGCCAAGGCCGCTGCCGCCTCCGGGCGCGGTGGGTCGCCGAGCTCGTCCATCAGGTATTGAACGTACTCGACCAGATGCGGTGCCGCCATGTCCCGCAAATCGTGATCCAGTGCAAACCGAAAGCCGGTGCGCGCCACCACAGCCAGCAACACCGCCGTCAGCAAAAACCCCAACAGCAGGCGGCCGGAAAGGCTGTGCCGCCGCTTCCTCATTCGCGTCTCCCAACGAAGCTGTAACCAGCACCACGTACCGTCTTGATGTAATCGGTCGGCCTGAGCTTGTGGCGCACCCGGCTGACCAACACATCGACCGAGCGCGTATAGAGTTCGGCATCGATGCCGCGCAGGGCATTGAGGATGTCGTTGCGGCTGAAGGGATGGCCCGGCCGACCCGCGAGCAATTCGACCAACCGGTATTCCATATGGCTAAGTGCCACCGCCGCGCCCTGCACCTCGATCGATTGGCGCTCGCGATCGATACGCAGATCGGGAAAGGACCAAATATTCGGATCGGTACCGCCTTGTGCGTCCGTGCGCTTGAGCACGCGCTGAATCCGTGCGACCAGCTCGCGTGGTTCGAACGGCTTCGGCAGATAATCATCGGCGCCCAATTCCAGGCCGACGACCCGGTCGGTGACCTCGCCGCGCGCCGTCAACATGATGATTGGCACCTCACTATTGCGCCTGATCTCGCGACAGACTTCGAAACCGTCGGTGTCAGGCAACATAACATCGAGCAGGACCAAATCGGCGCCCTGCTCGCGCAAGTAGCTCAGGCCCTCACGCGGATGCTGCTCGGCGTGCAGATCGAGATTGAAGCGCGCGAAGTACTCGCTCAGCGGACCGGCCAGACCAGGGTCGTCATCGATTAACAGTATCTTCGACATAGGTGCAATTCTGCACTGAGCCACCCCGCCCGGTACAACCGGCCGAGGTGGCTCGATGGCCGGATCTTAGTGCGCCCAGTGCGAACGGCCCCAGCGATGGCCCATCCGCTTGCTGATCAACTCGGCCAGCGACGCGCGCTGATCCGGCGTCAGGCTGTCGCTGAAGTCACCGAACGCATCGACCAGGGCACGTTTGTTGTCGCCCATCGCCTGATGACGCTCGTCAAGCAACGCGACCGCCTGTTCACGATCTAGCGCAGGTGCCGACAGCAGCCCAGCGATACGATCCTTGATCGCACCCCGGTTTGTACTGCGCTCGCCACGCACCTCACGCCATTGGTCGGCGAAGGCCTGCAATCGGCCCTGCTGCTCATCGTTCAGATCCAGCTTGCGCCCTAGCCGCTCGGTGATAAGGCGCGTGTGACCCTCTGCCGAGCAATAACCCTGTTGTTTGGCCCAGGCCATGCCGCCGACGGCGAGCACGGCCATTACCAAGAATACGATCAATACAGTCTTCAACATTGTGCGTTCCTCCATTGCGTTGTAAGCACAGGGAGAAGTCTGGACTTTGCCCAGGGTTACTGGGTTTCAGGCGGGTTAGGCTTTGTAACAGAGTGTAACGGCGCCGCGATTTCTGAGTTTCTGCCGTCACTCACGCCCGCACCCGTATTCCGATGGGCAGCTCTCTGGCTGGCGGGCGAAGCACCGATACGCGGAATCCTGTTCTCAGGAGCGTGAATTTGTCACATCTCCCCCCTGCCATATTCACCTTCAGGCCCCGATACATCTCGCTAACCTCTTAAGTGAGGCTCGCAGCCTGAATCGATCTCCGACCGAATCTGCAGCAGTTGCTTGCATTACCTTGAGGCATTAGCCGCGCCCTCAGCACCGACCTCCAGCGTCACACTGAGCACACAAAGATCGGCCCCTTGTCCTCCGCTCACCCTGGGCAAGCCACCCACAATTCTTACAACAAGCTTGGATTTCGCTTAGGACCGACAGACCACTGCAACGCTAATTTTCCCACCGACGCACCGCAACCGTGGCGTCATTAGGCAGAACAACACACCTATGCTAAGCAGGAGATCTGGATCATGAAAATCGAGCGGGCACTAAAGATCGGCGCACTTGCCGGTGTGCTCAGCGCATTGAGCACCCCAGCAGCGGCCATTGTGTACAGCTCTAGTAACGAGTTCGAAGGCAATCGCGTACTCGCCTTCGATGTAGAAAAACCGTCTGGCCAACTAGTAGAGATTGGTTCGTTCGACACCCAGGGCACCGGAACTGATGCACCGATCGGCTACCAGGCCACCATGGCGACCGAAGCTAGCGATCGCTGGTTGTTCGTAACCCATGCGGGCGACGGTTCGGTCATGAGCTTTCGACTGCAGGAAAATGGCCTGAAATATGTCAACTGGGTCAGTTCGCGGGGCACATCGGCAATCAGCGTCGCCGTCTATGGCACATTGGTGTATGTGTTGAATAAAGGCAGTGGCGATAAGAGTGACCCGCCACGCCTGCGTTACGACAGCATCAGCGGCTTTCGTTTTAACAACCAAGGGCAACTGGTCTACCTGCCCGGTTCGACCCGAATTCTTGACCGCACCCAGCTCACAGCCCCGGCGCCAATCGGATTCAACAAGTCCGGTACTGTGCTACTGATCACCGAAAAAGCGACCAATATGCTGACGATCTTCGCGGTCAGGCGCAACGGACGACCCGCAGGTCGCCCACTGAAACGCCCTTCGGCCGTGCCGACGCCGTTTGGTTTTGACTTCGGCGATCGCGATTACGTATTCATCACTGAGGCCAACGGCGGAGCCCGCGGAGTCACAGCATCCTACCGAGTGGATCGTGCAACCGGCGCCGTACCTTCACTCGTCGATCTCATCGATCAAGGTGATGTGACATGCAGGCCAGGGCATCCCCTAGCCCCCAACCGATTTGACCAAGCCGATCTGAGCAGGACCTCGGCGGGATAGATGCGCCGTCCAAGGCACACCCAAAATCCACTTCTTAGCCGCGGAGGCGACCGCCATGGGACCGACCGGAAATACAAAGGTGGTGCAGATACACCCCAGCCGTCTTTGCAATCTTGAATGTCAGCACTGCTACTCCTCCTCATCGCCGCAGGCGACCGAGATGCTGCCCGCCAACACACTAAGAACAGCCATCGATGGCTTAGCTGCGCAGGGCTACAGCTGGACCAGCTTCTCCGGCGGCGAACCCATGCTTTATCAACCGCTACCCGAGATGCTCACCCATGCCAGGGCCGCAGGTATGCATAATTCGATCATCACCAACGGCATGCTGTTGACGCCACAGCGGCTGGACGCGATCCAGGACGCAACTGATCTGCTGATGATCTCGCTTGACGGCATACGAGCGTCACACAACAAGATGCGCAACCATGCCAAGGCATTCGACAGCATGGTAGAAAAGCTGCCAGAGATTCGGTCACGACAGATTCGCTTCGGCTTCATCTTTACCTTGACCCAACACAGCTTGGATGAGTTGTCCTGGGTCGCCGAGTTCGCTGCCGATGCCGGGGCGCAGTTGCTGCACATTCACCCGCTCGAGACCTTTGGAATCTCCAACCCGAAGCTGATCGGGGACAGGCCTGACGACATTGAGGCTGCCTACACCTGCGCGCTGACCGAATACTTGCGTGAGGCACTCGGCGACCGAATGGCCATTCAAGTCGATCTAGTGCAGAGCCAGGCGCTGGTGCAGAACCCCGATAGCTTCTTTCTCGGCGACTGGGCAGCCGACCTCGGCGCCCCGCTGGCCGACCAACTCTCACCCCTGGTGATCGAGCCCGATGGTGAGGTCGTACCTCTAGAGTATGGTTTTCCACGCGAGTTCTCGATCGGCAACATTCTCCACGAGAGCGTTCCCCAGATGGCCACCCGCTGGCGCGATCAGGTTGCACCACTCTTGCACTGGCTCAGCCGAGACCTGGAGAAATCTATGGCCAACGAGCCCGAGGGGGTCTTCAACTGGTATGAGCGGATCCTGCAGCACGCAGAAAAAAAGCGCGGGCCTGTCCCTCAGGTCGTGCCGCTATCGTCGCTCGATACGCCGGCCTCTGCACCGATCTGAGGCCAGCAGCTTGTCGACACCCTCGTTTCGGCAGGAGGCCCTAAAGCAGCAGGGCGATCCAGTATGCGGCAAACGATCCGAAGCTGGGCCGACTGCCGGAGTGCGAGGTAAATCTTGCGCAAAAATTCGCCTGCTTGGAGTAGCTGCACGCCCGGCGTCATCTCGTCAATCGATCGGCCGATCCTTGATCAATAATTTACGGAAGCCAAGCGCAGTTCCATTATATCGATCTGCATCGACCTTCCCACTGATGCCAGCTACCTTAGCGGTCTGCGACCACTGCCAAAACGTCCAATCCGTCCAGCCATGCGGCAAGGTAGGCTCCGCGACCTCGTACTCGGCCAGCCATAGCGGATAATCACCGAATCCTGTCATGTATCTATTGGCAAAGTTCAGGCCGCTGTAAACGATCGGCTTAACACCATAGTGAATTTCGAGCCCACGCAGGAATGTCTTCAAACTTTCAACCAAGTCCAAATCATCCTGATGGTGCAGCTTCTCGATATCGATCACCGGCGGAAGGTCGCCCGGTTTCAGTTGCGCGACACTAGTGAAGTTTTCGAGCTGTTCCCCTGGTTCGTCATTGGTCTCGTAAAAATGATAAGCCCCGACGACGAGACCAGCTAGCCGGGCCTGCCGGTAGTTGGACTCAAAGTCCGCGTCTTGGTACGTGATGCCTTCAGTAGCACGGACAAAGACATAGCTGATCCCTGCCGCCTTGACCTTTTCGAAGTCGACAACCCGTTGGTACTTTGAGACATCGATACCGACGACAGGGTGATCGCTGTCAGGAGCGGCATCCTTACTCACTAGGTTTTCTGGGGTGCAGCTGGCCAAGAGTAATCCTGCAAGTATGAAGAGGCCTGCAACTGCCGACCGGAAATAAGCGACCCCCTCAGTCACTTTCGTCGCTCAGCAAATAATGCAACATACGTTCGTGGTTATTCAGAAACTCTTTGGTGACCGCGTAGTGCTCAGTTTCTTCATACGCCACCTCACTCAGGCCACAATCATCGAAAAGCACAATCTTTGATCTCGGGTAGGCCAGCAGTATTGGTGAATGCGTTGCGATTATGAACTGCGAACCCTCTTTCACCAGCTCATGGATTGAACCCAAGGCAGCCAGCTGTCGTTGCGGAGATAGCGCTGCTTCTGGTTCATCAAAGATGTAGAAGCCATTTCCCTTCAGCTTTTCATTGAGGGTTACGAGAAACGCCTCGCCATGCGATCGATCATGCAGAGACTTACCACCATAGCCGTCGAGATACCCTACCGAATCCATGTAGGTAGCCACGTTGTAAAAGCTCTCGGCGCGCAGAAAATAATGATCTTTCGGCTTTGCAAAACTTCGCGCCAATTTGAGATGCTCGAACAGACCAGACTGATCTTCAGCGCTGGCCAGTTGGACATTGCGAGTACCGCCTTCTGGGTCAAAGCCCATCGCTAATGCAATAGCCTCGACCAATGTTGATTTCCCTGTGCCATTCTCACCAACGAAGAACGTCACATCAGGGTGGAAGTCGAGGAAGTCCAATTCGCGGACCACAGGAATCGAATAGGGGTATTCATCGAAGCTCTTGATGTCCTCCCTTTTGACTTCGATACTGCGCAGATATGGCTTGGCTTCCATGTCCTCTCTTGCGCCTAACGGATCAGCTACGCCGCATCAAACCGCGCCCGATTGTCTGCGATCCATTTCTCCATCTCTTCCTTCCCTTGAGTTGGATCGTTCATCACGTCGGCGTGAGCGGCCACGTAGTGCGGCCGGAGCGCAATCATCCAGTCTTCGAATGTTTCTCCTTTGGCGATGTGGTCACAGCGGTCGCATTTCAGTGACTTCATCGTCTCTCTCCATACTGAATGGGCCGGAGACCAGGATTCTCATCTGGCCAATTCTCACAATAGCCCTTTGCATGTCCGTGACCGAAACTCTCCCGATCTTCTTCTGAGCCTTGGGCCATTTCCGCAAGAAAGGAGGCGAGCTTTCTGAGTTGATCAGGCTCAGCTTGGAAAGCGACCTCGACTAATTCTTGAAGGCCATCCCCATCTATTGGATAACCATAGATTTTCAATTTCTATTACTCATGACGCCCAGCTATGCGCCCCGCGGCACAGCCGTGCGAGAAACATAGTGACGGATTCCCAAATCCCGGTTTGCCATCTGGTTGACCCCATACTGCAAATTCATTGCCGCTAGGCTCGGTGAAATGAAACCTTCGGACTCCGGGAAATGAGAATATGGGTTTTACTACCAACCCACCAGCGGCAACGACCTTGTCTAGTGTCTCTTCTAAACGTTCGCTACAAAAAACAACGAGGACACTGCCATTCTGGGCACTTGCTACCAACGGTGACTGGAAAAACCCACCATCTAGGCCTTGGCCCGAGAAGGCAGTGTATTCGGGGCCATAATCTATGAAATCCCAGCCAAAAACCGATTGGAAAAATGCTTTGGTAGCGGGCAAATCCTTAGCCGGGAACTCAACGTAGTCGAGTTTTTCGTGATTCGGCATACCCGCTCCATGAATTACTGATGCCTAACGCCCTTGCTAATCAACGGCGGCGAAGCCCCTGTCGGCCTGGATGTCGAAGGGATGCACCCCTTCTGTCAGTGAGAGTTCGATTAAGTCACTCGATGGGCTCTCATCGATGTCTTCCCAGGCCGCGACTCCAGACGTCGTTGTAATATGGCTCACGAACACAACTAAGTCTGCTGAATGATGTCTACGCTCGCCGATGCCTACGGGGCCGCTTCCGAAGTACTGCAGGCCCCGATGGAGCCTTTCTCAGTAGTCGAGGCAGTCGAACAACATAGGGAGTACTGGAAGCCGGTGCGGACGAGGACGGTGCTACTGGCTGAATCGCACGTATTCACGACTGCTGGGGAACACAGGCCATGTCGATTCCCGGCGGGTGCCGTGCCAGACGACTTGCCCAATCAGTTCGTCAGGTTCGTCTACTGTCTAGCATACGGCGAGAAGGCATTTCTTCCGCAAGGCGCAGAGCCCATGAGCGGAACACCGCAGTTTTGGAAGATCTTCAAGGCGTGCTTGGGGCCAGCAACCTCGCCGAACTATTTCGATGACGTGTTGGCCACGAAAAGCAAAACAAGGGAGCGGTTAGCTGCCAAGCTTGGCGTGCTCGGCCAACTCCGAAACCGGGGAATCTGGCTGCTCGACGCGTCTGTCGTAGCGCTCTACAGTCCCGGCGCCGAGAAACCTTCCCCAAAGATGATGAAAAGGACCATCGAGGAATGCTGGCGGACACATACGCGCTGCCAAGTTGAAAGTGCCGAGCCAGAGACCCTGATCGTGGTCGGTAAGGGCGTGTGCAAGACGCTAGCGCAAGAGCTACGCCACGTCACTGCCCGCGTGGTATCTGTTCCTCAGCCACAGGCTCGCTTGTCCAAGAGCGAGATCAAAGAGACCTACCGAACCTATTGGGAACACTGTCGACCGTAACGAGCAGAGAACCAACGGCTCGATGAAATTCACCGCACGCGCCGTCGCTGTCCCAACCACACCTTCGCACCGCAACTAAGTCCTAACCCGCTTGGTGCAGACCCCGCACCCCTCAGCGGGCGGTCTGGCACCAACCTCAGATGCCTACCTGGTTCGCCCCTACCCGGTCCACCCGCATCCGGACACCAATCCACCCAAATGGCTAACGCGCAACACGGGCCGTAGTCTTGCTATAGTCCGCGCATGCCCACGGAAATCCGCACACTGCAAGCCGACATCACCACACTGGCATTGGACGCGATCGTCAATGCCGCCAACAACTCACTGCTCGGTGGCGGGGGTGTCGACGGCGCTATCCACAAGGCGGCCGGGCCGCGCCTGCTCGAGGCCTGCAAGCAGCTCGATGGCTGCAAGACAGGTGAGGCAAAGTTGACCGAGGGCTTCGACCTCCCGGCGCGCTATGTGATCCACACCGTCGGTCCGGTATGGGAAGGCGGAAAGAACAACGAGGTGGCACTGCTCGCTGCCTGCTATCGTAACTCGCTGCAACTCGCGGCTCGGCATGGCATACGCACCATCGCCTTCCCCTCAATCAGTACCGGCGCCTACGGCTTTCCATTGGATCTTGCGGCCGATACCGCGCTACAGACGGTGTTCACGGCGCTGGAGGACAACGATGTCTTCGACGAGATCTCGTTCTGCTGTTATTCCGCCGAAGACCTCGAGGTCTATCAGTACATGCTCGGCCCCGGACGCCGCTAGGGCAGTTTCCCGGCAACCGCGCTTGAGCGCGCAAGGAAGCATCTAGTGGGCCAAGCGGATAATTCTGTAACGCTCAGCCACGGCACAAGCATTGTGGGCAAGGCGCAGTCCACGGGGAATGGCAGGCCCTTTCCAAGGACGGCAACACCGCCCACGATGCTTGTGCCGCGGCCCTTTGGGAGCCAATGTGCGAACGCGACTCGGTGTTGCGTTTCTTGCCAAGGGCGCGCCATTGCCTGCGGAACGCGCCTTGATTCGCGATCGCACAGTGGCTCTGAGCGCTACAGAATTATCCGCTTGGCCCACTAGCCCGCCCGCAAGACCAACACGACATATTCGATGCTCTATTTCGCTTACGGCTCCAATCTCTCCGTGCGACGTATGTGCCGACGTATCCCATCCGCCCGACCCTTGGGGCCGGCGCTGCTGCCCGGTCATCGGTTGGCGTTCCACAAGGTCGGCCGCGATGGCTCCGGCAAGTGTGATGCGGCTTCGAGCCGGCGTCGCGAAGACCGCGTGCACGGTGTCCTGTATTGGTTCGCACCACAGCATAAAACCGTCCTGGACGAGCACGAGGGCCCCGGCTACACCCAACAGCAGGTCGTGGTGACACGGCGTGACGGCACGCGACATGCGGCCTATCTGTATAGCGCAACCGAGATCGATGCCAACCTGCGCCCCTTCGCCTGGTATCTCGAGCATGTCGTGCGTGGGGCCTGCGAACACCGCTTGCCAAGGCGCTATCTTGCAAGCCTGCTGGCAACCGTGGCCGTCGCCGACTCAGACCCTACGCGCCATGCGGCGGAGCTGGCCATCTATCGCTGACCGGCACTGTGTCCGGCGGTGTAGCGACCTGAACCTCATCACTATCCTCATCACCAAGGGGCGTACCGGCACTCGGCACCCGGCCATCTGATAGCCTTGCATCACCTTTCATCGTGAGCATGGCCCTGCCGTGACCCAGACACTCGCCGCCCTGGAAGGCGGCTTTACGTTGTTGACCGTCAACAAACGCCTGGCGAGCGAGCTACGCCAAGACTACGACCGGCTGCAGCTCGGCGCCGGGCGGCGCGCCTGGCCGAGCGCCGACATCCTGCCCTGGAACGCTTGGCTGCAGCGCCTCTACGAGCAACTGCTCGACAGCGCATTCACTGATCGCGATTTGTTGAGCCCGCATCAAGAGAAGCGCCTGTGGCAGCAAATCGTCGCCGCCACCGTCAACATGCCCGGGCTACTGCGCCCTGCGGCCGCGGCCGAAAGCGCGCGCTCGAGCTATGCCTTGCTGCAGCAATGGCAGCTCGATCGATACCCGTTGGCCAGTCTCGGCGGTGATCAGACAAACGCCTTCCTGGCGTGGCGCGCGCACTTCGAAGACCGACTACGACGTGATCGACTACTCAGTCCGGCAGAGCTCCCGGCACTGGTCTGCGACGCCTTTGTACAAACTGCGCTGCCGATTCCCGATCGACTATGGCATAGCGGCTTCGAGGCACTCACACCGGTGCAAGAGGCGCTGTTCGAGACCTTGCGCGCGGCCGGCTGCGAGGTGCTCGAGTACCGTGCCGCACCACAGGCCGCCCGCCACGCCCGCGTCGAGGCCGCGGACGTCGAACAGGAGATCCGCTTGGCCGCGGCCTGGGCGCTTGAGCAAGCGCGCGCCACACCCCGGGCACGCATCGGCATCGTCTCGGTCGAAATGAGCGAACGACGCCGCGATCTGGAACGCATCTTTCGCGAGACCCTGTCACCAGACGATGCCCTGGCCGCGGGCACAGGTCCACTACCGTACAACTTCTCGCTCGGTGAACCCCTGGCCGATTACCCCTTGATCGCACACGCCCTGCTCGCGCTCGACCTGGCACACGGCGAACGGCCACTGGCCGAGATCGGTCAGCTGCTGCGCAGTCCGTTCCTCGGCGGGTACAGCGCCGAGCATGGGCAACGCGCCATGCTCGACGCCAGGCTGCGCGAGGACGGCCGGCCACGGCTGACGCTCGCTGGCTTGCGCCGCAGACTCGCGGCCTTCGATGAACAGGACCCACGCCGCTGTCCTGACCTTGCAATCCGCCTCGCAAACTTTGCCGATACGACCGAGCCAACACGGGCCACACCAGCGCGCTGGGCTGCCGTGTTGCTGCAACGGCTGAAGCACTTAGGTTGGCCCGGCGACCAACCGTTGGACAGCGCCGAGTACCAGCAATACGAACGCTTCAAGAACCTGTTCGGCGAACTGGCGGCGCTCGGCAAGACGGCCCCCTCCTGGGGCCGTTCGCAAGCATTTTCCGAGCTGCGAACCCTGGCCGGCGATACCCTGTTCCAGGCCCAGTCACCACCGGCAGCCATCCAGATCCTGGGGCCGCTCGAGGCGGCCGGTCTAAGCTTCGATGCCCTTTGGTTACTCGGGATGCAAGATCGGCACTGGCCACCCGCGCCGCACCCCGACCCGCTGTTGCCGATAAGTCTGCAGCGTGAACTGAGCATGCCACACGCGTCGGCGGCACGGGAGCTGGCGTTCGCCAACGGCCTCACGGCGCGCCTCGCCGAGGCCGCGCCACTGGTCATCGCCAGCCATGCGCAACGCGAGGCCGACCGCGAGTTGAGGGTAAGCCCCTTGTTGCGAGATTGGCCGATACTCGACTCCGCCGAGCAGGCTCTGGCCGAGCACAGTGTGCTGGTCGACGCCTGTTCGACGACCGGGGAATGTGACCTGCTACCACCACCGCAGATCACTGCAGCCCCGGGTGAACTCCAAGGCGGCGCGACCTTGCTAGCCGCGCAGGCCGCCTGCCCTTTTCAGGCGGTCGCGCAGTTTCTTCTGCGGGCGCAACCGCTGGCCGAGCCCAGCCATGCGCCGGATGCGGCCCTGCTCGGTAGCCTGGTGCACGGGCTGTTGCAACGGGTCTGGCATCACCTGAAAGATTCCGCGGCACTCGCTGGCTATGCCGATAGCGATCTGCGCGCACTGGTCGAAACCCTGGCCACCGCAACCCTCGAGGACATCGGCCGACGCCGCCCCGACCTGTTTGGCCCACGCCTACGCGCACTCGAATGCGCCCGGCTCACCGATCTGGTCATCGACTGGCTGCACCTGGAACGAACGCGCAAACAAGCTTTCTCGGTGCTGGCAATGGAGCAAGACCAAATCATCGAGCGCAAAGGGCTGAGACTCAAGACCCGCGCCGACCGTATCGATCGCTTGGCCGACGGTAGCCTGGCGGTGATCGACTACAAGACCGGACGCTCGGTTCGCACCGATGGCTGGCTGGATGCGCGCCTGAGCGAGCCGCAACTCCCGCTGTACTGCGAAGAGGCGGGCGCTGAGGTCAGCGCTGCATTGCTGGCAAGGGTACGCCGCGACGATAAAGGCTGCCAGTTCGTGGGATTCAGCCACTCAGACACGGTCGCACCAGGTGTCGGTCCACCAAAACCCGGCGATACCGCGACCGATTGGCCAAGTCTGCTTATCCATTGGGGCCAGGCACTCGACACCTTGGCACAGGAAATCGTCGAGGGGCGCGCCGACCCGACACCCTCGGCCCAGGCCTGCGAGTTCTGCGCACTCGGGCCTCTCTGTCGGGTACCTCACGGAACCGAGGGCAGCGCCGATGGCTGAGCCCCCCAAGCAAGATCCGCACGTGCCCGACGCCGCACAACGCCTGCGCGCACTGGCGATCGATGAGTCTTTCATCGTCCAGGCACCGGCCGGCTCCGGCAAGACCGAACTGCTGACCCAGCGCTTTCTGCGGCTGCTGGCGGTGGTCGAACACCCAGAAGAGATCTATGCGATCACCTTCACCCGCAAGGCAGCGGCCGAGATGCGCCATCGCATCTTGGCTGCACTCGACGGCGCGCTCGGTCCAGAGCCGTCGGAGGCCCACCGCCGGCAGACCTGGCGACTGGCCTGCGCCGCGCTGAAAAAGGACAACCAGGCCGACTGGCGGTTGCGTGACAACCCGAATCGGCTGCGCATCCAGACCTTCGACGGCCTGAGTCATGGCCTGACCCGCCAGATGCCACTGCTCAGTGAACTCGGCGCTGCACCCTCGCCCAGCGAGCGCGTCCAAGCCCACTACCGCAGCGCCGCGCGCGCCACCCTGCGCCTGCTCGAGGACCCCGATTTGGGGCCGCATCTGGAATGCCTGCTGGTCCATCTCGACAACCGCCAGGCGCAGCTTGAGAACTTGTTATGCGCCATGCTGGCGCGACGCGAGCAGTGGCTGCGCCATGCCCTGGCCTCGCCCGACGGGACGGCGATCAGCAGTGCACTCAATGCCGCGGTCGAGGTCCATTTGGCGCAGCTGCGCCATGCCTGCCACGCAGACTGGCTCGAGCGTCTGCGACGCGTCGCCGATGGGGCCGCGCAGGCAAGCGGCAAAGAGCGGCTGGTCGCGACACCTGGGGTTGCCTGGGACGAACTGCCGGCGTGGCGCGCACTGGCGCAGCTCTTGTTGACCGGTGAAAGAAAACCGCGCAAGAGCTGGAGTAAAGCGCTGGGGTTTTTGCCACCGAGCGAGCGCGGACTGGACGCCGCTGGCAAGGCGCAACGCCGCCAGGCCAAGGAGGAGATCGCCGAGCTGACCGGCGCGCTGACCGAAGATCCCGAGCTGCTGCGCCTATGGGCCACCGTGCCGGCACTCCCCGCGGGCGGTCCGGATCCCGATCAGCAAGCGGTTCTCGCGAGCCTGCTGCATGTCCTGCTGCATGCCGCGAGCGAGCTGACCCTGGTATTTCGCGAATCCGGCGAAGTCGACTTCAGCGAGATCCAGATGCGCGCCCAACGAGCACTCGGCAGCCCGGAGGAGCCCACCGAGTTAGCGCTGACGTTGGACTACCGCCTGCGCCACCTGCTGGTCGACGAGTTCCAAGACACCTCGAGCGGTCAGTATCGATTGCTCGAGACACTGACCGCCGGCTGGCAGGCCGATGACGGGCGGACACTGTTTGCGGTCGGCGACCCTATGCAATCGATCTACCGCTTCCGCGAGGCCGAGGTCGGTCACTATCTCAAGGTACGCGCCGAGGGTATCGGCGACCTACGGCCCACCGCGCTGCGCTTGGAGGTGAACTTCCGCTCTAGCAGCGCACTCGTCGACTGGGTCAATGGCGCCTTCTCGGGGATCCTGCCGGGCGCGGTCGATATCGCGCGCGGTGCCGTGCCCTATGCACGTGCCATCGCCTTTCATCAAGAAGCGCAAGGGACGGCGGTCCAGGTGCATGCCTTCGGCACCAACGATCCAGCAGCCGAGGCACTACGCGTGGTCGAACTGGTACAGGGTGCACTGGCCGAGACCGCCGATGGCCAGGTCGCGATTCTTGCCCGCGCGCGCAGCCACCTGCAGACCATCGCCCAGGCCCTGAAGGCCGCCGGCTTGGCATTCCAGGCGGTCGACATCGACCCGCTGACACAGCGCCCGGCAGTGCGCGACTTGCACCAGTTGACCCGGGCCCTGTTGCACCCGGCCGATCGCCTTGCCTGGCTAACGGTACTGCGCGCCCCCTGGCTGGGTCTGGACCTGGAGGATTTATTGGGCATCGCTGCAGACCCGGCGCGTTGTCTACCGGATCGTCTCGCCGACCCCAGGGTGCTGGCGACCCTGAGCGACGACGGCCGGCGCCGCGTCGAACGCCTGCACGCGGTGCTGGACGGGCAATTGCCGGCGCGTGGCCGTCGTCCTTTGCGCCAGTGGGTCGAGGGGATCTGGCTCAAACTCGGCGGCCTGGCGGTGGTCGGCGAGGCCGGGCACGACGACGCCCAGGCCTTCCTCGGCCTGCTCGACCGCCTGGAGCAGGCACGTGGTCTGCTCGACTTCGCGGCCCTCGACGAGGCCCTTGTCGGACTCTATGCGGCGCCCGATCATCAATCCGACGGTCGGGTGCAATTGATGACCATGCATAAGGCCAAGGGTCTGGAATTCGACAGCGTCATCCTGCCTGGGCTGGGTCGCCCGCAGCGCAGTGGCGAACGCGAACTGCTGTATTGGCTGGAGCGCATCGATCCGGCCGGTCACGGGCATTTGCTGATGGCACCCATCCGCGGCGTCGGGCAGGACAGCGAACCCATCTCCGACTTCCTGCGCCTACTGAACAGCGACAAGGACAGACTCGAGACGGCACGCCTGCTGTATGTCGCAGTCACCCGAGCACGCCGCCGGCTGCACCTGCTGGGACACGTCGATGTCGACCCACAGCAGGCCGCGCACCGACCCAGGCGCGGCTCACTGCTGCACACGCTGTGGCCGGTGGTCGAAGCACATTTCACTAGCCTGAGCGCCAACGCCGCCGCGACCCCGCCGCCGACAACCGTGCCGCATCGGCCACGGCGTCTCGCGGCGGACTGGCAACCGCATTGGCCGACCGATCACCCGGCAGTCGCGCTAGCCGAGGATGCACCAGCTGGCCGCGAATCGATCGAGTTCGACTGGGCCAGCGACAGTGCACGGCATGTCGGAACCCTGGTGCACCGCTATCTCGAACGGATCGCCCGGGAGGGTTTGACACAGTGGCCGGACGAGCGGCTGACCGAGCTGCGCCCACGACTGCGACTCGCCTTGCGCAACCTGGGCGTCACCACCGACGAACTGGATGCGGCCACCGACAAGGCCCTGCGCGCACTGCGTCAGACGCTGGCAGACGAAACCGGGCGCTGGCTGTTGGCAGCGCAGCACGAGGCGCACTGCGAATGGCCGCTAACCACCGCACACAACGATGTCACGCGGCATTGTGTGATCGATCGCAGCTTCGTCGACGACATCGGCGTGCGCTGGATCATCGACTACAAGACAGGTGAGCATTTGGCCGAAGACCGCGACGCCTTCCTCGACCGCGAGCAGGCACGCTACCGCGCACAACTCGAGACCTATGGCGACATCCTGCGCCTGCTCGAAGACCGGCCGATCCGCTTGGCCTTGTACTTCCCACTGTTCCCGGGCTGGCGGGTGTGGGACTACGACGGCTAGGGTGTTACGCAGCCGGGCCCAAGCGCTGCACCGGCTCCACACAGCTCTCATCGAGCAGTTGCCCTTGCATGTCGCAATACTCGGCCAAGCTGATGCGCGGTACACCTAATGCCGGCGTAATGATCGGATGGTCTGGAAAGGCCGAGTCCGGGATCCGGCCCTGCATATGGCGACGGTCTGAATGGAAGTGCCTGAGATAATCGGCTGCCGGGATACGCCGAACCCAGGTACGCATCTGCTCAGGCAACTCCGATTGGATCGGAAAGCTCTGCTGCATGTAAATCTCACATGGGGCCGGGAAGGCGAGTTGGCTGTCCGGATCCAGTACCCAGGCCGTTGCATCGCGCTCGGCGCTGAGCACGACATGGTAGTCCCAGACGACCTGACCACCCCCAGCACCGGCGCGCTGTGCCGACATCAGGATGCTGCGATCGGGATTTGAAAACACCAGCACACTGAGCTGCTCAGGGTGCCAACCATCGTCGATCAACGAGCGCGCCAGCCACCAGATGTTCTCTTCGCAGAACAAAGGGGTATACCGCATTGCTTCGCGCACCGGCCATCGCATATCCATATGCTAGCGCGCCGACGCCGCACTGGCAGTGGCGCACTTGGCGAGGCTCAGTACGCTGAGACGGCCTCTACAGCCGATCATCGCCGAATTTAAGGGCAATGGCACTGACTTAAGGAATTGTGGCGTGGACGAGCTTCGATAAGATTTTGAAATTAGGCAAGAAAGCTGACCTGGATTGGTAGGATGTTTGT